>JAXMNQ010000014.1:0-121638 GCA_034670345.1 Paracoccaceae bacterium | reverse complement strand
AAGACAACCATGGGGCCACAAAACTACGAATTGCTGCTCGACCTGCTGGCGCTCCTCGACCCCGGCGCACGCGACTGACCCCGCACCGTCCCCTCAGCACACCAGGCGTCAAAGATCTCAAGGGCCAGCCGAACCGCGCGCTCGCACAGATCAGGCGTATAGCGGTTCGCTCTGTTGTCTCGTTCCATCGGCTCCATCCATACTCACTTCGGAGCCTCCGGCGAAACCGCGGCGGTTCAGACAGCGTTTCACAGATGTTGCGGGCCCTCGGCAGCGGCGCAGGTTTAGTCGCCACAAGGGATGAGGCGTTCTTCTGACAGGTCCAAGTTGCACTCTTGGCGCCACCTATGCGTCGCCAAGCCCTTCCAGTTGCGCCTCCAGTTGACGGGCGAACTTCGCAGACGCCACCGGCAGAACGCGGCCCCGCATCTGTCCCAAAAGCAACCTGCCGGCGGGCATATCCCTGTCTGAGATCGGAGCGTGCGCGATGGCACTTTGCTGTGCAGGTTTAAGCCCGATCGGGATCTGAAATCCAACTGCGTCCTCCTCGACAACGTAGTGGCGGATCAATTCAAAGGATTCGGTTTCCAGCACCGGGTCGAACGCCAGCCTGCGCCGCGCCGCGCCCAACTCGAGCAGATGCCGCACACCATAAGGTGCCGACGGCAGCACCAATTTTCGGCTCAGGCAGTCGCGCAATCGCACCTGCGGCTTTTGCGCCAGCGGGCTGGAGGCGCGAAAGACCGCGTGAACGCGCTGCGGTAGCTCGAAGAGCAATTCGAAATCCACCATGTGTACCGGCTCGAACACCAGAGCCAGATCGCTTTCAAAGGAGGCCAGATCGCGTTCGGCCTGTACCCGGTCACGGACGTTAACCTTGAAGGTCACACCCGGATGTTCGGCGCGATAGGCCGCGATCTGTTTCGGCAGGAAATACGGCAGCAGCGCCTGGCTGCAGGCAATCGTGACCTGGCCGCGTCGCTCTCCGGTCAGGTCGGCGACCTGGGCCTGGACCCGCGCCATGTCGCTGCGCTGTGCCCGGATATGTTGCATCAGCAGCTCGCCCGCCGGATTGAGCCGCATACCACGCGGCAGCCGTTCGAAGATGGGGCAACCGAATTCCTGCTCGAACCCCTGGATCCGGCGGTTCAGTGCCGAAGCCGTGAGGTTGCATTCTTCTGCCGCGCGCCGGATCGACCCCGCGCGCACCACTGCCTCGATCAGCTCATATGTCCTTAAGTGTTTGATGATGCTTGCCTTCCCCCAAAGCGGTGCAAAAAATGCACCGTATTCGTGAGTTAATAGCAGTAGATGCGAACAATATAACCCCACACCCTTGCGGAAACGGCGAATCCAAAGACCCGCTCAACACCAAGAGGACATTTTCATGACCAATGGCACCACACGTCGGAACTTTCTCAGGATGGGCGCGGGCGCTGCGTCGGTTCTGCCTTTTCTCAAGGCGATGCCCGCATCCGCGCAGGGCTCTGACACTCTTGTGGTGGTGACCGGAGAGACCATCAACAGCCTCGACCTGCATCGCTCCGGCACCAGCCGCGCGTCGTATCAGGTGGGCGTGAACTGCTATGACCGATTGGTGTCTTTCGGCACCAAGGAGGCAATAGGCGGCGGCTATTCATACGACTACTCGGTCATCGAACCGGAACTGGCCGAAAGCTGGACTGTCTCTGACGACGGTATGACCCTGACGTTCAAGTTGAACCCGAATGCCCGGTTCTGGGACGGACGCACCGTGACGGCGCAGGACGTGAAATGGTCCTTCGATCGCGCTGTGTCCGTGGGTGGCTTTCCGACTGTCCAGATGAAGGCGGGCGGGCTGGAGCGGCCCGACCAGTTCGAGGCGGTCGACGATGCGACTTTTGTCATCACGCTCGACCGGCCATCGAAACTGACGATCCCCGATCTGGCCGTGCCGGTTCCCTACATCATGAACTCGGTGGAAGCACTGGCAAATGCCAGCAAAGACGACCCCTGGGCACTGGAATACCTGCACACCACCCCCGCCGGATCGGGGGCTTTCAAGGTGCTTCGTTGGGCACCCGGCGAGCAACTGGTCTACGAGCGCAATGACGATTGGGCGGGCGGCCCCCTGCCCGCGCTCAAGCGCGTCGTGATCCGCGAAGTACCCAGCCCCGCCACCCGGCGCGCGCTGGTAGAACGCGGCGACGTGCAGATGGCCTTTGGCATCCCCGACAAGGATGCCGCCGAACTGGCCGAAACCATCGACGTCTTCTCGACGCCGGTCGAGAACTGCATCCATTGCCTGTGCCCGAACTTCAGCTTCGAGCCGTTTCAGGACCCCAATGTCCGCAAGGCGATCGCCTATGCGGTGCCTTACGAGGCCATCTTTCAGACGGCGGCCTTTGGGCGTGGTCTGCCGCTTTTTGGCGGCGCGGAGGAGATCCCCGAGGGCGACATCCTGTGGCCGCGCAAGACCCAGTATCATACCGACCTCGACAAGGCGAAGGAACTGATGGCCGCGTCGGCATATCCCGACGGGTTCGAGGTGCCGCTGTCGATCAGCCTCGACCTCGCGTCCTGGATGGAACCCACCGCGCTGCTGGTGCAGGAGGCGCTTGGCAAGATCGGCATCACCGTGGAGATCGAGAAGATCCCCGGCGCCAACTGGCGCACGGCGGTGCTGGTCGAAAAACGCCTGCCGCTGCATCTGGAAAACTTCGGTGGCTGGCTGAACACGCCCGATTACTACTTCTTCTGGGCCTACAAGGACGGGCACCTGTTCAACTCGTCCAACTATCGCAACGAAGAGATAGAAGAGTTGGTCGACGCCACCCTGCACATGCCGATGGACGATCCCGAATACGCGCCGATGATCAAGCGCATGTTCGATATCGCGCTGGAGGAACTGCCGCGCATTCCGCTCTATCAGCCTGCGCTGAACGTGGCGGCGAACGGTGCCGAGGGCTATGAGTTCTGGTTCCATCGCCAGCTCGACGTGCGCCCTATCAGCGTGACCTGAGCCATGCTGACGGGTCATCCCAGATTGCGCGCGGTGCTCTTGCGGTGCGCGCAGGCCATCCCGGTCGTCGTCGGTGTCGTGGTGATCAGCTTTCTGCTGACCCGCGCTCTGCCCGGCGATCCGGCGGTCTATTTCGCCGGTGTCATGGCCGACGAGGCCTCGATCGAGGAAACCCGCGTCGCCATGGGGTTGGACAAGCCGCTGCCGCAGCAATTCCTGATTTACGTCGGAGAGTTGCTGCGCGGCGATCTGGGGCAATCGCTGACCTCCGGGCGTGCGGTTGCCACCGATCTGGCAAACCGCCTCCCCGCATCGCTGGAGTTGACCCTGACGGCGCTTCTGCTGGCCTGCGCCATCGCCATTCCATTGGGTGTGCTGGCTGCGACGCGGCCCGGCACCTGGATTGATCACCTGTGCCGTGTGGTGGTGACGGCGGGGGTGTCCCTGCCGACCTTCTTCACCGGCATCCTCCTGATCTACATCTTCTATTATCTTCTGGGCATCGCGCCCTCGCCTCTGGGGCGGCTGGATTTCATCTATTTCGAACCGGACCATGTCACAGGCTTCTACCTGATCGACGCGGCCATCGCCGGCGATTGGGAGACATGGTGGGGAGCCGCCAAACAGCTGATCCTGCCTGCGAGCACCCTGGCTCTGTTCACGCTGGCCCCGGTGGCCCGGATGACCCGCGCGGCAATGCTGACCGCCCTGTCGTCGGATTTCATCCGCACCGCCCGCGCCGCCGGTCTGAGCCGCAGCAAGGTGCTGTACGGCTATGCCTTTCGCAACGCGCTGCTGCCTGTCGTCACGACGCTGGGGATGGTCTTTTCCTTTGCCCTCGGTGCCAATGTACTGGTGGAAAAGGTCTTTGCCTGGCCCGGCATCGGCTCCTACGCGGTCGAGGCGCTGGTGGTGTCGGACTACGCCGCCGTGCAGGGCTTTGTCCTCGCGATGGCGCTGCTCTTCGTGCTGCTAAACCTGGTGATCGACCTGCTATACACGGCGATTGATCCGCGCATCGGGTTCGAGTCCAAATGACCGACGTGCCCGCATCCCCCGCGCCCGCCACGCCCGCCGCCAAGGCCCCCCACTCCAGCGGGTTCGAACATCTGGTCTATGTGCTGCGCGCCAACCCGGTAACGTTGCTGGCCTTCGGGCTCTTTGCCTTCCTGATTTTCTGCGCGATCGTTGGCCCCTCGGTGGTCCCCTACGATCCATTGGAGTCAAACGCCGCCAAGTCGCTGCAGCCGCCGTCCTGGGAGCACTGGTTCGGCACGGATCAGATCGGACGGGACGTGTTCAGCCGGGTGATCGTGGCGACGCGGCTGGACCTGTCGATTTCCGTGGCCGCCGTCGCGCTGTCCTTCGTGGTGGGCTCGGTCCTCGGGGCCATCGCGGGTTACTGGGGTGGTTGGCTGGACATCATACTGAACAGGTTTCTGGACACGATCATGGCGTTTCCGCTGTTTGTGCTGGCAATGGGGATCGTCGCCGCCCTTGGCAACACGATCGAAAACATCATCTACGCCACCGCCATCATCAACATGCCCTTCTACGCCCGGCTGGTCCGGGCCGAGGTCAATATCCGCCGCGACGCGGGCTTTGCGCGGGCGGCGAAACTTTCGGGCAATTCGGATCTGCGGGTTCTGGCGCTGCACATCTTCCCCAACGCGCTGCCGCCGATGATGGTGCAGGTCTCGCTGAACCTCGGGTGGGCGATCCTGAATGCCGCGGGGCTGTCCTTCATCGGGCTGGGCGTGCGCCCGCCGACGCCGGAATGGGGCATCATGGTCGCAGAGGGCGCCAACTTCATCGTGTCCGGCGAATGGTGGCTGGCGGTCTTCCCGGGGCTGTGGCTGATGATCGCGGTGTTTACCTTCAACCTGCTGGGCGACGGGCTGCGCGACATCGTCGACCCGCGCAAGAGGACCTGAACCATGCTGAGCGTCAAGGACCTTGCCGTCAGTTTCCAGACCCGCCGGGGTCAGGTGGACGCGGTACGCGGCATCAGCTTTGATCTTGCCAAGGGTGAGATCCTCGGCATCGTCGGCGAAAGCGGCTCGGGCAAGTCGGTCACCTCTTATGCGCTGATGCGCATTCTGGATGCGGGTGGCGTGATCCGGGCGGGCGAGGCCATCTATTCCGGCATCGACCTGCGGCGGGCGGCGGAACGCGACATGCGCGACATCCGGGGGCGCGAGATCTCGATGATCTTCCAGAACCCGCGCGCCGCCCTCAACCCGATCCGCAAAGTCGGCCACCAGATCGAGGACGTGCTGCGCCAGCACGCCCGCGCCACCCGTCAGGACGCCCGCAAGAAGGCCATCGCAGCGCTTGAGGCGGTGCGGATCAAGGACGCCGCCGCGCGCTACGACGCCTATCCGTTCGAACTGTCGGGCGGCATGTGTCAGCGCATCGTCTGCGCAATTGCCCTGGCCTGCGACCCCAAGCTGCTGATCGCGGACGAGCCGACCACCGGGCTCGACATCACCACGCAAAAGGCGGTGATGGACCTGGTGCGCGACCTGATCCGCGACCGTGGCATGAGCAGTATCCTGATCACCCACGACCTCGGGCTGGCGGCGCAATATTGCGACCGGATCATGGTGATGAAGGACGGCCGCATCGTCGAACAGGGCGACCCGGTGCAGATTTTTTCCGACCCGCAGCACGCCTACAGCCGCAAGCTGGTGGATGCGACCCCGCGCGAGGGCGAAAGCATCCGCAGCCTGCTGCCCCCCGAAGAGCGCAATGCGCTGATCCCGCACAGGGTACATGACAGGCCGCTGCTGGAGGTCAACGATCTGGTCAAGACCTATCAGGGCAAGTCTGGTCCGGTGCATGCCGTGTGTGGAATCTCGTTCCGGATCAATCAGGGCCAAAGTGTCGGGCTTGTGGGAGAGTCTGGCTGCGGCAAGTCGACAACCTCGGAAATCCTTGTGCGGTTGATGGACCCGACAAGCGGCTCCGTACTCTTCGACGGACATGACATCGCCGGGATTCCGGCGCAGCGCTTTGTCAAGGACCCGCGGCGCGCCGATATCCAGATGGTGTTTCAGGATGCCACCGACAGTCTCAACCCGCGTCACAGCGCCCGTCAGGCAATATCAGAGCCGCTGCGACGGCTGGGCGGGATGCGCGGACCAGAGCTTGCCGCGCGGGTCGAGGAGCTTGCCACGCTTGTCGGCCTTCCCCTGCCATTGCTGGACCGCTTTCCGCATCAACTGTCGGGCGGTCAGAAGGCACGGGTGGGGGTTGCGCGCGCCGTGGCGCTTAATCCGCGCCTTCTCATCCTGGATGAGCCCACTGCCGCGCTCGACGTCTCCATCCAGGCGGTGGTCTTGAACCTTCTGGTCGACCTGCGGGCCAAGCTGGGGCTGAGTTACCTTTTCGTCAGTCACGACCTGCATGTGGTGCGGCTGCTTTGCGATCATGTGCTTGTCATGAAAGACGGCGCAATCGTCGAGGAAGGCCCCGCCGATCAGGTCATGTCGGCGTCGACCAATCCCTACACCAGAGAACTACTGGCCGCCGCGCCGAAACCACCTGCCCGCCGCATTGCCACGGCTTGATCCAAGACCTCAAAGACCGGAAAGACCCCCATGCTCAGCACCCTGCCCTTTACCTTCTCCGCCCTGCATGAGGCTTATGCCAGTGGCACCAGCCCGCAGGACGTGATCGACGAGGTGCTGTCGCGGCTGGACCGGATCGGCGATCCGGGGATATTCATCCACCTGCGCGACCGCGACAGCCTGTATGCCGACGCCCGCAGGCTGGGGACATATGACCCGGAAATGCCGCTGTGGGGCATCCCCTTTGCGGTCAAGGACAACATCGACGTGGTCGGCATTCCCACCACCGCAGCCTGCCCCGCCTATGCCTATACGCCCACGCAGGACGCCTTTGTCGTGGCCAAACTCCGCGCGGCGGGTGCGTTGATGATCGGCAAGTCCAACCTCGACCAATTTGCCACCGGGCTGGTCGGGGTGCGCACCCCCTATGGCGCGCCGCGCAATTCCATTGACCCTCTGATCGTGCCGGGGGGCTCGTCCGGCGGGTCTGGCGTGGTCGTGGGCCATGGCGCCGTGGCGTTTTCCCTGGGCACTGACACTGCCGGATCGGGCCGCGTGCCTGCGGCGCTGAACAACATCGTCGGTCTGAAACCGACCCTTGGCGCCCTGTCGGCCAGCGGGGTCGTGCCCGCGTGCCGCACGCTTGACACCGTGTCGATCTTCGCGCTGACGGTAGACGATGCCTATGCCGCTTTCGGCGTGGCCCGGGGCTATGACGCGGCGGATGCCTATTCCAAACCGCTGGCGCACCAACCGCTGACCGCACCCGCCTCGCACTTGCGGATCGGCATCCCCAACGCGGCCTCGGCGCGGTTCGAAGGCGACACCGTCCAGCAAGTGACCTTTGCCCGCGACGTGGCGAAACTGGTGGCAGACGGCGCCGAGATCGTCGAGGTCGATTTCGCGCCGCTCTATGCCGTCGCCAGCATGCTCTATCAGGGCGCATGGGTGGCTGAGCGGCACACCGTCATCGCCGAACTTCTGGACCGGGACGCAGAGGCCGTCTTGCCGGTGACCCGCAAGATCATCGGGCTGGCCGAATCCCTCACGGCGGATGATGCCTTTCGCGGGATTTACCGACTTGCCGATCTCAAACGAGAGGCCGAGCCGATTTTGGACGGGCTCGACATGCTCTGCGTGCCCACAATCCCCTGTTTCGCCACAGTCGCACAGCTTGAAGCGGATCCGGTCGGACCCAACACCGCACTGGGAACCTACACGAATTTCGTGAACCTTCTGGATATGTGCGGCATCGCCGTCCCCACAGCGCCGCGCCGCGACGGGCGTCCGGGCAGCGTGACATTGCTGGCGAAGGCTGGACAGGATGCAGCGGTCGCCGCTGTCGCGCGGGGGTTCGAGGCTGATTGCCCGCGCAACATGGGGGCCACGGCGCATCCGGTGCCGCCGCCGACGCCTCTGCCCCATGCGGCGACCGACCGGATCGAACTGGCGGTCTGTGGCGCGCATATGACCGGCCTTCCGCTCAACGGACAACTGACATCGCTGGGCGCGACCTTCCGGCGCGCAGACCAGACCGCGCCCTGCTACCGTTTCTACGCGCTCGCGGGCGGGCCGCCTGCGCGCCCCGGCCTGCTCCGTTCCAGCGGCCCCGATACAGGGGCTGTCGCAGTCGAGATATGGGCACTGCCCAAGACTGCATTCGGCAGCTTTATCGAAAAAGTGCCCGCCCCGCTCTCCATCGGGTCGGTCGAGCTTTCGGACGGCACATGGGTCAAGGGGTTTCTCTGCGAGGCCAGCGGCATCTCTGGCGCGACCGAGATCACCCAGCTCGGCGACTGGCGCGTCTTCCTGGATCAGCCCATGGAAACAGTCTGATGGGTCGCGTAGAGGACCGTATGCAGGCCGCCGGTCTGGCGTTCCCGCCCGACTGGCAGCCGCGCGGCCAGTTTCTGCCCTACCGTCGCGACGGGGCGGTGGTCTACTTGTCAGGACAGATTTGTGAATGGGACGGAGCGGTGACCCATACCGGTCCCGTGGACGACACTCCGGACGGAATCGCCGCCGCACAGAAAGCCGCTCAGATCTGCGCGCTCAACCTGCTCTACCGCCTGCGCGAGGCTTGCGACGGTGACCTCGACCGCGTCGACTGCATCCTGCGGCTTGGCGGCTTTGTGAATTGCCGGACGGGCTTTGGCGCGACCCCGGCGGTGATCAACGGCGCGACCGAGGTTTTCGTCACGCTGTTCGGCGATGCCGGATGGCACGCGCGCACGGCCGTCGGTGTCTGTGGCCTTCCCGGTAATGCCGCAGTGGAGGTCGATGCCGTGGTCCGTCTGCGGAGCTAGCCGACGGGCGGTTCCGGGCGCGGCATCGGCGGCGCCGACTGTTCCAGAGACGCGGCCACTGACAGCAGGCGCAGGTCGTCGCCCGGATGGCCTGCCAACATGACAGCGCGCGGCCGCCCGAGGCTGTCCAGACCCCAAGGCAGGCTGACGAGCGGGCCACCGAAGACGGTCCAGGGCGTGAGCCAATCCTGAAAGCCGGTCGTCCCGTCAATCAGCGGCGCGCCTTCGGGCACGGGCAAGGTGAGCAGGACATCCACTTCCTGCATTTGCCGCCAGAAGGCAGAGTGGGCCAGGGCCAGCGTTTCACGCGCCTCGGCGACCTGATCCGGCGAGAGGGCGACACCAGCCTCCAGTCCTGCGCGGAACTTGGGTTGCAGACTGTCGATGCTGTCCCGGAGCAGAAGCCACCCATGCGCCTGCCCCGCCTCCGCCTGCATCACCCAGCGATGCGCCGCGACGATCGCGCCGACATCGACTTGCGGCACGACCTCGCTTTGAACGCCCAAAGCGCGGCCGGCTTCTTCCAAGGCAACAATCGTCTCGGGATCGGCTTTGGTCTGCGTCGGCATCAGCGCCCGGACGACCTGCGACCGCCCAAGCTCACGTTCAGTCATCGGTGGCGCCATCGCGGCAAATGCCGCCCGCGCCACGCCGACACTGCGCGCGATGATCCCGACGCTGTCGAAGCTTGGCGCCAGCGGCGTCACACCCTCCACCGGCAAGAGCCCGTAGGACGGCTTGAACCCGACCACGCCGCAATAGGCCGCAGGTCGGCAGAGCGATCCGGCGGTTTGAGTGCCCAACGCCAGATCCACCAACCCGGCGGCCACAGCCGCCCCCGAACCGCTGCTGGACCCGCCGGGCGTACGGCTCAGATCGTAGGGATTGCGACACTCCGTTGGGTCCGTGAATGCAAATTCCGTGGTTGTCGTTTTACCGACGATCCGCGCCCCCGCCTTTCGCAGCGCCGCCACAACTGTTGCATCTTTCTGCGCGGGTGCAGACCCGATGCAGGCCGCGCTGCCATTGCGCGTCGGCAGGCCAGCCACGTCAATGACGTCCTTGATTCCGACCGTGAACCCCTTCAGCGTGCCATCAAGTGCCGGCAAATCAATGTCGTCAGACGCACAGAAGCCAACGAAAGAGTGAATGTGCGGCTCCCAGACAGATACGTCGGGTGAGTTTTGCAAAAAGACGTTCATGCGTAATCCTTGGCCGGACGGGCCATGCAATCAAATCCGGTATCTGAGGTCTGCACCGAATGAAACTTTGAATTTATCCGACATTCCCCAGTGGCATGCCTTCTTCTTCTGCATTTTTCTCTGTTTTGCACCCCAATCAACCCTGCCGGACTCGCTGTTCTGTGAAACGGCCCTCTGACGCGCGGCCCGAGCGCGACTTCCGGTCTCGAAGGTGCGACTGAGCTGGATTTTGGTAGGATCGAAATCTCTCCTCGGGAAGATCAGTGCTCTTGAGGAACAGACCGAAATTGTTGGCCAGCGCGTGCGACTGCAGCCACACCCTAATGTCGCGGAGCACTGTCAGGCGACGGAAGGCCGGGCCTTTTGGCTGCTGAACATCCTGGACGATTTCCACCGTGCAGGTCTGGGCATCGAGGTCGACCTCTCCCGTTCCGCCGATCTGGTTGTCCGGGTGTTGAGCCGTGTCCCCGGCGTTTCGGAGCAAAAGTGGCTGGCGACCGTAGATCATGACCGCCAGACCAGAGATCCCTGGGTTGCTGAAAAAGGACTTGAGCGCGGCTGCTTTCCTCAAGAACAAAGGCTACCAAGCCGCCGTGACCGCCTCAGGCCGGTTAGTTCTGACAGAGCGCATCCGCGAAAGTCAGCCCGCATCCCGAACCTGCTGGAATGAGCGCGCGACAGCCTCCGCCGACAGCCCCGATCCGATCAGAACCAGCACGTTGTCACCCGGCGCGGGACTATCGGTGCCAGGCAGGACTTCGGGTGATTGCACCCGGTCCCGCACGGCTTGCACCAGAAGCCGCCCGGCAGGCGAACCGACTATGCCCTTTACTCTGACAATCCGGTCACCACGCGCGTGCAGCAGCGCCGACAGCCAAAGGGTCAACGCCATCCAGTCCGGATCCGTGCCCAGGTCAAGCTGGCAGGTCACAATCGGCGGGCCGTCCGACGCCAGATCCGGCAGCATCCCCTGTCCCTCCGTCATGGCAGGCAGGTCGGTTTCGCTGCCAAAACTCGCGCCTGATTGGGTGGCCGCCGGGGTCAACGTGCTGAGCAGATACCGCAGCCGCCCCACGACGCCGGGCGGCGCAGCATCGGTCTTGGTCAGGATCAGCCGGTCGGCCGCTCGGATCTGGGCCTGCGCCACCGGTTGGGTTTCCAGCGCCGTCTGGCCGTGCAGGGCATCGACCACAACAATGATCTCGTGCACCACGATGTGGCGGATGAGCACGGGATGGCTCTGGATCAGATCCAGGATGGCGCCGGGATCGGCCAGGCCGCTTGTTTCAAGAACAAGCTGGTCAATGCGACGCGCCCCGGCATTCTGGCTGCGCGCATCGCAGATCGTCAGCAGCGCGTCCTGAAACGCTGCGGCACCTTCGCAACAGACACAACCACCGGCAAGCACGGTCTGCGCCGATGCCTCGGACAGCAGGCCGTGATCGACCGGCGTTCCTGCCGCTTCGTTTACGATCAGATGGGCGGCTTTGAAGCGCCCCTCAAACAGTTGATGCCGCAGCCAGGTCGTCTTGCCAGCGCCCAGGAACCCGCCGACGATGGTCATCCGCAACCGCCCGTCCGTACTCACGCGCCCAAGGGGTCGTAGGGGCGGCCCGTGATCCGTTCAACCTCGATCCAGAGTGCCTCCAGATCTGGCACGATGGTTGACGCCCCGCCCGGCCCCGTCACCTGAATGCCCGGAACAAGTCCTCCGTCATGCACAGTCACACCGCACGGACGCAGGAGGACCGCCAGCATCGCCACGCGGCGGAACCGTTCACGCAATCGGTCATGCGGCGAGGCCGCTCCGGCCTCGGTCCAGTGGCCGGGTGCTGCGGGGAAACCGCACAGGCTGCACATCAAATCACCTCGGGGCGCGCCTGACCGTCAAAGGGGAAGCGTGCGCGGAAATCATTGGCAATGGCCTCGAAGGTCATCCATTCGCAGCCTTCATGTCCGTTGATATATTCGATCAGACGTTCCAGCATCAGCAGAACCTGCGGGCGGCCCGACACATCCGGGTGAATGGTGATGGCGAAAACGCCGTAGTCCATTTCGCGGTAGACCCAGTCGAACTGGTCTTTCCAAAGCTGCTCGATCACGCGCGGATCGACAAAACCGTGGCTGTTGGGCGCCTTCTTGATGAACATCATCGGCGGCAGATCGTCCACATACCAGTTGGCGTCGATCTCCACGAGGTCGATCTCGGGCCCGCGCCTGAGCGGCTTCATCCACTCACCTGCGGTCTTGGTGTAGTCGATCACCGTCCATTCATCGCCGGTGCGCGCGTAATGGACCTGGAAATCCCGGTAGCTTTGGCTGTGATCGTAAGAGAACCCGTGCTTCAGCAGCAGGTCGGCGGTCGAGGCCGACATCTCCCACCACGGCGCGACATAGCCCTTCGGCGCTGATCCGGTCAGGCCCTTGATCAACTCGATGGATTTGACCAGCACCTCTTCTTCCTGGCTGGGTGTCATGGCAACCGGGTTTTCGTGCAGATAGCCGTGCGCGCCGATCTCATGGCCCGCCTCGACGACCTTTTCCATCACCTCGGGAAACGTCTCGATCGAATGGCCGGGAATGAAAAAGCTGGTCTTCATGTCGTATTTGTCAAACAAACGCAGCAGGCGCGGCACGCCGACTTCGGTCGCAAAGATACCGCGCTGGATATCGTTGGGACTGTCGCCGCCGCCGTAGGATCCGATCCAGCCGGCCACGGAATCCACATCCGTTCCGAAGGCACACATGATCTTCCTGGGCATCTGGGTCTCCTCCTTAGATTGGGGCCCCGACACCGGTGCGTTCGGTGATCAGGCCATAGTGTTCGGGCCGCCGGTGGGCCGCGAAATTGAAAATCGTTTCCTTGTAGATCGTACCCATGTCCAGATCGCAGGACGCGGTGATCACCTCATCTTCGACCGTCACGGCCTGCGCCACGATTTCGCCCGACGGGGCAATGATCACGCTTTGCCCGCCCATGGGCGATCCTTCCTCGATGCCGCATTTGGCGGTGCCGACCACCCAGGACGCGTTCTGGTAAGCGCCTGCCTGCATCGACAAGTGGTTGTGAAAGTTCGTCAGTGTATCCACCGCCATGTCGCCGATATGGCCGAAGGGCGTGTTGTATCCCAGCATGACCATTTCAACGTTCTGCAGGCCCATGACACGGTAGGTCTCGGGCCAGCGGCGGTCATTGCAGATGCACATGCCCATCGTGCCGCCAAATCCGTCGAAGACCGGAAAGCCCAGATCGCCCGGCTCGAAGAACCGCTTTTCCAGATGCTGAAAGTCGCGCCCCGGCTGAGGTTCTGCATGGCCGGGCAGATGCACCTTGCGGTACTTGCCGATGATCCTGCCGGTCTCGTCCACAAGGATCGAGGTGTTGAAACGCCGTTTGATGCCGTTTTCCCGGATCAGTTCCGCATAGCCAAGGTAGAACCCGACGCCGAGCTTTTGCGCCTCATCGAACAAAGGTTGCGTCACGCGCCCTGGCATCTCGGTTTCGTAATAGCTGTCAAGCTCGTCCTCATCCTCGATCATCCAGCGCGGGAAGAACGTGGTCATCGCCAGCTCGGGGAACACGACCAGTTGACACCCCCGGCCATGCGCCTCGCGCAGCATCTCGATCAGGCGGGCGACGGTGCTCTTGCGGTCCTCGGCCTTGGCGACGGGGCCCATCTGGGCGGCGGCAGTAACGAGTTTGCGGGTCATGAGGTCAGCCTTTCATTGCAGAGCGACGGCGATCCGCGTGGCGGCGGCGACGCCGTCGATCAGACGAACGGACATGTCGGGCGGAGCGGCGGCGGGGATATGGGCCATGCCGGCACAGCCCAGAACCACGCTTTGGATGTCATCCTCGCGCGCAGCGATGGCGATCTCATCCAGCACGCGCGCCGTTGCCGCGGCGCGGTCGGTTTCCAGGTCAAGGACCGGCACGCCGGAGGCCCGGACTCGGCCAAGTTGGCCGCCCAACCCATAGGCGGTCACATTGGCTGCAAGGATGGGGACCGACACGTCCAGCGTCGTGACAACCGAAAACCGTGGCCCGGCCAGCGCGGCCAGATGATACCCCGCCTGCCCGATCCCGATGACCGGGCACGGCGCCATGTCCCGCGCCTCGGCCAGGCCGGTATCGTCCGAACAGCCGATGATGATCGTCTTTGCACCGGCCGCCATAGCCTTTTCGACAAGCGACAGCAGCGGCGGGATACAGGCCTCGCCGTCTTCCGGGCCCTGAATGGCGGGCGGGCCCTCATGCGAAGTCCACACCTCGATCTTGACCCCCGGCGCGGCCTTTCGGGCCACCTCCAGCATGGCTTTTGTCATCGAGACCGTGCTGTTGGGGTTGATCAGGACGATCATACCATGCCTTTGCCCGCATCCGACGCGGCGCGTGCCCGTTTGCGCGCATAATAGGTCGTCACGGCGATAAACGTGCCGATCACCAGCAGTGAAAACGCCGTGGTCAGCGTGCCAAGTGCGTAAAGCACAGGCGTGGTCACGTTGGTCGTCATGCCGTAGATTTCCAGCGGCAGCGTGTTGCGGCTGCCCGAGGTCAGCAGCGTGCGTGCGAATTCGTCATAGCTGAGGGTAAAGCCGAAGAGCGCCACGCCAATCAGCATCGGCGCGATGATCGGCAAAACCACGTAACGCAGCGTCTGCCAATTGCTGGCACCCTGATCGCGCGCCGCCTCTTCATAACTTTTGTCAAAGCGGTTGAAGACGGCGAACATGATGAGCAATCCGAAGGGAAGCGTCCAAGTCAGTTGCGCACCGTAGCCAGAGGTCGACCAGTGCACCGTCAGGTTGGCCTGGTCGAACATCAGGCCGACACCCAGTGAGATCAGGATCGACGGGATCACCAGCGCGGTGACAATGAGATAGAACAGCACCGTAGAGCCGGGAAAGCGCTTGCGGAAGGCAAGGCCGCCCATGACCGAAACAACGATGGTTGTGGCCATCACCATCAGCCCCAGCACAAGTGACCGGCGGAAGCTCCCCCAGATGTCGCCCACGGCCTGCTGTTCGAACAATTCGCGGAACCAGTGCAACGAGGTGCCGCGCATCGGAAAGGTCAGCCCACCCCCCGGACCCTGAAACGACAGGATGCCGATGGTCAGCGTGGGTCCGTACAGGAACAGCAGGAACAGCACGAAGAATGCGGTCAGGACGTAGAAGGATCTTGGGCGCGGTTCCATCGCTTCAGAGTTCCTTTCGAATGTCGACAAAGCGCAGCAGGATGCCGATGATGATCAGCACAGTCAGCAGCAGCACAATCGCGGTGGCCGAGGCCGAGGGATATTGCAGCAGCCCGATGTCATTCGAGATCAGGCGCCCGACGTTGGCGGATTGGCTGCCCGACATGATCCGCACGGTAAAGAAGTCACCCATCACAAGCGTGACCACAAAAATGGTGCCGATCATCAGACCCGGCTTGGTCAGCGGGATGATCACATTCCACAGGATCTGCGGGCCGGTGGCGCCCGCATCGCGCGCCGCCTCGATCAGGGATTTGTCGATACGCATCATCGTGTTGAAGATCGGCACCACCATGAACAGCACATAGAGATGCACAAACGCCAGAATGACCGAGAAATCACTGAACAGGAGCCATTCCAGAGGCTCGTCGATCACACCCCAGGAAATCAGTGTCGAATTGGCGATGCCGTTGCGGCCCAGAAACGGGATCCACGAGATCATCCGGATGATGTTCGAAGTCAGGAACGGAATGGTGCACAGCAGGAACATGACGATCTGCCAGCGCATCTCGCGGATGTGAAAGGCCAGATAATAGGCCACCGTAAAGCCGATCAGAACCGTGCAGGTCCACGTCACGATCGCGTATTTGAAGGTGTTGATAAAGACTGTCAGCGTAACCGGAGAGGTCAGCAGAAACTCATAATTCTCGAAGACAAACGCGGGAATGATCGAAAATTCCGTCGCCCGCCAGAAACTGACGACCGCGATCATGATGATCGGAACCACGAGGAACAACAGCAGCACAAGCGTCAGAGGCGCGGCCATCAGCCAGCCCGAAACGGCCTTGTTCGCGGCGATCTTGTCAGCGAGGGAGGACAGCGAGAGGCGCGACGCGCGCGCCTCTCCGGTGGTCTCGCTCATGCTGCGATGAACTCGTTCCACTTGCGCACCATATACTGATTTTCATCCATGACCGAGTTCCAGCAGGCAACGGCGCCCATCCGGTCGAGGAAGGATCCGCCATCACGCACCGCACCGGCACCTTCGAGCACCTGACCCGAGGGGCTGACAATCTCGCCCTGGCTCTCCTTGCCCTCGTACCAGTAGCCCCACTCGTCTTCCGACATGAAGAGCTTGGATGTTTCGGGCACGGCCGAGTAATAGCCCTGACGCATCAGGAAGCCGCCGACCCAGCCGGAGAGATACCAGTTGATGTATTCATAGGCCGCATCGAGCTTGGCGCCTTCCAGCGATGCCGCCAGACCCATGCCGCCACCCCAGGACCGATAGCCCTCTTCCAGTGGCTGGTAGACGCAGGGGATGCCCTGCGCACGGACCGCCGTGATCGCGGGCGACCACATGGACTGGATCACCACCTCGCCCGACGCCATCAGGTTGACGCTCTCATCGAAGGACTTCCAGAAGGCGCGGAACTGGCCCGCCTTCTTGGCTTCTGTAAAGATCGCCATGGTCTTGTCGATCTCTTCGCGCGTCATGTTGCCCTTGTCGGCATACGTGATCTCACCCATCGACTCGCAGACCATCGCCATGTCCATGATGCCAATGGACGAAATGTCGAGAATTGACGCTTTGCCGGCAAACTCGGGGTTCAGCAGCTCGGACCAGTTCGAAATCGGCCGTCCGATGAGATCGGGGCGAATGCCCAGCGTATCGGCGTTGTAGATCGTCGGGATCAACGTCATCCATCCGGATTCATTGTCGACAAATTCGGTGCCGTTGGCACCATCGACAAATCCCACGGTATGGGGTGCGGTGCCCTGCGCAATCTCGCTGTCAGGTGTCAGCTTGCCCGAACGGAATGTACCCGCGATCTTGTCGTAATTGGCGATTTTCGAGGTGTCCATCGCCTGCAGGTTGCCCGTCGGCCAGACCTTCTTGCAGATCCAGTATTCGATGTCGGCGATATCAAAGCTGTCGGGCTGGGTCGCCACACGCTGCGTCACCGCGTCGGAATCAAGCGCCGTCATTTCGAGCGTGATTCCCAGATCCTCGAGCGCCTTTGCAGCGATCTCGTTGAACGCGGACACGCCTGTGCCCGCCTGGCGCAGAACGATGTTGGATTGCGCCCAGACCATGGGGGCGGCCAGCGTGCCCGCCGCTGCGGCGGCTCCGCTTTTCAGCAGTGTCCGGCGGCTCAGGCCATTGCGTTTGGTATATCGTGTCATGGCAGATCTCCTTGTTGGATGTTTTTTTCAGGCGGTCAGCGCGTGCTGATGCTTTTCGTCCCAGGTCAGTCCGATTGTGTCGCCCGGGTTGTGCGGATTGGCGAAGAAAGCGGAATCCGGCACCAGTGCCGTGACTTCCGTGTCGCCCGAGGATTTCGTCACGATGGACACATGGGTGCCCTGATATTCCACCGTCTCGACGGTGGCATCGATGCGGCCGGCGCCCGGCCCGGTCGGTGCCACCACATCGGATCGCACCGCAACGCGGCCTTGCGGCAAGGAAATCACGTTGTGACCTCCCATGAACTTCGCGACAAACTCGGTCCGCGGCGCATTGAAGACTTCGCGCGGCGGGCCGGCCTGTTCGATGACGGCGTTGTTCATCACCACGATTTCGTCGGCGAGTGCCAGCGCCTCGTCCTGGCCGTGGGTGACGTGCACGAAACTGATGCCCAATTCGTTTTGCAGCTTTCGCAACTCGGCGCGCATCCGGATGCGCAGGAAAGGGTCAAGCGCGGAAAGCGGCTCGTCCAGCAGCAGAACCTGCGGGCGGGTGATCAGCGCACGCGCCAGCGCCACGCGCTGTTGCTGTCCACCTGAAAGTTGATCCGGCATCCGATCAGCCAGCACGGTCAGGTCCACAAGCTCGAGCATCTCGTCAGCGCTCTTGTGGCGGGTCGTCTTTTCGACACCCTGCATTTTCAGGCTGAAGGCCACGTTATCCCGCACGCTCAGATGCGGGAACAAGGCATAACTCTGGAACATCATTGCCGTGCCGCGCTTCGCGGGCGGCAGGTGCGAAACATCCCGCCCATCCAGAACGACGGCACCTTCCGTGACGCTTTCATGCCCCGCGATCATCCGCAAGGTCGAGGACTTGCCGCAGCCCGATGGCCCCAGAAGACAGGTATAGCTGCCTGCTTTGAACTTGTGATCAACGGCATTAACCGCGACGGTCGAACCATATCGCTTGGTCACTGCAACGAGTTCGAGGTCGGTCTTACTTTCCAAAAGCCCACTCCCATTTGCGTCTGAAAAGGGGGGCAGAGGGCGTATCGGGGCAATTGCAAACTGAGGCATATGGTGACAATCACGTCGAACGCCTCATTTTTTGGCGCTGCATGTGGCCTGAGATAGTTAATTCAGCACAATATTGTACACAATCCAGACTGTTGCTTCGCCGGATCGAAAGGAATTGTGTGTGCCACGATGCTGTGGCATGCGCGTTAAAGGAGAGTTCAACTTTATGAGTGATGCACATTTCGAGGGAGTGGCGACACCGTCTGATGCGGCCGGGCTTCCCCCTGATCAGGCGATTTCGGTGTCTATTTCCCGCGCCATCCATCAACACAAACTGCCCCCCGGCGTCAAGCTGGGCGAAGACGAACTGGCCGGGGTCTATGGCGTGTCGCGAACCGTTGTGCGCACTGCCCTGCGCACGCTTGCCCATGACAGGCTGGTCGAAATCAAGCGCAATCGCGGCGCCTTCGTCGCCCAGCCCAGCCCACGAGACGCGCGCGAAGTCTTTGAAGCACGCGAATTGCTCGAGCCGCGCACCGCGCGCGAAGCGGCCCGGCGCGCCACGCCCGCCGATGTTACGCGGCTGCGCCGCCACATCGCGCGCGAACACGCGGCCTCGGCCGAGGGGGACCGGGGATTGGCGCTCTATCTGTCAGGACAACTGCACGTGGAACTTGCACGAATCGCAGCACAAGACACGCTTACCGGATTTATCGAGACGCTGATCGCGCGGTCTTCGCTGGTGGTTGCACTTTATTGGCGCCGAGAAAGCGCGATATGCGGACATCACGACCATGACAGCCTTGTCGGCGCCATCGAGGCACGCCAGCCCGAAGAGGCCGAAGCACTGATGAAAAGCCATCTCGTCGATTTGCATTCCGCGCTTGATCTGGACCAGCCCCGCGCCGCTTCGGGATCGCTCAAGGAAATGCTGGCGGGGTTGTAAGGACGAAAACGCCCCCTTATCGACCTTGCGACAAGCCGCGTATCGCCGGACCGCGCGATCGCTGTCCGCCGGATGCAGGTAAGTGCTTTAATGGTGCCGCACCTGAACAAGATCAAAACGACGCGCCTAGGTCATTCGTTCGCCAGCCCAGAGGGCGGGTCTGGCGAAGCGAGGCGGCTTCGTCATGATCCTGCGCGGGCACGCCAAGCATTTGTTGGTGTCACATAGATCGCGAAGTGCCCTACCCGCCGCCAATCCGCATGATCAGCTTGCCCGCCGTCCGACGCGAGGCAAGGGCGTCGAACATCTCATCCACTGTGGCAAGCGTAAAACAACCTTCCACCGGAACCTTCAGGCTGCCGTCGGCAATCATGTTCAAAACCAACCGTGTGCCGTCCCGCCAGGCATCGGACTTGAAGTCGAGGTGGCCCACATGCAGACGCGTGAAGGTCAGCGATTTCTGCACCAGCCGCTCCCAAAGTGTGGGATAGGGCTTGCCCTCGGCCTCTCCGTAACTCACCACATGGCCCAGCGGTCGGATCGCATCGAAGCTGCGGTCGAGGATAGAGGCACCGGTGGAATCCACCACCTTGTCCACGCCCCGACCGTCCGTCATCTGCAAGGCAACCTCCACAAAATCCTCTTCGCTGCGCAACACGACCCTGTCGGCGCCGAACTCCAGCGCACGCGCTTCCTTGCCCGGTGTGCCCACTGTGCCGATCACAACAGCGCCCGCTGCCTTCGCCAGTTGTGTAAGTTGCAGTCCGACGCCACCGCCGATCGCATGGATCAGCAGCACATCGCCGGGGCGCGTGGTGCTGACCGTGTGAAGCAGATTCCACGCGGTCATCGCCTGGATGTAGAATGCCGCTCCAGTCTCAAGCGAGACCGCATCGGGCAGCGCCACAACCCGTTCCAACGGTACGACGCAGTATTCGGCAAAGGCGCCGGCATCCTCGCTGAAGGCCGCGACTCGCTGGCCTGGCTCGAGACCCTGCACGTCCGGTCCCAAGGATTCGACATGGCCCGACATCTCAAGACCCGCAACCAGCGGATAACCCTTTGGGTGCGGATAGATCCCTGTTCGCATCATCAGATCCGCATAGTTCAGGCCTGAATAGGCATTTCGGAGCAGAACCTGTCCGGAGCCGGGCACCGGCACGTCGATTTCACGAACAGTCGTCGAGGCTGGATCACCATCGGGTTTCTCAAAGATCACGGCGCGCATGGGCTTGCTCCGGTTGATGGACGAGGCAGCCATCGCCCCGTCTGGATGTCATATCGCCCGGCAGGGCCGCTGGGTGCCTTCATGCCTGCCCCGATACTGGCAGCATCGCGGACAGCCCCCCGGCGGCAAGCGTCCCTGAAAGATGCGCACGACATTCGCCCTCTGATCGCTCAAAAGTTTTGCATTGCCCTCCGGTCCGATAAATTTTTGGGCGGTTCAATTGCCGGCCGTGCCCGAAAAACCCTGCCGCAGCGGACGATTGCCAGCCCAACGCTATGGTTTTGCCTCGAACAAGGTGGATCGGGGGGCCGGACATGAAAGCAATTGGCGTCGATGTGGGCGGGACATTCACCGATCTGATTTATCTCGATCCACACAGCGGGAACATGGGCATTCACAAAGTGTCCACGACACCCGACGATCCGTCGCTTGCGGTGATCACAGGGCTGACGGCGCTGATGGAGCAGGGTCGCATTTCCCCCGATCAGATCGCGCAGGTCCTGCATGGCACGACCACCGCCACCAATGCGGCACTTGAGGCAAAGGGTGCGCGGGCGGGCATGATCACCAATGACGGCTTTCGCGACGTGCTGCACATCGGGCGGCACCAGCGCCCCGAACACTATTCGATCATGCAGGAAATTCCCTGGCAGAACCGTCCGCTGATCCGGCGCCGCTTTCGCAAGACGGTCCCGGGGCGGCTGATCCCGCCCACGGGCAAAGAGCTTGAACCGCTGGACGAGGCTGCCATCCGCACCGCGGCTCAAGAGCTGAAGGCCGACGGCGTCGATGCGGTCGCGATCTGCTTTCTGTTCTCCTACCTCAACCCCGCGCACGAGTTGCGTGCCAAAGCCATCGTCGAAGAGGTGATGCCCGAGGCCTTTGTCACCACTTCGGCGTCGATCTCACCGCAATTCCGCGAATTCGAACGCTTTACCACCGCGGCCCTGGCCACATTCGTGGGCCCCAAGGTGGGCCGCTACGTGGCCAATCTGGAGAGCGCGCTGCGCGGTCTGGGCGTGGACGGCGACTTTCGCATCATGGCCTCGAATGGCGGCGTGGCGACGCCGCGCATGGTCACGGAGAACCCCGCCCTGACGATGATGTCGGGCCTCGCGGCTGGTGTTCTGGGCGGCGCCTGGGTCGGCGGCAAATGCGGACGCAACAAGGTCATCACCTTTGATATCGGCGGCACGTCCGCGGATATCGGCATCGCCATCGACGGGGTCTGCGCCGAGACCGACGCACGTTCGACCTCGATCGCGGGCTTCCCCTTGCTGCTGCCGATGTTGGACATTCACACGATTGGCGCGGGCGGCGGGTCCATCGCATATGTCGATCAGGGTGGCGCCTTCCGCGTCGGTCCGCAAAGTGCTGGCGCCGATCCCGGTCCGGCGGCCTATGGGCGCGGCGGGACGCATCCCACGGTGACCGACGCCAACCTCGTCCTCGGCCGTTTGGAGCCCAGCGACTTTCTGGGCGGCGACATGGGTCTGGATCTGGAAGCCTCGAAAAAGGTCATTCAAGAGCTGGCTGCCGAACTCAAGCTCGACCCGCTGGAGGCCGCCGAAGGTGTGCTGACCATCCTGAACGCCAACATGGCCAACGCCATCCGCTCGCGCACCGTGCAGCGCGGCATCGACCCGCGCGAATTCTCACTTGTCGCCATGGGCGGCGCGGGGCCGCTGCAGGGCGCCGAGGTGGCGCAGATGCTTGAGGTGCCAGAGGTCATCGTGCCACCGCATCCCGGCATCACCTCGGCTTTGGGTTTGCTGATTGCGGACCTCAAATACGACGTGATCCGCACACAATTCCAGATCTCGAACTCTGCCGATCTGGACCGGTTCAACAGTGAATTCAACGAGATGCAGGCCGATCTGACCACCCGCCTGAAAGAGGACCACGTCTCACCCGAAGACGTCACCTTCGAACGTGCAGGCGACCTGCGGTATCTGGGTCAGGGCTATGAGCTGCGCGTGCCCTTCGATGCCGGCGAGATCACCGCCGAAACTCTGCAAACCGTCTGGGACAGGTTCCACGCTTTGCACGCCGCCGAATACGGCCACGCCTTCCGCAACAGCCCCATCGAGGTTGTAAACCTGCGCCTGACCGCCCGCGGCCACGCCAAGCCCTTCGAACTGCCCGCCTATTCCGGCGGAGACAGCCTGAAGGCCGCGCATGTGCTGACCCGCGATGCGGTCTTCCGCAAGAACGGAAGTCTGGAAACCTTTGAGACAGGGGTCTACCGCCGCGATCTGTTGCCACTGGGTGTGCCCCTGCCCGGTCCCGCGATCCTTTTGCAAATGGACAGCACCACCGTAGTTCCCCCCGGCGCCACCGCCGAGGTCCACCCAAACGGAAGCGTCATCATCACCCTGGAGGCAAAGTCATGAGCCGCATCGACCCTGTCACCGGCGCCGTCATACAGGGCGCGCTGGAAAGCATCGCTCTGGAAATGGGCCACAAGCTGATGCGCATGTCCTATTCCTCGATCATCCGCGAATCCGAGGATTTCGGCGCGGCCCTCACGGATGCCGACGGCCTGCAGATGTGCGAGTGCAAGATGTCCACGCCGCTGCAATCAGGGCCGATCCCCGGCTATGTCCGCAACGTGCTGGAGGTGCTGGCCAAGCGGGGCGACCCCGTCCGCCCCGGTGACGTGATCATGCACAACGACCCCTACGGCGGTGCCTCGCATGGGCCCGATGTGGCCTTTTGCGTGCCGGTCTTCTTCGAGGATCAACTGATCGGCTGGTCCGTCACCACCGCGCATCACCTAGATATCGGCGCCTTGTCGCCGGGAAGCTGCGGCATCGTCGATGCGGTCGACACCTACGCCGAGGGCCTGCAATTCAAGGCCATCAAGTGCTTTGATCAGGGCAAGCGCAACGACGCGGTCTGGCACATCCTGCGCGCCAACATTCGCGCCACCGACCTCGTCGTGGGGGATATGGAGGCGCAGATCGAGGCCGCGCGCATCGGCGCCACCCGCCTGTTGGACCTTGTGGGCCGCTACGGGCTGGAGGCCACGATGGCGGCGTTTCACGACCTCATGGACTATTCCGAACGGTTGATGCGCGACGCGATCCGCGCCCTGCCCGATGGCGTCTATACCGCAAGCACCAGGATCGACGGCTATCTCGACGATCCCAACCCGGCGCGTCGCGAACTTCCCCTGGTCGTGACACTCAAGGTGCGCGGCGACAACTTGACGGTGGACCTGAGCGGGACCGCTCCGCAGGTGCCGGACAAGCCCATCAACATGCCCTTCATAGGGACCGTGGATTGCGCCGTCTGGCTCACCATCCGGTCCATTCTGCTGGATACCGTCACCTATGGCGCAATCCCACAGAACTCCGGCCTGACACGGCCCATCCAGATCGTGGCCCCCGAGGGTACGCTGGTGAACCCCACCTTCCCCGCCCCGGTCATCGCGCGTTTCTGCCCCGGCAACCAGTTGGCCGACACGGTGATGAAGGCCTTCTCGCAGATCTTGCCCGATCAGGTCTCGGCCGGCATCGGCAACCTGCGTGTCGTGGCGCTGTCGGGACTGCGCGAAGGCAACCACTGGGTGCATATGGAGATCATGGAGGGCAGTTATGGGGGGCGCCGCGGGCTGGATGGCATGGATGCTGTGGACACGCTCTACGCCAATACCCGCAACAACCCCATCGAAGACATCGAATCCCACATCCCGATCCGGGTGGAGCGCTACGAGCTGCGCGAAGACGCTGTGGCCGCGGGCCAGTGGCGCGGCGGTATCGGCGCGATCCGGGTCTTTACCTTCCTCGACGAGGCGGGCTTCTCGCTCGAGGGCGAGGGTCATGCCTTCAAACCCTGGGGCTTTGAAGGCGGTCAGGACGGGCACGTGGCGACGCTGACCCTGATGCATACCGACGGCAGCACCACCGAATTGCCTTCCAAAGTACCCTATTTCAAAGTCAAGGCCGGTGAAAAGCTGATCTCGACCGGCCCCAGCGGCGGCGGCTATGGCGACCCGTCACTCAGATCGGCCGAGGCGATTTCCAGCGATGTCGAGGATGGTCTGATCTCGGTCGAAACGGCACAGAGGCTTTACGGCTTCGGCGAATGACGTCGAGCAAACCAACGCATAATGAACCGCGCGGGGTCTGTCGAAGACCGGTCGCTTCATTTCACGCGACCCTATCGGGCATGTCGCGCAGTGCATGAAAGCTCACGTCGTTCTCGTCCGGCGGTCCAGACTCAGTAACCAACACCCCCGCCCGCAACTGCGGGCTTCGCTGTCAAAAGCGTGGTTCGAAAAAGGCCAGTGCACCTTGGCTTCAATGGCGGCCAATTATTGTTCCGCAACACAATCCGCGAAGTATTCGAGGCGGCCGTCGTCCGTCATCTCCTGCACCAGCCCATGAATATCGATCTCGAACCCCGGGCATTCCTGCGCAAACGTTCTGTTGAACTGGAGGTATTCAACGATCTTCCTGTTGAACACCTCGCCGGGAATCAGCAGTGGGATACCAGGCGGATATGGGGTCACCAGGCTCGTGGTGATCCGCCCTTCTAGATTGTCGATCGGCACGCGCTCGGTGGTTCGGGCGGCAATATGGGAGAATGCGTCAGAGGGCTTCATCGCAGGTGTCAGATCGCTGAGGTACATCTCGGTCGACAGGATGGCGATGTCGTACTTCCCGTAAAACGAATGCACATGCTGGCAGAGATCGCGCAGGCCGAATTTTTCATAGTGCGGATGCTTGGCGCAGAACTCCGGCATGGACCGCCACAGCGGCTGGTTCTTGTCGTAGTCGTCCTTGAACTGCTGCAATTCGGTCAAAAGCGAATTCCAGCGCCCCTTGGTGATCCCGATGGTGAACATCACGAAAAAGCTGTAAAGACCCGTCTTTTCAACGACGACACCGTGCTCGGCCAGGAATCTCGTGACGATCGAGGCTGGAATGCCTGTTTCTTCGAAACGGCCATCCATGTTCAGGCCCGGCGTTATGATCGTGGCCTTGATCGGGTCCAGCATGTTGAACCCGCGCGCCATATCGCCAAAGCCGTGCCAGCTGTCCTTGCCGTCGGATTCCTGGACGGCCTCGGCATCGGTCCGGCGCAATACCCAGTTTTTCGGGTGATCGACGCCTTCATCATCCAGCTCTGCCGGACCCCATACCTCGAACCACCATTCGTCGGGTCCATACTCTTCGTCCACCTTGCGCATCGCACGGCGGAAATCGAGGGATTCAAGTATGCTTTCCTCGACCAGGGCCTGCCCGCCGGGGGGTTCCATCATCGCCGCCGCCACGTCGCAGCTTGCGATGATGCTGTACTGCGGGCTGGTCGACGTGTGCATCAGGTAGGCTTCGTTGAACAGGTGGCGATCCAGCTTGATCGACTGGCTGTCCTGGACCAGCACCTGGCTCGCCTGCGAAATTCCGGCCAGCAGCTTGTGGATGGATTGCGTGGCATAGGTGACGGAATGCATTGGACGCACGCGCTTGCGGCCCATCGAGTGAAAATTGCCGTAGAAGGGATGGAACGCGGCGTGCGGCAGCCATGCTTCGTCGAAATGCAGGTTGTCCACGTGTCCGTCCAGCATCTCCTTGATCGTCTCGGTGTTGTAGAGCACACCGTCATAAGTCGATTGTGTCAGCGTGACGATGCGCGGTTTGACCGTGTCGGCATCGACATGGGTCAACAGCGGATTGGCCCGGATCTTGTCCCGGATCGCGTCGATCTCGAACTCTGCCTTCTGAATCGGTCCGATGATCCCGTAGTGATTGCGCGTCGGCTTGAGAAACACCGGGATGGCCCCGGTCATGATGATGCTGTGCAGGATGGATTTGTGACAGTTGCGGTCGACGACGACCACATCGCCCGGCGCAACAGTATGGTGCCAGACCATCTTGTTGGACGTGCTGGTGCCGTTGGTCACAAAAAAGCAGTGGTCGGCATTGAATATCCGCGCCGCGTTCCGCTCTGACGCGCCGATAGCGCCATCATGATCCAGCAGCTGGCCAAGTTCCTCGACGGAGTTGCAGACATCCGCGCGCAGCATGTTTTCACCGTAGAACTGGTGATACATCTGGCCGATGGGGCTTTTCAGAAAGGCCACACCACCGGAATGGCCCGGGCAGTGCCAAGAGAATGATCCGTCTTCGGCGTATTCGAGCAGCGCCTTGAAGAACGGAGGCTGTATGCCTTTCAGATAGGCTTTGGCGTCTCGAATGATATGGCGCGCCACGAAGTCCGGCGTATCCTCGAACATGTGGATGAACCCGTGCAACTCGCGCAGGATGTCGTTGGGAAGGTGACGGCTGGTCTTGGTTTCACCGTAGATGTAGATCGGAACGTCCTCGTTCTTCCAACGGACTTCCTCGATGAAATTCCGTAAGTTGAGAACAGCCGGATCAAGGTCGGGTCCGGGAGTGAATTCCTCGTCGTCTATCGACAGGACAAAGGCACTCGCGCGGGATTGCTGCTGCGCAAACTGCGACAGGTCGCCGTAGCTGGTCGTGCCCAGCACCTCGAAGCCCTGGTTTTCGATTGCCTCGGCGACAGCGCGGATTCCCAAGCCGGAAGAGTTCTCTGATTGGAAGTCCTCGTCGATGATGACGATCGGAAAGCGAAATTTCATGTACACTCCAGTAGGAAAACAGTGGCCGCTTGTGCGCCAACGAACCCGGTTTGGCTGGGCCGAGGTCGGGTCCTGAACGCCTTGTTATTGCAACGGGGCGCCAACGCAAACTTTTCTCTTGATGGTGTCACCGTCAAGGCCTTCTTACACCTCCTTTGGTCGCTTGTCGTTCCGACCACCGCGTCTGGCGACCTTCCGACGTTCATGTATCTTGCAACATCGGTCAATCCAGGCTCTCAGCCGATCTTGGATGCTGCGGAAGGCAGGTTCGTCGGCTGTGGTGATGGCAGTGCGGTCGGGTGTCTGCCCGATGAACAGGACGTAATCCTGCGCCATCGCCAACAACTCGCGGGGACACAGAATTCCGGACAGTCTCGGCGGCAAGGGCTGCCGGTGAATTGTCGACGCTGAACCCGCCACCAAGCCGCCTGTTGATGGTCGTCGTCTCGCCCCTCTCAAGCTCGGTAAAGACCTGCGGGAGGTACATGGTGACCTCGCCGTGAGCGGTGTTGCTGACATCGAGAAACTCGTAAACCCATCCCGGCCCGACTTTCTTGCCCGCGAAGACAAGCTTCGGTTCCTTCCCCCAGTCGCTGACCGGCGGCATTGATGTCTGCCTCAAGGTTCGGGAAAGCCTCTGCGCAGGCCGGATCTTCCATGCAGAAATCCACCACCCAGCCGAACGCCGGATCGCAGGGCAAGCGTCTCAGTCCTCGACAAAGCCGATGCCCCTCCCACTGGAAGATGTCCGGCCCGACGGGCCTTGTCGCCGCTTGGTGTTTCATGTCGCGCACCGCCGCGAAGGTCGCGGCGTTGCGCGGGATCTGGATCGCTTCGGCCTTCAGGAGAACCCGGCCCTTTTGTCAGGCGGCGGCCGCCTCGATCAATTTCTCCATCAGTTCGGGGGCATCGACCATGATGTCATGTCTGCTCTGATCGGCGGGAACGCCATAGGTTTCCCACGATGGGTCAGCCATCGCCGCCTCAAAGTTGGCCTGGAACGCGGGCTGCGCGAACCCGAGCGCGCGGACGAACAGCTTTTTCGCGATCCGCTCACGCGCACCGGTCAACGAGACCGGCGTGAACACGGCCGCCAGCGGTTGCGGCGTCATCTTTGCGTCGACCTTGGCGATGTTCTCTTCGGTCAGGACAAGGGCCTTGGCGGGCGGCGCAGGTCGCATCACGACGCCATCCGCGCGGAGTTTGTCGAGGTTGGCCTGCTGTTCGGGCGTGTTGGTGTCATAGGCGCTTGACCCATCCACGGGCATGAAGGCATCGTCCATCACCAAGGACCCCACCTGCTTCTCTATCGTCTCCAGCGCGCCGGAACACACCCACCCCGCCTAGGAATGAGCGACCAGCGTCACGTTCTCGAGGTCTTCCCAGGCGAACAGGTTCTCGATGTCCGTGATGTGGGTGTTCATGTCGACCTGGGGCGTCAGCATGTGCGAGTACTTGCCAAGCCCGGTCATCGTCGGGGTAAAGAGCCGGTGCCCGTATTGCTCGAGGATGTCGCGGACGTATTTCCATCACCAACCGCCGTGCCATGCCCCGTGCACCAGCACGAAGGTCTTGCGCGTGTTCTGCGCGATGGCCGGTGCAGGCAGCGCAAGACCTGCCGCTGCCGTCAGAGCCGCGCCCGCAAGCAGGCCTCTCCGCGTCAGGCCGTTGCCTGTGTTGATCGAATTGGCCATGTCAGTTTCCTCCTCCGATGGCAGTGTTGAAGTCTCTCAAGCCTTCGCGACGGGCGCGGGGGACAGATCCACGGCGGCCAGTTCGGCGCGGGCCAGATCCTCCAGCATGGACAGCTTGATGTCCCGAGAGTCCGGATCGGCCCACAGGTTGCGGAATTCGCCCGGGTCTTCGCCGAGGTCGTAAAGCTCGCCCCAACTCGTGTGCTGGAAGACCGACAGGCGATAGGCGTCGCGGCGCAAGGTGTGCACATTGGGGCGGATCGGCAGCCCGTCCATGATCTTCTGATGCGCATATTGGATCAGCGCTGCGTCTTTGCGCCCGGAGATCAGGTCGATGCCCTGCATTCCGTAGGCCGGTTCGATCTTCGCCCGTTTCAGGATCGTGGTCCCGATGTCATGGGTCTGGCCGATGCTGCCGGTCCGCTCTCCCTGCGGCCCGATCGGGTCCGTCCAGATGAAGGGCACGCGGGTGATCTGCTCGTATTGCTCGGCGCCTTTCAGCAGCAGCTGGTGATCGCCCAGACGGTCACCGTGGTCGGTGGTGAACATCGTCACCGTCTGATCTGCCCGACCGCTGTCCTTCAGGCTGTCCTGAACGCGGCAGACCGCGTCGTCGATCATCGTGATCATGCCGCAGGTCAGGGCCTGCGCCTCCTGCGCCTCGCGCGCGGTGACGGCGACCGTGTTCAGGCCGCCCAGTTGCGCCGCACCGTCCTCGCGCGTCTGCAAGATGCCGGCCACGTGTTCGGGCGGGATCCAGTCGTTGCGGGCGTAAGCCCCGGAGATCGGCATGTTGTCGGGGTCGTACATGTCCCAGTAGCGGCCCGGCGGATTGAACGAATGATGCGGATCGGGGAAGGACACCATCAGAAAGAACGGCCTGTTGCTGTCCTTGCGTGCCTCCAGCCATGCCTCAGCCCGTTCGGCGATATAGGTCGTGGAATACAGCTCTTCGGGGATGGCGGTGCGCACAGCCTGCGGGCAGGCATAACCGTGCGACAACTGGTTCTCCGGACCCATCAGTTTGTGGGCGTCCGGTTCCTTGGTAAAGAGCCATTCCCGATAATGCCCGCCCACGTCGTCGCCATGGCCGATCACCAGTTCGACGTGGTCGAAGCCATAGAAAGGCGTCGGAAACTCCGGTTTGCCGTTGGCCCAGTAACCGGGGTCTTCAAGCTTGTAGGCCGGCTCTGACAGATTGTGGCGAAAAGCCTCGCTCAGCGCGCCATTGGCTTGATGATACCCCGGGCGGGCGCCCGGCTTTTGCAGCATGGGCGGCTGCCCGGACAGGGTCTGCAGGCGGCTCTTGCCGATCAGCGCCGTGTCGTATCCCGCGTCGCGCAGCAGTTCGACGAAGGTCACGTTGCGCAGCGACAGGGGCATTCCGTTCATCCGCACCCCGTGGCTAGATGGCAGACGCGCGGTCATCAGGCTGGCGATTGGGCATGCAGTCCGGGCTGGCGACGTAGAAGCGATCGAAGGACAGGCCCTGTGCCGCCATGGCGTCGATATGCGGTGTCTGAACCAGCGGATGTCCGTAGCACACCAGGAAATCGGCGCTATGCTGATCGGTGATGTAGAGGATGAAGTCTGGCTGTTTGTCAGACATCCCGAGCCGCCTTCCTTGCGTTGCCGACACGCACCGCAACCAGGGCGACGCCCGCAATCAGCCCGATCAGGTCGACGTATTCGCCGTGGGGAATGAACCCGCCCGGAACCAGGCACAGCACCCCGGCACTGATGAACATCAGCCGCCAGATCGTGGACAGCCGGCCGCCCATATAGGCAATCCAGCCCGCCGAGATCAGCCAGACACCGGCCACCGACAGGACAAAGATCCGGGCGATCTCGAACGCGGTGCCCTGCCACAGCATTTCAGGCGACAGCGCAAATATGAACGGCACGACATAGGCGGGCCATCCGAAAGCCGCCGCCGCAAAGCCGGTGCGGATGAAGTCGGACCCGGATATGGTCGCGGCGGCAAATGCGGCGGCGGCGACCGGCGGGGTGATCATCGACAGGATGCCGAAGTAGAAGGCGAACATATGTGCGGCCAGCGCCGGAACGCCCGCCTCGACCATCGAGGGCACGACGAGGGTCGCCAGCAGAAGGTAGACACCCACCGTCGGCATCCCCATGCCAAGCACGATCGAGATCGCGCCCGCCAGCAGCAGGATCAGCGCAAGGTTGCCGCCCGAGATCTGGATGATCGCCTGCGTCAGGGCAAAGCCCAGGCCCGTGATGTTCAGAACGCCGATCACCACACCCGCCATGGCCGAGACCATCAGCAGGTTGGTGACGGCGATTCCGGTGTCACTGAGTGCGACGAAGAAGGTTTTCCAGGGCAACCGCACGCCGCGATAGCCGAAGAGCAGCGCAATCGGGATCAGCACACCCACCGCCCACATCGCGGCGATCTGGGGCCGCAGGTTGAAGGCGAACAGCCCGACAAGGATGACCGCGAAGGGCGTGATGTAGGGCCAGCCTTTCGACAGCACTTCACCGGCGCGGAACGACAGGTTCTCAAGTGGCTTGACACCTTTACAGGCGACATAAAGATAGGCCTGGATGAACAGGGCGACGAAGTAAAGAACCGCCGGGATCAGGGCGGCCAGGATCACGTCGCTGAACGGGATTTGCGGGAATTCCGCGATCAGGAAGGCAGCCGCCCCCATCATCGGGGGCATGATCTGGCCGCCGGTGGAGGCGACCGCCTCAATGGCGGCGGCTTTCTCCTTGGGATAGCCGCCCTTCACCATCATCGGGATCGTCAGCGCCCCGGTCGAGACGACGTTGGCCACGGCAGAGCCCGAGATCGAGCCAAACAGCGACGAGGCCATGATCGCGACCTTGGCCGACCCGCCGCGGTAACGGCCCATCGCGGCCGCGGCGATTTCGGTGAAGAAGTTCGCGCCACCCGAGGCGTTCAGCAGGTTGCCGAAGAAGATGAAGGCGATGACGTTCGAGACGACGCCCCCGATCGGCAGGCCGATGATCCCGTTGGAATCGAGGCCCACATAGATCAGCAGCCGGTCGGTGGCGACATTGCGCCCCTGAAAATGGCCGGGGATCAGATGGCCCAGCAGGCCGAACAGCAGGAAGAACAGGACAAAGCCGAACAGCACGGGCCCGGCCGTGCGACGCAGCGCCTCGGCAACCCCGGCGACAATGATCGCGCCTGCAGCGAGCGAGGCCAGCGGCTTGTCGAACAGGGTGTCGACGATGTGGACATAGAACAGGGCCACGTAGAGGAAGGCGCCGAAGGTCGCCGCGGTCGCGACAAGATCGTACCAGGGCAGATGCCGGCGCGGGGCGCCACGACGAACCGGACGAATAATGAAGACCGTCGCCAGGGCAAGGCCAAGCACCAGGGCCAGCAGCTGCTCGTTGATGAAGACAAGCCCGACCTTCCGGTACAGATCCAGCGCGTCCGAAAGCGCCAGGATCACCATGAGAGATCCGAGGAGCTTGGCGACCAGCATAAGCCTGACATTCTCCCCGTGCGGCTTCAGGTCGTCGGGCAATGCGGCATCGCCGGCATCGGCCATCGACAGTTTGTTGTCGGCTGCCACGGCAGTCTCCTCCGATTTCAGGAATGGGGGTTGGGCGCTGAGGGCGATCCTGCCGCCAGCGCCCCGGGGAGTCTACATGCCCATTTCGTCGTAGAACGCTTGTGCGCCGGGGTGGAACGGCACACCGATGTCGGCACTCATTCCAGCCGGGTCAAAGCCGTTGAACGCACCCGCAGAGGCAGCGAGCGTCTCCTTGTTGTCATGCAGCGCCTTGACCAGATTGTAGACGACGTCATCCGCGACCTGGCTGTTTGTCAGCACCACGAAGGGCGAGACATAGGCCCCGATCGGTTCGCTCACGCCCGGAAAGCCCGGACCGGGCTGAATGGTTGCCACCCAGGCGCCGGGGGTGACCGACTGGATTGTCGCAATGGCTTCGTCGGAGGTATCGACGGGCAGGATGCGAATTCCGCCCACTGCGGCGTCCGCCTCAAGTGTCCGGCCCGAGTTCAGCGAGAAAAAGGTGGCATCGACCGCGCCGGTCTCGAAATCCTCGACCCCGCGCACACCGTTGGGCACCGGTATCTGCTCGACATCATCGTAGCTCAGGCCGACTGTGTTCAGCAGGGCCTCGGACTGGAACTGAAGTGTCTTCTGCTTGGGGTAGTCTGCGGTCAGTTTGCGGCCCTTGAGGTCCGCAATCGACTGGATGTCGCTGTCGGCGCGCACCATGAAGCCACCGTAGAGCGAGAACAGCACTGCGGCCACGCGGATGTTTTCGTTGGCGTGCGAGAATTCGCCTTTCCCGGCAAAGGCGTTGGCAGAGACCGTGCCGTTGGCGATCGAAAACTCCATCTCTCCCGGTCGATCCCCCGGGCATCAAATCGGATTTCCAGATATCAGGTATCGCAAGGATCGGACTGTCAAATAACCGACCCATGTGGCACCCAGCAGCGGCAGCGATGCGTCACACACATCACCGACTGGCTCACCCGCAACAAGGAGAAGATCCATGTCTGTGAAAGGCGAAATCGCCCGGGCCTTCAAGGACAACGAAGAGGCCTATCTCGACCGTTTCGGACTCGACGCCGAGACCGAGGCAGCGGTTATGGGACGCGACCCTTGTTCATCGCGTCAGTGTCGACAGACCGACACCAAGGTCTTCAGGTCGTCAAAGAGACATGGCTCCGGGGGGCTGTCGTTGCCCCCGGATTCCGCGCATCTCCTTACATCATGGTCACGGTGTCACCGTTCTCAATCCGAGAATCTCGCGCGCCTGAGCCCAGGTTGCCACGGGCCGCTGATGTTGTTCGCAAATCTCCGCCGCGCGGGTCACTAGTGCGGCGTTTGACGGGGCCAGCGTGTCGCGATCAATACGGACGTTGTCTTCCAGCCCGGTCCGGGCGTGGCCGCCCGCCGCAATCGCCCATTCGTTCAGCGTGATCTGCTGCGCACCGATTCCCGCGGCGCACCACGGCGCGTCCTTTCCAAACAGGCGGTGGACGGTGTGGATGTAATAGTCGAACACATCCCGATCGACAGGCATCGCGTTCTTCACCCCCATCACGAACTGGATGTAGGGCGTGCCCGCAAGCTGCCCCTTGTCCGCCATGTCGCGCGCTTTCAGGATGTGGCTCAGGTCAAAGGCCTCGATCTCGGGCTTGACCGCGTGGGCCAGCATTTCCGAGGCCAGCCAGTCCACCAGATCCGGCGGGTTCTCATAGACACGGGTCGGGAAGTTGTTCGACCCGACCGAGAGCGACGCCATGTCCGGCCGCAAGGACAGCATCCCGCCGCGCGTGGTTCCTGCACCCGACCGGCCGCCAGTCGAGAACTGGATGATCATGCCGGGGCAGTGTTTCTCGATCCCTTCCTTGAGGTCCGCGAATTTGTCCGGATCGGAGGACGGTGTCTCGTCATCGTTGCGGACATGTGCATGCACGATTGTGGCGCCCGCCTCAAAAGCCTCATGGGTCGATTCAACCTGCTCGGACACGGTGATCGGAACGGCGGGGTTGTTGGCTTTCGTGGGCAAGCTGCCGGTGATGGCCACGCAGATGATGCAAGGGCTTGTCATGGTATTTTTCCGTTTTGAACATGCCGACGGATCACCGGCGTGTCGTTTCGAGTTGTCCGTCAGGGATGGGAGTCCCGCATTGGCGTCTTGTTCGATGCCTCCAAGGCCCGACGTTCCTCTTCGGTGAAGAACATCAAGGGGGCCTCGGATTGCCTGTGCTTCCGGCATCCCGGGCAGGGGTTATCGGCGTGTTTGCACATGGATCCTCCTCCCGTGCGATTGGGTTCCGTCAGGCGGCCTTTGCGGAGGTCGACGGCATTCTGCTCAGGGCGTCGACAAAGAACGGGCGGAACCCCTCGGGATGTTCGCTCATCGGGAAGTGCCCGAGTTTGTCCATCACCGACAGCGTGGCGCCGGGGATCGCCTTTGCTGTCCGTTCGGCATCCTCGGGTGTGCAGGTCAGGTCATAGGCACCGACGATGATGTGAACCGGAGTGTGCCCCGTGTCGATCGTCGGCAGGCGCGGGATCAGGCTGTCGTCCCTGGTGTAAAAGCTCAGATCGCCCCGAAAGACACCGGGACCGCTCTGCATGAACATCCACAGCGTGTTCCAACGCTCGGTTGTCGGCGCGTACGGAGAAATATTGGCCGACACCAGCGCCGCGCCCATTTCGCCGCCATGCGCATCGGGACGGTGAAACCAGTCGATGTCATACCACGCCGACTGAAAGTCGGAGGCTTCGATGGCGATGAAACCGCTGAACTTCTCGGGGTTAAGGGCCGCCAGTTGCAGCGCAATGCGCCCCCCCATCGAGCAGCCCGCGAGGACGGGGCGATCCAGCCCCAGCGCGTCGATCACGGCAAGAACGGTCTCGATATAGGCCTCGGTCGTCAGCATGTATTCTTCGGTCTCAAAGCCTTCGGGCGGCAGCGACTTGCCGTGCCAGGGCATATCGAAGGCGATCAGCCGGTTCGATGCGGTGATCTCTGCATCGTTCATCAGGTGACGCCATTGGCGCGTGTCCGCGCCAGCCGTGTGCAGACAGACGACCGGACGGCCCTGCCCGGCCTCTTCGAAATAGATACGGCGCGGCGCGCCCTCAATGGTGACGGTCACGTAGCGGCCTGTGATCGGTTCGATGCTCATGCGGACAGCTCCTCTTTTGTGCGTGCCAGCGTCAGGACTTCCTTGAAGAAGCGCAGGTTCTTGACCAGCGACAGGATGTCCCCGTCGATCCGGCCACGGCCGATTTTCACCAGGCCGAAAATGTCGTGAAAGCCGGGCTCGGGCCGTGCCTGCCAGAATTTCTCAAGAGCGTCTGCGTCGGTGCGCAGCGCAAAACGCCAGGGGGTCTTGCGGCTCGGGCCTTCATTGATCGAGACCATCCGGCCCTTTTCGAAGGACAGATAGAATTCATTGCCGTCCACCTCGATCAGAACCGTCTCGGAAAAAAGGCGTCCAAGACGCAACAGATGCGGCGTGCCCTCAAGTGCGGACTGGATTTGCTTAAAGGTTTCGATCACCTGGGCCTCCCATACATTCATGTGCTGTTGGTTTGGTGCCACGGACAGATGCGCCGAGGCCATGCCACCAGGGGTATGGGTCAATACTCTGGCACTGGCCGATCCGAAGAAATGCCGACAGACACGGGGTTTACCTCAACCCGGAACCACGCTGGCTTGATACGGTATCACCTGATACCGCCACAGGCATTGGGGAAATCGGTGGTTTCAGGGATGTCTGTTTGTAGACGGGGTCGCCGCAGCGTCCCGTGATCGAATTTCAGACCGCCAGGAGGAGGAAACACCCATGGGCATCGTTAACCAAGACAACATCACGGACGTCGTGATCGACAGCCTCGGCAAGAACGGCGAAACCACCGCTCGCCAGCGCGAGATCATGATCTCGCTGATCAAGCACATGCACGGCTTTATCAAGGACGTGAAACTGCAGCACAGCGAGTTTCTGGAAGCCTGCAACTACCTTGTGCGCGCTGGCAAGCTCAGCAATGACAACCGTCAGGAATTCATCCTGCTTGCGGACATCATCGGTGTCGAGGTTCTGGTCGATATGATGACCAACCCGGCCGAAGGAAGTGCCAGCGAATCGACGGTGCTTGGCCCGTTCTACCGTGAGAACCCGCCGGTCCTGCCCAAAGGCGGCTCGACCATCCAGAAGCATTACGACAACGAAGAAACCGCCTACTACGAAGGTTACATCCGCGACGCGAACGGCAACGGCATCGCCGGTGTGACCCTGGACGTCTGGGAAGACGCGCCGAACGGCATCTACGAAAACCTCGACCCCGATCAGCCGGAATACAACCTGCGCGGCCGGTTTGAGACCGACGAGACCGGGCATTATGCCTTTGTCGCCGTGCGCCCCGTCCCCTATCCGATCCCGGATGATGAAACCGCGGGCGAGCTGCTGCGCTTCATGGGGCACCATCCGAACCGTCCGGGCCACATGCACTTCATCATCTCCAAGGACGGCTACCGCCCGCTGATCAGCCAGATCTACGACGCCGACAGCGCCTGGCTCGAAGACGACAGCGTGTTCGCCGTCAAGGAAAGCCTGATCGGCAAGTTCAAACCGGCACCGAAGGAACTGGGCACCGATCTGCACTTCGAGTTCGATTTCGTTCTCAAGGCAGCCGAAGGCGTGCAGGCCGTCGCCGCCGAGTGATCCCTATACCTCCCTGTAGACTGGCCCCCGTTCGCGGGGGCCTTTTTTCGTTCAACGGCATCGCGTATCGTAATTCCTTGGGGGAGAGCCAAAAAAAATGAACTTCAGACAATTGACCTATTTCATCGCGGTTGCCGAAGAGTTGCATTTCGGACGCGCGGCGGATCGGCTGGACATGGCGCAGCCGCCGCTGAGCCGTCAGATCAAGCAGGTGGAAAAAGAGCTGGGGGCCATTCTGTTCAACCGCGGCCGCAGCGCGATCACCCTGACACAGGCCGGTGAACGTCTGCTGGCACGGGGCAAGTCGATCATGGCCCAGCTTGACGATACCCGGCTTGAAGTGCGCCGTTTGGGACAAGGCGCCGAAGGCCGGCTGCGCATCGGCTTTGTCGGCTCTGCGACCTTCGGCATTCTGCCCAATATCATCAGGTCTTACCGGGCCAATTATCCCGAAGTGAACCTCAGCCTCATCCCCATGAACAACGCGGACCTGCACAGGGCATTGGTCTCGCGTGAGCTTGACGTGGTGTTTGCGCGGCCGACGCTCAAGGATCCGGAATTCCTGTCAAGACATCTGGTCGAAGAGAAATTGATCCTGGCGCTGCCGGACATCGTCGACACCGGATCGCGGACCGTGGCCAAGCTGGAACGGCTGCAAACCCATCACCTGATCCTGTACCCCGAGCGCCCTCGGCCAAGCTATGCGGATATGGTGCTGAATGCCATTGCAGAGGCCGGGTATGACGCGCCGCTGCGGATCTGGTGCATGGATCTGCAGACCGCGCTCAGCCTGGTCGCTGTCGGCGAAGGGGTCTGCGTCGTGCCGGAGTCGGTGGCCAGCGCGCCGCGGAAGGGCATGAAGTTTCTGGGAATCGAACCGGAAATTGCGCGGACGGAACTGTCCGTGAACTATCGCCTCGACGAACAGGGCGTACACGTCAAAAACTTTGTCGGCATCGCGCAAAAGGTGGCCCGCAAGGTCCTTTGACAGGTCAGTGACCTGCCGGGATTGCGGGCCACCCGTTCAGACACCAAGCCAGGTGTGCTGCGCGTCTTCGTCGGCCTTGATCTCGTCGGCGCTGCCGGCCCAGACGATCTGGCCCTTGCCGACAACAACGACATCGTCGGCCAGCGATGTGGCAAAGCCGAAATTCTGCTCGACAATGATCATCGACAGCCCCGCGGCCTTCAGGTCCTGAAGCTTGTCATGGATCAGCTTGACGATGATCGGAGCAAGGCCCTCGGTCGGCTCGTCCAGGATCAGCAGCCTTGGGTTCATCAACAGGCCGCGCGCGATGGCCAGCATTTGCTGTTCGCCACCCGAAAGCTGCGTGCCGCCATTGCCCATGCGTTCGCCAAGTCGAGGGAACAGGTCCAGAACCCGCTCCATCGTCCACTCCGCCTCGGCTCCGCCAAAACGCTTGGCCGCAATTTCAAGGTTCTCGCGCACGCTCAGCGACGGAAAGATGTCACGGGTCTCGGGGACATAGGCGATTCCGCTCTTGGCGATGTCAAAGGGCTGGCCCGCGATGGGCTTGCCATCGAACAGGATTTCCCCGGACTTGCGCGGCAGAAGACCCATGATGGTTTTCAGCGTCGTGGATTTGCCGGCACCATTGCGTCCGAGGATCGCCAGCACCCGGCCCTTCCGTGCTTCCAGAGAAAGGCCATAAAGCACCTGGGTTTCGCCATATCCCGATTCAATCGCATTCAGTTCAAGCATCTTCCCAACTCCCCAGATAGATTTCCTTGAGCAGTTTCGATCCGCGCGCGTCTTCCGGCAGTCCGTCAAAGACGACTTCGCCATAATTCAGAACGGTGATCGTATCGGCCACGTCAAAGGCGAGATCCATGTCATGCTCGATGATCAGCAGGGTCAGATCACGCGGCAGATTGTTGAGCAGGTCGTGAAAGCCCTTGGACATTTCCGGCCCGACGCCGCTGGTCGGCTCGTCCATCAGCAGGACAAGCGGCCGTGTGGCCAGAGCGACGCCAACCTCCAGCTGGCGGCGCACGCCATAGCTGATTTCGGACACCTTGGCGTGGATGTAAGGCATCAGGTTGACCTGTTCAGCCACCTCTTCGACGATCTCACGCACCTCGAGTTTGGCAAGGCTGTCTGACCAGAGCCGTGTCGCGTGGCCGGTGTGCACGGCGGCGGCAAGGCCGAGGTTCTCCTCGACGGTCAGCCCGTCGAACAGCGTGTTCTTCTGGTAGCTGCGGGACAACCCACGGCGGGCGCGTTTGGCGACCGGCAGGGCAGTCACGTCCTCCCCCGCCAGATGCACGGATCCACTGTCCGGCGTCAGTTCCCCCACCAGCTGGTTGAACAGCGTCGTCTTGCCCGCGCCGTTGGGACCAAGGATGACCCGGCGCTCGCCGCGTTCCAGCTTCAGTGATACGTTTCGCGTGACGTGGACGGCGCCAAAGCTCTTGTCCAGATTGCGTGTCTCAAGCATCGCTAAGGGCCTCCTCGGGCTGCTGTTTGCGCGTGGCATCAGCCATGCGGCGTTCGATCCGTGCGCCCCAGCGGGCCTCGACCCAGCCAAAGATGCCATTGGCGCGGCTCATCACCACGGCGATCAGGATCACCCCGACGACAAGGTGCCAGTAGGTCGTCACGGCGCTGAGTTCGTGCTTGAGCAGCACAAAGGCGGCAGCCCCCACCAGCGGGCCGATCAGCGTGCCAAGACCGCCAAGGATCACGACAACCAGCGCCTCCCCTGAAACAGTCCAGCTGAGCAGACCAGGCGAGATATACAGGATGTGCTGCGCGGCCAGCGCCCCTGCCAGACCGGCGATCATCCCAGACAGGCCAAAGACATCCGCCTTGACCCGCCAGACCGTCAGGCCAAGCGCGCGCATCCGCTGTTCGTTGTGCATGACCCCGGTCAGCGACCGGCCCAGACCGGATCGCAGGATCAGAACCGACGCGCCATAGACCGCGCCAAGCAGGACAAGACAGAACAGGGCAAAGCTGCGGCTGTCATTCAGATCAATGCCGACAAGGCCAAGATCCAGCCGCGAAATGCCGCCCAACCCGTCGTCACCGCCAAAGATCGGCGCCTCGAAGACGTAGGAATAGGCCATCTGACCAAAGGCCAGCGTCGCCATGATGAAATAGATGCCATGGCTGCGAGAGCAGACAGCCCCGATCACCCAGGCGGCGGCGCCTGCGACGGCGACGGACCCGATCATGGCCAGCGGCGGGGCAATGCCCGCCGTGGTCGACAAGAGCGCGTAGGCATAGGCCCCCACTCCCATCAGCGCGCCGTGGCACAGCGAGACCATGCCGCCAAAGCCCGCGACGATGTCGAGCGCCAGCACCAGCATGGCGAGGATCAGGATCTCGGTCAGGATTTCCAACCCGAAGTATTCGGCGGTGAAGGCCTGGAAAACCGCGGCCGCAGCCAGCAGTACGAGAGCGGTGTAGCGAAGTGCAGTGTGACGGAACATCGACTTATCCTTTCGCCGGAAACAGGCCCACCGGCTTGATCACAAGGATCGCGGCCAACAGGGCGTAGATGAGGACTGAGGCGAGTTGCGGTGCGAGCACCGCGCCAAAGGTCTGCACGAAACCGTAAATCAGCGAGCCGGCAACAGCGCCTTTGAGCGACCCCAGCCCGCCGATTACAATGACGATCAGGGTCGGGATCAGGATTTGCAGCCCCATGTCCGGCGTCACGCTCAGAAGCGGCGCGGCAACGGCCCCGGCCAGCCCGGCCAGCGCGCAGCCGACGCAGAACACGGTGAAGAACAGCCGTTCGACATTGATCCCCAGGCAGGCAGCCATGGCATCGTTATCGACACCCGCGCGGATCATCGCGCCGATCTGGGTACGGCCCAAGACGAAGGCCAGGGCGCCGAAGATGGCAAGGCCAAGCGCGATGATGAACAGCCGGTAGGTCGGATACTCGACGCCCAGAAAGGCCAGTCGACCCTCAAGCAGCGCAGGCACCTCGATGGCCAGCGCCAGGTCCCCCCAGAAGATTCGCGTCAGATCGAGCATCGCAAAGATCAGGCCGAAGGTGACCAGAACCTGCGCCATCGGACCGGATTTGCGCATCCGCTTGATCAGCCCGGAATACAGCAGGATGCCCACCCCGGCCACCGCGACGGGTGCCAGGAAAAAGCCCATCCAGAACCCCCCGACAGCGGCCAGAGAGGCGGCGAAATAGGCGCCCAGCGCATAGAGCGATCCGTGCGCAAGATTGACGAAATGCATCAGCCCGAAGATGACCGTCAGGCCGATGGAGAGCAGGAAGAGAAGCATGGACAGTTGCAGCGCGTTCAGCGTCTGGAGCGTCCAGAATCCAAGATCATGTGCCATGAGTGGCCCCCTCGAATGAAGGACCCGGCCGCGCGGGGCGCAACCGGGCCGTTGGATGTCAGTTGGAGACGGGTGCCATCGCGCAGCCGTTCACCGGGTCACGCTCGGCCGGCAGCTGGGCCAGCAGTTTTTGCGTCAGGCCGGTGTCGCCCTTGATGGTCTCGTAGACGTAGATCGGCTGGATCAGGTTGTTGGTCGCCGGATCAATCGACAGCGTTCCGCGCGGCCCGTCAAAGCTGACCTGCCGCAGCGCATTGGCCAGCGTCTTGCGGTCCGATGCCCCGGTCTTGGTAGCCTCGATCAGCGCGCGGGCGGCATCGTAGCCGTGGACCGCGAATTCCGAAGGCACGCGGCCGGTTTCGGCGGTGAAGGCCTCGGCAAAGGTCCGGTTCGCGTCGGTGTCGATGGTCGGCACGTAGTGCAGCGCCGTGATGACACCCTCGGCAGCGGGGCCTTCGGCGTTCACGTAAAGCGGCGAAGTCAGGAAACCCGAGCCGTAGAGCGGCAGCTCGGCCTTGAGACCAAAGCTGTCGTACTGTTTGACAAAGGAAATCGCTTCTCCTCCGGCGTAGAAGACATAGACCGCATCCGCGCCGCTGGCCTTGGCCTGCGCCAGATAGGGGCCGAAATCCTGCGTCTTCTGGAAGGGGGTGAATTCCTGTCCGACAATCTCGCCGCCCGCAGCGGCAAAGCTGGTGGCAAAGCCGTCGATCATCTGACGTCCCGCCGCGTAGTCAGGTGCCAGCGTGTAAACTTTGCGGATGCCCTGATCGTACATCCAGGTGCCCATCGGGCGGTTCACCTGCCCGTTCGAAAACGACATGCGCGTGATGTAGGGTGAGCAATTGATGCCCGTCGCCTCGTCATTGCCGGCGTTGGCCACGATCAGCGGCACACCCGCGCCGTGCACCATGTCGCGCAGGGCGCCAAGGACGCCAGAGCTGACGACCCCGGCCATCACGTCGACCTTTTCCTGCAGGATCAGCTTCTTGGCCTTGCCAAGCGCGACCGGCGGCTTGACCTCGGTGTCCTCGCGGATGATTTCAAAACTCACATCGGTTTCGCCGCCGAACTGTTCGAGGCCAAGGGCAAAGCCCGCGTCGATGTCGTTGCCAAGGGCGGCATAGACCCCGGAGTAGGGCAGCAGCAGGCCGACCTTGATGTCTTTGGCTGCAGCAGGCATGGCAAAGGTGGTGGCGAGCCCGAGGGCCGCCAGGAGTGCGCGTTTCATTTGTGGATCTCCTCCAGTTTGGTTTGAAGGCCCCTCCTCAGGGCCTATCCAAGGTCTCCCCCACCCACCGGCATGGTGGCGCCGGTGATGTAGGAAGCATCGTCCGACGCCAGGAACAGGATCGGACCTGCCTGCTCGTCGAGCGTTCCGTAACGTTTCATCAGGGAGGACTGGATCGTCTGGTCGACGATGGTCTTGTACCAATCCTCGCGCTGTTCCTCTTCGGCATTGGGATTGCGCGGCACGACGCGCGGTGGCGCTTCGGTGCCACCGGGCGCTGCTGCAACCACGCGGATGCCGCGCTCGGCCACTTCCCAGGCAAGGCTTGCCGTCAGGGCGTTGACCCCGCCCTTGGCCGCCGCATAGGGCACACGGTTCAGACCCCGCGTGGCGATGGACGAGACGTTCACGATCACGCCGCTTTCGCGTGGCAGCATGTGGTCGATGGCAGCACGGCAGCAATAGAGCGTCGGAAACAGCGACCGGCGCACCTCGGCGTCGATCTGCTTCGGCTCGTAATGTTCGAACGGCTTGGCCCAGATCGTGCCGCCGACATTGTTGATCAGGATGTCGATACGTCCCCAGAGGTCCACGGCGCGTTGCATCGCCTTTTCGCAGCCCGACCATGTTTCGAGGTTGACCGAGATCGCCTCGGCCTCGCCGCCTGCCGCGCGGATCGCCTTGACCGCGTCCTTGCGGGCGGGTGAGCGATCCACGATCAGGACGCGTGCGCCTTCGGCGGCGGCGCGTTCCGCGACGCGAAGGCCAATGCCCTGCGCCGCGCCGGTCACGACCATGACCTTGTTGTCGAAACGCGGGTTCATGCCGCGATGACCTCGGCTTCGGTCGGATTGAACTTCTCGAAGTAGAAGTTCGAAGGCTCCACGCCCAACTTTCCGAAATGCGCGCGGACGGCATCGACCATCGGCGGCGGGCCGCAGAGATAGACGTCGCAATCGCCGCCGTTCAGATCTTCGGCGGTCAGGTGATCGGTGACAAAGCCTTTGCGGTCGTGCACATCCTCGGCAGCCGCGAGAATGGTGATGACCGAGACATTGCCGATCTTCCCGGCAAGGTCTCTCACCCGGTCCAGTTCCACCAGATCGGCGGCGCGGGTTACGGCATAATACAGCACGATGGGGTGATCGGCGCCCTGTTGGGCCACCTGTTCCAGCATCGACAGGAACGGCGCCAGCCCGGTGCCACCCGCCAGCCAAAGCTGCGGACGCTCGACCGGGCGCAGGTAGAAGGCTCCCATCGGGCCGGTCGCGGTCAGCGCATCGCCGGGCTGCGCACGCTGGTCAAGGTAGGTGCTCATCACACCGCCGGGCAGGTTGCGGATCAAAAAACTCGCCCCTTGCGCCCCAGGCGCCGAGGAGAACGAGTAGGACCGGTGTTTGCCCACGCCGGGCACCGTGAGGTTCACGTACTGGCCGGGCAGAAAGTTGATCGGCTTGGCCAGCTTGACGCGCAGGCCGAAAGAGGTTTCGGACAGGCGGTCAACGCCTTGCACCTCTGCCTCGACGGCTTCGGGCGCGGTCTTGCAGATGGCGGACGAGGCCGGAACCCGCACGATGCAATCGCTTTCGGGGATCATCTGACAGGCGAGTGCAAAGCCTTGTTCGGCCTCCTCGTCGCTCATCGACTCGTCCATGTAGAATTCCAGCTCGTATTCGCCCTTTTCGACGAAGCACTTGCAGGTGCCGCAGACGCCGTCGCGGCAATCCATCGGCAGGTTGATCTTCTGGCGAAAGGCGGCATCAGTCACCTTCTCGTCGTCATCGCACTGGATGACGCGGGTGACGCCATCTTCGAAATTCAGGGCAACGTTATAGGTCGTCATGGCAAACTCCTCCCTTGGCCGCGCACCCGACAGAGGTGCGCGGTGGTCTGTTCCTGTCCTAAGTGCGGGGGTCAGACGTGGTAGACGTCGATCACGTGGTGGATGTGATCGTTCTTCAGGACCACCTTCTTGTCGGTGATCAACGGCGCCGCACCGCTGGTGTCGATCGTGTAGAACGACGTGCCCCAGTGCTGATCCGTTTCGTGGTAACGGTAGCTCAGCGTCTGCCAGTTGAAGCGCAGCTTGATCTGCGTCCCTTCGCGGCTCAGCACCTCGATCCCCGACAGGTAATGGTTGGTGCGCGGCTCGGGCAGAGAGGTGGCCGAAGAGCGGTCGGTCTGGATCCGGAACACGCGGTCCTCGATGCCCTGCTTGTTGGGATAGTACATCAGGGACATCTCGTTTGCCGGGTCTTCGGTCAGCATGTCCTCGTCGTCCCAGGCTGGCATCCAGAACGGACAGTCCTTGTGGTAAAAGGTCAGCCAGGTGTCCCAGTCACGGTCATCCAGCGCGCGCGCCTCGGCAAAGAGGAAGGCCTGGATCTGATCGAAGGCCAGTTCGGTGCCGGCGTCGGTGCGTTCAAGCGTTTCGGTTGTCATGTCTCTTCCTCCTCATTCGGCCGCGACGGACGCGCCGGGCGCGGTTTCGCGTTCCTTGGCGATTGCCTCGCCCATACGCTCGGACCAGTTGGTGTGCTGGATGACGAACAGGCCTTCATCCTCGGTGCGGGCGCCGGACAGGACCGGGTTGATGCCCAGGGCCTTGGCGTCCTCGTCGGGCCCCTGGATCCACTGTGTCGCGCCGCGGGTCAGGTCATTCCACTTGGCGTGGGCGGCCCCGGCATAGCCGCGCTGGGTCGCGCGGAATTCCTCGGTATCGTCGGGCGTGGCCATGCCGCTCGCGTTGAAGAAATCCTCGTACTGGCGGATGCGGCGGGTGCGCGCCTCCTGGGCTTCGCCCTTTGGGGCGATGCAGTAGATCGTGACTTCGGTCTGGTTCACACTGATCGGGCGGAAGACGCGGATCTGGCTGCTGAACTGGTCCATCAGAAAGACGTTGGGATACAGGCAGAGGTTGCGCAGAACACCCACCATCCAGTCGGCCTTGGTCTTGCCGTACTGTTCCGTCCATTCTTCGAGACGCGGATAGTTCGGGCGGTTCGTCGCATCGGCCCATTGCGTCCACAGCAGGATGTGGCCGTTCTCGTAAGCATGGAAACCGCCGCGCTGCTTGGCCCATTTGCTGGCATCGGTCGCCTTGATGTTGTCTTCCTTGCCGTCATCGGTGCGGTGCGCGGTGGTGGCGACATAGTTCCAGTGCACGGCCGAGACGTGATAGCCGTCGGCGCCGTTCTCGGCCTGCAGCTTCCAGTTGCCGTCATAGGTGTAGGTCGAGGACCCGCGCAGCACTTCGAGCCCGTCGTCGGCCTGATCGACAATCATGTCGATCATCTTGCGTGCCTCGCCAAGGTACTCTTCCAGCGGCTTGACGTCGGCGCTGAGCGACCCGAACAGGAAACCGCGATAATTCTGGAACTTCGCGACCTTGGTCAGGTCGTGGCTGCCGTCCTTGTTGAACTGCTCGGGGTAGCCCGCGCCTTTGGCGTCCTTCACCTTCAGGAGCTTGCCGGTGTTCGAAAAGGTCCAGCCGTGGAACGGGCAGGTAAAGGTCTTCTGGTTGCGGCGCTTGAAACGGCACAGCTGCGCGCCACGGTGCGAACAGGCGTTGACCAGCGCGTGCAGCTCACCATCCTTGTCGCGGGTGATGACAACCGGCGTGCGGCCCATGGTCAGGGTGAAATAGTCGCCCGGGTTCGGGATCTGGCTTTCATGCGCCATGTAGATCCAGTTGCCTTCGAAGATGTGCTTGAGCTCAAGCTCGAACAGCTCTTCGTCGGTAAAGATGTCCCGGCGGCACCGGAAGACACCGTTTTCCGGGTCGTCCTGGATCGCTCCGTCGAGACGGTTTTCGAATTCATCGAGATTGGATTGGGTGAACATCAGTCGTCCTCCTCCTGACTGCCGCGGCGCATCCTCTGCGCTCTGGCTGGGTTTGATGTCATGTCGCCGGCTATTCCCCGGCGACGGCTTTCGTGGTCCGTCCGCCATCGCGGCGGAAAAATGCGATCTTGTCGGGGTCGAGCGTGGCGCCGATGCCGGTGCCTTTTGGGATCTCGACACAGAAATCGCGGTAGACGATCGGCTGGGCGAGGATCTCGTCGGTCAACAGCAGCGGGCCGAACAGTTCGGTGCCCCAGTGCAGGGTTTCGACGGTGGCGAAGAGTTGCAGCGCGGCGGCGGTGCCAAGGCCCGTCTCCAGCATGGTCCCTGCGTACAGGCCCAGACCGGCCGCCTCCCCGATGGCGATGACTTCGGAGGCCCGCTTGAGCCCGCCCGACTGCGCCACTTTCACCGCAAAGACATCCGCGCTATTTGTCTTGGCGACCTCCAGCGCATCCGCTGGCCCGTTCAGGGCCTCGTCCGCCATGACAGCAATTTCATAACCGCTGGTCAGCTCGGCCATTGCGCGGCGATAGCGCGCGGGAACCGGTTGTTCGACCAGCTCGCAGCCGGCGTCCTGCAGCCCTTTCAAACCCCAGCGCGCTTCCTGCAGCGACCAGGCGGTGTTCACATCGACACGCACGCTTGCATCATCGCCGACGGCGTTCTTGATCCGCGCCACATGGGCCACGTCATCGCGCACCGACCGCTTGCCGATCTTGAGTTTGAAGATGTTGTGGCGGCGGGTCTCGATCATCTCCAGCGCCTCGGCGATATCAGTCTCGGAATTGCCCGAGGCCAGTGTCCAGGCGACTGGCAGCCTGTCATGCACGGCACCGCCGAACAGATGCGAGACCGGCACGCCAAGGCGCTTGCCCAGACCGTCCCAAAGCGCGATCTCGACCGCCGTCTTGGCGATGCGGTTGCCCTTGACCAGTCGGTCGATCAGCTGGATCGCGCCGTTCACGTCATCCGCGTCGCGGCCCTTCAGCGCCGGGGCGATATAGGTGTCGATGGCGGACTGGATGCCCTCGGGGCTTTCCGGGCCATAGCTGAGGCCGCCGATGGTTGTGCCTTCGCCGATCCCTTCGGAGCCGTCAGAGAATTTGACCGTGACCAGAACCGCCGTCTGCGTCCGCATCGTGGCCATGGACAGCACATGCCCCCGAACGGTCGGGATATCGAGGATCAGGGTCTCGATCTGGTCTATCTTGGTCACTTGGTTCACCACATCTACAGGTTTCGTTGGACTGCAGATTGCGCTTGGGGACCGGATTCTGTCGATGATGGGTGGGGTCTTGGGTGATACCATTGCGGATCGGTCGCCGCAGGAAAGGGCGGTGCCCGGATGGAAAAACACAAAATGGTGCCGAAATTGGCGACGCCTGATGTAATCGGGCTTCCGTGGCTCACCAGTGGTGAATAAGCGGGACCGCTCGGCTCTACGCGCGCTTCACAGTAGGTTCACCTGCCACATGCAACAGTGAACGACTGCATTCACTGCCCGGCCCCTTCTGGCGGCAAGGCCGTGGCACCCACTTCAACCAATGACGAAGGCGTAGATCAGGACCCAGACTGACAACAGCGCCCCAAGGACCGCCACAAACAACCCGTTCCAGCGCAGGCCCACGTGCAAGGCGCTGACATTGCCAAAGGACCCGACCAGCAGCGTCGTCGCCGTAAAGGGCGAGCAGATGCCGCTGATCGCCCAACCTGCCGCGATGGCGGTCACCACCGCTGAAGGCGTGACACCCAGTGTCGCGGCCTCGGGAATGATCGGTGCGCAGAGAGTTACGGCAAGGATCGGATTCATCCCCAGTTGTCCCAACACCGGTACCAGCCAGACGAGCAGGACAAGCACGCTCCACGCCGGCAGCGCGCCAAGGTCGATCCCGGCACCGACAACCAGCGGCTCCAGCAAGGGACCGCCCACTGTCCCGATATAGCCCGCCATCATCAGCAAGGTGACCTCGCCACGGTTCGACGGCAACTCGGTCGAGACATAGCGAACCAGCCGTGTCCGCAGCGAAAAGTCAAGCGCGCCGCCCCGATGCTGGATCACCGCCCAGCCAAGCGACAGCAGCGGCACGACCAGCATCACGATGCCCACGATCCGCACCTCGGTGTTGGTGTAGAGAACCGATACCGTCCCCCCCAGCAACACAAGCAACAGCAGCAGCGGTTGCAACAACCGCAATGTCCCCGTCGCAGGCGCCCGCGGCGGCAGGGGCACCGAAAGTCGCGGCTTGAAAATCGTGTCCAGCGCCCAGCCGGTCAGCAAGAGGATGCCGGCACTGACAAACCCCGCCTGCACCGAATCCGCCCAGCGCGCTCCGGGGATCAGCACGTTGGTGATCGCCATCGAAAAGCCCAGCGGTGACCAGGGCAGCGAAGAGATGAACCCCCGCTGAATCGCCAGCAACATCCGCCGCGTCCGGTGACGCCGGATCTCGGCATTGGCCTCCCGCCCGGCGCTCTGCGTGGCAAGATTCCCCAGCAGCGAAATCGCGCCGTAGTTCAGCAGGAGTGCAAAGAGGTGGCTGCCCACGGTCAGCGCGGCGTAGCGTCGACCGGGCGGTTGTTCGGCAAGGTAAGTGCCCGCCTCGCGGATCGCCGGAGAGCTTTCGGCCACGTTCCGCAGGGTGGTCAGGGCCGCAAAAAACGCCGCGATGAAGGCGGCCGATCCCAGCGCGCGCAGGACAACGGCCTGCCAGTTCGGCAGGAAAGCCACCGCACAGCCAGTCAGGACCAGACCGGCCAGAACGAACCCTTGTCTCGATCGACGGACCTGCAGGGTCAACAAGGCGATCAGGGCGATCACGACGCAGGGCAACAGAACGGGGAACGCGCCCTGCCCCCATTCCTCCAGACAAACAAGGGCTGTCACGAGGACCAGCAGCAGCCCCGTCGCCAGATCGACCATTTTGCCTGTTCTTGCCGGAAGTATGGCTCGCTCTCCAGTTCCTGTACCGCCTTGTCCCCTGTCCTAAAGCGCGTCGGGACAAGAGGACAGAGGCAATGACACACTGCCGGTCATGTCGCTCAGGTGGCGCGACCGCCGGTCAACCGTTCGGCAAGAGCGCTGAGGACGAACAGCGCCGCCGCCGCGCAGACGATGCTGGGACCGGCGGGTGTGTCCAGGTGCCAGGCCGCCCAGAGCCCGCCAAGCGCCGACAGGACACCCAGACCGGCGGTGCGCAGCAGCATCCCTTCGGGCGTGGCGGACAGGGGGCGGGCCGCCGCCGCCGGGATGATCAGCAGTGCACCGATCAAGAGCGCCCCGACAACCTTCAGCGCAACGGCGACCACCAGCGCCAGCGCCAGCATCAACACCACACGTTCCCGCTCGGGATTGATCCCGGAGGCCACCGCAAGGTCCGGCGAGACCGTTGCGGTCAACAACGCGTTCCAACGCCAGCCGATCAGCGCCGCCACCGCTGCGCCGCCACCCCAGATCACCGCTAGATCGGCGCGACTGACCGCAAGGATGTCCCCAAACATATAGGCCTCAAGGTCCAGCCGGGGCCCCTGCACAAAGGAGGCCGCCACCAACCCCAACGCCAGCGCGGCGTGCGCTGCCACGCCCAGCACCATGTCCGCGCCATGGCCGCGCCCGGAGAGGCGCGCCACGCCAAAGGCCACCACCAGCGCCACGACCAGTGTTCCGGCAAAGACCGGCACCGAAAAGGCCAGCGCCAGCGCCACGCCCAAAACCGCCGCATGGGCTGTGGCATCGCCGAAATAGGCCATCCGCCGCCAGACGACGAAGACCCCCAGGGGCGCCGCCGCCAGCGCCGCCCCGACAGAGGCCAGAACCGCGCGGACAAGGAAATCATCCAGCATTTTCGTGCTCTTCCTCTGCGTGGTCCTGCCCGTGGTGGTGGTCGTGGTGGTGGTCGTGACCGTCGTCATGGTCGTGTCCGTGATCATGGTCATGGTCATGACGATGGCTGTGTTCATGCCGGTACAACGCCAGGGCACCCTGGGTTCCGGTGCCAAACAGCGCGCGGTATTCCTCGGCCTGCGCCACCACTTCGGGATGGCCCTCACAGCAGATATGCCCGTTGAGACAGATCACCCGGTCGCTGGCACTCATGACAACGTGCAACTCGTGGCTGACCATCAGGACAGCGAGGCCCAGGTCATCCCGCAGGCGCTCCAACCGCAGGTAGAAACTCGCCTGTGCCGGCTGGTCCAGGCCGGTGGTCGGCTCATCAAGGATCAGGAGCTCAGGCTCATCCAGCAGCGCCCGGGCCAGCAGAACCCGCTGAAACTGCCCGCCCGACAGCGCCGAGAGTTGGCGGTCCGGCAAATCCGCCACCCCCGCCTCTTCCAACACCCTGTTCCGCGCTTCGGCACTGGATTTTCGGGGCAGGTCAAGAAAACGCGCCACGGTCAGCGGCAACGTCGGGTCCAGTCGCAATCCCTGCGGCACATAGCCCAGCCGCAGACCGGACCGCCGCGTCACCTTGCCCCGGGCCGTCGGGATCGCTCCGATCAGGCCCCGCAGGAGTGTCGATTTTCCAGAGCCATTCGGCCCCACAACCGTGACAATCTCGCCAGACCGGATGGAGAAATCCACGTCACGCAGGACCTCCCTTCCGCCCTGCCGGATCGCCATGCCGCGCGCTTCGATCAGCGCGTCGCTCATGCCGCCTCCTCCGCGCAGGTCGGGCACAGGCCCTCGGCCTCGATCGCCACGCGTTCGACGACAAACCCAAGCTCCCCGGCCGAGTCGCGCAGCGCCTGAGAGGCCCGCCGTCCCGGTGTTTCCGCCACCGCCGAACACGACCGGCAGATCAGGAAACAGGGCGCGTGCCGTTCTCCCGGTGCGGCGCAGGCGACAAAGGCGTTCAGCCGCTCGATCCGGTGTGCAAACCCATTGGCCACAAGGAAATCCAGCGCACGGTAGGCTACCGGCGGCTGCGAACCGCGCCCCTCCTTGCTCAAGTGGTCCAGCACTTCGTAGGCACCCATCGCGCGATGCTCGGACAGCAGGATTTCCAACACCCGCCGCCGGATCGGCGTCAACTGAAGGCCCTGCGTGGAACAAGTCTCTTCGACCGTGCTCAGCGCGGTTTCGATGCAGTGGTGGTGGTCGTGGCTTTCAAAGCCCTTGATCTCCATTCCGGTGCCTCCAGGCGATTCAGGGGTTGATATGATATAACATTAGTTCGTACAAGAAGACGAGATACGTGATACTATAACATATGAAGGCCAAAATGCTGCGACCGCTCCTCCTGACTCTCTGCCTCTCCATGCCCCGGGCCGCCACCGCCGATGTGCCCCGGGTCGTTACCGATATCGGCCCGGTCACCGGCCTTGTGTCCATGGTAATGGATGGGGTGGGCACGCCAGAAGGGCTGTTGCCGCCGGGTGCGTCACCACACGAAATGGCGCTGCGCCCCAGTCAGGCACGCGCATTGGCGGCCGCGGATCTGGTGGTGTGGATTGGTCCGTCGCTGACACCCAGCCTTGACCGGCAGATCGAGACTCTTGCGCCAGAGGCGGTGCAACTGATCTTGCAAGAGGTGTCGGGCACGGTGCGGCTGGAGGCGCGGGATACCGGCCTGTTCGAACATGAGCACGACGACCATGACGACCATGACGACGCCGATCATGCGGACCATGGCGACGATACGCATGAGGATGCCCATCTCGCAGAAGGTATCGACCCGCATCTCTGGCTGGATCCGGAAAACGCGACGCTCTGGCTGACAGCCATCGCCGAAGCATTGGCCAAGACCGATCCCGAGAACGCCGAGACCTACCGCGCCAATGCCCACTCAGGTGCCGCCGCAATCGCCGAGGCCCGCGCCGAGGCGACACAGGCGCTGGCTGACAGCATGACCGGTCCATTCGCCGCCGCCCATGACGCGTTTCAATATTTTGAGGCCAGCTTTGGACTGACCGTCTCTGGCGCATTGTCCGATGCGGAAGCGGTTCCTTCGGGTCCGGCACGGTTGGCGGCCTTGCGTGACACGCTGGCCGCACAGCCGCCGGCCTGCGTGTTCATCGAACCAGGCACCGACCTGCGCCTTGTCGCCTCCATCGCCGGGGACGCTCCTGTGGCGGAACTGGATGCGCTTGGCAGCAGTCTGCAGCAGGGAGCCGCGCTCTATCCCGCCCTGATCCGCGACTTTGCTCAACGCATTGCGGGATGCGCCAAGGATTGAGGCCCGTCAGGCGGCGTATGGCCCGCGCCGCCCCTTGAACGCCTCGACGCGCATGCCTGCGGCCTCCAGCGCGGCGCGGACGGCGCGCGCCATGGGCAGCGCCGTAGCCCCGTCGCCATGCAGACAGATCGTGTCAATGGCCGCGGGGATGGGATCGCCTTCTTCGGGCAGGATCGCCCCCGCCTGCACCATCTTCACGATGCGCGGCGCGGCGGTTTTCGGATCATGCAAGACCGCCGCCGGCAAGCCGCGATCCACCAGAGTCGCATCGGCGTTATAGGCCCGATCGACAAAGATCTCCCCGGCCCAGAGACAGCCCAGCCGCTCGACCACGGGTTGCTGCGCCGTCGCCGCCAGCACCATCACGATGATCTCTGGCGCAATTTCCAGCGCGGCCCCGTAACAGGCTTCGGCCAGCGCCGCGTCTTCAGAGGCCATGTTGGACAGCGCGCCATGCAGCTTCAGGTGCCGCACTTCTGCGCCACAGGCCCGCGCCATGCCCAGCGCCGCGCCCAGTTGATACTGCACCATGTGGCGCAGGCTCTTTTCCGGCAGATGCATCCGCCGCCGCCCGAACCCCTGCAGGTCGGCAAAGCCGGGATGCGCCCCGATACCGACGCCCCGCGCCTTGGCAACGGTCATTGTCTCGGCCATCACATCCCAGTCCCCGGCATGGAAGCCGCAGGCAATGTTGGCCGAACTCACCACCTCCAAAAGCGCCGCATCCTGACCCATGACCCAGGGTCCGAAACTCTCACCCATATCCGCGTTCAGATCGACCGATGTCATGACAGTTCCTCCCCGGCGGTCACGCCGCTGATCAGTGAATAGGACAGCAGGTCCGACATCCCGGCCGGATCACGCAAGAGCGGCTGCACCGATTTCGGCAAGCCTTCCAGCATCCGCCGGTATTTCGTCTCGGCCTGCAGCGCGTCTTCGCGCGTGACAAAGCGAAACCGCAATTCCGCCCCCGGTCCGGCCTGCGCGACGCGCGGCAAATCCGCCGGGATCACCGTACCGATGCGCGGATAGCCCCCGGTCGTCTGGCATTCGCTCAGCAGAACGTAGGGCGCGCCATCGCCCGGAATCTGGATGTCGCCGGGGGTGATGACCTCGGACAGGATGCTCTGCCCCGCCGTCAGGCCATAGCCTTCCCCCGGCGGTTCAAGCCGCACGCCCATCCGGTTTCCGCGCCTGTCGCGGCTGAAGACCTCGCTCTCAAAGCGCGCCCGCATGTCTTCCGGGAACAACTCTGTCTGCAGGCTTGGCAGAACCCGCAGCAGACCACCCCCGAACCGATCAGTTGGGGTCAGGGCCAGACCGGTCGCGGTTCCCTCGTCAGGTTGCAGCGGCAACCGATCTCCGACCGCCAGCACCTGCCCCAGACCTGCCGCCAGATGCGCAGAGCGCGCGCCCAGAACCTCGGGTGTGGCGAGGCCGCCGCCCAGTGTCAGGTATCCATAGACACCATCGCGCGCGCCGCCGATCTCCAGAACCGCCCCCGCCTGCATCTGATGACTGGCATTCCAGACCACAGGCGCGCCATCCACCGTCGCCCGCATCTCGGCGCCTGTCAGGGCAATACGGCAGGGACCGTCAAACCGGAACCGCCCGCCCAATCCGGCCATTTCCAGTGCCGCGCCCACCGGTTGCCGCAACAGCGCCGCGCCTTCGGCCAGCGCGACCCGGTCGGCGGCGCCGCCCCGCGACAGGCCCAGCGCCAGATACCCGCGCCGCCCGTGGTCCTGAACCGTCACGCCCGGACCGGTCTGCAAGACCTCCAGACAGGTCATCCCAGCGGCTCCATCACGATTCCACCGTCCGGATCCGCCTCCAGCCGCCCCCAACGGTCGGCCGCCACCGCGTCAAAGGTGACCTCGTCGCCCGGACGCAGCAGAAATGGTGTGTCGCTCTCTGGTTGGAACAAGCGTGCCGCTGTCTTCCCTACCTGTCGCCATCCTGTCGGCGAGGCGACCGAGAACAACACCAACTGCCGGATCGCGACCACCAGAGCACCCGCAGGCACATTTGGCGTCAGCCCGGTCTGCCTGGGAATGTTCCAAGCCTCGGGCAATGTCCCGAGGTAAGGCTGCCCCGGCGCAAAGCCGATCGCATTCACCCGGACCCGGGTTCCGGACAGCATCTCAATGGCCGCTTCCGGGGTCATCCCGGCCAATTCCGCCGCTTCGTCGAGTTGCGGGCCAAAGTCGCCGCCATAGACCGTCGGAATGCGGATCAGCCGCCGACCGCCGGGCAAGGGCGCAGAATACCAGTCCTCACCGCCCAGCCGCCGGTTCAATCGTGTCGCCAGTTCTGCAAAGGGCACAGCCAGGGGATCGAACCGCACAAATGTCGACACAAGGGAGGTGGCGCATTCTTCGACCCCGTCCGGTGTTTCGCGTTCCAGCGCCGCGCGAAAAGCCAGTGCCGCCCGGTTCGCAGGCTCGGACAAGGTATCGCCAAACCGGACCAACAGACCATCCAGCCCGATGGGGTCGATCCGTGGAAAGGTCTGCTCAGAGGGGGATGTCACGTCGCAAGTCTCCTTGGCACAGACCATCATGCCCCGGAGCGTTTGTCCATTGCCCGGCCGCGCTGCCCCCGCGATCCTAAGCCAGCAGATCCTGCATCACGGTCAGAAAGGCGCGCACTTCCGCCGGAGAGTTGTAATGCGCCAGCGACACCCGCACGCAATCCGCCTGCCCCAGCGGTTTCAGGATGTTGCCCGAATAGTGATCCGCCTTGCGCGTATGGGTGCGGATGCCATGGCCGTTCAGCGCCTCGACAACCTCGGCCGAGGGCCGCCCCTCGACCCAGAAGCCGACCAATCCCTCGCGCGCGGCATTGTCTGCGCCACCGACAATGGTGACGCCGGGCAGATCGGCCAGCCCCGGCAGATTGCCCGCGCCGTGGATCATCATTTGCGTCAGTCCAGTTTCATGGGCATGGATCGCATCGCGCGCCACAGTGAGCCGCGCCTTGGGGTCCCCGGCATCCGACACCTGTGTGCCCAGCCATTCGAAATAGCGCAGCACTTCGGAAAACGTGGCATAGGCCCCGGTGTCCCGCGTCCCCAGTTCCCACTGGTTCGCCGGGCCGCCGATCAGCGCGTCATGGCCCAGCGCCGTCAGCCGGTCCGAGGCCCAGGCCACGCCATACCCATGCCGCGAGAACATCTTGTAGGGAGACACCACATAGCCGTCCACGCCCGCCGCCGTGACGTCGATATGGCCATGACAGGCGTGCTGGATCCCGTCGACAATGATGTAGCATTCCGGCGCAACCGCCCGGATCGCCGCCGCGATGGCGGGCAGGTCCATGCCCATGCCCGTCACGGGCGAGGTGTGCAGAATCGTCGCCACTGCCGTGTCCGGCGTCACATGCGCGGCATAGGCCTCTGCCGTCACCACGCCGGCCGCATCGTCATGCGGGATCAACACGTGCTCCCGTCCGCTTTCCACCGCCCAGCGCGCGCAGGCGCTGCGCGAGGCCGGGTGTTCCACGGTCGAGCCCAGAACCGGGCCCGTGTCGGCACCCAGACAGGCATCCCGGATCAGGCGAAACAGCAGTTCGGTGCCGCTCTCGCCAAAGATCACGGCCCCGCTGTCCGCGCCGACAAAGGTCTTCACATCCGCGCGGGCCTGCGCGATCACTTCGACCAGCGCCTGTGACGCGGGGTTGTCGCGCCCCTGATTGTCGGGGATCGCCGCGAACCGGGCCGAGGTTTCGACAACGGATTTCAGCGTCAAAGCCCCGCCCGCATTTTCGAAGAAGATGCGTTTCCCGGTAAATGGGCAGTCATCGACATGGGCAAAGCGCCCCCGGATCTCTGCCAAAAGCGCGTCGTCGAACATCAATGCGGTTTCCTGTCTTCCTCGGCCGCCGCTGCCTGCGCGGCCTCTTCCATGTCTTCGGGATCGTCCGAAGGGATGGCATAGCTGCCCCCCAGCCACTTCGCCAGATCCACATCGGCGCAGCGTTTCGAACAGAACGGACGATACTCGGGGTCACTCTTGCGACGACAGATCGGACAGGTCACAGAACCTCCTTCAGCACCACGCGGTCCCGTTTGCGCTGCAATTCCAGCAGGCCCAGCGTTGTCCAACCGGCCACGATGGTTTCGGTCGTGTCCGCCTTCAGCGCCGCTTTCAGCACGCTTTCCAGCTGGCGGCGTTCCTTCTTGGCCACCGGGGCCGGATCAATCACGATCTGTCCGCCAAGGCCCCGCAACCGCAACTGGCGCGGCAATTCGCGGAACGCGGCGATATTCGCCTTCAGCCCCGCCGCAGGAGAGGTATCGCCGCCGGTGTTCACATCCACCGCCACCAACGCCGTGACCGGTTCGATCACCATGCTGCCGCCGCCGGACAAGGCCACGCGGGGCCGTTTCAGCGCCTCGATCATCCCGGCCACCTCGTGCCGCCCAAAACCGCCCTGATCCGCATCGACCTCGGCCGCCGCCGACCATTCGCGCCAGGCAAACCCATGTGGCCCGTCGCCCTCGACCAGCAGTTCGGGCCCACCCTCAGTGTCGGCCAGAACTGTCGAAGCCAGCTGACCCATGGCCAGAATATCGTCAAAGATCGCATCGGCCTCTTCGGACCTGCAGCTGGACCGCAGGATCAGCCCCGCGCCTTCGGGCAATGGTTGTTCGGCCACCGCCTCATGCGCGATTTCGCGCAGGGCGTCGCGTTCTTCATCATCGCGGACCCGGCGAGACACATTGATCCCCGGAGCGCCCGGCGTCACGATCGCGTAGCGCGACTTGAACAGCAGCCGCGTCGTCACCGGCAGCGCCTTGCCCGGCTCGGCATAGCCCGTGATCTGCACCAGCAGCGACTCGCCCGGGCTCAACCCCTTGACCTGCCGCAGAAAGGCCGGACCATCGGGGGTCTTGAGGAACATGCCCCCCTGCCCCTTCATCGGCCGTTCCGCCACCGCCCGATAGATTGATCCGGGGCGTGGCAGGTCGCTGTCGATCAGGACATCGTCCAGTTGACCGTCGACCACCAAGGCCGCCGCTTCGCGGTCGCCCCATTGGTCCAGAATGATGGTGGTGCCCTTCATGATTGATCCTTGTAGAGCGGATACCCCGCCGCTTGAAGCAGATTCGCCGTCTCCGCCAGAGGCAGTCCGACCACTGCTGTGAAAGAGCCGCCGATCCACGGAATGAACGCCCCCGCCATGCCCTGAATGCCATAGCCGCCCGCCTTGCCGCGCCAGTCCCCGCTGGCCAGATAGGCGTTCAACTCGACATTCGACAGCATCTTCATCTTGACCTGAGTGACCACGTCCCGCTCCCAGATCTGCGCACCGCGCCGCACGGCGACCGCCGTGATCACGCGGTGCCGTCGCCCGGACAACATGGTCAGGAAGGCCGCCGCCTCTTTCGCATCCTCGGGCTTGCCAAGGATGCGGCGCCCCAGCGCCACGGTGGTATCGGCGGAAAGCACGATCTCATCCCCGTCGGACGGAATCGCCTGCGCCTTTTCCCGCGCCAGCCTGACGCAATAGGGGCGCGGCAATTCTCCCTTGCGGGGGTCCTCGTCGATATCGGGCGGCCGGATGTCATCGGCGCTCACGCCAAGCTGGGCCAGCAACTCGCGTCGGCGCGGACTGCCGGAACCAAGGATCAGGCGGGGACGGTCGGTCATGATCGGTGCTCACGAATGGTTTGCGCCGGAACACCAGAGTTGCCGCCGGGAATCAAGGGGGCACGGCAATCGGAGACGTCCCCAGACGCCCCCCAAGGCCGCAACCGATATTGCTGTGTCTGGGCTGTCACGTTTCCTGCGGAAACATGACCTTGCCCACCATTCGATTTCGCTGGAACGAAAACGACTTATTTGAACCGGTAGTTGATCCGGCCTTTGGTCAGGTCGTAGGGGGTCATTTCCACCTGTACCCGGTCTCCCGCGAGGACACGGATGCGGTTCTTGCGCATCTTGCCTGCCGTATGTGCGATGATCTCATGGCCGTTATCGAGCTCGACCCGGAACGTCGCATTCGGCAGGAGTTCCTTCACGACACCGGGAAATTCGAGCGTATCTTCCTTGGCCATGGTCTCTCCTGAATCGAAAACCGCGCTCAGAGCGCGGCGCGCGACAATATGAGCCGCAAACGCGGCATTTTCAAGTCAGAACTTGCTGCGCTGCCGCAAAAGCCGCCGCGACACATTCCCCGGCCGCCTCATCGCAGGCGAAACACCTCCGGTGCCCCATCGCGCCCCATCTGATCCTCCCAATGTCTGCGGTTCAGCACCACACCATCGCGCCGCACCTGCGCAACCGCCTCCGGGTCGAACTCTGCATAGGTCCATCCTGGCTGGTTCAGCACCCCTTCTGCAAGGATACCGGTCGGCGGGAACCCCACGTCTGGCGGGCCGAAGATCGCGCCGCGCCCGGTACTGGTGTCGATCGCCTCGCTCCAGTCCGCCTCTCCCACCAGTGAGGACATGACCGCCACGCATTGCGCCTCCAGCGCCCGCGCCGCCGTGCCGATCCGCACCCGGCTGTGGCCCGAAAGCGCCTCTGTCACCGATGGCACCAGCAACAGGTCGACCTCGGCCAAGGCCCGCCCCAGCAGGGGAAATTCCGAATCGTAGCAGATCAGCACACCTACCCGGCCCAGCGCGGTATCAAAGACCCGCAAAGGCCCGCCTGCGACCACGCCCCAGACCTCACGCTCGAACCGGGTCATGATCTGTTTGTCCTGAACGCCCATCGCACCGGAGGGCGCAAAGAACCGCGCCCGGTTCACGGGCCGCGCGCCGATCTGCGGATCGAAAACAGGCGCCGAGGCCGCAAGGATATGGACCCCGAACCGTTGCGCCAGTGCCGCATGAAGGGCATCCGCCGCAGGCACCCGCTCGGAAACCGCGTGCAGGCTGGCCTCCAGATCCAAGGCCACCTCTCGCCCGGCCAGCGTGGAAAGCTCCATCGCACCGTATTCGGGAAAGACCAGAAGGTCCGCGCCCTCGCCCGCCGCCTTGCTCACCCAATGAGTGATCTTGTTCTCGTAAGCCTGCCAATTGTCGAGAAAATCCGCTGGATAGGTCGCCGCTGCAATTTTCATCTCAATTCCTCACAATGCCCGCATCCAGAACTGAAGCGGCTTTTCGGTCTCGTCTTCCCGGTCGATATCCTTCCAGCGAAACTGTGCGACAGCGCCCTCGACCGGCGCATAACCCCGCTTGCGCCAGAATGGATCCAGAGGCGCGTAATCCGCCGGACGCAGGGGATGATTCACCGGGCGCACCACCCCGCAAAAGGCAGCATAGCGGCAACCAAGGGATCGCGCATGTGCCTCCCGCAGGTCAAAGAACCGATGCCCGATCCCCTGCCCCCGATAGTCAGGCAACAGAACCGATTCGGCACAGTAAAAGATCTCGGACAGGTCAAAGTCCCGCGACCGGAAAACCGCGCCGAAGTCTTCGGCATGGTCCGCCATTGGCGTCCCTGTCGCCGCACCCACCAGCCGCGCGCCGTCAACGGCCCCCACCAGTACCGCGGCGGGGCTGTCGCGATAAGTCTGCAAATACTTCCGCTCATAGTCAAAATCGCCGTCGTAGAGATAGGGGAAAGCCCGAAAGACCGCGATCCGCAGGCGCGCCACATCGTCCAGCGCTGCCTCCAACGTCGCGCCGGTCAGAACCTCCACCCGCATCACGACACCTGCCGCACCCAGTCCGCAAGATTGTAATAGGTCACAACCCGGCTGATCTTTCCGCCCTCCAGCGTAAAGAACGACCCGGCCCGCAGCTTGTAGGTCTGTCCCGCAGCCTCTGGCAGACCATCATCGGAGACCAGATATGTCCCGTTGACCACATATTCCGCCGCCGCCCGCGCGCCGTCCTCATTGGCAAAGATCACCATGTCGGTCAGCTCTTCGCGGTAACACCGGTTCATGTGCTGGCAAAACGCCTCGAACAGGGGTTTGCCCCGACGCACCTGCCCTTCGTTCACATGATGCGCCACGTCTTCGGACAAACAGTCCAGCATCCCCGGCACTTCCCCGGCATTGAACGCTGCAAAGTACCGCGCAATTACTTCCCGCGCTTCGACCATCTGCGCCTCCTGTTTCATCTTGGTCATAATATCCCGAATGCGGCCCACAGGGCCGCTACGCCGCCCAGCTCCCCTGCAAACGCGAGACCAGTTGATCCCGTGTCTGTCGGTAGGCATTCAGCTTCTGCTCACGCGTCTCGCCGATCCCGGTCGGGTCCATGACCGGCCAGTATTCCACCCTCAGATGATAATACCGGGTCAGTTCCAGCGCACGTCGTTGCGAGGCGGGTGACAGGGTGACAATCACGTCAAAGCCTGACAGCGCCTCCCCCATCTGCTCCATCTCTTCGAAACTGCGCGAGCGATGCCGCTCCAGTTCCACACCGATCTCCTTGCAGGCCGCAATGGCAAAGCCGTCGATCTCCAGATCGTTCATCACGCCGACCGACTGCACATAGGTTTCCGTGCCGAACAGCTTTTTCATGATGCCCTCGGCCATGGGCGAGCGCACCGCGTTATGATCGCAGGCAAAGAGCACCGATTGCGGCAGCTCGCTCACATCACCCCCCGAAATGCAGCACGCAGACCAGGGTAAAAAGCCGCCGAGCCGTGGCGTCGTCAAGCTCTACCTTGCCGTCCAAACGTTCCTGCAGGATACGCGCGCCCTCGTTGTGGATGCCACGGCGGGCCATGTCGATGGTCTCGATCTGGCTGGGCGGCAGCGTCTTGACCGCGTCGAAATAGCTCTTGCAGATCTGGAAGTAGTCCTTGACCACCTGCCGGAAGGGCGAGAGCGACAGGTGAAATTCCGCTGCCTTTTCATGCTCTTCGGTTGTCACATCAAAGACCAGCCGCTTGTCCCGGATCGAAAGGCCCACGGTATAGGGCCCCTGCGGCACCGCGCGGTCCTCGCGCGCGGGCAGAACAAAGGTGTTTTCTTCCATCAGGTCGAACATGGCGACCCGCCGCTCCTGTTCGATTTCCGGCGTCGGAGGCGGCAGGTTGGCGTCGTCCAGTTGGATATGTGCGATGCGTGTCATGGGGGGCATCCTGAATGTTCGCCTCGGCTTAGCGCGCCCGGCAGGCCGGGGCAATCCCGCCAAAGGGCGCAAACCCCGCGCCGGGGTCCGGGATTCCCGACCCACTGAAACCTGAGGCATTCAAACTTCGTGATTGCAGGCATCGGCGGCCAGAACGGCCCCGCCGGAACCCATACAGGAGATACAGACATGACCTTTTCTTTCCGCCCGGCGCTTGCCGCACTGCTGATCGCCGCCACAACCGCCACCACCGCTCTGCCCACAGCGGCACTGGCCAGGTCCGACCTGTTCATGAAACGTTCGGTCCATCTCGCCGAACAGGTCGACGTCGCCGGAAAGGATGTTGAGTCAGTCAGCAAGTACACCTGGAAATGCGGCTATGTGACCAAGCGCAAAAGTGGCAAGTACAGCCCCCGTCACGTCATCATCAAGCGCTACAAGACCCAGGTGAACTGCTACGACGTGCTCAAGGGCAAGAAACCGGTCGTGGTGCGCGGATTCAAAAACGCAGTCAAGGACAGCGAAATCCGCAAAAGCGTTTCCGACTCGGCAAACCGGACGTGATCCCGTCCCGGCGGCGCGTCCCGGGCGGCGCGCCGCTCTTACAACAGGTCCAGAACCCGTTCCGGCGGACGGCACAGCCGCACCCCCTTGGCCGAACAGACAATAGGTCGCTCCACCAGTTCGGGGTGGCCCACCATGGCATCAAGGATCGCGTCGTCGGACACATCTTCGCCCAGCAGGCCCAACGCCTCGGCCTGCCCCCGTGCCGTGCGCAGCGCCTCGGCGGGCGTCAGATCCGCCACCGCGAACAGCGCCTGTAACTGCGGCTTCGTCCAGCCGGTTTTCAGATAGGGAACAACCACCAGATCACTCCCGGCCTCGCGGATCAGTTCCAACGCGCGGCGGGATTTCGAACAATTCGGGTTGTGAAAGATGACAACGGTCATGCGCGCCCCTCAGCGATTGAGTTTGTCCAGCCGTGCTGTCACGCTCAGCCCATGCGCCTCAAGGCTTTCGGACCTGGCCAGAATTTCCGCAGCCGGGCCGATGGCCCGCAGCGCCTCTGGCGTCATCTTGGCCAGCGTCGTGCGTTTCAGGAAATCCATCACCGACAGGCCCGATGAAAACCGCGCCGAGCGCGCCGTGGGCAGCACGTGGTTCGGCCCGCCGACGTAATCGCCAATGGCCTCCGGCGTCCACTGGCCCAGGAAAATCGCGCCTGCATGGATGCATTTCGCGGCCAGCGCCTCGGGATCGGTGACGCAGAGTTCAAGGTGCTCGGGCGCGATCCGGTTCGACAGCGCCGCCGCCTCGTCCAGATCCCGCACCGTGATCACGGCCCCGTAGTCGCGCCACGAGGCCCCGGCAATCGCCCGTCGCTCCAGCGTTTCCAGCCGCTTGTCCACCGCCTCTCCCACGGCGCGGCCAAATTCGGCATCCGTGGTGATCAGCAGCGATTGCGCGCTTTCGTCGTGTTCGGCCTGGCTCATCAGGTCCAGCGCGATCCAGTCCGGGTCATTCTCGCCATCGGCAATAACCAGGATTTCCGACGGCCCGGCAATCATGTCGATACCCACCTTGCCGAAGACCCGCCGCTTGGCGGCCGCGACAAAGGCATTGCCCGGCCCGGTGATCTTGTCCACTGGCGGAATGCTTTGCGTGCCATAGGCCAGCGCGGCAATCGCCTGCGCGCCGCCGATCCGGTAGATCTCGTCCACACCGGCAACCCGTGCCGCCAGCAGGACCAGCGGATTGACAACGCCATCCGGAGTGGGCACGCAGATCGCAAGGCGTTCGACGCCCGCCACCTTGGCCGGAATCGCGTTCATCAGCACCGAAGACGGGTAGCTCGCCAGCCCGCCGGGCACATACAGCCCCGCCGCCGAGACCGCCGACCAGCGCCAGCCCAGCGTTGCACCTTCCGGGTCGGTCCAGCTCTGGTCCTGTGGCATCTGGCGCACGTGATAGGCGCGGATGCGCTCTGCCGCCGACTCCAGCGCCTGCCGCTCAATTTCGGGCACCCTGGCGCATTCCGCCGCGATCTCTGCTTCGGAAAACCGCAGCCCCGCAGCCGTCAAATCCAACCTGTCGAATTTCGCGGTCAGTTCCAACACAGCGGCGTCGCCGCGCGCGCGGACATCGGCGATGATCCCGGCCACCACTTGATCCACATCGGGGCTGTCTTCACGTTTCGCGCCCAGAAGCGCGGTAAAAGCGGTTTCAAAATCGTCCTGACGGCTGTCGAGATTAACGGGCATGGTCCCCTCCGAGATACTCTCGTCCCATATCCCGCGCGCGCGTGGGCCTCAAGCACCTGCAACCGGACCGGCGCTCCCTACGGACCCGAGCTCCGCCCCTTCGCGCTTCAAACTCTCCACTGGAGAGTTTGCCGGGCAGCGCCCGGACCGGCGCACAGGCGTGTCTGTTCATTGGTGAGTCTTGAAGCGACTCACCGGCGCCAAAGGCGACGCCGCTGCGCCACCTTGTCAGAGACAACCTCACCCCATGTAACAATCTGATTTTGAATACTCTCTCACTTCCAGCGCAGGAGCAGCCCTCTCAGGCACCGTGATCCGGCAGTTTGCCCGAAGGCGCAACATAGGGCCGCGTCACGTCCCGCAGGCCAACCTCCAGGGCTTCCACCCGTGCCCGCAAGGCTCCGTCCCCGGCCAGGGTCAGGACGACAAACCCCTCGGCATCATCACCCAGTTCAAAGGTGACCGAAAGCACCTGCAGGATCAGATCCTTGTCCATCCGGTCCACGCCCTGACTGGACACACCAAGGACATTCTCGACCACCAACAGGCTCTGCACCCGCTCCACGGGCCGCCCCAAACGGGTCGCTGTCGAGACGTCTTCCCAGCGGATCCGGTTCACGAGCAGCCCCAACCGCCGTTTCGACAATTGCCATGAAGTCTCTGAAACCGGCAGAACCGCGTCCTGCACGAGGCTGGAGATGACCTGCAGATCGCCAAGGTCCAGCGCACCAAGGTTCAGTGGCCGCTCACCGGCATCTTCGAAACGGGCATCTTCGCTCATTTTTCCTGAATCCGTTCAATCTTGGCGCCGATCGCCGACAGCTTATCCTCGACGTTCTCATAGCCACGGTCCAGATGGTAGACACGGCTGACCACGGTCTCGCCTTCCGCCGCCAACCCGGCAAGGATCAGCGAAACGCTGGCTCGCAGGTCCGTTGCCATGACCGGGGCGCCCCGCAGGCGCTCGACACCGGTCACCTTGGCGGTGCCGCCATGCACGTCGATCTGCGCGCCCATGCGCATCAGTTCCGGCGCATGCATGAAACGGTTTTCAAAGATCTTTTCCTCCAGCACCGAGGTCCCCTCGGCCGTGCAGAGCAAAGCCATCATCTGGGCCTGCAGGTCGGTGGGAAAGCCGGGAAACGGCTCGGTGGTGACATCCACAGCCTGGATCCGGCCATTGCGCCGCGCCACCTTCAAGCCCTTGTCCGTCTCCTCGACCGTAATGCCCGCCGCATCCAGCTTTTCGCAAAAGGCCTCCAGCAGAGAGACCTTGCCGCCAAGGCAGGTCACCTCACCGCCGCAGAACGCCGGGGCCAGCATATAGGTCCCCAGCTCGATCCGGTCGGTGACCACCGCATGGGTCGCGCCACCCAGCCGGTCCACGCCTTGAACCGTGATGGTCGGGCTACCTTCGCCCTCGATCTGGGCGCCCATCTTGCGCAGGCACTGTGCCAAATCAACGATCTCGGGCTCTCGCGCCGCGTTTTCCAGCACTGTGGTGCCCTTGGCCAGAGTTGCCGCCAAAAGCGCGTTCTCCGTCGCGCCCACCGACACAAAGGGAAACACCACACGTCCCCCGCGCAGGCCGCCCGACGGCGCCTTGGCATGGACATACCCATCACGCAGATCCAACTCGGCGCCCATCGCCTCCAGTGCCTTCAGGTGCAGGTCAACCGGGCGCGCGCCTATCGCGCAACCGCCGGGCAAGGACACTTCGGCATAGCCGTCGCGCGCCAGAAGCGGCCCAAGCACAAGGATCGAGGCACGCATCTTGCGCACGATGTCGTATTCCGCCCGCTGCGTGGTCAGCCCGTGTGAGGACAGCGCGATGACCTTGCCATCTGCCAACTGCGACACCTCGGCCCCAAGCGACTGCAAAAGCGTCGTCATCGTGCGGATGTCGGACAGACGCGGCGCATTGGTCAGGGTGAGCGGCTCATCGCTGAGCAACGTCGCCGGCATCAGGGTCAGGCAGGCGTTCTTGGCGCCCGCGATGGGGATTTCCCCGTTCAGCGGGCCGTTGCCCGTTACCAAGATAGAATCCATGCCTGTCCTAGTCCTCGTTACCCGGGTTATCTTTTTGCTGCGGAGTTTGTTGTGCCTCTTCGGCGCGTGCACGGGCCTGCGCCTTGCGGCGGGCGAGATTCGACTTCAACGCCGCTTTCAGCCGCGCATCGCGATCCGCGTTCCTGTCCTGCCCGCCCTGTTTGCCTTTCCGCTCCATGGCGGGGGTGTACCGCAGCCTAGATACCGGGTCCATAGCCGCCCGGCGGGGCATCCGCAGGATCGGCGGTTTTTTCTGATCTGCCCCTTGCGCGGTCAGGAAATAGGGTCTAATAGCGCCGCCACACGCTGCTGTAGCTCAGAGGTAGAGCACTCCCTTGGTAAGGGAGAGGTCGAGAGTTCAATTCTCTCCAGCAGCACCATTAAATCAATTTATTTCATTTAGATTCAAATTCTTACAGAAGAGCCTGAATACCACAATCCTCCATTTTATCCCCGCGATGACTTGTATTCGCAAAAGCGGGCCCATGGCCCGGACGGATTTTCCATCCTGCTTTCGCGACTTGAACTGAATTCAACAAAGAACCCGTTGGCGCACGACTTTCGTGGTCTATCCCGAAGGCCCGCGGAAGTAGTCGGGGTATGCTGTCATGATGTCGTCAAGCCTGCCGATTGTGCCTGAAAGGTGATCGCGCATCGCGTCGGCCGCGCCGTGCCGGTCACCGGCCTCGATCTTCTCTATGACGTGTCGATGCCCATCGACCACCGAGTGCAGCTTGCGATTCCGCGGAAGATCCAGCGTGCGCAGTCGCGCCATCTGGCTGGAACGCATCTTGGCCAATTCATGAGCCGCCTCCTGCCCGGCAGCTTCAAACAGGGCCTTGTGAAAGTTCTCATCCAACTCCCGGAACAGTTCAATCTGATCCGGATCGTCAACAAGCGCCTCCTGGATCTTCAGATAGCCCCTTGCCCTTGTAAGATCGGCCTCGGCGCCCAGCCGGCAGAGTCGGTCCACCACCTCGCACTCCAGCCCACTGCGCAGAAAATGCTCTTTCTGCAAGCGTGCTGGATTGATGCACGTGACCTCGGTCCGGGATTGCCGAAAGGACGCGACAAGATCGATATCCTCGAGTTGCAGCATCGCCTCCCGGATTGGCGACTGGCTGACGCCGAAAGTTTCGGCCAGTTCCGCCCGGTTCAATATCGTGCCCGGCGGCAGTTTCAGGGCCACGATCCGCGCGCGCAATTCGTCAAAGATCCGCGCCGAGGCGGAGACATTCGCATTCAGCGATCTGCCTTTCTCTGCGCCAAGACCGGGCAATGGCTGCTCTGTCACGTGGGTCTCCGGGGTGTCATTCCGCGTTTCATGGCGCCCTATCGCATGATCGCGTTCGGAAGGGCCAGAGATAGCCACGGCATCGATAGCAAAAGAGCGAAGAAAACACCGAAGGCCAGAAAGAACGGGACGGAGGCGCGGGCATAGGCGCCTGTCTTGACGTCGAGGATACCGCACACGGTGAACATGATCACGCCCACCGGAGGTGTCAGACCGCCGAAGTTGATCAGCAATACGATGACGATGCCCATGTGGACCGGATCGAAGCCCGCATGGATCAACACTGGCATCACGATGGGCGTCACCAGCAGGATATTCGCCGCGCCTTCCAGGAACATGCCGGTGACGACAAGGATTGCGCAGACGATCAGCAAAAGACTCAGGGGGTTGTCGGTGAGCGAGGTCATGAAGGCGGTGATATGTTGTGGGGCGCGTTCGATGGTCATGGCGTAGCCGAGAACGGCAGCCATCATGATCAGCAGCATCACCATGCCAAGATCCGACATCGTGGCGTGAAAGGCGGCGACCACCTTGGCGAAGGTCAACTCGCGGTAAATGAGCGCGCCGACTGCAATCGCGTAGATCACAAGGAACACCCCGGCCTCGGTCGCGGTAAAAAAGCCGAAGCGGAAACCGATGATCAGGAATACCGGAAACATCAGCGCCCAGATGCTGTCAAGGAAGCTGCGGCCAAGCTCTGCCGCGCGGGGCGGGCGGACAAGGTCTGGCGCGTAACCGCGGTGCCTGGCGATCAGCCAGGTTGCCGACATCAGGGTGACGGTCAGCAGCAGGCCGGGCAAGAGACCAGCGATGAACAGGCGGCCGATGGAGACCTCATTGATATAGCCGAAGAGGATCAGGCCGATCGAGGGCGGGATGGTCGCTGTAATGACCGAGCCAAAGGCGAGCACGGCGGCGATGAACTGGGGCGAATAGCCTTGCTGCCGCATCGAGGGGCCGAGCAGGCGCGCCTCCATCGACGCATCGGCGACAGCAGAGCCCGAGATACCACCCATCAGCATCGACAGAACGATGGACACCTGCGCCAGGCCACCCGCCAGCCACCCGGTCAGAAGACGTGAAAAGCGGACGAGGCGTTCGGTGATCCCGGCCTCGTTCATCAAGTTGCCGGCGAGGATGAAGAACGGCACCGCGAGCAGCGGGAAGTTTTCCAGAGCTGTGACCATCTTCTGGATCGCGACGGTGGTCGGCATGGTGCCGCTGAGAACGAACACCGGGATTGCTGCCAGCATGAGCGCAAAGGCGACGGGGAGGCCGATCACGAGGAAAACAGTGAACAGGGCGGCGATCAACAGAAGCATCAGGCGGCCCGGAATTGCGCATGCAGCTGCACCGCGAGGGTACGCAGCCACAGAATGAGGCCGACAGGCATCGCGGCATGAATCAGGGATTTCGGGATCTGCAGGGCGCCCAGCATCCGCTTGTGCATCAGGGGCACGTTGATCGCGGCGTAGTAGAGCAGGTAGATCAGCAGTCCCATCACCACGACGGTATTGACCATGCCGATCCAGCGGCGAGCGGCGGGGGATACATTGTCCAGCACCAGCCCCAGCCCGAAGTGCCGTTGCTGCTGCATTGCGATGTCCACGGCCAACACCACCAGCCAGACAAACAACGCGGTGGACACTTCCAGTGACCAGATGATCGGGCTGCCCATCTTGCGCGATACGGCGGCGACGGCAACCAGCACGACGATGGCGGCCAGCAAGAGGGTAGCGAGTGTGATTTCGAGGCGGCGGAATGTCATGATGTGACTATCAAGAAGGTCCAGCGGTTGAAAACAGTCCGGGCCGCCGCAAGAGCTGACGGCCCGGCGTTGAAGTTCGTGTAGTGGCCCGGATTATTTCCCCAGGACGCCTTTGACGATGTCGGCTTCTTCAGTGAGATCAAGCAGCTCGTAGACCGGCATCACAGCGGCCTTGAACGGCTCCAGATCGACCTCGGAGATCGTGACCCCGGTCTCGGCGACCTCGGCCAGGGCCTTGTCGCCCATTTCGATGGTCAGGTTCGACGCGTAGCGGCCGTTTTCCACGGCAAGGTTTCGGACGATGACCTTGTGCTCGTCGCTCAGTTCGTTCCACGCATCGGCCGAAATGACGAGCGCGGTGACAAGCTGGATATGCCCCGTCTTGGTCACGTGCTTGATGACCTCGTACAGCTTGGCGCCGCGGATCGCGGTCGGCTGCGCCTCGGCCGCATCAATGGTGCCGAGTTGCAGGGCGGAGTAGACTTCACCCCACGCTATGGGCGTGGGTTCGGCGCCCATGGCGCGGATCGTCTCGATCCAGATCGGGGCGCCGATGGTGCGCATCCGCACGCCGGCAAGGTCGCCAGGCCCGGTGACCGGCATCTGGGTCAGCGCGTGGCGGGCACCCTGGTACCAGTTCGAGGCAAGCATCACGAGGCCCGCCTTCTCGGCCAACTCGTCGCCCCAGCCCAGGTAAGCGTCCGATAGCGCGAACTTGTCGGCCTCTTCGTAGGTGTCAAACAGGAATGGCGCCGACATGATGGCCAGCGAGGGGACAAACTCTGAAAGACGGGCCACGTCTGTAACAGTTCCGACGGCCGCCCCGGCGCGCGCCTGGTCCAGCATCTCGGTCGTGTCGCCAAGCTGGCTGTTGTGGAACACCTCGACCACAACCTCTCCACCTGTCGCCTCGGCCACCTCGCTGGCGAACTTCTCGAGTCCCTGCCCCATTGGATCGTCGGGCGCGAGAACGGTGCCGACGCGGATGGTCGTTTGGGCCATCGCGGCGGTTCCCAGCACTATCCCCAGCGCTACCGCGGCCGCGGTGCGGGCGGTCCCTTTAAAGAGCGTCATGTTAGCCTCCCATCTGGTCACGAATGACAAATTGATATTTTAGCTGCACTGACATAGAAGTATATCTCGGAGCTTAGGTCAACGTTTATTGATCGGGCGGTGACGGGCTCGCCGTTTCGGAAGCTGCCGCACAGCGATCAGGCAAGCGTTGACGTCCGCACCGGAACGTCCTGGTCAACGAACTGGATGCTGGATCCCCGCAACGAGGAGGACACGGCGCGGACGCTTCGGACTCGAAGCGGTCATCCGGCGGTGCGGCAGAGGGGCAAAAGCAAGGAACAGATGGGAGTCGTCGCGAGCGGCACAGAGCCGACGTCAGGCTGCCATATCGAAGGCAGCGATCTGTCCCGTCGAAGGAGGCACTCGCTGCGTCTGCAAAATCAGGAGATCAGCGAAGCCACAAATCGCTGACCGAACACATTTTGCCTCACCCAGCCTGAATTTCAGAAAAACTGCAGTGAGCCACCGTTCGGAGAGAACTTCGAAAACGCACTCCAATTGGTAGTGTGCCATCCCAAGTATCCCTCAGGATCAATTTTGCAATGAACAACACACATCGCCGGGGACCTATATGATCATCCGCGATGCAACAGCTATGCCGACGCCGCATCCTCGTAGGCAGTCTCGATCATCGCGCCGGCAACGGCCGAATAAGCCTTGCGCCAGGCGGCTTCGATTTGAGGTGTCATGGCATCCTCCAAGACCATCACGACCGTGGCGATCACCGCATCGCCGACCTTCGGATAGTGCTCTGGCAAGACCCCGTAGTTCACGTGACGTTTTGCAAGGCCGCGCGTCATGTCCCGGCACAGGTCAAGATCGTGAATCTGTGCGACGACCGCGCCAAAGGCAAAAAGAGCCTTGTTCGATTGCTCAGTAAGGTCTTGGCCAAACATCGGTCGCAGGCTGGGATCAATCTCGAACAGGTTCTCGTAGAACACCGATGCCGCAAGCTCTTTTTTCTCCTGCATGACCAACAAGCTGTCGTGCAGCAGTTCGATCTCTTCTTCGGACAATGACATGGCAGACTCCTGTTCTTGGGACTCTCGGATCGTGTTGCCGGATTCTATGCGGCATCGCAGGGGGCAAACGCCCCGGTGAAACTTTCACGCAACCAACGAACGACAACCTGAACACGCTTCGCCTGAACAGTATCCGGGTGCAGGTGCATACTCAATTCGCGCCGCAATTCGGGCTCGCCGTCACCCACCCGGCACAGGCGCGGGTCCCTCTCCGCAAGGCATTGCGGCAGCAACCCGCGTCCCACGCCGGCTGCAATGGCGTCGCACATCATGCCAGCGTCAGGCGCTGTGAAACGCAGCATGGACTCTTTCCCGCGCAGGCGATCAGCCATCCTGCTGGTTGCCAACCGCGTCACCTCATCATCGCGGAAGGCGACCCAGTCCGGACTGTCGGGGTCTGTGTCCTGTCCCCGGTAGACCGCATAGGGAATGGATCCGATTTTCACGGGAAATTCCATCTCCCGGGGACTGCGCTCGAACCAAAGGGACACGGTTGCGCCCGTTTGGTTCGATTGGGAGGCAATATGTGTTGCCATGCGCAGATCAATCCGTGGGTTTTCGCGCAGGAACTCCGCCGCGCCGTGTTGGACCAGCCGCCTGAGCACCCAGTCACTGCTGCGAAGATACACGATTCCCGACGGGCCTGCAGAGGATTCCGCAATTTGCTCGCGCAACCTGTCAACGCGCCGCTCCAGGTCTCCGGCCCGGGCGATGGCCAACCGGCCAGCGTCCGTTGGCGTCAGGCCGCCCTGGGTCCGGATAAACAGGATCTCTCCGATCTCGGCTTCAAGTGCGACCAGCCGACGTGTCGCTGTCGACTGGTTGACGCCAAGCTGCAACGCCGCCCGCGTCAAGGACCCGGTCCGCCCAACAGCCAGTGCGTATTTGAGATCGTCCCAGTTCAGTCCCACCTCCATCGGATGGCATCGACATAATGCAGCAAACGATGGCCATATCAATGCAAATTCGCATAGCCTCAATTGCTTGGCCGGGAGGCCTTCTTTCCACTATGGTGGGGTTTGCAGGGCATGGTTCGAGGATGCGCCGCAGTCCTGAATTGAAACCTGAAGCGTCAGAGCAACGAAATCTCATGGAATTCACCGAAGAAGAAGCCAGGCGTCTCAGGCACCTGCTTGCAGGTGTCAATGCCGATCCCAAGGCCGCCGCATCGCTGTTTTACGGTCACCTTTTCCGGATCCTGCCCGACGCCCGGGGCCTGTTCGTTTCGGACATGACGCGCCAGGGTGACAAATTGATGGCGACGCTGAATGCGGTGATCCTGCAGATCGACAACTGGCCGGCGATCGAAGCACAGGTCGAGGAGCTTGGACTTCGCCATGTCGCCTATGGAGTCCGGCCCGAACATTATGAGCCCACGGGCGAGGCTTTGCGGGCAATGTTTACCCAGATGCTGGGGGCAGAATTCTTCGCGGAATATGAAGCCGTGTGGAACAAGGCCTATGACGCTTTGGCCGACACGATGATCGCAGCTATCGAGCGCCGGAAAACGACCGCTCAGGATGCCCCGACGGCGGATTAACCCCGCCTTTTCATGACGCATTTTCTATGCCGCGGCGGCACTCATGTGTCTGGACAGCGCACTTTCCCTTTGAAACGCAAAACTTTTTCCGGCTTCCGGGCAGAGTAGGGAATTCCATGCCTCTATTCCTGCATGAACCTTATGCAGGGATCGCCGTTCTGCGATTGCGTCGACCAAGATACCGTTCTCCTGGCTGACGGAATCATCTGTCGGCATCGACAACATACTGAATAAGCGAGGAAAGTTATGTTTGACCATGAACTTGGCGCACGCAGAACGGTTATTGACGATCTGCCGCTACACACCCTGGATAAGTCACCGCAGTCTAGCAGGCGACGCGACGTTTCGTCGGCGTGGAAATCCGCATTGGCCGATCGGTTCAGGATGGTTCTTGTCTCTGGCGCGATGCTGTTGGCCACTGCGGCTGTTTCCGGCGGCGTCTCTGACCAGATCGACGGTGCTCACTGGGGCGAGAGCGGAATTGAAACGGTCGCGGTCCTGACACCGGTCGTTGAGGTGTCTGGCGCCGAAGTCCTGGAGCCGGGCACTTCCCTGATGGGATGGACAATTGAAAACGGGCCAAATGGCCTGGTCGCTGCCGGGCTGTCAGTTCAGACCGTCGCAGATGTCCCCCCAGCCAACGGCTATGGACGTCCCGGGGGCGGATTGGGTGGCCCGATCGGTTTCAACGGGCCGGACCTGACGGGCGCCCCTGAAAGCCACCTGAAAACGCAGGAAGCCCAGAGATCTTCACTCAATTATCCCTGCCCCTGGTGCTGCCCACCGCATATCTGCGGGATAAACGGCCCTGACATGACCGGCTTGGCGGTTCTGTTGCAAATGACCGACCGTCTTGAAGACGGCGCCGAGCTTTATCCGGGTGGCTGGGGTGGAGGCATCGGTTTCAACGGGCCGGATCTGACTGGCGCCCCTGAAATCCACCTGGGACCGCAGGAGGCACAGCGCTCTTCGGGCCTCGATCCCTGCCGAGGGTGCTGCCCGCCCTGGATCTGCGGGTTCAACGGCCCTGACTTGACGGCAGTTCCCGAACAATTTCAGGAGATTTATGACCCTTCTTCTGCCGAGGAAATCGAACGTTTCTGCGAAATTTGTTGGGGCGGGGGCGGCTGGCAGAACGGCCCGGACCTGACCGGCATCCGGGCTGCGAAGTACTAAGGTCCTTGAAATGAAACCGGTAATTTTTCTTACCCTCATCGCGGCGCTTCTCACCACCGTTGGCCTGACGGCCCGGTCGGCGGCAGAAGCGCCGCCACTGATCTCGGTCGTCGAAAGCCGATTTGTTGCTCAAGATCCTGATGGTCGATCACTTCCGGAGACGGCGTTGATTGGCGCGGAGATCGAGGTGGGTGACGCATCGGCAGGCGGATATGTCGTCCGGATCAATGGCATTCTTCACGACACCACAACTCCGGGCAGTATTCCGTTGACCCTCTATGAAATGTCCTTTCGGAACCGGCAGACAGGAAAGTGGGAACCGCTTTGCAACATCGGACCGGACGGGCACGCAATGGCCGTCCCCATGCCGGGCTATTGGACACAAGACGGGGTTTATCGCGCTTTGAACGATGGCAAGTTCAGTCTCAGTTGCACCTCAGGCGCGCATGTCAAATGCCTGCGCCTGGGATATGCCCCATGGGCGACCGGCCCCGATGGTGAAAGTCTGACGGCGTATCATCAAGCTTGTACAAGAATGATGCGGGCCGACTATTGTGGCGACGGCCGGGCGCATACGCTGCCTGGGCAGATGGTCATGATCTACGACCGCCGGGGGCGCTGGCCTGACCAGATGTTTGGCCGTTTCGAAGCCTTGTGGGACGAGAATGGTGCTGTTTGTCTGAAACGCAGCCGGGTGCCGGACCATTTCCCGCTCGACCAGATCCTCAAGTCCTGTCCCCGACTGGCGAAACCGCCTGTGAATTGCGACCAGCAATTGCTTCGCGGATCTTCGACCGCCCTGTTGGGAAATCGATCCTGAGACCAAAGCCGAACCGCCCCGCATTTTCAGGCGGGCGGTTTCCGGGGTTTCAATCGGATAACTTGATGATGCCCTTGGCGACAAGCATTTGGATCTGTTCCTCATTGAGGCCGATGTCCTCCGACAGAATTTGCGTGGTGTTCTCACCCAGCAGGCTCGGTGCGCTTGCAGCCGACGGGCCCGCACCGTCGAACCGGATCGGGCCGCGGACCAGTCTCATGGGGCCTTCGGTCGGGTGATTGGCCGTTTCCACCAGCTCACGGTCCCGCACGTGCGGCTGTTCCAACGCGTCTGCGATCGACAGGATGGGTGCATTCGGGACGTCGAATTCGCTCAGGCGGGCCAGCCAGTATTCGGTGGCGTCGCGCGTCATACGCTCTTCGATGATCGCTTGCAGAATGTCACGATTGGCCAGTCTCTGCTCGTAGACCGAAAAACGCGGATCCTCGATCAGGTCTTCATGGCCCAGGCAGCGCGCGAAGTTGTGCCAGAAGCCTTCGGTCAGACATGCGACTATCACATGTCCGTCCGACGACGGAAAGGCGCCGTAGGGGACGATGCTGGGGTGCTGGGTGCCGACCGGTTGCGGGCTTTGACCGGTCACGAAGTAGATCTGCGACAGGTAGCCTTGCAGGGCGATCAGGCTGTCCAGCATCGCGACCTCGACATGCCGTCCCTTGCCGGTGGCATTGCGTTCGTGCAGCGCCGCCAGAAGGCCGAAAACGGAAAAAATGCTGCCGGCCATGTCGCCCATCGGGATGCCCAGCTTGTTCGGGGCCCGTCCGGGTTCGCAGTTCACGCTCATGACGCCGGAAAGCGCCTGCGCAACGATGTCGAATGCCGGTTTGTCGCCGAGGGGGCTGTCCTGACCGAAGCCGGTGATGGAGCAATAGACCAACCGCTCGTTGTCCTGGGTCAGGGTCTGATATCCCAATCCAAGCCGGCCCATGACCCCGGGGCGGAAGTTTTCCAGCACGATGTCGCACTGCCGGGCGAGATCCCTTGCGATCTGCACACCTTCGGGGGACTTGAGGTTCAGGGCGATGCTTTTCTTGTTCTTGTTGAGGGCGATGTAATAATGGCTGAGTTTGCCCTGGAAGGGGGGGAAATTGCGCGTTTCGTCACCCTTGGCAATCGGCTCCACCTTGATGACCTCGGCGCCGAGGTCCGCCAGAACCATGCTGGCATAGGGGCCTGACAGGATCCTCGAAAAGTCCAGCACCTTGATGCCGCTCAGGGGGCCAGTGCGTTCGGTGGTCATTGGGTCGGTCATATTGGTTGCCCCGATTGAGGTGAGATTTTCATGATGGCCGAGGCGATTGCGACCGGGCCGTCGGAACTGGATATTTCGGCGTCGACGAAGATCAGGGATCGCGTCGCGTGGCGTATTGTTGCGCGGGTCTCCAGAAAGTCGCCGGACCGGGCAGCGCCCAGAAACCGCGTGTCCATCTGGACGGTCACGGTGGGCTGCCGGTCGGCTGCGTTCCACGCGACGAGGGCCACAACCTGATCTAGAAGGCTGGTCAGCACCCCGCCGTGTATCAGGCCGATATGGTTCTTGTGGTCATCCGTGGTTTGCAGGCCGTAAGTGTTCCTGCTCTCCAGCCTGGTCGACCGAAACAACGGCCCGATTTTCCCCATGAAACCGCCGATCCGGACGGCCTTCCAGCCCTCCGGAATGTTGTCTTCTATCTTCAAACCTCAGCTCCCCATATCGATTTGCAGATTCTGGATATGATCGCGGACCGACTGCATGGCCTTGGCCAGTTTCGGAATTTCCTTGTCCTTGAGCCGTTCCGAAATGCCGATCGCCACGACCGAACGGACCATTGTTCCGTCATTGCCGAAAACCGGAACCGCGACGACCGTGACGCCGGAAATGTAAGTGCCCTGATCGACGGAATAGCCGCGCTCGCGTGCTTCCCGGACTTCGGCCACCCACGCATCGAACGCGGGGGGGTGATCCCAGACCAATTTGTCGAAACCCTGTTTCAGGCCCGTTTCATCACGAACGTTGAAGGCCGCGAACAGGCGCCCGGTGGCGCTGATCAAGGCGGGAAAGCGGCTGCCCAGATCCACCTGCAGCCGGAACGGCAGGTTGGATTGCGACAGGGCGACAACGATCATCTGGCTGGGTTCGGCCAGTTGGGTCGCAATGCTGGTAACCCCGAATTTCTGCGACAGGTCGGACAGTTTCGGCTGGATCAGCGTCGAGAAGGTGTTGCGCTGAAGTGCCGATCTGGCCAGCGGCAGGATACCGATTCCGATGGAGTAGCGTTTCGTTTTCGAATCAAAGTCCACCAGTCCCTCATCCTGCAAGACGCGCAGAATGTGCAGGCATGTGCTGGGCACGAGGTCCAGTTCGCGGGCCATCGGATTGACGCCGACAGGCTCGGGCGAACGGCCAAGAAACCTCAATATAGCAACGGCTCGCGATACGGCGGGCACCTGTCGTTTCGTTGTGTGTGACGGGGTCTCGGCTGGCATTTTCAGTCCTCTGGTTCGCTAGATTTCATTGTCTATGTACAATAACATTAGCGTATTGACAATATTTGTCCGCAATCTCTACCTTTGTCAACGAAGCGGATGGCGCCGCCCGGGCGCTCCGATTGCAAAGGATTGGGAGAGAGACTGAAATGGCCCGCCTGACGGATTTCACGTCTTATGCAGACGCACAAAAGCACTATTCCAAAGACGGTCTGTGGGCGTTGTTTGACGGCAGCCGGGAGCGTTTCAACATCGCCCACGAGTGCATCGACCGACATGTGAACGGCAATAACGTAGCCCTTCGGGTCGCACTTTCGGATGGTTCCGACGAGATCATCACTTTCGAGGAAATCTCGCGCCGGTCATCGCAGATCGCTCATTTCCTGACCGGGATGGGCGTCGGCAAGGGGGACCGCGTCGCCGTAATGATCGACCCCTCGCTGGCGTTCTATTGCGCGATGTTCGGCGTGATCAAAGCCGGTGCCGTGGCGGTGCCGATGTTTTCCCTGTTCGGGCCGGACGGTATCCGCCTGCGCGTTGGCGATTGCCAGCCCGAGGTCTTTTTCACCAATTCCGAAAAGGCACCCGAGGCGGTCGAAGGCGGCGCGAAGAATGTTATCGTCGTGGATCAGGATTTCCTGACCGGACTGGACAACCTGCCCGCGCGTTTCGACTGGGACACCTCTGGCCGGGATCTGGCTGTGTTGCAGTACACGTCAGGGACGACCCGCGCATTGCCGGCTGCCGTAGAGCACAACCATCAGTCCATCGTTACGCTCATGGTGGCTGCACTTTACGCAACCGGCATTCGGCCCGGTGATCGCTTTTTCTGCCCGTCGTCCCCGGCATGGGGCCATGGCCTCTGGCACGGGACACTGGCGCCGCTGGCGATGGGGGTTTCGACCGGCACATTCAGCGGCAGGTTTGATCCTGTTCGCCTGCTCAAAGCCTTGCAGGACTTCCGGATCACCAACTTGACCGCCGCCGCCACGCATTACCGGATGATGCGCAATTCCGGCCAGGCCGAGGCGTTCACTTACTGCTTCGACAAGTTGTCCTTCACCGGCGAGCCGATCGACTCCGAGACCGCCGCCCATGTCGAGCGCGTCTTCGGCACCAAGGTCCGGTCGATGTACGGCACCACCGAGATCGGCGTGATCATCGCCAACTATCCCGGCGCCGACGATCTTGAAGTGCGCGACGGGGCCATGGGCAAGGCGGTCCCCGGCGTCGAGGTCGAGGTGCAACGGGAAGACGGAACACCCGCCGCACCCGGTGAGACCGGTGAGTTGATGGTCAGGAAACGCGGCGAATGGTTCCCGACCAAGGATCTGGGCCGGGTCGACGCGGATGGCTATTTTTACCACGGTGGCCGCGCGGATGACGTGATCATCTCGGCCGGCTGGACCATTGGCGCGGTCGAGGTCGAAGACGCGGTGCTGTCGCACCCGGCGGTGGCCGAATGCGGTGTGATCGGTGCGCCCGACGAGGTGCGCGGGCTCGTGGTCAAGGCGTACATCATCCTCAAGACCGAGGAAGCGCCAGGCCTGGTGAATGACATTCAGGACCACGTACGCGCGCGGCTCGCGCGCCACGAATATCCCCGACAGATCGAGTTTGTCACCGACCTGCCGAAAACCCCGGCAGGAAAGGTCAACCGAAAGATCCTGCGCGATCAGGAAGCCAAGAAATTCGAAGCCGTGGAATGATCCGCGCGCCCCGACAGACGTTATGAGGAGAAGAAGACCATGAACGAGATGACCCACAAGAAATTCCCGAAAATCACGCAGGAAGGGCTGGACGATCTGCGCAAGCGTGTCGGGGTGAAGATCGAGAAGACGGTCGAGCCCTGGTGCTATGAGGCAACCCGGGACAACATCCGCCACTACGCCCACGGTATCGGCGACGACAACCCGCTGTGGTGTGACCCCGATTACGCCAAGACCACCAAGTTCGGCGACGTCGTCGCGCTGCCCAGCTTCCTGTTCGCCACCAACCGGATCATTTCCGGCTACGTCGGCGGTCTGCCGGGCGTGCACGCGATGTGGTCGGGCGCCAACTGGAACTGGCACAAGACCATCACCCGCAACATGGAATTCCGAACCGAGGCCGTGTTGAAGGACCTGATCGAGCATGACACCCGCTTTGCCGGGAAAGCCGTGCAACAGATCTATCACGTCGATTTCTATGACGCGGCGACCGGCGAACTGGTGGCCGATGCGGACAGCTGGTGCTTCCGCACCGACCGCGATCAGGCGCGCGAGAACGGCACCAAGTACACCGAAGCCAAGGCAAAGGGCCGCAAGGTCTGGACCGAGGAAGAGCTGAACGAATACTACAAGTATTACGAGCAGGAGACGATCCGCGGCGCCGAGACCCGCTATTGGGACGACGTGGCCGAGGGTGATGAACTGCCCACCATGGTCAAGGGGCCGATGACCGCAACCGGCTTCATCGCCTATGCGCAGGGCTGGGGCGGTTTGTATATCCGCGCCAACAAGCTGGCCTGGCAGCTTCAGCAGAAACACCCCAGCGCCGGGCCGAAGAACAAGTTTGGCATCCCCGATTGCCCCGAGCGGGTCCACTGGGAAGAGGAGTTCGCGCTCGAGGTCGGCGCCCCCGGTGCGTATGACTACGGCCCCGAGCGGACCTCGTGGCTGACGCACCAGATCACCAACTGGATGGGCGACGACGGGTTCCTGCGGCAGGCCAAATGCCAGGTCCGCCGGCATAACCCCGAGGGTGACATCATCCTGATCCACGGAACCGTGATCCGCAAGTTCGAGGAAGACGGTCGTTTCCTGCTGGAGATTCAGCAGCGCGCGGAACAGCAGGATGGCGAATTGTCGGCCATGGGCTCGGCCATCGTCGAACTGCCCAAGCGCTGAGACCAGAAATCGCAACGGCAAGGGGAGGCAAGGCCGATGCTTGAAAAGGCTCTGAGCAAGACCGAGGACGTGCTGCATCTGGCGGGCTGTCTCAGCCTGGTTGCCGTGGCGGCCCTGATCAACGGGGACATCCTGTTGCGGCTATTTGCGAACCGACCCGTGCAGATCCAGTTCGAACTGACGGAACTGTTTCTCATGCCGGCTCTGGCCACCCTGTCGCTGTCGCGGGTCTTCCGCGATGGCGGCCACCTGGCGCTGGAATTCACGCCCGAACGCCTTCCGGGGCTGGTCGGCACCGTGATTTCCAAGCTGCGCCTGCTGCTGCCGGCGGCCTTTTTCGCCGCCGTCACGGTCATGTCCGGCAAATTCGCCTTCGAAGCCATTTCCCATGGGGACGTGGAGTACGGGGTGATCGATTGGCCGCTCGGGTGGGCATATGCCGTCATCCCCTTGGGATGCGGCGTGCTGGTCCTGCGGCTGCTGCACGACGCGCTGATGAAACGCGACGTCCTGGAAATCTGACAAACAACTTCTTTGGGAGGAGAAAGACCATGAAGACCACCACCACATTCGCCGCAGTCCTGACCGCCGCGATCACCTTCGGGGCCGGCGTTCAGGCCGAAACCCTGCGGCTTGGCGACTTTCAGTCGACCAGCCACATCGTATCCATCGAGGGCACGACCAAATGGATGGCCGCCGTCGAAGAGGCCACCGGCGGAGACATCACGTTCCAGCACTTCCCGTCGCAACAGGCCGCCAAGTCCAAGGCACAGCTGGATGCGGTGAACAATGGCATTCTCGACGCGGCCTTGCTGGGCACACCCTATCACGCCGATGTCCTGCCGCTGAACTCGGTGGTTGCCCTGCCGGGCTTCTACGGTTCGGCAGAACAGGGCACCAAGGCGCTGCAGACCATGCTGAAGGACGGGCCGCTGCGCGAAGAGATCCTGGCGACGGGCGTTACGCCGATCTTCGGTTTCGTCCTGCCGCCCTACCAGGTGCTGGCCAAGACCCGGCTGGGCGCTCCGGCCGACTGGAACGCACAGGACATCCGCACCTCCGGCTCGACCCAGGCGATGACGGCACGTGCACTGGGCGGCGTGGGCATCTCGATCCCGGGGCCCGAAGTCTACACCGCCGTGGAACGCGGTCGTCTTGACGCGGTGCTGTTCCCGCTCGCCTCAGTCCCCGGCTACAAGCTGAACGAAGTGGTCAGCCATATCTCGACCAACGGATCTTTTGGCGGCTACAGCTTTGTCATGGTGATCCGCAGCGATCTTTTCGACGGGCTTTCCGAAGAAACCAAGGCCGAGTTGATCCGCCTTGGTGGCGAGACCGCGTCGCACGTGGCCAAGGCGCAGGACGAGTCCGTCTCCGGGCTGATTGACGAATGGAAGGCCGAAGGCATCGACACCTACAGCTTTACCGATGAAGAGCTGGCGGCGGTGACCGCGGAACTGGACGCTGTCAGCGTCGACTGGGCAGAGCGGATCGACAACGCGCAGGCGCAAACCGTGCTCACGTCCTATCGCGACCTGACCAGCCAATAAGATCCCGATGAACAATGCCTTGAGGACAGCCGCCCCTGGCGGCGGCTGTCCAGCACTCTTAACGCGCGCGGGCCACTTATGCTGACCTTTCTTGCCATTCTTGTTCTTCTGGCCGTCCTGATGGCCTTCAGGGTCCCCATTGCCTTTGCCATGGGGATCGCCGGAACTTTCGGCCTTGCGGCGCAACTTGGGATGCGTCCGGCCCTTGCGGTGCTCGAGCGGACCTTCTTTGACACCTCTGCTTCGTTCATTCTTGTTGCCATTCCGCTGTTCATCCTCATGGCGGAATTGCTGACCGCGGGCGATGTGACCCGCCGCGCGATCATCGCCTGTCAGGCGTGGATCGGGCACGTCAAGGGCGGGTTGGCGATGGCGACCGTGGCCGCTTCGGTTATCCTGGCCGCGCTGGTCGGCAGTTCCACCGCTTCGACCGCCGCAATGGCCGCTTCGGCCTATCCGGAAATGCGGGCGCACAAGTACTCGGACCGTCTTGCGGCGGCTGTGGTCAGCGTCGGCGGGACGCTGGCCGTTGTGGTGCCGCCGTCCATCGTTCTGGTGGTCTACGGCGTGCTGACGGAAACCTCGATCGGCAAGCTTTTCATTGCCGGGATCATTCCGGGTCTGCTGACCGCCTCCGGTCTGGCCGTGGTGATCAAGATCATCGCCCAGACCACCGATCAGGCGCCCAAGGGTGAGCCCTTTGTCCTGAAGAAGGCGGTCAAGCAAAGCCGCCACGTCATTCCCATGGTGCTGCTGATGGTGGCCGTGATCGGGGCGATCTACGGCGGCATCGCTTCACCCTCTGAGGCCGCGGCACTTGGGGTCATGGGCTCTTTGATCATCGTACTGATGCAGCGCACGCTGAGCTTTGTGCAGTTCAACCAGTCGGTCAGCGGTGCAATCCGCGCCACGGTGATGATTGTCGCCATCATCGCCTGTTCGGCGATCTTTTCCAACTACCTGGCCTTTACCCGTATCACGCACAGCATGCTGGAATTCGTCGCAACCACAGAGATGCGTCGCGAAGTCATCATGCTGATCATCATCGCCATCCTGCTGGTGATGGGCATGTTCATGGATCAGCTGGCGATCCTGTCTCTGGCCATGCCCCTGGCATTTCCCACCGCCATGGCGCTTGGCTACGATGCGGTCTGGTTCGGGATCGTTGTGACCAAGACCGTCGAGATTGGCCTTTTGACCCCGCCATTGGGCCTCAATGCCTATGTCGCGTCGGCGCAGACCCGTGTTCCGCTTGGGACGATCTTTCGCGGGCTCCTGCCGTTCCTCGGGATGGAAATCATCGTGCTGATCCTGTTGCTGTCCTTCCCGCAGATCACCCTGTTCCTGCCAGAACTGATGATCCGCTAGCGCCGAACCCATTTGCCCATTGCGTCACTGTTCAGCCCTTCGCGGAAAGGGACGGGACAGGTGCGCGCCGCATCCACGGAGACTGAATAAAGATGAGCATTTTGCAGAGCAGCCTTGGCCCGAACACTCCGGGCTTTGTCGAAAATGCCGTTGCGATGGAGATGCATTACGCGCAAGTGGCCGAAACGGCGGCACGCATTCTGCAAGGCGGCTCGGAGGCATCGCGGAACCGCCACGTCTCGCGCGGCAAACTCTTGCCCCGTGACCGGATCGCGGGACTTCTGGATGTCGGATCGCCGTTTCTCGAAGTCGGGCTGTTCGCGGCGTCGGGCATGTATGGCGATGAAGTGCCCTCGGCTGGCGCCATCGCCGGGATCGGCAGGGTCGAGGGGCGCGATTGCATGATCCTGTGCAACGACGCGACGGTCAAAGGCGGCACTTATTTTCCGATGACGGTCAAGAAACACCTGCGCGCCCAGGAGATCGCCGAGGAAAACCACCTGCCCTGCATCTACCTGGTCGACAGTGGCGGGGCCAACCTGAACAACCAGGACGAGGTCTTCCCGGACCGTGACCACTTCGGACGCATCTTCTTCAACCAGGCGCGGATGTCGGCCAAGGGGATCGCACAGATTGCCGTGGTCATGGGGTCCTGCACCGCAGGCGGCGCCTACGTGCCCGCGATGAGCGACCAGACCATCATCGTGCGTGAACAGGGCACGATCTTCCTGGCCGGTCCGCCGCTGGTCAAGGTCGCCACGGGCGAGATTGTCGATGCCGAGACGCTGGGCGGCGGCGACACCCACACGCGCCTCTCCGGTGTGGCAGATTACCTGGCCGACGATGACCGGCACGCGCTTGCCCTGGCCCGCGAGATCGTCAGCCACCTTGGCCCCGCGCCCCGGCCCAGCGTGGATTTCAAGACACCGAAGGATCCGCTGTTCCCGGCAGATGAGGTCATGGGCATTGTCCCGGCCAACGACAAGACACCTTACGACGCGCGCGAGTTGATCGCGCGGCTTGTCGACGGCTCGGACTTTGCCGAGTTCAAACCGCGCTACGGCACAACCCTGGTCACCGGTTTTGCCCATATCGACGGTGTGCCGGTGGGGATCATTGCCAATAACGGCGTGCTTTTTTCCGAAAGCTCGACCAAGGGCGCGCATTTCATCGAGCTGTGTTGCCAGCGCAAGATCCCGCTGCTGTTCCTGCAGAACATCACCGGGTTCATGGTCGGTTCGAAATACGAGGCGGGCGGTATCGCCAAGGACGGGGCCAAGCTGGTCACCGCGGTCTCCACCGCCTCGGTGCCCAAGGTGACAGTGATTGTCGGCGGCTCTTACGGGGCTGGCAATTACGGCATGTGCGGGCGCGCCTTCGGGCCGCGCTTTGTCTGGATGTGGCCCAATGCGCGGATCGCGGTGATGGGCGGGGCGCAGGCCTCGGGTGTGCTGGCCGATGTGCGCCGCGCGGCGATAGAGGCCAAGGGCGGCGCGTGGTCCATCGAGGAGGAGGCCGCGTTCAAGCAACCGACGCTGGACCTGTTCGAGCGGCAGTCCAAGCCGATCTACGGCTCGGCCCGGCTCTGGGATGACGGGATCATAGACCCGCGCAAGACCCGCGATGTCGTGGCCCTGTCACTGCGCGCGGCGCTGAACGCCCCCGTCGAGGACACAAAATTCGGCCTTTTCAGGATGTGATGATGACCCAGACCTTCTCCAAGATACTGATCGCCAACCGGGGCGAGATCGCGGTCCGTGTCATCCGCACCGCCCGTGACATGGGGATCGCCACGGTGGCGGTCTATTCCGCCGCTGACGCAAAGGCCCTGCATGTGGCCATGGCCGACGAGGCGGTGCATATCGGCCCGTCGCCCGCCGCCGACAGCTACCTCGTGGCCGAGCGGATCATCGACGCGGCCCGCGCGACCGGGGCACAGGCCATCCACCCGGGCTATGGCTTCCTGTCGGAAAACCCCGACTTCGTCGACGCGGTCGTGTCGGCGGGGCTGATCTTTATCGGCCCGTCGTCCAGTGCAATCCGGGCCATGGGGTTGAAGGATGCGGCCAAGGATCTGATGACCGAGGCCGGCGTGCCGGTCGTGCCCGGCTATCAGGGCGCAAGCCAGGACCCGGACTTTCTGGCCCAGGAGGCGGGCCGCATCGGCTATCCGGTCCTGATCAAAGCGCGGGCCGGAGGCGGCGGCAAGGGCATGCGCAAGGTCGATACGCCCGAAGAGTTTGCATCGGCGCTGGACTCGGCGCGGCGCGAGGGTCAGGCGAGCTTTGGCGACCCGCATGTGCTGATCGAGAAATACATCACCGCGCCGCGCCACATCGAAGTGCAGGTCTTTGGCGACAACCATGGGCAGGTCGTGCACCTGTACGAAAGGGATTGTTCGCTGCAACGCCGCCACCAAAAGGTGATCGAAGAGGCGCCTGCCCCGGGCATGACCGACGCCGTCCGGCGCGCCATGACAGGCGCGGCTGTCAAGGCCGCGCAGGCCATCGGCTATTCCGGCGCGGGCACCATCGAATTCATCGCCGACGGCTCCGGCCCGCTGCGGGCGGACGGGTTCTGGTTCATGGAGATGAACACCCGCCTGCAGGTGGAGCACCCGGTGACCGAAGCCATCACCGGCGTTGACCTCGTGGAATGGCAGATCCGCGTGGCGGCGGGCGCGCCCTTGCCGCTGAAACAGGACGAACTGGCCATCACAGGCCATGCCTTCGAAGCGCGGCTCTATGCCGAGGATCCCGCCAACGGTTTCCTGCCCGCCACCGGCACACTTGAGCACCTCTCGTTCAGCGACACCGCCCGCAATGACACGGGCGTGCGCAGCGGGGACGCCATCAGCCCGTTCTACGATCCGATGATCGCCAAGGTCATCACCCACGGCCCCGACCGCGACAGCGCGCGTCTGGCGCTGCTGCAAGCGTTGCGCGAAACCCATGTGGTGGGCACGGCAACCAATGCGGAATTCCTGGCGGCGCTGACCGACCATGCGGGATTTGCCGCCGGACAGTTCGACACCGGGCTGATCGCGCGCGAACTGGGCAATCTGGTCGTCGAAACACCGCCAAGCGATGCCCATTTGGTCTTTGCGGTCCTTGCGGCGCTGAAGGTTGATCCACAGGCGCGGCATCTGGGATGGCGGCTGTGGGGCGAGGCCGTACATGACCTGACCTTCATACTGGGCGGAACGCCGCTGACCTGTCGGCTTGTGCTGCACCCGGACGGCTCGGCCAGTGTCTTGCGTGACGGGGCAGAGGTCATCACCCTGAAGGACATTGTCATCGACGGTCCACGGATGAGCGCCCGGACAGGCCAAACGAATGCGCAGATCGAAGCAACAGTGCGTCTTGCCCAACGCGACGCCGGGCTTTTGATCTCTGTCCTGACAGGAGATGCCGCGCGCGATCTCTTCCTCCCGGATCCCCGGTCCGGCAGCGCCGCGCTGGTCGATGCCAGCGACAGCGTGGTGGCGCCCATGACCGGCATGATCGTCGCGCTGAACGTGGCCATCGGCGATCGCGTCAGCGAAGGGGCGCGACTGGGCGTGATGGAGGCAATGAAGATGGAAACGGCCCTTGTCGCCCCGCGCGACGGTCTGGTTTCCGAGGTGCTTTGTGCCGTGGGCGACGCCGTCGAGGGCGGGACAATTCTGGTAAATCTCGAAGCGGAGGCCGCGACATGACGAACAACGTCCGGATTTTCGAAGTGGGGCCACGGGACGGATTGCAGAACGAGAAGGTCCTGATCCCGACACGCGACAAAATCGCCTTGATCGACCTGCTGTCCGCCGCGGGCTTCGACAGGATCGAGGCCACCAGCTTTGTCTCGCCGACATGGGTGCCGCAACTGGCCGATGCGGCGGATGTCATGGCCGGGATAACCCGGACCGAGGGCGTGCGCTACGTGGTGCTCACCCCCAATCTCAAAGGGTTTGAACGCGCTCTGGTCGCCGGTGCGAACGAGGTTGCGGTCTTTGCCTCCGCCTCCGAAGCGTTCAGTCAGCACAACATCAATTGCTCGATAGCCGACAGCCTCGCGCGGTTTGGCCCGCTGATGCAGGCGGCGCAAGAGGCCGGGATGCCAGTGCGGGGCTATGTGTCCTGCGCCGTGGAATGCCCGTATTCCGGCGCGGTGTCCCCCGCAGCCGTAAGGGACGTGGCCGCCGCGCTCGACGAGATGGGGTGCTACGAGATTTCACTTGCCGACACGATTGGCCGGGCCGCGCCCGAAGCAACCTTTGCGATGCTGAAAACGGTTGTCGACGTCATCGCGCCGGATCGTCTGGCCGGGCATTTCCATGACACCGGCGGGTTTGCCCTGCGCAACGTCGACGTGGCTCTGGAGCTTGGCCTGCGGTGTTTCGACAGCGCGGTGGGCGGGTTGGGCGGTTGCCCTTATGCGCCCGGAGCCAAGGGCAACCTGTCGACCACAGCGCTGGTCGCAATGCTGGAGGGTCGCGGATTTCACACCGGTATCGACCGCGCCCGTCTGGCCGAAGCGGAAAACCTGATCGCCGGTCTGGCCTCAAGTGCCGTTCAATTCAAGGATCACGCCCAATGACATACGAGACCATCCGTGTTTCGCATGACGCACGTGGAGTCGCCACGGTAACGCTGGCCCGGCCCGAAAAACACAACGCCATGAACGCGGCCATGATCGCGGAGTTGACCGCTGCGGCCGAGGCTTTGGCCAAAGACAACTCGGTGCGGGCGGTCATCCTGACCGGAGAGGGCCGCAGCTTCTGTGCCGGTGGCGATCTGGGATGGATGCGTGCGCAGGCCGAGAAAGACCGCGCAGGCAAGATGCAGGAGGCCAGAGCCTTGGCGCACATGCTGGGGCTCTGGAATGCCCTGCCCAAGCCAGTGATCGGACGGGTGCACGGCGCGGCCTATGGCGGGGGGCTCGGGCTGATCGCGGTTTGCGATATCGTCCTCGCCGAGGAAAACACCCGCTTTGCACTCACTGAGACCCGTCTGGGCCTGATCCCGGCCACGATCGGCCCATTTGTTGTCCGCCGCATGGGAGAAGCCTTTGCCCGGCAGGTCTTTTTCACGGCGCGTCCCTTTGATGCGGGATTCCTGCTGCGCGCGGGATTGGTGGCCCGTGTCTGTCCGGAAGAAGAACTGGCGGCTGCCATGGAAGAGGAAGTCTCGGCCGTTCTGGACTGTGCCCCGGGCGCTGTTTCCGCTGCCAAGGCCTTGTGCCGGGATCTTGCCGGAGCGGAGCCGATGCAGGCAGCGGATATGACGGCCAGCGCATTGGCCGACCGTTGGGAAACCGCGGAAACGCAGGAAGGCATCGCGGCGTTCTTTGCCAAGGATGTGCCGTCATGGCGGCAATTCACCTGAGGCAATTACGGCGAGGACAATTGCAAGACACCCGTTCCGGCTGAGTGAGCCGTTCCTGGCACGCCTGTGCGGGTGGCCCTGCAGTAACATTCGATCAGCAGAAATCCGGCGCGGCAGCCAGATCAGCGAAAGCCCTGACATTCGTCCGGGCGGACCGGGCCCGGTCCGCCCGATTCTCTGTCCAGCCCGGGACCGGTCATGGAGTGGCCGCTCACGTCCCCGCCACAGCAATCATCACTTGCGGTTGCCGATGACCGCTTTCAGCATGTCGCGCTCTTCCCCGGTCAGATCCGTCAGCGGGCTCCGAACCGGCCCGGTGTCGAACCCGCGTAACGCCACGCCTGCCTTGATTGCAGAAACCGGATAGCCGGTCTTGCGGTCCCGCACCTTGGCGAAGGGATAGTAGAAGTCGCGCAGCAACTGATCACAGGTGGCATTGTCCCCAGCCGAGAAAGCCGCGTGGAACGCCAGCGCCGTTTCCGGAACAAAGTTGAAGACGGCCGAGGAATAGGTATCCACCCCTGCCCCGCGAAAGGCCTGCGCGAACAACTCGTGCGTTGGCATTCCGCCGACATACGCCAGCCGGTCGCCCAGCCCGACAGTGATCCGCTTGACCGTGTCGATATCGCCGGTTCCGTCCTTGAAGCCGATCAGGTTCGGGCAATCCTCGACCAGCCGTGCCAGCGTCTCTGTCGAGCAGACTGACTGCCCGCGATTGTAGACGATGACACCCATGTTGGTGGACTGGCAGACCGCGCGGATATGCGCCTCGATCCCGTCCTGTGGCGCGCCGATCAGGTAGTGCGGCAGCAGCAGGATGCCGTCGCCGCCCGCCGCTTCGATGGCCCGGGCCATGTCGCAGGCCATCCGGGTGCCATAGCCACAGCCGGCAATCACCGGCTGATCGGGTTGCGCGGCGCGGGCGGTGCGGACCACCTCGACCACTTCGGTGGGGGTCAGCGAGAACAGCTCGCCGGTGCCGCCGGCAACGATCAGCCCGGCGATCTTGTGCGGGCTGAGCCATTCCAGATGCGCCGAGAACGCGGCAGGGTTGAATTTGTCATCGGCATCGAAGGGCGTGACCGGAAAGGACAGCAACCCGGAGCGGATGAGGTCGCGCAAGGCGATGGGATCAATCATCGAGTATCTCCTGATATGACCGTTGGTCAGGATTTTTCTTCGTGGATGCCATCAGCACAGAACGCGCCGCCCTGATAGACCGCGGCCGGATCGTCCGCCGCGGGCGGGGCCATCGCGGCGTCCAGCTTGGCGCGGAACTGTTCGGAATTGTCCTTGGGATTCCAGCCGATATAGGCCACTTCGCGGTTGTCCCACCAGCTGGCCTCATTTGCCGAGGCGCCGTAGATGATCGGGCAACCCAGGCGCGGCACCATGAAGATGCGTTCGATCAGCGTCACGAAATCATCAAGGCTCATCCATGTGGACAGCATCCGGTGATTGGCCGGCTCGGGAAAGCAGGATCCAATGCGCACAGAGGCGGTCTCGATCCCGAACTTGTCGTAATACATCGTGGCCAGCGCCTCGCCGAACACCTTGGACACACCATAGAGCCCGTCCGGGCGCGTCAAGGATTTGGCATCCAGCCGCTCGGTCTGCTTGTGAAAACCGATGGCATGGTTTGACGAGGCAAAGATGATGCGCGGCGCCACCGAAGCGTTCCGTGCTGCCTCGTAAAGGTTGAACATCCCGTCGATATTGGCGTTGCGGATGACCGACCACGGCGCTTCGACGGACTGGCCACCCATGTGGACGATGCCGTCACAGCCTTCGACCAGTTCCGCAACCGCGTCTTTGTCACCAAGGTCGCAATAGACGACCTCTTCATTCTCACGCGCGTCACCCAAGCCCTTGCGGGCCGAAACGCGCAGGGTGTCCGCCAGATGGCCAAGGCGGTCACGGCAGACAGCGCCAAGGTTGCCGTTGGCGCCGGTGATCAGCAGTTTCTTCAGTTTGGGCATCAATTTTCTCCTTCTGGGGCGGTTCGGACATGCCGAGGGGCCGCGATGTGTTCGTATTTATTGCGTGACAGGCGGAGACTAACCGCGTCAGCGAAAGGCCGGGGCACGAGGGGCATCGTGAAATGACGTGGCTGTCCGTCTCATCTCTTCATCCGGGGAACCGCGTCTGCGGCAGGCCCTTGATGCCCAGACCGGTGATTGCGAATAGCCCGCCTGCATGCGGTTGTTCGCGCCCTTTGGCCAGTCCGACACCCAGCGAGGTGACGTACAGAACATCCAGATCGGGTCCGCCGAACATCGGCTTGCTGGGCTTTTCCACCGGCATGTCGATGGTCTGCAGCACCTCGCCTTCGGGTGACAGCCGATAGACCTGCCAGCCGGACACGCCCGCCTGCCAGTAACAACCTTCGGCATCGACCGTCCCGCCATCCGGCCGCCCGGCGACCGCGCGCGTGTCAAAGAACGGTTCCGGTGTGCCCGGCGTGCCCGTGTCCCCGTCATACTCACAGCACCAGATCCGGCGCACATCGGCATGGGAATCCGAGAAATACATGCGCGTCCCGTCCGGCGAAAACGCCAGACCATTGGTCGTGAAGAACCCGCTTTTCCAATGTGTTGCCGTGCCGTCAGGGTCCAGCCGGTAAAAGCTGCCCAAGGGTTCTGGCGTTCCGCCGGTCTTCATGGTCCCGGCCCAGAACCGGCCTTGCGCATCCGTGGTGCCATCGTTGAAACGGTTGTCCGCAAGATGCGCTTCGGGGTCAAAAATTGCCTCGCGCGCGCCAGAATCCGGGTCGTAGAACCAGAAGCCCGATTTTGTCGCGAGCACCAGGCCGCCGCTTTCCCGCACCGCCAGACAGCCGACGGGTTCACCGAACGCATGGGTCTGGTTTTCACCGCTGGCCGGGTCAAATCGATGGATCAACTCCCCCGCGATATCCACCCACCACAGGCACTGGTCGCGGTCGTCCCAGACCGCCCCTTCACCGACCCGGCTGTGCGTGTCTGCTACGCAGGTTATTTCAATCGCCATCCGTCTGCCCCTTGAATACCCGTCGTTCCGATCCGTCGATATGTGTCAGCATGGCGCTGCGCGCCCCTGCGGCGTCGCCAGCCGCAATGGCATCAATGATCGCATGGTGTTCGCGGATCATCCGCGTCCCTTTTCGCGTACCTGCACGCCCGAGGCTGTTGACGAAAGTGCCGATGAACGACCAGTTCGGCCCCATCATATCCACGGTGTCCCGAATGAACCGGCTGCCCGACAGTTCCGCTATGGTGGTATGAAACCGGAAATCCTCTCCCACCGCCGCGCGCCCCTGTGCCAGCAATGCCTGCACGTTTTCATTGATCGCCCGCAATCTGTCCGGCCCGTCCGCAGGTGTGTTCTGCGCGGCAAGTGCTGCGGACTCCGCCTCGATCAAACGACGGAACCGAAAGAATTCGGCAATATCCTCGATGCTCTCCAGCGCCGAGTATCCCGCCGCATCGCTGGCCCCACCGCTGCTCACAAATGACCCGGCCCCCTGCCGCGAGACAATCAGGCCCGACCCGCGCAGCTTTGCCAACGCGGCCCGGACCACCGGTCGGGACACGCCGTGTTGTTCGGACAATTCCATTTCGCTCGGCAGTTTTTGCCCCAGCGCGAAAGTGCCGAAACGTATCTTGTCGAGAAGTTGCTGATAGACATGGTTTTCCAGCCGGTCACCGGAAGACAGAGGCGCCTTTGGCACGTCTATGGGCCGATCGTCTGACAAGCGCACTCCCCCGCTGGCTTCGGTTGCCTTACAACATGGGTCAATTTGTTTGACAAGTCAAAAAGTCTGCGCAACCTGCGGGTCCGTCGGCATCTGTCGATGTCCGGGGCGTGGCGCTCCTACCCGCAAAAGCCTTGCAAAATCCCTGCTTCGCGGCCTATCCGCACGGGACAGCGCGCTTGACCCATGCCCGCCCCGGACCCGCCAGATATGATCCTCTACCGCCTTCTCGTCAGCCTCTTTGCCGCCGCCACGCTGCTGCGCGCGCTGCGTTCGGGCGGCCGGAAAGAAATGCGCGCCAGACTGTCGCCGGGCAAGCCGTCACAACCCGCACCGCATGTCTGGCTGCACGGGGCCTCGAACGGGGAACTCGCCTCGGTCCACCCCCTGCTGGTCCGGTTGAACGCCGCCCGCCCCGATCTGCACTGGCTGATCACCGCCAATACCGAAACCGGCCTGCGGCTTGCGGAAGGCTGGCAACTGCCGCGCACGACGGTCCGCCTCGCCCCGCTCGACCTGCGCCACACCACGCGGCAGATCATGCGCAACTGGCAGGTGCAGGCCCATATCGTGCTGGAATCCGAACTCTGGCCAAACCGACTGCTCATGTGCCCGGGGCCGGTCCTCCTGCTGGGCGCCCGCATGAGCGCGGGATCTGCGCGCTCTTGGGCACGATTGCCCCGCCTCGCCCGCCGCCTGCTGTCGCGTGTCCGCTACGCCTCGGCGCAGGATCGCGGGTCTGCCGACCGGCTGTTGCAGCTCGGCCTGCCGGCAAAGGCCATGGGACCGGTCAGCGACCTCAAGGCGCTGTACCAGCCGCCCGCGATCGCGCCCGACCCTCTGCTCGACACGGCCTTGCCGCGTGCCACCACATGGCTGGCCGCCTCGACCCATCCGGGCGATGACGACATCGCGCTGGCCGCCCATGCCCTCCTCCTGCAGGCCGACCCGGATCAGCGCCTGATCCTTGCCCCGCGCCACCCCCGCCGGGCCGGGGCCATCGCGGCGGAGGCCGCGCGCCACGACCTGACAATTGCCCGGCGCAGCCTTGGCGAGTCTCCGGCAGGCGCAGATGTCTACCTTGTCGATACGCTGGGCGAGATGCCGCTTTGGTACGCCCGCGCGGGCCGGGTCTTTATCGGTGGCACGCTGACGGATCGCGGCGGCCATACGCCGTATGAGCCAGCCGCCTTTGGCGCGGCGCTGCTGCACGGACCGGACACGCGCAATTTCACCGCCGCCTTCGACCGGCTGCGTGACGCAAATGCCGCCGACGAAATCACCGATGCGCAGGGGCTTGCGCAGGCGTTACAGGCGCTCCATGATCCCGCGTTTCAGGCCGCAAAAGGCGCCGCCGCCGCGCAGGCCCTGCGGCAGGATACCGATCTCGGCGGCCTGCTATCCGACCTGCTTCGAACCTTGCCGCCGCCAGACCGAACTTGAACACCTGCCCGAACCCATTATCTTTCACAGATTGATCAACCGGAGCGTAGGGGATGATCCAGTACAGCCTCAAATGCAGCGACGGCCACCAGTTCGACAGCTGGTTCCAGTCGGCAGGCGCCTATGACAAGCTTCAGGCGGCGGGTCATGTGGCCTGTGCCGTCTGCGGTTCGGCAGAGGTGCAAAAGGCGATGATGGCCCCGCGCGTGGCCCAGGGGGATACCTCGGTGTCTCCGAAACCACTCGGCAAACCGGCCAACCCCGCAGAGGCGGCGCTCAAGGAATTGCGCCGACACGTCGAGGCAAATTCCGATTATGTCGGCCCCCGCTTTGCCAAGGAGGCCCGCGCCATGCATCTGGGAGAAGCCCCGGAAAGGCCGATCTGGGGAGAGGCGCGCAAGGAAGAGGCAAAGGCTCTGATCGACGACGGCATCGCTGTTGCCCCGCTGCCCTTCACTCCCACGCGCAAGAGCAACTGAGCGTTGCAGAGGCTGGCATCCGGGCGCCCGGTTGCCGCGACAGACCGGAGACCCCGCCATGCAGATCCTCATCACCGGCGCCAATCGCGGCATTGGCGCGGCTCTTGACGCCGCCTTTACCCGGCGCGGCGACGCGGTCAACGGCACCGCGCGCCATCATCCCGATTACCTGCCGCTGGAGGTCACCGACCCGGCCTCGCATCGCGCTCTGGCCACGCGGTTGTCGGGCTATCCGCTGGACGCGCTGATCTGCAACGCCGGGGTCTACCTCGACAAGGGGCAATCGCTGTCCGATGGCTACCCGGCCGAGATGTGGGCGCAGAGCTTTGCCGTCAATGTAACCGGCGTGTTCCTTGCCGTGCAGGCCCTGCTGCCCAATCTGCAGCTTGCGGCCAGGCCGCGCGTCGCCATCATCTCATCGCAGATGGCCTCGCACACCCGGGCACCGGGCGGCAGCTACATCTACCGCGCCTCCAAGGCGGCGGCGCTGAACCTCGGGCGGAACCTCGCGGCGGATCTGAAACCCCTGGGGATCGCCGTGGGCATCTACCATCCCGGCTGGGTGCGCACGGATATGGGCGGCAATTCGGCGGACATCGGTGTAGAAGAGGCGGCGCAGGGCCTCATGGCCCGTATCGATGGGCTGACAATGGAAAAGACCGGCTGTTTCGAGACCTGGGATGGCCATGCCCATCCCTTCTGAGCCGGTCGCGGCCCCCGGGGAGTTCCCGGCGGCCTTCGTCGACGCCTGGCATCGCCGGAACGGCAAGGCCATTGCCGCCCTCTTTACCGAAGACGCGGATTTCGTGAATGTCACCGGCCTCTGGTGGCACGGACGTCCGGCCATCGCCTCGCCGCACGACTATGCGCTCAATTCCTTCTTCAAACACACCGTCCTGCGTGCCGGCCGGACCGAAACCCGGCTCTTGGGCCGCGATGTCGCCGTGGTCCGCTGCCGCTTCACCCTCTCGGGCCAGATCGCCCCGGACGGCAGCACCGCCGGCGATCGCCAGACCATCCTGACCTTCGTCCTGCAGCGTGGGCCGGGTGGCTGGCTGGCCGTCAGCGCGCAGAACACCGACGTGGTGCCGGGCAAGGAAACCCACGCCAACAGCGGCACCCTTAGGGCCGTCGATTACCGCGGCCCCCGCCAGGACTGAGCCGCCACTTTCGTTTCTTTGGTTTGGAAAATACCCTCGGGGGAGTCGTCACGCAGGTGACGACGGGGGCAGCGCCCCCACACCCGGCCGCAGCAAGGCTGCCCTGCGGCCAAACCGCCCTTGCGCGCACACCAAACGCGGCGTAAAGGCCCTGCGATCTGGAAGGGGAACGCCCATGCCCGTGCTCGTGATGAAATTCGGCGGCACATCCGTCGCCACGCTGGACCGCATCCGCCGCGCCGCCAAACGCGTTGGCGTCGAAGTGGCCAAAGGCTATGATGTGATCGTCATCGTTTCGGCCATGTGGGGCGAAACCAACAAGCTGGTCGGCTACGTCGAGGAAACCTCGCCCCTGTTCGATGCGCGCGAATACGACGCCGTTGTCTCTTCGGGCGAGAATGTCACCGCCGGTCTGATGGCGCTGACCCTGCAGGAAATGGACGTCCCGGCGCGCAGCTGGCAAGGCTGGCAAGTGCCGGTGAAAACCACTTCGGCCCATGCCAGCGCCCGGATCGAGGACATCTCCTCCGACAACATCACCGCCAAGTTCGGCGAAGGCATGAAGGTGGCCGTGGTCGCCGGGTTCCAGGGCATCAGCCCCGAAGGCCGCATCACCACGCTGGGCCGGGGCGGGTCGGATACCACCGCCGTGGCCTTTGCCGCAGCATTCGGTGCCGAACGCTGTGACATCTACACGGACGTGGATGGCGTCTATACCACCGACCCGCGGATCTGCGAAAAGGCGCGCAAGCTGGACCGCATCGCCTTTGAGGAGATGCTGGAACTGGCCAGTCTTGGCGCCAAGGTGCTGCAGACCCGCTCGGTGGAACTGGCGATGCGCTACAAGGTGAAACTTCGGGTTCTGTCGAGTTTCGAGGAAATGCACGACGCGGCAGGCACGCTGGTCTGCGACGAGGAGGACATCATGGAAAGCAATGTTGTGGCCGGTGTGGCCCATTCCCGCGACGAGGCCAAGATGACCCTCGTCTCCGTCGCCGACCGTCCCGGCATCGCCGCGGCGATCTTCTCGCCGCTGGCCGAGGCCGGGGTGAACGTCGACATGATCGTGCAGAACATCTCGGAAGAGGGCCGCACGGACATGACCTTTTCCTGCCCCACCAATCAGGTGGCGCGCGCCGAGAAGGCGATGGATGAGGCCAAGGCGAAGGGCGAGATCAACTTTCACGGCATCGTGGCCGACACCGATGTCTGCAAGGTCTCGGTCGTCGGGATCGGCATGCGCAGCCATGCCGGTGTCGCGGCCAAGATGTTCAAGGTGCTGGCGAACGAAGGCATCAACATTCAGGTCATCACCACGTCCGAAATCAAGATCTCTGTTCTTGTGGCGCGCAAATACATGGAACTTGCCGTTCAGGCCCTGCACGACGCTTTCGAGCTGGAAAAAACGCACTGACAACCAAGCCGGCCTCCCGGCCCCCAACGCCGCGCATTCTGGCCGGACATGCCGGTTGACCTTGCCATCGCGATGGATTGGGACCACGCGCCGTCTTTCCGGAGGTACCGGTTTTCGGCGTGGCATAGGGCTGACCTGGGCTTTCGGGGTGATCCGGCTCTGTCCAACAGACTCGCCCCCCGCGCACGCCACGCGCCCGATAGCCTAATTGGCAAGCGTCATATCAAACCAGCCTTCGGCGGATACACGCAAAACGGGAAAAATACCCGGCCTTTGACGAAAAGCCGTTTCCCAAAGCGCCGGGGATGCGTTATTCCTCCAGACCGCACCTCAAGGGGACAAGTGCGCTCAGATCATGCCGACAAACACTGAATCAGAAAGTCGCAAGCTGCTCGGTCGACTGCGCGACACCATGGCCGAAGACGCAGCCGGTCAGGCGCGTCTGGACAAGATCACGCATCTGACGGCCGACAGCATGGGCACAGAGGTCTGTTCGGTCTACCTGTTCCGCGATCCCGAAACGCTCGAACTCTGCGCCACGCAGGGTCTCAAGGAAGAGGCCGTGCACCAGACCCGCATGAAGCTGGGTGAAGGATTGGTCGGGCGCGTCGCCCGGACCGGCAAGATGATCAACAGCGCCGATGCGCCAACGGAACGCGGCTTTCGCTACATGCCGGAAACCGGCGAAGAGATCTATTCCAGCTTTCTTGGCGTGCCGATCCAGCGACTTGGCTCCAAGCTTGGCGTGCTGGTGGTGCAGTCGAAACAGGCACGCCAGTTCACCTCTGACGAGATTTATGCGCTCGAAGTGGTCGCCATGGTCGTGGCCGAAATGACGGAACTGGGCGCTTTCGTCGGAGAAGGCGCCGCGCTCAAGGCACGCCACACCCAGTCGATGCTGTTCCGCGGTGGCACCGGGCAGGAAGGCAGCGCCATGGGCAACGCCTGGCTGCACGAACCGCGCGTTGTGGTCACCAACCCGGTGGCCGACGACCCCGACAAGGAACTCAAACACCTGCACGAGGCGGTGGACGCCCTGCGCGTCTCGGTGGACGAGATGCTGGCAGGCGCCCCCGGTCAGGGTGAGCACGCGCAGGTTCTGGAAGCCTACCGCATGTTTGCCAATTCCAAAGGCTGGATGCGCCGCATGGAAGAGGACATCGCCCGCGGTCTTTCGGCCGAGGCGGCGGTGGAAAAGGAACAGAGCCAGGCCCGCGCCCGCATGAGCCAGGTCAGCGACCCCTACCTGCGCGAACGCCTGCACGACCTTGACGACCTGTCCAACCGCCTGTTGCGCATCCTCACGGGTCAGGGCCGGGAAACCGGCGCAGAACTGCCGGAAAACCCGATCCTGATTGCCCGCAACATCGGCCCCGGTGAGCTGCTGGAATACAATCGCAAACTCAAAGGCGTGGTCCTGGAAGAGGGGTCCGTCGGCTCTCACGCCGCAATTGTCGCCCGCGCGCTGGCGATTCCGCTGGTCATCCATGCCGAACGCATCACCAACGAGGCGCTGAACGGGGACCTGATCCTTGTCGATGGCGACCAGGGGATCGTCCACCTGCGCCCGGACGAAACCGTCGTCGGCGCCTTTCGCGACAAGATGGCGATGCAGGCCAAGGCGCAGGAACGCTATTCCTCGATTCGCGACACCGATTGCGTCAGCCAGGACGGTCAGCGCGTCCACCTGATGATGAACGCGGGCCTGATGGCGGATCTGCCTTCGCTCGAAGGCTCCGGGGCCGAGGGCGTGGGTCTGTTCCGGACTGAGCTGCAATTCCTGATCCGCAACAAGATGCCGCAGCGGACCGAATTGGCCGACATCTACGCCAAGGTGCTGGACGCCGCACATGGCAAGCGGGTGATCTTTCGCACGCTGGACATCGGCTCGGACAAGGTGCTGCCCTACATGAAGGCTCTGGATGAACCCAACCCGGCGCTTGGCTGGCGGGCGATCCGGGTGGCGCTGGACCGCCCCGGCGTCATGCGCATGCAGTTGCAGGCACTGGTGCGCGCCGCGAATGGCCGTCCGCTGTCGATCATGTTCCCTTTCATTGCCCAATACGATGAATTCACCCGCGCCCGGGATGAGATGATCAAAGTGCTTGCCCGAGAACGCAGGCTTGGCCACCCGGTGCCGGAACGTCTGGAGGTGGGAACAATGCTGGAGACGCCGTCGCTGGCCTATGCCTCCAAACACTTCTTTGACGAGGTCGAATTCATTTCGATCGGCGGGAATGACCTGAAACAGTTCTTCTTTGCCGCCGACCGGGAAAACGAGCTGGTGCGGCGACGCTACGATACGCTGAGCGTGTCCTTCCTGACCTTCCTCGAAACCATCGTCGAGCGGTGCGCCGAATCGAACACACCGCTCAGTTTCTGCGGAGAGGATGCAGGCCGCCCGGTGGAGGCGCTGTGCCTTGCCGCCATTGGCCTGCGGTCGCTTTCCATGCGACCGGCCTCTGTCGGTCCGGTCAAGAGCCTGATCATGCGCTACTCGCTGAAAGAAGTGCGCGACGTGATCGAAGAATCCAAGGCGCGCAACGAGCAGTCGGTGCGGCAGGCCGTGATGGAATACCTGCGCGACAATTCCTGACGTCGCCGCGCGGATGCCGGGTGACCGGTCATGGCCGAGGCGACGTCCCCTGCCTCACCGGATCGCGGCGCACTTTGCACACCGCCTGCATTTGGCTGCTGAACCCGAGCGCGGGATGTGACTTCCGACTAATGAGCGCCTGATGACGCGCGCAGCGCCACCAGGGCTGGACAGAAAAAACCCGGTCGCAGCCTTCGGCATACGACCGGGTCCAGGGATCATCAGACGAATCCGCCCCTACCATTCTGGCCAGAGCGCCGCCCCGCGTTCTGCGTGGGTCAGTACCCCTGCCCCTTCGTCCGGCACCGCCAGCCCCCGCAGGCAAGGCCGGAGCGCCGATGTCGTCTCAGGACAGGTTCTTCGCAACGGTGCTTTATGCCCCGATACGACTCACCTAGCACCATTAAGCCTAATTCCGCGTTAACCGCGGTGTCTCTATCGCCTTGCGCAGTTCGGCCACAAGGTCTTCACGCGGAACTCCGCTGCGCCGGGCCAGGTCCATCAGGCCGAAATGCACATGCGCCATCTGCTGGTAATAACCGGTATAGGCGTAATTCGTCGCCGCCCCCGCCACCGCGCCCAGAACCGGTACGGTCTGGGCGGCCAGTTTCTGGCCCAGAACTGTCGACAGGCGCGGCGCGACACGGGCAATCAGCCCTTGCAACGTTGCCCCCGTGACCGTGACGCGCGCGGCCATGAAGCCGGTCTCTCCGCCGTCGTCCGCTTCCAGCGGCCCGGCAGAGGCAAAGACCATCACGCATTCGCGCGCAATTTCGGGGTCATTCGGGTCAAACCCGTGTTCCGCCGCGATGCCCTGGATCGCCCGCAACAGAACAGTGACGGTCACCGGGATCTCCGCCAGGGCCGTGGGCATCCCGCCCGCACCGCCCGCCGCGCCCATGGCCGTGGCCAGCGCGGTGTTGGCCCATGTCTTCTGATCCCGCACCATCCCGCGCGAACGTCGGGCCGCCATGAAGGACAGCGTCAGCGCGCGTTTCGTCGCCTCGTCCAATCCGGTCCGTGCCGCCACCGGAAGCCTGTCCAACAGACCCTCCGCCTTGCCGCCGATCAGCGACAAAAGCTGCATCCCCAGCGAATTGGCTCCCTTGTAACGCTTTGCCAGGGCGGCAATTTCCGCATTCACGGAAAGATCAGGAAGCTGTGTGTCGGTCAATGGCGAACCCTCCTCGGTCGCCATTAAAGATGGGCGCTCGGGCCATCGCGATCAAGCGGTGCGGGTCACCTCTCCCTGCACGCCGTCCCATGCGCCGGGTTGCAGTTCCAGCCCAAGCACCCGGTCCGGGTTTGTGGGTGGCGGCATCTCTACTCCGTCCATTCGCTGGAAACCGAAGCGCGCGTAATAGGGTGCATCGCCCACCAGCAACACCCGTGCAAAGCCAAGATCGGCAGCCGTCGCCAGCGTGTCGCGGATCAGAGCCGCGCCCAGCCCTTCGCCCTGCGCCGTGGGATGGACCGCAACCGGACCCAGCAAGAGCACGTCATGTCCGCCCACCAGGGCCGGCCAATAGCGAATCGCGCCTCCGACATTGCCGGTTTCGTCGCGCGCCACGCGGCTCAGGGGCGCCACTGGGGGCACCTCGTCGCGCAGCCGGTAAGAGGACAGCGCCGTCCGGCCCGGCCCGAAGGCAAGGTCATAGAGCGTCTCGACCTCCCACCAGTCTTCTGGCCGTTCTTGTGCAAGCGTGAACAACTGCCCTGATCTCCTGCAGCGCCTGATCCCGTGCATTTCGGTGCAAAGCCGCGTATCACGCTGAAAACCCATGCGCAAACAGGAGCCATGCCCTTGTTCTACCGTCCCGAAGATGGCCACGGCCTTCCGCACAACCCGTTCAACGCCATCGTCACCCCCCGTCCCATCGGCTGGATTTCCACCCGGGACTCGGACGGGCATGACAATCTCGCCCCGTATTCATTTTTCAATGCGGTGGCCTATGTGCCGCCGCAGGTGATGTTCTCGTCCACCTCGGTCAAGCCCGACCGGGGGGACACCAAGGACAGCGTCAGCCAGATCCGCGAGTCCGGCGTGTTCTGCGTCAACGTGGTCGAATACGCGATGAGGGACGTGATGAACCAGACCTCGGGGCCATGGGATCGCGACGTGGACGAATTCGCGCTGGCCGGGATCGAAAAGGCCGCTTGCCAGACCATTGACTGTGCAAGGGTTGCCGGGGCTCCGGCGAACCTCGAATGCAAGCTGACACAGATTTTGCAACTGCCGGGTCAGGCGAATTTTGCGGTCTTTGGCGAGGTCACCGGCGTGCACATCCGCGAGAATTGCCTGAAGGACGGCATCTTCGACGTCTTGTCCTTCAACCCTCTGAGCCGCATGGGTTATCGCGACTACACGGCTGTGCGCGAGAAATTCGAGCTGAAGCGACCGGGAGATTAAGTCGCCCGCGTCCCAGCGCGGACGTCCAGTGGGCAACGGGGCCTTTCCGCAGGAAAGGTTGCCGCCCACACCTCACAATCCCGGACACAGCGTCGATAACTCCATTGGCACGGGCTGCGAACCCGGGCCGTGCCAGACCCTGCCCCAAGGAGGGCGCATTGTCGTCGTCTCGCTCCGGACCTCTGACCAGAATTGGCGCGCCGCCCCTGTCCGCATAGGGTCCAAACCAATCTGTATGGCCCCTCCTCTCGCATTCCGTGCCATTCCATGCTACACGCCCCGCAACACCAATGGAGGCACCGATGGACCAGCATCTTTGAACCCCTGACACCAAGCCAGCGTTCAAAGGAGGCATCATGCCTGTCCCATCCCCCCTGCCTGCGGTCGATACCGCTTATCCCATCACTCTGCCCGACGGCACCGCACATCGCGGCACGGTCTACCTGAAAGCGGTCATCGACCATCCGAAATTCGAGGTCGGTGACCATACCTACGCCAGCGATTTCGACCCGCCGGACGACTGGGCCACCCGGTTGGCCCCCTACCTCTTTCCCTTCAGCCAAGAGACGCTGCGGATCGGCAAGTTCTGTCAGATCGCCCATGGCGTCCGGTTCATCGGCGCTTCGGCCAATCACGCGACGGACGGGATCACCACCTTTCCCTTTGCCGTCTTCGACCCGGAAACCATGCTGGGGTATCAGCCCGACAGCCGGGACATGGTCATCGGTCACGATGTCTGGCTGGGCTACGGGGCAATGGTCCTGCCCGGCGCGCGGATCGGCAACGGTGTGATCGTCGGGGCGGGCGCGGTGGTGCGTGGCACGGTGCCCGACTACGCCATTGTCACCGGCAACCCGGCCCAGGTGGTCCGGATGCGGTTCTCATCGCAGGAGATCGAGATTCTCAACGCGCTGGCATGGTGGGACTGGCCGCCCGAGCTGATCGCCAAGGCACGGCCCGCATTGGAAAAGGGCGATATCGCGGCTTTGCAGGATTTAGCGCCGGAAGAGTAACGCTCGAACGAACACGGGCGCCCGCGTCGGGCGCCCTCTGCGTCTGTGCCTGTCAGTGGCCGCCCAGAATTCCGGTCCGGACGTGGTAATCCACCGCCAGTTCGTAATCGGGATCGTCGTCGCTATCGATCACGAGGTGCCCGGCCTTCTTCAGCAGGCGGTGGCAATCCCGGCTCAGGTGGCGCAGCTTGATTTGTTTGCCGGCAGCCTCGTATTTGCCCGCGACCGCCTCGATCGCCTGCAAGGCCGATTGGTCCACGACCCGGCTTTCGTTGAAGTCTACGATCACCACGTCCGGATCGTTTTCCACGTCGAACAATTCCGCGAAGCCTTCCGAAGAGCCAAAAAACAGCGGCCCCTGGATCTCGTAGACCTTGGCGCCCAGATCGGTGTGCGACTCGCGGGTCTTGGCATGGATGCGCCGCGCGTTGTTCCAAGCGTAGGCCAGGGCCGAGACGATGACGCCGACCACAACCGCGACGGCAAGGTCCTCCATCACCGTGACGACGGTCACCAGCAGGATGACAAAGGCATCCATCAGCGGAACTTTCCTCAGGATCGTCAACGAGTTCCACGCAAAGGTCCCGATCACCACCATGAACATCACACCCACCAGAGCGGCCAGCGGGATCAGCTCGATCAGCGGCGCAGCAAAGAGGATGAAGATCAGCAGGAACAGCGCCGCCGCGATCCCGGCGATCCGCGTCCGCGCACCGGATTTCACGTTGATCATCGACTGACCGATCATCGCGCAGCCGCCCATGCCACCAAAGAACCCGGTCAGCACGTTGGATGCGCCCTGCGCGATACATTCCTGACTGGCGCCGCCGCGTTTGCCAGTCATCTCACCCACAAGGTTCAGCGTCAGCAGCGATTCAATCAGCCCGATGGCTGCAAGGATCACTGCATAGGGCAAGATGATTTCAAGCGTTTCGAGGGTCAGAGGCACCGCCGGAATGTGGAACGGCGGCAGCCCGCCCTGGATCGAGGCAAGATCGCCGACCCGCGGCACATCAAGGCCAAAGCCGATCACCAGCGCCGCAACGACAAAGATCCCGGCAAGGGGCGCAGGCACCAGCTTGCTGACCTTGGGCATCAGCCAGATGATCACCATGGTCAGCGCGGTCAAACCCAGCATGAGGTAGAGCGGCCACCCCGACAGCCATTCCCCCCCGCCCATGCCGTGCCCGGTGTTCTGCATGCTGCCCGGCACCTTGAACTGGCCCAGCTGGGCCAGGAAAATCACGATGGCAAGCCCGTTCACAAAGCCCAGCATCACCGGATGGGGCACCAGCCGGATGAACTTGCCCCATTGCAGCGCCCCCGCAATGACCTGCAGGATGCCCATCAACACAACGGTCGCAAACAGGTATTCCACGCCATGCTGCGCCACCAGGGCCACCATGACCACGGCCAGCGCCCCGGTCGCCCCCGAGATCATGCCCGGTCGCCCGCCAAACAGCGCGGTCACAAGCCCGACAAGGAAGGCAGCATAGAGGCCGACCAGAGGATGCACCCCCGCCACAAAGGCAAAGGCCACTGCTTCGGGGACCAGCGCCAGGGCGACGGTCAGTCCGGCCAGAAGTTCGATCCGCATCCGCCCCACCGTGAGCTTTTCGTCCGGCATCAGCGAAAGATCTGACAATTCGAGGCGATTGGCGAAACGCGCCAGCAAAGCTTTTTTCATCGGGGGAATCCTTGGTGTTTGCGCTCACGCGTGTACTGCAACGCAGCATGAAACGCCAGTGCGCGGGGCTTTTGCCCCACGCCTGTTGGTTATTTCGGTTTACGTTTGGGCACAGCGTCACCACCGCGACGCGGGCCACCGGCATTGGGCCGGGACTGTCCGGGCTTGCCGGGTTTGGGCTTGCCAGCGGCCTTGGGATGGCTCTTGGGCTTGCCCGTGGCACCGTCGGCGCGTTTCGCCGGCTTGGCTGAGGACCGCTCGCCAGTCCGGAACGACTTGCCGGTGGATTCCGCACCTGCCCGGTACGGCTTGCCTTTCGAGTCGGGCTTTGACTTCCATACCTTGGCGGGCTTGTCCGTCTTTTCGCGCTTGGGCTCAGGCTTTTCGCGCTTTGGCTCTGCCGCAGCCGTTGCGGGCGCCGGTCTGGACGCCGCTGGTTCCGGGCGCTCGGCGCGCTGCGGCCGATCCGGTCGTTCGGTGCGTTGCGGCCGTTCCGGTTTTTCGGTGCGTTCCGATCGTTCGGAGCGTTCCGCTCGCTGCGGGCGATCGGCCTTGCCCCTGTCGGGGCCGCCCCGTTCCTTGCCCTCGAACCGCGGCTTGTTCCCGGCATAGGGCTTGCGCGCCGGGCGTTGCGCGCCGTCCGGCACCCCGTCGACCAGACGGGCGGTGACGTCATCGGACAACTCGCCATTTGGCCCAAGCGCCGCCTGCACCTTGGCGACCTGCGCCTCGGCAATCTCGACGTAGCTTTCGCTGTCCTGCACCCGGATCGCGCCGATCGCGTCCTTGTTCAGGTCCGCCGCGCGCAGGATCATCGGCAAGAGCCAGCGCGGTTCTGCCCGGTCATTGCGCCCCACCGACAGGGTGAACCAGCGGCTGGGGCCAAATTCGCGCTTTTCACGCCGCTGCGGCGTGTCCGGGCTCTGCAGGTCTTCCGGGGCGGAGTGGCGCGACTGATGCATGCGCCAGACGGCGGCGGCCACCGCCTCCGGGCTGTGCATCTCCAGCAGACGCCGGGCAAAATCCGCCTGCTCCTCGGTCAGCGGCTCCGCCCACGCGGGATCGGCCATCAACCGGTCCTCATCCTTTTTCGTGATTTCCTCGGCCGACGGCGGCACGCTCCACTCGGCGTTGATCTTAGCCCATTTCAGCAGGCGTTCCGCCTTATTCGCCAGTTTGGGCGGCACGATCAGCGCCGACAGCCCCTTGCGCCCGGCCCGCCCGGTGCGTCCCGAACGGTGCAGGAGCGATTCCGTATTGGTCGGCAAATCCGCGTGGATCACCAGATTGAGGTTCGGCAGGTCAAGCCCGCGGGCGGCCACATCCGTGGCCACGCAGACCCGCGCCCGCCCGTCCCGCATTGCCTGCAAGGCATGGCTGCGTTCGGTCTGGCTAAGCTCTCCGGACAGCGACACCACCGGCAAGCCACGGTTGGCCAGCCGGGTCGTCAGATGCGTGACCTGCGCGCGGGTATTGGCAAAGACGATGGCGCTTTCGCCGTCGTGATAACGCAACAGGTTGAAGATCGCATGATCGCTGTCTGATTGGGCCACCCGCAACGCCTGATAGGAAATATCGGCGTGCTGCTGCGCCTTGTCGATCGTGTTGATCCGCTTGGCGCCCTTCTGGAACTCTTCGGCCATGCGCGCGATCACCGGCGACACGGTAGCAGAGAACATCAAGGTGCGGCGTTCGGCCGGGGCCTCGTTCAGGATGAATTCCAGATCCTCGCGAAAGCCGAGGTCCAGCATCTCATCCGCCTCGTCCAGCACCACGGCCCGCGCGTCGCTCAGATCCAGCGCACCGCGCCGGATGTGGTCGCACAACCGCCCCGGCGTGCCGACGACGATATGTGTGCCGCGCTCCAGCAGACGACGTTCCTGCCGGATATCCATGCCGCCAACACAGGCATTCACCATCGCACCGGTCTTTTCATAGAGCCAGCGCAACTCCTGCATCACCTGAAAGGCCAGCTCCCGCGTCGGAGCGACAACAAGCGCCAAGGGCGTGCCTGCCGGGCCGAACCGCTCTGCATCCCCCATCAGCGTCGGCGCGATGGCCAGACCAAAGCCCACCGTCTTGCCCGATCCGGTCTGGGCGGACACAAGCAGATCCGCCTCCCCGATCTCGGGCTGGGTGACGGCCTGTTGCACGGGGGTCAAAGTGTCGAAGCCGCGCTCTGCAAGCGCCTCCGAAAGGGGGGAAATCATGGCGGGAAGGCTCCGGCGGTGGATGACCGGTCGATGTTGGTGCCGGTCTTCTGGGAAAACGTGCTCATACAGTCTGTCGCCGCGGAAGTATAGCGACAAATTCGACAGCTTTTGGCGGACAAGAGACCCGGATACCCCCTCACGGCACCACCGATGGGCATTTGCATCGCTCTGCAACCGTCGTGGCGGAACTCATCAGTCCCCTGTTGAACCCCTTGCCGGGCCGTGGCTAACTGCACCGGATCAGCACGCGAGGGACGCCATGACCGAGACGATGATCGCCGTAATTGGCGGTTCGGGAATCTATGACATCGACGGGTTGAAAGACGCCGCATGGCGCCCCGTGGACAGTCCATGGGGCACGCCGTCGGACGAGATTCTGACCGGCACGCTGGATGGGGCGAAGATGGCCTTCCTGCCGCGTCACGGGCGTGGCCACGTCCACAGCCCGACCACCGTGCCCTACCGCGCCAATATCGACGCGCTGAAACGGATCGGCGTCACCGACGTGATCTCTGTCTCTGCCTGCGGCAGCTTTCGCGAGGAATACGCCCCCGGCGATTTTGTCGTTGTCGACCAGTTCATCGACCGCACCTTTGCCCGCGAAAAAAGCTTCTTCGGCAGCGGTTGCGTGGCCCATGTCTCGGTCGCCCATCCCACTTGTCCGCGTCTGGGGGAGGCCTGTTTCACCGCCGCCAGGGAGGCCGGGATCACCATCCACAAGGGCGGCACCTACCTTGCGATGGAAGGTCCGCAATTCTCGACGCTGGCGGAATCGAAGATGTACCGCAACGTCTGGGGCTGCGACGTGATCGGCATGACCAACATGCCCGAGGCCAAACTCGCCCGCGAGGCAGAGCTGTGTTATGCCTCCATCGCCATGGTCACCGATTACGACAGCTGGCACCCGGACCACGGCGAGGTCGATATCAATGACATCATCAAGACGCTGACGGGCAATGCCGACAAGGGCCGCCAGATGGTGCGCCGCCTGCCCGCCCTGTTGGGGGCCGACCGCGCGCCTTGCCCGCATGGCTGCGACCGCGCACTGGAATTCGCCTTTCTGACCGCGCCCGAAAAACGCGACCCGGTCCTGCTGGCCAAACTGGATGCGGTGGCGGGCCGGATGCTGAACGGTTGACGCCATGCGCGCGCGGCTTGCCTTGCTCTGCGCCTTGATTGCCCTGCCGTTCTACGTGACGGCGGCAGAGGATTTCGTCGTATCCGACGGCCTCCTCAGCGATGATGACTTCTACCGGCTGGTGGCCTGCGCCGCCCCGCCGGGGGAGGCCTGCCGCAAGTCCTTCGTCCGCTGGCCCACGGACACCCCGATCCGAGTCCAGATGACACGCATCGACCGCGCCTTTCTGGGCGGGCGTCAGAAACGCGCCCACGCCGCGCTAAAACGCGCGATCCAGTATATCAACCGGGTGGACAGCGCGATTGCGCTGAGCGAAGTCCCCGATGGCGCAGAGGCCGATATCCGCATTTTCCTGATCGACACCGACGGTGCGGCCCCCATCCAGGGCACCGGTGTGAAGGGCGTGGACGGCAGCACCGTGACCGGGGCCCGCGTCATCGTCTGGTCACGCAGCGACACCCAGGTGATCCAGCGCGCGCAGATCATCTTTGGCACCAAACTGCATATCCGGCACTACGAATCCGCGATGATCGAGGAGTTGACCCAGGCGCTTGGCCTGCTGACCGACATTCGCAACCCAGCCTACCTTGGCCAATCGGTGTTTTCGCAGGACGACAACAATTCCAAGGATCTGGGACCGCAAGACATCATGGCCCTGCGCCGTCATTACCCACAGGAGTAACGCGATGGACCTCACACTCTGGCTGACTTTCGTCGCGGCCTCGACCGCGCTCTTGCTGATCCCCGGCCCCACCGTTCTGTTGGTCCTGTCCTATGCGCTCAGCAAGGGGCGCCGGGTGGCCCTGGCCTCTGCGGCGGGCGTGGCGAGCGGCGATTTCATCGCCATGTCGCTGTCGCTGGCGGGGCTCGGGGCGCTGGTTGCGGCCTCGGCCACGCTGTTCACCCTGCTGAAATGGGTGGGGGCGCTCTATCTGGTCTGGCTGGGTTTCCGCCTGATCCGATCCGCCCCCGGCAAGGGAATGTCCGTGCCGGAAACAGATGTCACGGCCCGGGGCGTGTTTCTGCACAACATGACTGTCACCGCCCTGAACCCCAAGAGCATCGCCTTCTTCATCGCCTTCGTGCCGCAGTTCGTCACGCCTGACCGCGCGCTCCTGCCGCAATTCGCGATCCTCGTGGCGACCTTTGTGGCACTGGCGACCCTGAACGCGCTGGCCTATGCGTTGGCCGCTGATCGGCTGCGGCGCATGATCTCCCGGCGCAGCGTGCTGACCGCCCTGACCCGCGCCGGCGGTGCGACCCTGATCGGCATGGGTGTGCTCACGGCCACGCTGCGCCGCGCCTGACGCCACGGCCCTTGCGCCCGCGGCCGCTCCCGCGCTACCGCTGAAGGGGCGTTTTTCTTTGGCCAGGAGCGGACATGCCGAAAAAGACCGAGATCAAGGACTACATCCGGACCATCGTCGACTTCCCGCACGAAGGGATCATGTTCCGCGATGTCACAACCCTGTTTGCGGACCCGCGCGGCTTTCGCATGGCCATCGACCAACTGCTGCACCCCTACGCCGGCGTCCGCTTTGACAAGGTCGTGGGGCTGGAGGCGCGTGGCTTCATCCTCGGCGGCGCGGTGGCGCACCAGCTCTCGGCCGGTTTCGTACCGATCCGCAAGAAGGGCAAGCTGCCCGGTGCGGTGATTTCAGAAGACTATCAGCTTGAATACGGCGAGGCCGTGGTCGAGATCCACGACGACGCCATCGAAGCCGGTGAAAAGGTCCTGCTGGTCGATGACCTGCTGGCCACAGGCGGCACCGCAGAGGCGGGCATCAAGCTGGTCGAACGGTTGGGCGGCGAGATCATCGGCTGCGCTTTCGTGATCGACCTGCCGGAGCTTGGCGGACGCAAAAGGCTCGAAGCGATGGATATGGACGTCCATGCGCTGTGCGCCTTCGACGGCCTCTGAAACGCGCCTCAAAAGGGCTTCTTTGGGCTGGAAATACCGCGGGGAGCGCGCATCGCGCGCCGGGGCAGAGCCCCGGACCGGAGGCCAGAGCGCGCAGCGCGGAGGCCGACAAGACAAGAGCGCGCCGCAGGGCGCGCTCCTTTTGGATCAGCCGGACAGTCAGGCCCCGGATCAGCGGTGATCGGCGATGTTCACCGTGTTGGTCGCCGCTCGCGGCGCCGGGCCGGTCGAATTCGCGTCGATGAATTCCAGAACCAGCGGACGGATGTTGTTGCGCCAGCTTTTGCCCGCGAAAATACCGTAGTGGCCCGCACCCGGTTCCAGGTGGCTCGCCTTCATCTCGTCCGGCAGGCCGGTGCAGAGGTCCAGCGCGGCAACGCATTGTCCGGGGGCCGAAATATCGTCCTTGGATCCTTCGACAGTCTTGACCGCGACCCTTGTGATCTTGCCGATGTCCACCTTGTGGCCATCCACCACAAATTCGTTCTTGGCGATCTCGCCCTTCTTGAAGATCCGATCAACGGTCGACAGGTAGAACTCCGCCGGCATGTCCATGACGGCAAGGTATTCATCGTAAAACCGGTTGTGCGAATCGTGGTCCGAGGCTTCGCCGCGGGCGACGCGCAGGATCTGCTCCTTGAAGGCGGCGGAGTGACGGTCGCTGTTCATCGACATGAACGACGCCAGCTGCAGCAGTCCCGGGTAAACCATCCGGCCCACGCCCTTGTGACGGAATCCGACGCGCTGGATCATCGTCTCTTCCAGCTGCCCCATCGTGACCCGGCGGCCAAAGTCGGTGACATCGGTCGGGGTCGCGTCGGGATCGATCGGCCCGCCGATCAGGGTCAGGGTGCGCGGCTGCGCATCGGGATCCAGTTCCGCAAGGTAGGCGGTGGCGGCAAGCGTCAGCGGCGCGGGCTGACAGACTGCGATCACATGGGTCTCCGGTCCCAGATAGCGCATGAAGTCCATCAGGTAGAGCGTGTAATCCTCGATGTCGAATTTGCCTGCAGACACCGGGATATCGCGCGCGTTGTGCCAGTCGGTGACGTAGACCTCGCAGTTCACGAGCAGCGATTTCACGGTCGAGCGCAGCAGCGTCGCATAGTGGCCGGACATTGGCGCCACCAGCAGGATCTTGCGCGGCTGTTCCTCGCGACCGACCACGTTGAAGTGGATCAGGTCGCCAAACGGCTTTTCCACAACCGTTTCTACTTCGACAAGGTGATCCCTGCCGTCTTCGCAGGTGAAGGTGCGGATGCCCCAAGCGGGCTTTACCACCATCCGCTCGAATGTGCGTTCCGTCACCGAGCCCCATGCGGCCATCCAGGCCAGCGCAGGGTTGGGCACCGCGGAAAACATCGGGTAGGACGCCATCGTCCGTGCCGTCGCCCCCAACCACGCGTTGGTGTTGCGAATGCTTTCCATCAAATCGTAGGTCGCCATGTAGCGCATGGGTGCCACTCCTAGTATAGTCAAAGGGGGGATAGCGGAGGACCGCGCACCCGAGACCGAGCCAAATCGTCGCTTTGCTCCCCCAAACCCACGACGGTATGCTGCAACTGCAAAGATAGGGGGATTCAATTCCGATGACAATCAACGAGGTTGCCGCAGGTGAAAACCGCAAGCGGCTGGAGGAGAATCTTGAACGAGTGGAAGAGCTTAGCAAGCGACTTGTATCCACTCTTACACGTCGCCACCCCACCCCGCAGTCGCTGAATGGCCCCGATAGTGCGCTTTATACCAAGGCTGCACAGGCCTACTGGCAGGAATGGATGACCAACCCCGCCAAGCTGATCGAACAGCAGGTCAGTTTCTGGGGAAAGACAGTCACCCATTTCGTCGACGCCCAGCAGACCCTCGCCAAGGGCAAGCTGGAAGCCCCCGAGAATACCGGTCCCGGAGACCGCCGCTTCAAGAACCCGCTTTGGGACAACCACCCCTATTTCAACTACGTCAAGCAACAGTACCTGATCAATGCCGATGCCATTCGCGACGCGGTCGATGCGATCGAAGACATGGATGAAAAGGAAAAGCGGCGTCTGCGGTTTTTCAGCCAGCAGATCGTCGATATGTTCGCGCCGACCAACTTCCTTGCCACCAACCCCGAGGCGCTGATGAAGGCGGTCGAGACCGAGGGGGAGAGTCTTGTGCGCGGCCTTGAAAACCTTGTCGCGGACCTTGAAGCCAACAACGGCGAACTGATCGTGCGCCTGGCCGATGAAAGCGCCTTTGAAATCGGTGAGAATATTGCCACGGCGCAGGGCGAAGTCATCTACCGCAACCGCATGATGGAGGTGATCCAGTACAATCCGACCACCGATCAGGTCCATGAAACGCCGGTCATTCTATTCCCGCCCTGGATCAACAAGTTCTACATTCTGGACCTGAAACCGCAGAACAGCATGATCCGCTGGATTGTCGATCAGGGCTATACCCTCTTCGTCGTCAGCTGGATCAACCCGGACGCCAAGTATCGCGACATCGGCCTCGAGGAGTATATCGAGGAAGGCTACCTTCAGGCGATCGACATCGCCAAGGAGGTCTGCGGCGTCGACCGAATCAACGCGGTGGGCTACTGCATCGCCGGCACCACGCTGAGCATTACGCTCTCGCTGCTCAAGAAACGCGGCGACAAGAGCGTCAAGTCCGCCACCTTCTTCACCGCGCTCACCGATTTCAGCGATCAGGGGGAGTTCACGCCCTTCCTGCAGGAAGATTTCGCCGACGGTCTGGAAGAGGAGATCAATCAGGAAGGCATCCTGCCATCCTTCATCATGGCGCGCACCTTCTCATTCCTGCGCTCCAATGATCTGGTCTACGGTCCGGCGATCCGCTCTTACATGATGGGGGAAACCCCGCCCGCCTTTGATCTGCTTTATTGGAACGGGGACGGCGCGAACCTGCCGGGCAAGATGTTCACCCAGTACCTGCGCGGTCTCTGCCAGCGCAACGAATTCGCCGAAGGCACGTTCGAACTGCTCGGCGAGACGCTGAGCGTCAAGGATGTGGATGTGCCGCTGATGTCCATCGCCGCCGAGACCGATCACATTGCCGCCGCGCGCGATGTGTTCCGCGGTGTCCAGATGATGGGATCCCGGTCCAAGCAGTTTGTTATGGGCCAGTCCGGGCACATTGCCGGCATCGTCAACCCGCCGTCCAAGGGGAAATACGGCCACTACGTCAACGACGACCTGAGCCTCGATTTCGACGATTGGGTGACTTCGGCCGAGTACCGCGAAGGGTCATGGTGGCCGCATTGGGAAGGCTGGCTGCGCAAGCGGTCCGGCAAGAAGGTCGCCGCGCGCGTGCCAGGTGATTCGAGCTACAAACCGCTCACCCCGGCGCCCGGCACCTATGTAAAGCTGAAGGCCAGCAAACAAATTCAGTAGGTTGGCATAATGCCGCTGCATTGCAGAATTTCACTTGAAATGCTGCGGTGCAGCATGCATATTCTGTGCAGCTGCAGAGAACCGGGGTAGTCCCGAAGCAGCACAGGATAAGGATACCTACAGATGGCTGCTCAAGCTCAAGATTTCACCGCCGTGATGAAAGACATGATGGGCGCATTCCCCGTCGACACCAAAGCGATGGAAGACGCGTTCAAGACCACCGCCTCCATGAACGAAAAGCTGTCGGCTGTCGCTCTGGAAGCCGCTGACAAGTCGATCGAACTGTCGACCTCGTGGACCAAGAGCACTCTGGCCAAGCTGGCCGATATGTCGAAAGCCAAGGCGGAGCCGGCCGACTACGCCAAATCCATGACCGACTTCGCGTCGGCTCAGGCAGAAATCGCCACCGAGAACATGGCCGCCTTCGCCGAGATCGCAAAGAAGGTCCAGATGGACACCGTCGAGCTGCTGATGGCCGCTGGCAAGGACTTCTCCGAAGACGCCACTGCCGCCGTCAAGAAGGCCACCGACGACATGACCGCGACCGCCAAGAAAGCGACCGCAGTCGCCAAGTAATTGGCCTCGGCCATTCCGGTTTTGCGCCTTCTCCTCCCAAACTGGCGCAAATTCCCTGGGCAGGATCCTCGTGATCCTGCCCTTTTTGTTTTCCGGTGTTTCGCGGTGCCAGTCGGCTTGCCCCGGTGCCGGATCCTTGCGGGGGTTGGGCACACTCCAGGCCTGGTCAATTTTGCCGCACCGCAGAAAAACACTTGAAATGCTGCACTGCAGCATTCATATACATTCCAGACGCAGGACACGGGGCTCCCCGGGCTGCAGAGACAGACAACAAGTTGAACAAAGGATGAGACACATGGCACAGACCCCCGATTTCACCGCGATGATGAAAGACATGATGGGCGCATTCCCGGTTGATACCAAAGCCGTGGAAGGCGCGTTCAAGACCAACGCAACCCTGAACGAAAAGCTGTCGGGCGTTGCTCTGGAAGCTGCTGACAAGTCGATCGAACTGTCGAGCACCTGGACCAAGGACACCCTGTCCAAGCTGGCTTCCATGTCGAAAGCCAAGGCAGAGCCGGCTGACTACGCCAAAGCCATGACCGATTTCGCGTCGGCTCAGGCAGAAATCGCCGCCGAGAACATGTCGGCTTTCGCCGAGATCGCCAAGAAGGTTCAGATGGACACCGTCGAGTTGCTGATGGCCGCTGGCAAGGACTTCTCCGAAGATGCCACCGCCGCTGTCAAGAAGGCCACCGACGACGTAACCAAGACCGCCACGACCGCAACCAAGAAAGCGGCCGCAGCCAAGTAATTCGACCTTGGTCGAAACGGAATTTGCGCCCTCTCCTCCCAATCTAGGCGCAATGACCTGGGGCAGGATCTTCGGATCCTGCCCCTTTTTCGTTGCCGGACACACAAGACCCGAGGCGAAAAAGCCCTGGGGGTGCGGCGTTACCCGCCCTCACCGCTGGAGCCCTGGCCGCTGCTTCGCAGCTTGTTTGTCACCCAACGCACCGGCATGTCGCCGCAATGACCAAGGTCGATCGCAAAGATCAGCCCCTCTTCCTCGGAATAACTCAGGTTGGTCCAGATCAGGTCACCAAAGCTCCGGAAATCGGCCCCGGTTTCATCCGGGAAAGAATCGAAATCGCATTGGCTCCACAATCCACTGGACGCGGGGCGGCGACCGATCCAATAGCCACCAAACGGGATCTGGTCGTTGATGATCGGATTATCCTTGGTCAGCATGACATAGATCGCGTCGGGATCGACGTAGAGCGACAGGCTGAGCGCCGGAATGTCGAGGCGCGCATAGGTCACGCCGTTTGTGCCAACCACGTCGTCGATGATCTCCACATCGCCAATGTACGTGCCGTCATTGTCATAGAGCGGGTCGATCCCGTCCGCAGGCGCCATGGTCGCCACTGCGATCATGGCTGCCGCAAGCACGGGTTTGATAAGGTCAATCATTCAATACTGCCCTTTCAAGCAAGAACCGTTGGGGTCCGCCATGACGGCGGACCCGCAGTTTCGGGCGCATTGGCCTATTCGGCGCGCAGTTCCGCGCTGTCCGGGCAATCATTCCCGCTTTCGTAGCTGGGCAGGATGATGACATAGGCGTAGTCGTCAGAGCCGCTGCCATTCGGGTTCGGGATGGCATAGGACAGGCCCCATTGGGCCTCGGGTACGCCCATGCTGCCACCGTCGGCGCCTTGCGAGAGACCCGCGGAATTGTACCAGCACGTCAAGGGGCTGGCAGTGGCCGCCGAAGCGCAAAGCGCACAGGCAACCGTCAGAAAAAGACCTCGCATAGCATATCCTTTTGAGAAGTAGATTCTATTGAAAGAAAAAGCGGGTCCGAACACGATCTCGACCGCCCAGATCAGACCGTTCCCGTTGGGGCCTTGCAAAGCAACACAAATCGAATTTACCGCCGCGAAAACCAACCGATACCGACCCACCCGATAACTGGCACCATGCGAGACACTGCAAACGGGAGCGGCAACCGAATCGCAGCGGCGGAGGCGAAGAACAGGTTTTTCCCATAACAGGTCCGAGGGCCCGCAGGTCATCCCCGCTGCGCCCGGTCGGAGGGTGGTCCCGACCCGGGCCATTGGCGCCGGGACGGGACAGTCATTTCAAACGATGGTCGCCTGTGTTGCGGCGCGGAGATCGTCCTCGGAGACGCCATCGGCGCATTCGACAATTCTAAGACCGCCCTCGACCACGTCCAGCACGCCGAGGTTGGTGATGATCCGGTCCACAACGCCCTTGCCGGTCAGCGGCAGAGTGCATTCCTTCAGCAGCTTGCTGTCGCCATGCTTGTTGGTGTGGTCCATCACCACGATGACCTTGCCGACACCGGCCACAAGGTCCATCGCGCCGCCCATGCCCTTGACCAGCTTGCCGGGGATCATCCAGTTCGCGAGGTCGCCGTTCTCGGCCACTTCCATCGCGCCCAGAATCGCCGCCGCGATCTTGCCGCCGCGGATCATGCCGAAGGAGGTCGCAGAGTCGAAATACGAGGTGCGCGCCAGTTCGGTGATGGTCTGCTTGCCGGCGTTGATCAGGTCCGGGTCCTCTTCGCCCTCGAAGGGGAACGGCCCCATGCCCAGCATGCCGTTTTCCGACTGCAGCGTGATGTCCTTGTCGCCGACGTAGTTGGCGACCAGCGTCGGGATGCCTATCCCGAGGTTCACATACATGCCGTCTTCAAGTTCTTCTGCCGCGCGCGCGGCCATCTGGTTACGATCCCAGGGCATCAGGCTTCCTCCCGCTTGCGCACGGTGCGCTGTTCGATCCGCTTTTCGTGCTCGCCCTGTATGATCCGGTGCACGTAGATGCCCGGCAGGTGGATGTGGTCCGGGTCGATGCTGCCGCGCGGCACGATTTCCTCGACCTCGACCAGGCAGACCTTGCCGCACATGGCGGCCGGCGGGTTGAAGTTGCGCGCCGTCTTGCGGAACACGAGGTTGCCGGTGTCGTCCGCCTTCCACGCCTTGACGATCGAGATGTCGGCAAAGATGCCCTCTTCGAGGATGTAATCCTCACCGCGGAAGTTCTTCACTTCCTTGCCCTCGGCGATCTGTGTGCCGACACCGGTCTTGGTGTAAAAGCCCGGAATGCCGCAGCCACCGGCGCGCATGCGTTCGGCCAGCGTGCCCTGCGGGTTGAATTCCAGCTCCAGCTCACCGGACAGGTACTGGCGCATGAATTCGGCGTTTTCACCCACGTAGGAGCTCATCATCTTCTTGACCTGCTTGGTGTCCAGCAGCTTGCCCAGACCAAACCCGTCAACGCCCGCGTTGTTCGAGGCCACGGTCAGATCCTTAACCCCCGACTCGACAATGGCGTCGATCAACAGTTCCGGAATGCCGCAGAGGCCAAACCCGCCCGACGCGATGAGCATGCCGTCAAACAGCAGCCCATCCAGCGCCTCGGCGGCCGTGCCGTAGACCTTTTTCATGGAAATCTCCCCTGATTTCTGGATCAAAAGAGTTTTCGCCGCCCTGCAGCAGGATGTCAACGCACCTCGGAAATGAGAGCGCTCACATTAGGGTCCCGACCCATTGATTGCGTCGTCTCGGCGCCGAAAAATGCGCGATCTCAGTGGTTTGCTTTCCGCAGTCACGACTGGATGTCATGCCAAGGGAAGCACGCCTGTGAGATCGTGCATTTCTCGGCGCCCTGCGGGTTCGGCGGATTTCGTGTCTGGCGAGGATCATGGCCGCAGGCATAGTCTTTCTGTTTCAAGGCCCTGAGACGAAGTCAGGCACGAAATCCGCCGAACTGAGAGAGCGCAATCGATGGGTCCAGACCCTAGATAAGCCGCACCTGCGTGCCGATTGGCGTGATCTCGAACAGTTCGGCGATCTTCTCATTGTAGAGACCGATGCAGCCATCGGACGACGGCCGACCGATCTTGCGCGTGTCATGGGTGCCGTGGATCAGATAGGCTGGCCAGTCGAGGTACATGGCATGGGTGCCCAGCGGGTTGTCAGGCGCGCCACCCTCGACCGGCTGCCAATCCGGAAAGCGTTCCATCTGGCTGGCGGTCGGGGTCCACGAGGGGCCGACCTTTTTTCGCACGATCGAGGTATAGCCGCGCTTGGTCAGCTCATCGGTTTTCGGCACAGAGGTCGGATAGACGCGGTAATCGCTGCCATCGGCGCTCCAGTAGTGCAGTGCACGGCTGGCGGTGTCACAGACGATGCAGCCGACGCCCAGTTCATCGAAATGGTCGCGCCAGTCCTGGCTGGTAAAGCTGGACACATTGCGCCGGACCATTGCGTTGGTCTCTCGCGAATCCATGATGTCCTGAGCGCGTGCCCGCGCGGGGACCATCAGCGCCGCGCCGCCTGCCAGCAAAAGACCGCGACGCGAAAAGATTGCCTTGGTCATGGGGAAACTCCTTGCCTAACTTGCTTGCCCAACCGCTACAAGGCGCTGCAGCGCAGCGCCAATCACATTGTATTGACAAGATATGAGCAAGCGAATCGGCGCTCAGTCCTCGGTCACGTCATCGTCGGACCTGGCCCCGCTGGCTTTCGCGGCAGATTTTTTGGCCGTGGTTTTCTTGGCTGTCGTCTTCTTGGCAGCCGTCTTCTTGGCCGGGGCCTTTTTGGCGGCAGCCTTCTTCTTGCCGCCCTTCGAGGCCTTTTCGTTGACGATGGCCACCGCCGCCTCCAGCGTCACCTCCTTGGGGTCGACATCCTTTGGCAAGGTCGCGTTGACCTTTTCCCACTTCACATAGGGACCGTAACGACCTTCGTAGACATCGAGTTTTCCGCCGTCCGGATGTTCACCCAATTCGCGCAGAGGTTTGGCCGCCGACCCGCGCCCCCGTCCGGGGTTGGCGCGCTTTTCGGCCAGCAGTTCCACCGCACGGTTCATGCCGATCTCGAAAACCTCCTGAAATTCCTTGAGGTTGACGTAGACTGGTTTTTCCTCGTCCGGCTTTTGATGCATGATATAGGGTCCAAACCGGCCGAGGTTCGAACTGACCACGCCACCATCGGGATGCATCCCGATCTCACGCGGCATTGTCAGCAACGTGAGCGCCTTTTCCAGGGTCAAGCCATCCGGCTCCCAGCCGGGCAGGAATTGCCCCTTGGCCTTGGGCAAGGAGGCGCGCGGCGGTTTCTTGTTTTCCGGCGTCGGCTCACCGCGCTGAACGTAGGGGCCAAAACGCCCCGCCTTCAGCCAGATCTCGTCGCCCTGATCCTCTCCCAGCACCCGTTCATCGCCCTCGGCCCCTTCGCCGGCGATCGGGCGGGTATAGGTGCACTCGGGGTAATTGCCGCAGCCGACGAAACCACCGGTGCGCGAGGTTTTCAGATGCAGGCTGCCCTGCCCGCACTTCGGACAGATGCGCGGGTCGGTTCCGTCCTCACGAGGCGGGTACAGTTGTGGCGCCAGTGCCTGATCCAGCACGTCGAGAACTTCGGAGATGCGCAGGTCCGAGGTCTCGGAAATGGCGACACTGAAATCGCGCCAGAACTTGGCGAGCAGGTCCTTGTAGTTCTCATCGCCCGCCGAAACCTGGTCCAGCTCGTTTTCCAGCGCGGCGGTGAAATCATATTCCACGTACCGCTTGAAGAAATTCAGCAGGAAGATGGTGACGATGCGGCCCTTGTCCTCGGGGAACAGGCGGTTCTGTTCCTTGCGAACATATTCGCGATCCTGAATCGTGGTGATCACGCTGGCATAGGTCGAGGGGCGGCCGATGCCCAGCTCTTCCATCTTCTTGACCAGCGTCGCCTCGGTGTAACGCGGCGGCGGGTTGGTAAAGCTTTGCGTGGCCAGCGTCGCGCCGTCGTCCGCCATCACCGCATTGCGTGCACCGCCAACCGCCTTTTCGACGGCTTTCGCATGTTCGCTTTTCAGCGCGCCACCATCGAACTTTGCCGGTTCGCCCTGCATGATCTGCGGCAGGCGCTTGTCATCATCCTCGACCGGCTCGTCACGGCCTTCTTCGTAGACCTTGAGGAAGCCGTCGAACAGCACCACCTGCCCGGTCGCACGCAGCCCCACCTGGCCGTCATCGCTGCCGATCTCGACCGTTGTGCGTTCCATCCGCGCGGCTTCCATCTGGCAGGCAAGGGTGCGTTTCCAGATCAGATCGTACAGCTTGCGCTGATCCGGATCGGACAGGCGCAGGCTTTCGGTGTCCCTTGTCATGTCGGTGGGCCGGATACATTCGTGCGCTTCCTGCGCGTTCTTGGCCTTGTTCTTGTACATGCGCGGGCTGGACGGGACGTATTCCGCGCCATAGCGATTCTTGATCGCGTCGCGCGCCTCGGTCACCGCTTCGGGCGCCATGTCGATGCCGTCGGTCCGCATGTAGGTGATGTGTCCGGCCTCATAGAGCCGCTGCGCCGCGTTCATGGTCTGCCGCGCGCCCATGCCGAACTTGCGGCTGGCTTCTTGCTGCAGGGTCGAGGTCATGAAGGGCGCCGACGGATTGCGCGAGGCGGGTTTCGCCTCGACGCTCAGCACCTTCAGGCTGCGCTTGGCCACGGCACCGACGGCCATTTCCGCCTGCGTGACGTTTTCAAGGTCGTAGCGATCCAGCTTTTTGCCGGCGAGGCTGGTCAGCCGGGCTTCATAGCTCTGGCCGCGCGGCGTGGTCAGCTGTGCCTTGACCTGCCAGTATTCGCGCGCCTTGAAAGCCTCGATCTCCATCTCGCGTTCGACGATCAGGCGCAGACACACGGACTGAACGCGCCCCGCCGAGCGTGCGCCGGGCAACTTGCGCCAAAGGACCGGCGACAGATTGAACCCCACGAGGTAGTCCAGCGCGCGGCGGGCGAGGTAGGCCTCGACCAGCGGCGCGTCGATGTCGCGCGGATTGCGCATCGCTTCGGTCACCGCGGCCTTGGTGATCGCGTTGAAGGTGACGCGGCTGACCGCGGTGGATTTCTTGATCGAGCGCCGCTTGGTCAGCGCCTCCTTGAGGTGCCAGCTGATCGCCTCGCCCTCGCGGTCGGGGTCGGTTGCGAGGATCAGCGCGTCGTCGGATTTCAGCGCTTCGGCGATGGCCGCGACATGTTTTCGCGAGTCGTTGCCGACCTCCCATTTCATCTCGAAATCCGAGTCGGGGTCGACCGAACCGTCTTTTGGCGGCAGGTCACGCACGTGGCCGTAAGATGCCAGAACCGTATAATCGGAACCCAGATACTTGTTGATTGTCTTGGCCTTGGCCGGGGATTCGACGACGACGACTGGCATCGGGTTCTGCTACCTCGTGATGATTTTTCGCGGTTCGAACGGGGCCGCGTATGGCGGCGCAACATGTGGGGTGCAAGGGGGTATTGTCAATGTGGGTGGCGGAGACGCTTCTCTGGCCGGTTGATCCGGACCGGTATTCGCGGCAGCCGCGACAGCGATCACCAGGGACGGCGGGGGCTCTTCTCACGGCAATCCTCACGAGGTTTTCCGGCGGCCCGTGCGGCCGGGACGTGCCCGGCTTCGGCCGCGAGACCCGCGCGCCGACCTGACGGATCCCGTCTGCCCGTGCCGGTCGTCCTTGTTCTGCGCAGCGGCGCAATTCGGGTTTCGATCGGTTCGGGGCCGAAGGGGACCATCCCCGACCTGGGGTTCCGGCGCGACGCTAGCGCGGCGCAGCACGTTTTTTCCGCCGACGACCAGTTTTGGGATTCGGGCGCGCGATGTTACAAAACGTGCATCTATTGCCTTGGGAGAAACGTCATGACCATTCGCCGTACTGCTTTTTCGTGCGTCGCACTGGCGGCACTTGCGATTTGCCAACCTGCCTTCGGACAATCCAAGATCGGTCCGCCGGACGGTGTCACCCTGGGGGTCGGAGACAAGAGCCTGGGGGTCGCTAAAACCAGGGTGCCGACCCTGACGCGGACACCGGTCGCGCCTTCCCGCGCGGACGGATCTCTCATCGAAGTACCGGTTGCCGTGGAGGGGATCAAAAATCCCGGCTAGAGCGCGTTGCGCCCATTCCGATTCAGGATTCCCATGAGGCTTGATCTGTGATTCCCTGTCTGCAAGGCAGATATGGGGGTTTGAGATGGGCAAGCC
>JAXMNQ010000013.1:0-121747 GCA_034670345.1 Paracoccaceae bacterium | reverse complement strand
CTCGCTCAGCCCAAGCGCGAAGCGCGCCCATCACTCGCAGCAAACTCGTGCCCAAGCGACCGTAGGAACGACATCAAGCCGCTCCCAGAGCGCCACGGGACCGTCCCGGCGAATAACGCGGGCTCAAGGAAGTCGGCGACGGCATCTTTGGCTTGAGTTCGGCTCATCCCAAAGCCGATCTCGACGAACACCGCTGCTCCATTCTGGGCCAGATGTTGGGACAAACCCATCTTGTCGGCGACCTGATGATAATCGATTCCCCGCCATTGGTGGACGACATGGAATTGGTGATCGATTTCGCCTTTGCAGCGGTGTCTCGCTACAACTGGGTGAAAATGGCGGAAAAGGCCTTGGCGTCAAACCAGGCTGATCGCCTGAACACCTGGAACCTGGAATGCATCGGGACCTTGGGTATTCCGGCCTCTGCGGGGTTGGAGAACGCAGCGCCTGAAGCTCAATTCGCAGTTGACGGACAATGGCTCACCGTTTTCGGTGATATCGACAGCGGGTTTTTTGAACGGTTTCTTGCGGAACTGGAGCGGTCTCCGGCGGTCACCGAAGTTCGTCTTGGCAGTGGCGGCGGCAGCGTTAAGGATGCTTTGTTGGCTGGACGGGAAATCCGCCGCCGAGGATTGGGCACCTCACTGGCCGGCAATTGCTATTCCGCTTGTCCGCTGGTCTTTGCGGGCGGCGTAGACCGGACAAAGTGGGCCAACGCGCGTGATGATTTCGGTTTTCATCGTCTATCGACGACAGACGGTACCATCCTGCCCGACGATCACCCGTTCTATAATCTAATCGCCGAATACCTGACCGAAATGGGGGTCGATCCAGTGACCTATATCGGCTGGATGCGGCAAGCCGGGCCGGATGAATTGTTCTCACCCGAGCCTCGGGATCTCTGCAAGCCCCTGCTTGCCACTTTCGTGCAACGGATCTGCGCGGATGGCGAGGTTTTCTAAGGCCTCAGCCGCCACGCACCGTGTCGATCATCAGTTGCACGTTCGCCGGGTCGGCATCCGGCGTGATGCCGTGGCCAAGGTTGAAGATATGCGGCCCGTTGGACAGGGCATCGACCACGCGGCGCGTCTCCCGCACCAGGTCCTCGCCCCCCGTCACCATGTGAGAGGAGGCCAGGTTGCCCTGAACGCAACCACCTGTCTGGACGTGCTCCGCCGCCCATTCCGGCGTCACGCTGTCGTCCAGCGCCACACAGTCCGCACCGGTGGCGGCGTGGAAGCCGATGTATTTGTCGCCCGCCTGACGCGGGAAGGCGATAACCGGCAGCCCCGGGTGACGGCGCTTCAATTCCTGCGTGATGGTCCGCGCGGGGGCGGTGCAGTAGCGGTCGAAATCCTCGCCCTTGAGCGACCCTGCCCAACTGTCGAAGATCTTGACCACCTCGGCCCCGGCCTTCACCTGCTCCGACAGGTAGTCGATGGTGGCCTCGGTCAGCCGGTCGATGATCTGTTCGAACAGCGCGCGGTTCTCACCCTTCAGCGCATGCGCCGGTCCCTGGTCCTTGGTCCCCTGCCCGGCAATCATATAGGTCGCCACCGTCCAGGGCGCGCCGGCAAAGCCGATCAGCGTCGTTTCCGAGGGCAGCGCCGTCGAGAGGTTGCGCACCGTTTGATAGACCGGGCTCAGCGTGTCGTGGATCATCTCGCCCCGGCCCAGTTTGTCGAAGTCGGCCTGCGAGGTGATGGTCGAAAGCCGCGGCCCTTCGCCGGTGACAAACCACAGGTCCATGCCCAGCGCCTGCGGCAAGAGCAGGATGTCGGCAAACAGGATCGCCGCGTCAAAGCCGTAGCGGCGGATTGGCTGCAGCGTCACCTCGGTCGCTAGATCCGGGTTGTAGCAGAGCGAAAGGAAATCCCCCGCCTCGGACCGCGTCGCCTTGTACTCGGGCAGGTAGCGGCCCGCCTGCCGCATCATCCAGATCGGCGGCGTGGGCAGCGTTTCGCCCGCAAGGGCGCGCAGGATCGTCTTGGTCATTGGGGTCCTCCTGATCGTGGGTCTTGGTCCGACGCGGGCGGCGCGGTGTCAAGCCATCGACGATAGCGCGGTTGCCGCAGGGGACCCGTCGAAATCACGTTTCCTTTCGCACCGTCGCGCGGTAATCGAAGGGGTATGACAGATTTGCCCTCGCCCTCCGCCCCGCTGAAACTCGGCACCCGTGGCTCTCCGCTGGCGCTTGCCCAGGCGCATGAGACCCGCGACCGGCTGGCCGCCGCCTTTGACCTGCCCGGCGCCGCCTTCGAGATCGTGGTGATCAAGACGACGGGCGATGACCGGACCCTGATCGACGCCGATCGCCCGCTCAAGGAGATCGGCAACAAGGGCCTGTTCACCAAAGAGATCGAAGAGGCACTGTTGTCCGGCGCCATCGACATCGCCGTGCACTCGATGAAGGACATGCCGACAGAGCAGCCCGAGGGGTTGATCCTCGATTGCTACCTGCCGCGCGAGGATGTGCGCGATGCCTTCATCTGCCCGGAGCATGACGGGCTGGCGGATCTGCCGCAGGGGGCCATCGTCGGCACCTCTTCGCTGCGGCGGCGGGCGCAACTGCTGCACCGGCGGCCCGACCTGCAGGTGGTGGAGTTTCGCGGCAACCTTCAAACGCGGCTGAAAAAGCTGGGGGATGGCGTGGCTGCGGCGACCTTCCTTGCCTGTGCGGGCCTGAACCGGCTGGGAATGACAGAGGTGCCCGCGGCCCCCATCGCGCCAGAGGACATGCTGCCCGCCGTGGCGCAGGGCGCCATCGGGATCGAGCGGCGCAGCGATGACAGGCGCGTTCAGGATTTGCTGGCGGCGATCCACGACGCCCCCACCGGCCTGCGCCTAGCCGCAGAACGCGCTTTTCTGGCCGCTCTGGACGGGTCCTGCGAAACACCTATCGCAGCACTGGCGGAACTGGACGGCGAGACCCTGCACCTGCGCGGTGAGATCCTGAAAACCGATGGCTCGGAATCCCATGCCGACAAGTTGAGCGGCCCCGTGACCGAAGGCGCGGAGATCGGAAAACGCCTCGCGGCCGACCTGCTGGACCGCGCCGGACCGGGCTTTTTCGCCCATCGCGACTGACCCCGGTTCAGCCGAATTCTGGCCGCTCGCGACAGCTTGATGGGCCTCGCGCGAGATTCGTGCTACCTTTTGACGCAGAGCACCTCTGGCCGGAGGGCCGCCCCGCGCGGTGATCTCCTCCGAACGGATACGAAAGCTGTCACCAAAAGGAGACGACGCATGGCCAAGACAATCGGAAATCCAGGAACATGGCTGGCCGGGGCGCTAGGCTTCGCAGGCCGCCATGCCGCAGAATCGACCCAAAGGCTTGGCGGTGACGAGGACATCGCCCCGCCCCAAACCCGCAAGCTGACAACCGACGACCTGCGCGCGGCGCTCTCTGCCGGATGGACCGATTTTCAGGCCTGCCGAACGGATGTGATGTTCATCGTGCTGCTTTACCCCGTGATCGGTCTGGTACTGGCGCTCGCGGCGCTGAACATGAACCTGATTCCGCTGATCTTTCCGCTGATCGCGGGCTTTGCGCTGCTTGGACCGATCTCGGCGGTGGGGGTCTACGAAATCAGCCGCCGCCGGGAAGCCGGGGAAGAAGTTGGCCTGTTTTCTGCCCTGAAAGTGGTGGAACGCCCGCGCTTTGCCTCGATTGTCGTATTGGGCATCTACCTTGCCACGGTGTTTTGCCTCTGGATGGTGGTTGCCGGGCACCTCTATGGGGCAACCCTCGGCCCCGATGCGCCGACCTCGGTCGGAGCCTTCTTGAACGACGCGCTGACCACCGGCGCCGGGCTCACCATGATCATTCTCGGATGTGCCCTGGGCTTTGTCTTTGCGCTGACCGTGCTGGCGACCTCCGTGGTCGCCTTTCCCCTGCTGCTTGACCGCCGCGTCGGCCTGCCGGTCGCCGTACTGACCTCGATCCGGGTCACACGCGAGAATCCCCGCGTGATCCTGACCTGGGGTGCGATCGTCACGACCGGGCTGGTGATCGGCAGTTTGCCGTTCCTGCTGGGCCTGGTTGTCGTCCTGCCGGTATTGGGCCACGCCACATGGCATCTCTACCGTCGCGCCGTGGTGTGAGCGAGCAAGGGAGGGGGCGCCGCCCCCTCGGCCTGCGGCCTCACCCCCGGAGATATTTGGGGAGAAAAGAAGCCTGGGGCGAAGCTTTGTGTTTCTTCTCTCTGACAAATATCTCCGGGGGAGTCGCGCAGAATGCGCGGCGGGGGCAGCGCCCCCCTGCCTCAGCTGACCTTGAGGACGATCTTGCCGATATGGCCAGAACTTTCCATGCGGGCATGGGCGGCGGCGGCCTCGGCCAGTGCAAACTCGCTGTCCATGACAGGGGCGATCTTGCCCGCGTCGAGCAGGGGCCAGACATTGGCCTTCAGCGCCTCGGCGATGCGCGCCTTGGCCACCACGCTTTGCGGGCGCAGAGTGCTGCCGGTGATGGTCAGGCGCTTGACCATCACCATTGCAAAGTTCAGCTCGACTTTCGGCCCCTGCAGAAAGGCGATCTGCACAAGCCGCCCGTCCTGCGCCAGCGTCTTGACGTTGCGCGGCAGGTAATCGCCGCCCACCATGTCAAGGATAAGGTCGGCACCGCCTTCGGCCTTCATAACCTCGGTGAAATCTTCTTCGCGGTAATTGATCGCCCGCTCTGCACCAAGGTCGGTACAGGCCTTGCACTTCTCCGCCGATCCGGCAGTTGCAAAGACCCGCGCGCCAAAGTGATGCGCCAGCTGGATCGCGGTCGTGCCGATCCCGCTGGAGCCGCCGTGCACGAGGAACCGCTCTCCCGCCTGCAGCCCGCCGCGCTGGAACACATTGGACCAGACGGTGAAGAAGGTTTCCGGCAGGCAGGCGGCCTCTTTCATGCCCATCCCCTGCGGCACCGGCAGGCAGTGGGCCGCGGGCGTGGCGACATATTCGGCATAGCCGCCGCCCGGCAGCAGGGCACAGACCGTGTCACCCACCCGGAGGGTGTCCACATCCGCGCCCAATGCCACCACCTCGCCCGAGGCCTCCAGCCCCGGCAGGTCAGAAGCATCGGGGGGCGGTGCATAGCTGCCTGCGCGTTGCAGCGCGTCCGGCCGGTTGACCCCGGCATAGGCGACCTTCAGCACCACCTCGCCGGCACCGGGGGTCGGCACCGGTCGGGTCGTGGGCTGAAGGACGTCGGGGCCGCCCGGCTGGGTGATTTCGATGGCGCTCATGGTATCCGGCATGGGGCTCTCTCCCTGTTTGGGGTTTGGTACCAAGCCGGGCGCGTCGGGCAAAGCGGTTTCGCGCGGGTCAGCGCGGTGCGGCGGACCCGCCGGGCAGATCATCGCCACGTTCCGGGGCCCTGACCCGTTCGAGGATCCTGGCCGGTCCTGCCATCAACCCGCTCAGCAACCGGTTGTCACGCACCTGCGCCTTGAGCTTTTCAAAGCGCATCACATCCTCGATTCGGCGGTCGAGAAACTGCCAGGTTGCCTCATTCGTCGGCGAATCGTCCCCCAGCCAGTAGAGCACGGTCGAGGAATAGACCCCTGAGAGGGTCGCCCGCTTGGTGTACCAGTTGATATCGCGCGAACTGTCGCCCAGCGCAGTCCAGATTGCATCGGACGTGCCCCAGATCAGCCGCGCGCCATCGGCGGCATAGGGCGGCAGGGCAAAGAGCGTGCTGCCCCGGCGCACCGCCTCGCGGTCCTCGGCCGCCTCGATCCGGGCGCGCACCGAAAAGGCGACCTTGTCGCGAAAGCGCATTTCGGCCAGGTCCGCCGCTGACAGCCGCGCCAGCATCCGGGCATCGCCCTGCTTGTGATAGGCCACGGCCAGATCCACCGCGCCGCGTGGAAACAGGCCGCGGGCGACAACAGGGTCCACGCCGGATTCGGCCACAGCGGCGCGGAAGGTCGGTTCGGACCAGCCGTCAAACGGGACGTGGCTCAGAGCGGCGTCCAGAATCCTCTCGGCAGAATCGGGCATATCGGACCTCCTTTATCCTTCCGAGGTTCATTGTAGCGCGATTCCCCGCAGGTTCGACCGGCTTTCCCGCCGCAGGGAAACCCGCCCTGAACCGTGTGGACAAGACGGGGATGCCTTGCTATACGGCGCTCTCCTGCAATTCATGCAACTCAAACCTAGAAAGGTGGTGACAACCACATGCAGGTCAGTGTTCGCGACAACAATGTCGATCAGGCGCTCCGTGCCCTGAAGAAAAAGCTGCAGCGCGAAGGCGTTTTCCGTGAAATGAAGCTCAAGCAACATTTCGAGAAGCCGTCCGAGAAGAAGGCCCGTGAAAAGGCCGAGGCGATTCGCCGCGCCCGCAAGCTGGCACGTAAAAAGGCTCAGCGCGAAGGGATGCTGTAAGCAACCGAACGCACTTCGAATCAGAAAACCCCTGCGGCCCGGCTGCGGGGGTTTTTATTTGGCGATCCCAACTTCCGGGATTCCCCACCTTGTCGTTACGCCTACAGGCCGCATAATCTCATGGACCCGATGTCTCGTGAGGTGACTCTATGATGACTGCCCTGTCCCGTTCCATGATCGTACTGGCCTGCACCGTGCTGGCCACCATTCCTGCGCCCGGACGCGCGCAGGACATCAGCCGCGTCATCGCGCTGGAATCGCTGGCGGTGACGGATCCCTTTCAGGCGCTGCAGCAGGTCGATATCGCCATGAGCGATCCGCGCGTTCTGGGCACCCCGCCAGAGATGCGCATCCTTGTCGACCTGATGCAGATGCGCGCCGAACTGCTGGACGGCCTTGGCTATGTTCAGGCCAGCGACGCCTGGGCCGACCTTGCGCGCACCCGTACCTTTGCCCGTGAAAAACTGGGCGAGGATCCGGTGCCCGCCTATCTCCGCGCCGCCAAGATCTATGAGGCGCAGGGCGCGCTGGGATCGGCCCGCAAAATGATCGAGGCCGCCATCACGGCCGAATCCGAAACCGGGCGCGATGACGATCTGCTTGGAGAGCTTTATGAGGACCTGGCCCGGCTGGCGACCCTGATGGGCGACGCCGAGGCCGCCACCGAGGCGCTCGCCATGCTCGATGCGCTGGACGGCCCGGCACTGGAAACCGCGCTGGAACCGTCCGACGGGCGGGGTTTCCGCGCCGTCGACGTCTTTTACGCCACGGACCGCGCACGCACCGGCGCCTCTCATCCCGCGCGCTTTTATGGCAGTGATCGGGGCGACCGGCTCGAACTGGGCATCGCCACGGTGACGATCCCGGACTCTCATGTCGCGGGCCAGGTGGAAAAGCCGTCGATCTGGCGGTTGGAGTTCCGCGCCTCGGAATCCAAGCATGTCTTGCTGAAATCGGTACAGCCGGTCGATCCGGACAGCTTCTTCGGGCAGTTGCAGGACGAATTCGCCGAGGACGCCGGGCGCGACCTTTTGCTGTTTGTTCACGGCTACAATACCAGCTTTGAATATGCCGCCCAGCGCACCGCGCAGATGGTGCATGACATGGGCAATGACACGGTGCCGGTGCTGTTTTCCTGGCCATCGCGCGACACCACGATGGGATACAACGCCGATGCGGCGGTTGTGCGCCTGTCGGGTCGCCGTCTATCGCTGTTCATCGAGGATCTGGTGCTGCGGTCCGGCGCGCGGTCGATCAACGTGGTGGCGCATTCGATGGGCAACCAAGCCCTGACCGACGCGCTGGAGATCATGGCCCTGAAACGCGACGCCCGCCCCGGCGACCAGCCGGTGCTGGATCAGGTGATGTTTGCCGCGCCGGACGTTGACGCCGATCTGTTTGCTGCCATGGCCAACACCTTTTCGCCGCTGGCGCGGCGGATGACGCTCTATGCCTCTTCGACCGACTGGGCGCTGGTGTCCTCGCGCAAGCTGCACGGATCCTCGCCCCGTGCCGGTCTGGGCGGTCCTGTGCTGCTGTCCAGCAGCGCCTTTGACAGCATCGACATGTCCTCTCTGGGGGACGACATGCTGGCGCATAACTACTTTTCGAACGACAGTTCGGCGCTGGTCGATATGATGACCCTGTTCTGGCAGGACGTGCCGCCGGATCGGCGTTGCGGTTTGGTGGCGCGCGAAAAAGACCGTGGCACGATCTTCGAATACCGTGAGGGTGTCTGCCCCTCGAACGACATGATCGGGGTACTGTCCAACCTGCAGACGCGGCACCTGAGCACCAGTGAAGAGATCCACCTGCTGGTGGCCAGCCTGCTGACCGATCAGAGCAGGGTTGATCGTGTCCTGTCCGTCTTTGATGCGATCCTCGAAGCGATCCAGCAACAGCAGCGATAACCTTGCTCAAACCCTCGGGCCTGCGTCCTCCGCAGGCCCGGCAGCGTGCCTGATCAGCTGGGACCGACCATGAAGCAGGTCATCTGCCGTGCCTGAAGACGGCTGCAGGCCAGTTCCGCGCCATCCCGGGTCATCCCCATGAAGGTGGCGTCATAGCCGGTCTTGCCCCGGACCACCTTGCGCAGAGAGCCATCCAGCGTCGCAGTTTCGGCAAGCGCGGTCTTCAGCAGCATCTTTTCTGCGGTGAAGGCGTTGGGGAAACGTCCGATGTTGATGCCCCAGTGCCGCCCGCCGGAGGTCGACAAGCGGGTGACAACCTCTGCCTTGCGCTCTGGCGTGGGCTTGTCCTTGTAGGCGATCGTGCCGTTGGCCACGCTGGCGGGCCGCTGCACCGGCTTGACCGAGGCGGCTGGCGCGATGCCCGGCAGCAAAGGCACTGCGGTCGTGTTCGATGCGATTGCGACCTCTTTCAATTCCTGTTCCAGATCCTTGCCGATGATCGCCACCAGCGGCGCGATGTCTGCCGGATCCGGCGTCTGCACGCGGCGCGCCACCGGGCGCAGGCTGCGGGTGACGGCGGCCGAGGCCACGCGGATCGTCTTAGCGCGCGTGCCCGGCTGCGGGTCGGGCGAATTGGCGACTACGACTCCGCCTGCCCCGGCCCCCTTTCCAAGGTAGGGCGGGCGCTTGGGCTTGCGCTTGTTGGTCCAGGACGGAGCCTTCTTGAAACCGAGGTCCAGCAGTTCGGCCACACGCGCGTTGCGCGACGCGGTCGAACGGCCACCGAAAACCGTGGCGATGATTCGTTCCTGTCCACGCTCCGCCGAGGCGACAAGGTTGAAACCCGCCGCGCGCGTGTAACCGGTCTTGATCCCGTCCGCGCCTTTGTAGGAACTCAGCATGCGGCGGTTGGTGTGATAGACCGTGGCCACGCCGGCATCTGCCGCCTTGCGCGAGAACAGGTTATAATACTGGTCGTAGTCATAAATCATGTGCCGCCCGAGGATCGACATGTCCCGCGCCGTCGACAGGTGGCCGCTCTCGGTCAGTCCGTGTGCGTTCTTGAAGGTGGTCCGCTTCATGCCCATCGCCTCGGCGGTGCGATTCATGCGGCGGGCAAAGGCGGCCTCTGAGCCTTCGATTGCCTCGGCGATGGCGGTGGCCGCGTCATTTGCGGACTTCACAGCCGCAGCGCGTACAAGATAGCGCAATTTGATCTTCTGTCCCGGACGCAGGCCCAGCTTGGATGGCTCTTCAGATGCGGCCTTGCGCGAGACCGTCACCAGCGTGTCCATACTGATCTCACCGTTCTGCACCGCCTCGAAGGCGATATAGAGGGTCATCATCTTGGTCAGCGACGCCGGATGCAACCGCGTGTCCGCATTCTGCGCGTGGATCACTTTGCCGTTGCGCGCATCCATCACCAGCGCGGCATAGGGGGCTGCGGCGACACTGAGCGGCAACAATACCACCAGCCAGACACAGAGGAATAAATGCAGGCCGAATCGGCCTGACTGAGGACGTCGTCCCGTCACGATACACTGCCTTTCTGCCTCGTTCCCCCCGGTGTTCCGGTTGGGGTTCTTGCTTTTGTCCCGACACCATTTTGGAGGGGTCGTGGTTAACGTGAGATTAACACAGACATCACATCAAGAGAAGCAGGCAAAACATTGATATTCATTGATTTTTGGATTAGTGATGATGCAACATCTTGGGGGTTCCCCCTCTCTTGCCCCAAGACCGGCCAATGGGGCGGGATTGTGGCGAAATATGGCGGAATTGTGGCGACTCGAATAGCGCCCGCGAGCAGACCGGTTCAACCGATTTCAGAGATGAGTTCCGGCAGGTCGCCAAGGTCCCGCAACTCGCGGTAGCGCGGGGCATCCGGCGTGTCCGCATGTTCCAGAGCCCAGGCCAGGTCATGCGGTACCATTACACCCCAGGCCCCCGCCTCAATGGCCGGAACTACGTCGGATTTCATCGAATTGCCGACCATCATGGCGCGTTCTGCCCCGCCGTCATACGCGCCGAAGATGCGGGCATAGGTGTCTGGTTGCTTGTCCGACACGATCTCGACCGCATCGAACAGGTCGCCCAACCCGGATTGCGCCAGCTTGCGTTCCTGATGCAGCAGGTCGCCCTTGGTGATCAGGACGACGCGATGGCTGTTGGCCGCGGCCTCGACGGCCTCGCGCGCATGGGGCAGCAATTCGATCGGATGGGCCAGCATCTCGCGCCCCGCCGCCATCAGTTCCGAAATCACCGAAGCGGGCACGCGGCCCTCGGTCACCTCGATTGCGGTCTCGATCATGGAAAGAACGAATCCCTTCACACCGAAGCCGTAATGTCCGATGTTGCGCCGCTCGGCCTCGATCAGGCGCTCGGCCAAATGGTCCTTTTCGGCATGATCGCTGAGCAGATCGGCGAATCGCGCTTGCGTCAGGACGAAAAAGCGCTCGTTGTGCCACAAGGTGTCATCGGCATCGAAACCGATTGTTTGCAGATTGGCTTTCATTCTGTATTAGCCGGAACGGCCCCCTTTTCGGCACCCGTGGATAGACTATATAAACGGGCCGAGCCCAGAACACCAAGGTCCTGAACGCACCCCATGACTGACGCCAATCTGACATCGACCGTCAAGATGACCGGAAACCTCCCCGATGACGGTGAGGGCGATGCCGGTGTGGCCGTCAAGACCAAGTCCAAGACCAAGCGCCCGCCTCTGTACAAGGTGCTGCTGCTGAATGACGACTACACCCCGATGGAATTTGTCGTCCATGTGCTGGAGCGTTTCTTTGGCATGACCCATGCGCAGGCCTTCGAGGTCATGCTGACCGTGCACAAGAAGGGTGTCGCCGTGGTCGGTGTCTTCAGCCACGAGATCGCGGAGACCAAGGTGGGGCAGGTAATGGATTTCGCCCGCCGCCATCAGCATCCCCTGCAATGCACGATGGAGAAGGAATAGGCGCGCGCCGCCGGTTCCCCTCTCATGTCCCAGGATCGCCTCTCCTACGCCATCGCCTCCGGCGGCCTCGCGCTGCCCGAAACAGGCCGTATCGCCTTGATCGGCGCACCGGGGGATGCGCCACTGGGCGCGCTGGATCCCGCCCGGCTGGATGTCGTACAGAGTTTTGCCCCGGACCATGCCGCCTGGCAGCGGCGCGGTGTCAACGCCGTGACAGAGGCGCAAGGGCGCTATGCGGTCGCCATCGTCACCCTGCCCCGCGCCCGCGATCTGGCCGAGGATCATATCGCCCGCGCCAGCACCCTGGCCGATCTGGTTGTGGTCGACGGGGCCAAGACCGACGGGATCGAGGCCATCGCCAAGGCCCTGCGCGGACGGCTGTCCGTTCGGGGGCAGGTGTCCAAGGCGCATGGCAAGTGTCTGTGGTTCACCGGTGGCGTGGATCTGTCGGACTGGCTGCACGCGCCCCGGACCCTGCCGGATGGAGAGATCACCGCGCCCGGCGTGTTCTCGGCCGATGGTCCGGACCCCGCGTCAGAGGCGCTGGCCGCCGCTCTGCCTGCCACGCTGAAGGGCCGGTTTGCCGATCTGGGTGCGGGTTGGGGCTGGCTGTCAAAGCGGATTCTCACCCGTGTCGACATCAAGGACCTGCACCTTGTCGAGGCGGACAAGACCGCGCTGGACTGCGCCCGGCAGAACGTGACCGACCCGCGCGCCTTGTTCCACTGGGACGATGCCACCATATGGACCCCGCCACAGCCGCTGGACGGGGTCATCATGAACCCGCCGTTCCATCAGGGGCGCAAGGCCGACCCGCAGCTTGGCCGCGCCTTCATCGCCTCCGCCGCCCGTATCCTCGCCCCGCACGGGCAGCTCTGGCTTGTGGCAAACCGCCACCTGCCCTATGAGACCGCCCTTGCCGAGTCGTTCCGGGACACGTCCGAAATCGGCGACGACTCGCGTTTCAAGATCCTGCACGCCGCACGGCCCACTCGCCAGCGGCGCTGAACCGGTCTAGCCTGACCGGACAACCGCAAGAGGTCCCTCTTATGAGCTTCTCCATCGAAGGCAAGACCGCCATCGTCACCGGCGCCGCCCATGGCGTGGGTCTCGCCATCGCACGGCATTTCGCCAACAAGGGCGCCAATGTCATGCTGGCCGACATGGACGAACCGAACCTGGCCAAGGAATGCGGCGACACCTCGGATGAAAGCACCATCCGTTACTTTGCCGGCGATCTGCGCGAACGCCTGACCATGGCCAACCTGCTGTCTGCCACGTTGGACGCCTTTGACCGGGTCGATATCCTGATCAACGGTTCACGGCAGTTGCTGACTTCGGATCCGCTGGATGTCGAGGATGACACAGTGGAAAAACTGCTGTCGCAGAACCTGATGACCGCCTATCGCATGTCGCAACTGGTGGCCAAGCGGATGATCAAGCAGGCCGAGGGGCAGGAAAAGGGACAGGTGGGCGCGATCGTCAACCTGTCGTCCATCGCCGCGCGCCGCACGCACCCCGAACTGCTGGGCTATTCCGTCTCCTGCGCCGCGCTGGACCAGATGACCCGGTCGATGGCCGTCGCGCTGGCCCCCTATCGCATCCGGGTGAACGCGCTGGCCTTTGGCTCGGTCATGTCGTCCAGCCTCAAGGACACGTTGCGCGAACACAAATCCTATCGTTCGGACATCGAGGAGCACACCCCGCTGGGACGGATCGCGGCCCCCCGCGAACTGGCGGAATCGGTGCAGTTCCTGTCCTGCGACGGGGCGGGATTCGTCACCGGGCAGATCATGACCGTCGATGGTGGCCGCACCCTGCTGGACCCGGTGCAGGCCCCTGCGCACTGAGGCGCGGACTTGCACGCGCGGCCTGCCTGTGCTGATTGACCTGCGACACAACACGGGCGGGAGGGCAAATTCATGATGGACACCGAAAAGGAGCGCGCCAGCGCATGGTTCCGCGACCTGCGAGACCAGATCGTCGCCGCCTTCGAGGAGCTGGAGGACAGCCACGTTTCCGGCCCTTTCTCCGACATCGCCCCGGGCCGATTCGAGGTGAAAGAAACGGCACGCGCCTCGGACGATGGCTCGGACGCCGGCGGCGGATTGATGAGCGTGATGCGCGGCGGGCGCGTCTTTGAAAAGGTCGGCGTCAACGTCTCGACCGTCTACGGCACGCTGGAAGATGCCGCGCAAAAGGCGATGGCCGCGCGCGGCGTGCCGGGGATCGAGGCGGACCCGCGCTTCTGGGCCTCGGGCATCAGCCTTGTCGCACACATGCAAAACCCGCAGTGCCCCGCCGTCCACATGAACACACGCATGTTCTGGACGCCCGGCGCGTGGTGGTTCGGGGGCGGGTCAGACCTGAACCCCTGTCTGGAATACGACGAGGACACCGCGCATTTCCACGCCACGCAAAAGGCCCATCTGGACCCGCATGGGGACAGCCTCTACCCGGAACTGAAAGCCTGGGCGGACGAGTATTTCTATATCCCGCACCGGCACCGCGCGCGCGGCGTCGGCGGCATCTTCATGGATGACCGCAACACCGGCGACTGGGCGGAGGACTTTGCCCTGACGCAGGACATCGGCCGCGCCTTTCTGCCCGCCTATGTGCCACTGGTGGAAAAGCGTCGGGTGCAGGATTTCACCGAAGCCGACAAGGATACGCAACTGATCCACCGCGGGCTCTACGCGGAATACAACCTCGTCTACGACCGGGGCACAAAGTTCGGCCTCGCCACCGGCCATGACGCCAACGCCGTGCTGATGAGCCTGCCACCGCTGGCGAAATGGGTCTGACCAGTTGTTAACCGGATCGCCGAGGGCGATCCGATTCCCTTACCAATACATCACGGCCACCTTGTCCGCGCCGTAATTGGTCATCATCCGCACCCGCAGGATATAGCTCTGCCCCTGCTCCAGCCGGATGTCGATCTGGGCGTTCTCCTCGCTGCCGGCATCATCGGACCCCGCCATGTAGCGCGGCCCGTCCTCGGTCATCCGAAACAGCACCAACAGCATGTCGGCCCGGCCAAAGCTGCGCATCGAATAGTCCCGTGTCGCCGTCGGCGTCAGTTCAAAGTTGACCTGATCCGCCGGTTCCATCTCCAGCACCTGCGAATAGAAGGCCTCCATCGGGATGGTCTTGTCCGCCTCCGGTTCGGGGTAGAACTTGCGAACCTCGGCAATATCCGTCTCTGACAGGCCCAGTTCGGGCGTCAGGCCGTTGCGATATTCCAAGGGTTCAAGGATCAGACCCGGACCGAAACCGTAGTGCATGACCGAATCCGGATCCCAGTCCGATCCTTCCACGTCGTGCGAGGTCAGCTTGCGCAGGACATTGTGAAATGTCTGCTCGCGCGACCAGAAATTCGGCGCCCCGCCGAAGTAGGCATAGACCGCCTCCTCGTCCCAGACGATCCCGGCAAAGGGGTTCTGGTGTTCATGCGGAAAGCCCAGCGTATGCCCGATCTCATGCACCGCCGTGTCGACGCCGCGCGGATCATTGCGCAGGTCCCAGCCGATGTTCATGGTGCGCTCGTTCTGTCCGGGAACGTCAATCACGTCACGGCCCACGTAGGACCATGATCCGTCCCCGCGCAGGAACCCGATGCGCACTTCGGCCTCGGAGATATCCTCGGTTTCCTCGAAAGTCAGGCCGATGCCCTGATCGGCCCAGATCTGGAACCCCTCGCGCACCTTGTTCATGTTGTAGGCGTCCCCGGCAAAGGCGCCTTCGTCGAACAGGTAGTAGCGCAGGTTCGTGCCGTTGACCCATTTGCGGTCGATATAGCGGATGAGGCTGGCCCGGCCATCCGACACCTCGGGCCCGAAGGACCGCTCCGGAACACGCGGCAGGTTGCAGGCCCCGACACGGGCCGCGTCGCCGTGGGAATGTCCGGTCGCCGTGGTGCCGAATTGCGCGGCGAGGGATTGCAGTGTTTCCTCGATCAGATCGAGTCGCTGGGCAAGCACTCGGTCAAACTTGGAGGATGGGCGGATGTCGCCTGTTGGCTTGTTCATGGGAAAACTCCTTAATGCTGAAAACAAGATGGAGTTTACCCCAAAAACGGGCAATTTTCAATCTCTGCGGGTAGTCAGGATTCCCGCCACTTGCCGGGCGCCAGCCCCTCCAGCGTCCATTCCCCCACCGACCAGCGCACCAGTCGCAGACAGGGCAGCCCCACGTGCGCCGTCATCCGGCGCACCTGCCGGTTGCGGCCTTCGGTGATGGTCAGCCGCAGCCAGGCATCGGGCACCGATTTGCGGAACCTGACCGGTGGATCGCGTTCCCACAACACTGGCGGGTCGATCGCCTCACACTTTGCGGGGCGCGTGGGCCCGTCATTCAGCGTCACGCCCTCGCGCAACTGCTGCACCTGAGCATCGCTGGGCGTGCCCTCGACCTGCACCAGGTAGGTCTTGGCCTCGCGGAACCGCGGATTCGAGATGGCCGCCTGCACCTTGCCGTCATTGGTCAGGATCAACAGCCCCTCGCTGTCACGGTCCAGCCGTCCGGCGGGATAGACGCCCGGCACGTCGATATAGTCCGACAGGGTCGCGCGCGGGCTGCCGTCATTGCCCTTGTCGGTGAACTGGGTCAGCACGCCATAGGGTTTGTTGAACAGGATAATCCGGCGCGGACCGTCCTGCGGTTTCGGGCCGCTGCGGGGTTTGCCGTGCCGATGCGGACGCTGCGGTCTGGCGGGGCCAGAGGGTCTGGGCGATTTCATCGGCGGGCCTCGAAAAAGGATTTCAACAGTTGCGCGGCCTCGGGCTCCGACAGACCGTCGTAAACCTCGGGCGCATGATGGCATTGGGGATGCGAAAATACCCGCGCCCCTTGCGCCACGCCGCCGGATTTCGGGTCCGCCGCGCCATAATACAGCCGCGCGATCCGCGCGAAAGAGATCGCCGCCGCGCACATCGGACAGGGCTCCAGCGTAACATAAAGGTCATGCCCCGGCAGGCGTTCGGCCCCCAGCGCGGCACAGGCGGCGCGAATGGCCAGCATCTCGGCATGGGCGGTTGGGTCGTTCAACGCGCGCGTCCGGTTGCCGGCCTGCGCGATCACCTCGCCCGTCGGCGCAACGACAACCGCGCCAACCGGCACCTCTCCGCGCTCGGCGGCGGCGCGCGCCTCAGTCAGCGCCAAGTCCATGTGGGAACGGAAACTCATGGGACTTGTTAGCGCGGCCCGACCGCCGGGAAAAGCGCGGAACGCAAAGCCCCTTTCGTCCCGCCCCGCGCCCGCGTTAAAGGACACCATGAGCACAGAGACACCCAAGGGCGAGCGAATCGCCAAGGTCATCGCCCGGTCCGGCCGCGCCAGCCGCCGCGAGGCGGAACGCCTGATCGAGGAAGGCCGCGTCACGGTCAACGGCGAAAAGATCACCCGCGCCGCGCTGAACGTGACCCCGCAGGACAAGGTCACCGTCGACGGCAAAGCGCTTGACGCGCCCGAGGAACCGCGTCTCTGGCTCTATCACAAGCCCACCGGACTTGTGACCACCACCAAGGACGAACAGGGCCGCCCGACAATCTATGACGATCTGCCAGAGGAGCTGCCGCGCGTAATGAGTGTCGGACGGCTTGACCTCAACTCCGAGGGGCTGCTGCTTCTGACCAACGACGGCGGCGTGAAACGCAAGCTGGAACTGCCCTCGACCGGCTGGCTGCGGAAATACCGGGTGCGCGTCAATGGCCGACCGACCGATGACACCCTGGCCCCGCTGCGCAACGGGATCGAGGTCGATGGACAAAGGTTCCAGCCCATGCAGGTCAGCATCGACCGACAGCAGGGCGCCAATGCATGGCTGACCGTGGGCCTGCGCGAAGGCAAGAACCGCGAGGTGCGCCGCGCCATGATGGACATCGGCCTGACGGTCAACCGCCTGATCCGCGTCTCCTACGGCCCCTTCCAGTTGGCTCAGTTGAAACCGGGAGAGGTGGAGGAAGTGCGCCGCAAGATCCTGCGCGACCAGTTGGGATTGGACCCGACCACGACAGAGGGCGGTGCCCCGACCAAGGACAAATCGGGCAAACCAAAGCCACGCGTCCAGCGCCGCCGCCGAAACCCCGGTAAAGGTTAACGACCCGGCTGGAGCGCCAAAGGCCTTCATCCTTCGTTAACTCTTCTTGGTTTCTCCCGAGACTTGCCCCGTTTTTGCCCGGATTCGGGGCAAGATTGTCCTCATGGTGACAACATTCATAGCCCTCGCGATTCTACTTGCCTCTGCCCTTCTGGTGCTGGGCAGCCTGCGTATGGTTGTTCAGGATACCTTTTCGGCGGTGACGGATTACGCCCGCCGCGCCCGGCAGAACAGGTTGCTGACCCGGCACATCGCCTTTCTGGCGTTGTGGATGATGATCTTTGTCATGAGCTACGCCTAGGGAGATGGCGATGGGGCACGCAGCAGATTCCGTGATAGACTGGAATGACAGGACACCGGGTCTTGCGCGGGACCGGCAGCAGTTCGACTCCGGGCTGAACTTCATGTTTCTCGCCGCCTTCCCGCTGCTGCTCTGGATCTTCGAGGAAAGCTTTGCGAACATTGCAACGGCGGTCGCGCTGATCTGGATCCTGTCGTTCGCCCTGCGCCTGATCTCGGTCGGGCAATCGATCCAGTGCGCCTATGACAGGACGGACGTGGCGCGCGCGCCAAAGGTCCCGCGCAAGCTGATCGGCTCGGTCCTGATTGGTGCGGTTGTTCTGGTCCTTGCCGGGCACAAGGTGGACAGTCTCTTGCTGCCTGTACTGAGCGGCGGCTTGGCGATTGTTCTCAGCCTCGCGGCCTTCGGGTTCGACCCGCGTCATGACAAGGGCACGGAAAAAGCGCAGGAACGGGCCTTGCTGGATGCGGCCGAGCAGGCGATGGCGGCCCTGGTTGACCGGGTCGCGGCACTGGACGATGCGGAACTGACCCTGAGGGTCGAGGCGGCGCGCAATCAGGTCCTGCGGCCGATGCGGCGCAGTGTCGATGACCTCAGGACCATGAGCCTTGTCTCACGCCCGGTACACAAGGTGATCGACCTGCTGACGGTCGAGGTCTCGCGACTGGAGCAGGCGTGGCTCGGCAACGGCCATGTCTTTGCCCGTCGGCGCTTTCTGGCCAAGCTGGAGGTTCTGTCGGAAAGCTTTGAGATGCTGGCCCGTCAATGCGGTGTGCGCGGCGCCCGCGACGCATTTGAGCGGCAGGCCGATCAGCTAATTGACCGGATGCCCCGAGAATCCGCCGCCTGAGCCCACACGGCGGGACTTCCCCCTAGCAAGTGCAGCATTTTGCCCTTAGGTTTTGGCTAGAAGCGCAGGTTTGCGTGTGGTCCCCGGAGGGTACATATGTCCGGAAACGCCTTGCAGAAGGTGAGTTATGTCCTGCTGATCGTGCTGCTTTTCGGAGTGGCAACAGGCTGGCTTGGGGGACTCTGACCCCATGGCGCAGCGATTTGGCGGTAAATTCAGCCCCGACGGGACATCTGATGACGCTCCGGCAGAGCGTCCGGCCTACAAGGGTGCGCGCGTCGCTCCGGCTGGCGCTCGGTCCAATGTCCTTTTTGTACCCGGCATCGTTCTGGCCGCGTTGTCGATCAACGACGGCGCCATCGGCTTGGCCGTGGGTCTTGCCGGTGCGGCTGCGCTGTTGCTGGGCGCCTGGCTGCTGCGCGACGGGTTGAAGGCCGAGTCCGAGTACCATGACCGCAAGGTTGCGCGCCGCCCCGCCATCCCGCGCAAGATCTTTGCCGCCGCTTTCTGCGCCATTGGCGCGGGCATCGCGGCGTGGCGGTCCGAACCCGGCTTTCTTGCCCCGCTGATCTTTGGCGGCGCCGCAGGCGTGTTGCACATCGGCGCCTTCGGCATCGACCCGATGAAGGACAAGGGCATGGAAGGGATCGACACCTTTCAGCAGGATCGCGTCGCCAGAGTGGTCGATGAGGCCGAAAGCTATCTGACTGCCATGGCCGATGCTGTCCGGCGCGCGGGCGACCGCCGCGTCGAAGGTCGGGTGGAACGCTTTTCCACCAAGGTGCGCGAGATGATCCGCACCGTCGAAGAAGACCCCCGCGATCTGGTCGGGGCCAAGAAATTTCTCAGTGTCTATCTTATGGGCGCGCGTGACGCGACGGTGAAATTCGCCGATATCTACGTGCGGTCCAACGACCAGGGCGCGCGCAGCGACTACATGATGCTGCTGACCGATCTCGAAGAAAGCTTTGACAAGAAGATCGACAAGCTGCTGACCGACAACAACGAAGATTTGAACATTGAAATCGAGGTGCTGCGCGACCGACTGCAGCGCGAAGGTGTGCATCTCGACCGGAGATGACTTTTGAACGGGGGATCCCATGTCTGAAAACGTACGTCAGCAGGCCGAAAAGGCGCTTGCCATGGTTGATGAAGTGAACGCAGTTGTCCTGCCCGAACCGGTAGAGGCCAACGCCGTTGTGCCGCTGAAGGAAGCCCCGGCAGAGATCAGCTCCGAAATCCGGACCCGGATGGATGAGCTGGACATGGACGACACCAACTCCATCGTGTCCTTCGGCTCCGCCGCGCAGGCCGAACTGCAGGAAATCAGTCAGGCCATGCTGAGTGGCGTGCGCAACAAGGACGTGGGCCCGGCGGGCGACTCCTTGCGGAACATTGTCACCACGATCCGCGGTTTCAGCGTCTCTGAACTGGATGTCCGCCGCGACCGCAGCTGGTGGGAAAAATTGCTGGGTCGCGCCGCGCCCTTCGCCAAGTTCACCGCCCGCTTTGAAACCATTCAGGGCCAGATCGACAAGATCACCGATGATTTGCTGAAACATGAGCACACGCTGCTCAAGGACATCAAGTCGCTGGACTTGCTGTATGAAAAGACGCTGCAATTCTACGATGAGCTGGCGCTGTACATCGCCGCCGGCGAGGCGAAGCTGGAAGACTTGGACACCGTCGTGATCCCCGCCAAAGCGGCCGAAGTGGATGCCGCGCCGGAAAACGACGCGGTGATGAAGGCGCAGGAACTGCGCGACGTCCGCGCCGCCCGCGACGATCTGGAACGCCGGGTGCACGACCTGAAACTGACGCGTCAGGTCACCATGCAATCCCTGCCTTCGATCCGTCTGGTGCAGGAAAACGACAAGTCGCTGGTGACCAAGATCAACTCGACCCTGGTCAACACCGTTCCACTCTGGGAAACCCAGCTGGCGCAGGCGGTCACCATCCAACGCTCGCGCGAGGCGGCCGAGGCCGTGCGTGGCGCCAATGACCTGACCAATGAACTGCTGACTTCGAACGCCGCCAACCTGCGCGACACCAACAAGGTGATCCGACAGGAGATGGAGCGCGGAGTCTTTGACATCGAGGCGGTCAAGCAGGCCAACACGGACCTCATCGCCACGATTCAGGACAGCCTGCAGATCGCCGACGAAGGCAAGGCGCGCCGCGCCAAGGCCGAGGAAGAGCTCAAGCATATGGAGTCCGAACTGCGCGATACGCTTTCGGCCGCCAAATCGCGCCGCGAGGCCAGTGGCGCGGTGCCGAACTGACAATGCGGGGCGGTTTCAAGACAGTTATGGCCCTTGCGGCCGCCCTCACCCTGGCGGGCTGCATCGGCTCACAGCTTGCCCCGCGCAAGACGGCCGTTAAACCAGAGGCGCGCCCCGCCGCACTGGCTGCGAAACCCGCGTCACAAGCCGTGGCAGCACCCTCCACCGCCAGCCGCGCCCTGGCGCAATATTACGCGCGCGTGCAGAATGACCTGCTGACGCGCGGCCTTTTGCGTACAGATGGCGGCGGCCCGGACACGGTGTTTACCGACACCATGCTTGTACGCAATTTCGCGGCCATCGCCTTGGAAGAGGAATACGAACGCGGCGCGGGTCTGAACCCGTCCAGCGGCGGCACAAGTGCGATCAAGAAATGGACCGTCCCGATTCGCATGACAACGGAATTCGGCCCCGGCGTTCCCAAAAGCCAGATCGACGAGGACAAGCGGCAGGTCGCCTCTTACGCCGCGCGCCTGTCGCGCGTCACCGGTCATCCGATCACGATCACCGACAAAAACCCCAACTACTACGTCCTGTTCATGTCAGAGGATGACGCCAGCAGCATCGGACCGCGCATCCGCCAGATCGTGCCCGACGTGAACCCGCGCGCCATTCGCATCTTCGACAGCCTGCCGCGCAGCATCCATTGTGTCGTTGTCGCCTTTTCGCAAAGCCAGGGCGGTTATGACTATGGCACCGCTATCGCGGTGATCCGCTCGGAACACCCGCCCTTACTGCGCCGCTCCTGCGTGCATGAGGAACTGGCCCAGGGGCTGGGCCTAGGCAACGACAGCCCGCGCGCGCGGCCGTCGATCTTCAACGACGATGATGAATTTGCCCTGCTGACCACCCATGACGAGATGCTGCTCAAGATCCTCTACGATCCGCGGCTGAGGCCCGGCATGACCGCCGAACAGGCCCTGCCCATCGTACAGCAAAAGGCGACAGACCTGACGGGCGGCGGACCGGGCTGAGGGTCACGCGACCACCGGACATCCGGTAAATCGGGCAAATCTCCCAGCTTTCCCCGTGAACACCTGCAGCCCCTTCTATTACGCTGGGAATATCGTATCCTGCCGCCAGCCTCGCGCTTTGGCGCGCAGGAAAGAGCGCAAGGCAGAGATTGGAGGCCGCGACATGGGCATTTGGGATTTTGTTTCCGGACAATTCATCGACGTCATCCACTGGACGGATGACACCCGCGACACGATGGTCTGGCGATTCGAACGCGAAGGCCATGAGATCAAATACGGAGCCAAGCTGACGGTCCGCGAAGGACAGGCGGCGGTCTTTATCCACGAAGGCCAGATGGCCGACGTCTTCACCCCCGGTCTCTACATGCTAGAGACCAACAACATGCCGATCATGACCTCGTTGCAGCACTGGGACCACGGATTCCAGTCGCCGTTCAAATCCGAGATCTATTTCGTCTCGACCCAGAGGTTCACCAACCTCAAGTGGGGCACCAAGAACCCGATCATGCTGCGCGACCCGGAATTTGGGCCGCTGCGCATCCGCGCCTTTGGCAGCTATTCCATCAAGGTCGCCGATCCCGCGGTCTTCATGACCGAGATCGTCGGCACCGACGGCGAATTCACGATGGATGAGATCAGCTTTCAGATCCGCAACATCATCGTGCAGGAATTCAGCCGCGCTATCGCGGCCTCCGGTATCCCGGCGCTGGACATGGCCGCCAACACGCGTGAAGTCAGCGAGTTGGTGCGCAAGGCCATCGACCCGGTGATCCACCAGTATGGCCTTGAACTGCCGGAACTCTATATCGAGAACATCTCGCTCCCCGAGGCAGTGGAAAAGGCGCTGGACGCGCGCACCTCGCGCGGGCTTGCCGGCAACCTCGACGATCACATGAAATGGAAGGCCGCCGAAGCCATGGGCAAGGGTGGTGCCGTGGATCAGTCGATGGGCATGGGCTTTGGCGCCGGGATGGGCATGCAGATGGCCAATTCCATGGGCGCGCAGGGTGGCCCGTGGGGCGCCGCCGCGCAACAGACTCAGCCGCAGCCGCAGGCCGCCCCGATGGCACCGCCGCCGCCGCCGGTCGAACACGTCTGGCACCTCGCCAAGGCCGGTCAGACCACCGGTCCCTTCTCCAAGGCGGACCTTGGCAAGATGGTCGCCACCGGAGAGATGACCCGCGAAACCCACGCCTGGACACAGGGGCAGGACGGCTGGAAGCGCGCCGAAGATGTCCCGGAACTGGCGCAGCTCTTTACCGTCATGCCGCCGCCCCCGCCGCCGATGTAAGCGCGGTCGTAAACTGCGAACACCGTCCCGGGCTTGCTGCGGGACCCCCGCGCTGGCCCCTGCCGTGACCTACTGCGGCAGAGGCCCTTTCACCATGCGAGGACAACCGTGCAGATCGCCCAAATCGCCCTGACCGATTTCGCCCTCCGCAACTGGCAACCCGGCGCCAGTGGCAACCGGATCGAGGGGATCACGCCCAAGGATCTGACCGACCGCTGCAATGCCGCCATGGCGCAAGGGGGCGAACTGGTGGAGGGCTACGCGCCTTTCTGCAAACACCTGTTCCTAAAGAACGACAGCCCGACACGCTGTGGATTCGCGCCGATTACCGCTGACAACGCCCACCTGCTGCGCAGCGGCTACGCCGCCCGGCGCGCGGGTGAAATGCCGGTTCTGGAACGCTGGTTCGAAGGCGAGGCTCCTGTTGCCCAATGGCTTGACGTGATTCTCTACAGCCACGATCAACTGGTGCTAGAGGCCGCCGACTACCCCGAAGAACAGGCAGTGCCCGACTGCGACTGGGGCATCGTTTCGATCATCGGCACTCTGCAACCGGCTGAACCGCCCATGCCCCCGATCACCCAGTGGCGCAACGCCCTTGGCCGGGCAGCAGGCGGATCAGGCCAAGAGATCGATCCCGAGGCCTACGCCCGGGCCGTGCACTTCTGGGACCGGCACGCTGCCGTCAAATCCGCCGGGTAAGGCGGGACGGAGCCGCCATTTGGCTTACAGCATCGTCCGAAAACCTGAATCACGGCATGCCGCTGCAATCAAAAATGCCTCGTGTGGCGGCACGGCTCGCGACAGCAACGACCGCCGGGCGCGGGCAGTCCGGACTGCAACCAGGGCGCCAGTGCCTTTTGTGATCGCGGTCTTCCGGCTCACTCGTTGCGATACCGCAGCAAGCGCACCTCGCCGGTCGCGATCCGCAGCGCGTAGATGCGATATTGCCCGGTATCTGGATAGGCGCTGTCGGGGCGGCCGGGCGCTTCGAGAATCACCCATCCTTCGCTGAAGGCCCGGGGTTTCAGAGGCGGTCCATGTTCATTGCCGTAGTTGAACAAGTCGGTCAGTCCGGGAAAGGCCGTGGTCGGTACAAAGGTCCCTGACCGGCGGCCGTCCAGTCCGAACACTCTGATATCGCCCGGCCGGGAAAACGCGCCGGTTGTAATCAGCTGACGATTTTCCGGATCATAAAGCAGCCCCGCCGCGTCATACTCGTCCATGTTTGCCACGACAGCCCATTCGCCGGTCTGCACATCAACGGAATAGAGGTAACCCTCCCCGCCGAACGTGATGCCGTAGATCATCTGCGAACCGGGATCGTAAACGCTCGCTGTCGGCAACAGGATGTCGGGGATGTCGGATGTCGCCGGAAACCGCCGCGTTCCCGTTGGACCTGTCAGGCTGACCCCGCCGCTGTCGAATATGACGGCCAAACCGTCATTTGCGCCTCCACTTTCAATCCAGTTGCGGATTTCCTCAGGCAGGTCGTCGGACTCACCCAACTGCTGCGACAGGTAATTGCGCGCAAGGCCCGCCGTTGTCGTATCGACGTGATCGACCTTCACCGGTTTCGCATCAGCCTGGTACATCCCCTGAAAGCTATGAATGCGCCCGGTTTCGAATCTTTCGGTCAAGCTGTCGACCAATGTTCGGAAATCGCGACCTACGGGCTGAAAAGGCCTGGGCAGGCCGGGAATTTGCACGCCGCCCATCGGAATACCGAAGAGAGACACCTTGCTGTCTTCGGCGTTCGGGCCGCTGCGCACAATTTCACTGATGATCGTTCCGGACGACGCTTCGACCCGCCAGTGGACTTCGCCACCGTCCAGCAGCACCAGACTGACGGCCTGGCCCGGACGTTCCACCAGGACATGCACCTCGGGCCAGGCAAGGTAATCGTCCGGCTGAAATCCGTTTTCCACGGCGATGACGTGTACCTCGCGGTCGGCTTGAACCGGGCCGGCAAGTCCCAGAACAAAACATGCGAGCAGGCATCGAAGCGGTAATGTCATCGGTGTACCACCTGAAAAAGCCCCAACACCGCACCATTTCAAGGCCGGCATCAACGGCCTGTGTCAGCATCGTACTGCAATGACGGAAGTCGGTCCAGAAAGGCGGTCAACCTGCTGCGAACATTGGGGCCGAAAAGGCAAAATACCCTTTGTCGCCAGTTCATTATTCAAACAATAGTTCCCTGCCCATGGACCCCCAAAGGATCACCGATCCAGAAGGCTCAACAAATCAGGCAGTTTGCAGGCATCGCGGGGAAACGAGAAATCCGTGACCTTCGAGGCCGGAAAAGCCGCGGTTGGCGCCACCTGGCTCTCCACAACCAGCGTGCCATCCAGACAGATATCCTGCGCCGCGTTGCCGATGTTGAAGCCGAAACCCTCCGGCCCGCAATCCACACCCTCACCGTTCATGTTCCACGCCTGCGGCATCCAGATCCCCTCGCCATCGACGAGGAAACGGCTTGTCTGCGGATCGAAATGCAGCCGCCAGGTGGTTTGCTCGTTCAGCATGGTCAGCGCCCAGCGCCCGATCGGCGCGCCATCCTTGGTGCCCTCGATCACGAAGCAACTCAGGTCATCCTCCAGCACGAAGGGACCGCTGACCGCGGCGGGATCGAATTCCAGCGCGCCTTTGACCCGGTAGCCGTCGCCGCCCTGCCATTCAAAGGCATAGCTCACAGGCTCGGCCAAGGCCGCCCCCGAGAGGACGGTCAGGATGATGCTCAGATATCGCCCCATCGGCGCGCCTCCCTTATCGGATCATGGCAAAGCTAACGCCCCGCCCGCGCGCCGCCAAGGGTGGCCGCGCGGCAACCAGAACGGATTCATCCTTTCCCTCAGGGCCAAACCGCGCAAGACTGCCCCCACCCTTGTAAGCGTGAAGAAATTTTCCCATGAGCAATCAACCGCCCCCTCCGCCCTCCGATACACCGTCGCCTCCCTCCGCGCCGCCAGCCCCGCCGACTGCCGAAGCCCCCGGTGACGAACATCGCTTTCCCTGCGATCAATGCGGCAGCGACATGCGGTTCGACCCGGATGAAGGCAGGCTGGTCTGCGAACACTGCGGCAACACGGCTGACATCGAGGCCGACCACGGCCCCTGGGGCGGCGGCATCCGGGAACTGGATTTCAAATCTGCGCTGGACAACCTCCTGCCGCTGCAGGACATGGAGGAAACTCAGGTCTCGACCTGCCCCAACTGCGCCGCCCAGGTCGAGTTCCCGCCCGACACGCACGCCGCCGAATGCCCGTTCTGCGCCACCCCTGTGGTGACGGATACCGGCACACATCGTCACATCAAGCCCCGCGGCCTGCTGCCCTTTGCGATGGACGAATCGGTTGCCCGCAAGGCCATGACCGATTGGCTGGGCCAATTGTGGTTTGCGCCCAACGGCCTGCAGGACTATGCCCGCAAGGGCCGCAAGATGAACGGAATCTACGTACCGTACTGGACCTTCGATGCCGACACGACGTCGGATTATAGTGGTGAACGCGGCACGGTCTATTACGAGACCCGTCAGGTGATGCGGGACGGCAAATCCGAAACCCAGCGCGTGCAAAAGGTCCGCTGGACGCGCGTTTCGGGCCGGGTCAAACGCCTGTTCGATGACGTTCTGGTGCTGGCTTCACATGCGCTGCCGAAAAAATACACCGACGCTTTGGAACCCTGGGACCTGAGCGCAATGGAGCCTTACCGGCCCGAATTCCTCGCCGGTTTTCTGGCTGAGGGCTATCAGGTGGATCTGGACCAAGGTTTTTCCGAAGCCAAGGAAAAGATGGACCGGCAGATTCACCGCGACGTGCGCTTTGATATCGGCGGGGATCGGCAGCGGGTGCAACACGTCGAGACCGACATGCGCGACATCACCTTCAAACACGTTCTGCTGCCGGTCTGGATGGCCGCCTACAAGTATCGCGGCAAGAGCTATCGTTTCGTGGTCAATGGCCGCACCGGCCGCGTGCAGGGTGAACGACCCTGGTCGGCAGCCAAGATCGCCGTCGCCGTCATCCTGGGCCTGATCGTGGCCGCCGGTGTTGGCTACCTGTTCGCCGCCAACTGAAACATCACCGACACGTCAGGGCGGAAACAGCGCCCTGACTTCACCGAAAAAAGGCCCGGACTGGGTTCAGGCTGCGCCGCTCGGGCTTTGGCGCGGGCATAGGTCGTCCCCCGGCAAGCGGCCGTGTCAACGTGAGTTTGACCGCTCTCGGCCGGATGACCTTGATCCGGCGCGAATATTGACCATGCTGGAAGGTGTACAGGCTTTGACCGGGGCGGCAATCCGCTGTATTCGGCGCGCAAGTTAGCGCAAACATGACTTTGGGAGACAGGCGATGATCCTCTGCTGCGGCGAAGCCCTGATTGACATGCTGCCCCGTGAAACGGGCGCCGGGGAGCAGGCCTTTGCCCCCTACGCCGGTGGGGCGGTGTTCAACACCGCGATTGCCCTTGGACGGTTGGGGGCGCCGTCGGGCTACCTTGGTGGCCTGTCCGAGGATCTTTTCGGCACAATCCTTGCCGAAGCGCTGGCCGCGTCCAACGTGGACTTCAGCCTGTGCCCACGGTCGAACCGCCCGAGTACGCTGGCATTTGTCACGCTGACCGACGGACATGCGAAATACGCCTTTTACGATGAGAACACGGCCGGGCGGATGCTGTCTGCCGATGACCTTCCGGCACTGGACGACAGCATCTCGGCACTGTTTTTCGGCGGCATCAGCCTTGTCTCCGAACCGCAGGCCGACAGCTACGCAACTCTTTGCAGCCGCGCGGGCGACCTGCCGGTGATGATCGACCCTAACATCCGCCCCGGCTTCATCACCGATGAAGCGGGCTATCGCGCCCGGCTGGATCGCATGTTGGGCCGCGCCGATATTGTCAAGATCTCGGACGAGGACATGGACTGGCTCGGTACAAATGCGGAAACCCTGCTGAATGGCGGAACCTCTGTGGTTCTGATCACCCGGGGGGCCGATGGCATCGACATTGTCACACAGGCGGGCACGCAAAGGGTCGCCGCGCACCGGGTCGAGGTGGTCGATACCGTGGGCGCGGGCGACACCTTCAACGCCGGGTTCCTTGCCGGGCTGCACCGTGTCGGGCTCCTGTCACGCGCCGGGATTTCCGGCGCCCCCACTGATGCGATTGCCGAAGCGGCGGATCTCGGGGCGCGCGCGGCGGCCGTCACCGTCAGTCGCGCAGGGGCGAATCCGCCCTGGGCCGACGAGCTTTGAGAGCCCTGATCCAACGTGTTTCCTCCGCCCGCGTCGATGTGGGCGGCGCCACAGTCGGGGAAATCGGTCCCGGGCTGCTGGTGTTGATCTGCGCGATGCAGGACGACACAGAGGCCGAGGCCGACCGCCTTGCCGCCAAGATCGCAAAACTGCGCATCTTCAAGGACGATGAGGCCCGTATGAACCGCTCGATCAAGGACATCGGCGGCAGCGCATTGGTCGTCAGCCAGTTCACCCTTGCCGCAGATACTTCGCGCGGCAACCGCCCAGGATTCTCCGCCGCCGCCGCGCCACAGGAAGGGGAACGCCTCTACGAATATTTTGCCCACACGCTGCAACAGCAGGGAATCCCGGTGGCCACAGGTCGCTTCGGCGCGGATATGTCGGTCCATCTCGTGAATGACGGCCCGGTGACCATCTGGCTGGACACCGACAATTAAGACGCAACAACAGCCGCAATCGACCGCCCGAGAGTTTTGCCAAAGGCAAAATTCGAGACACCCGGTGCCGCCCTAGGCGGCCCCACTGGATCACGATCAGGGCTCGCGAAAGGCTTCGCGGGATTTATACAGCGGCTTCAGCAGGTATTGCAGCACGGTCTTGCCGCCGGTGTGCAACTCGGCCTGCGCCTGCATACCCGGACGGATCTCCATCGCCACCTGCCGGTCGGTCAGCGAGGACATGTCCACCCGCACCGTCACCTTGTAATGCGGCTCGGACTCGGGGCGGCGCTCATCCTTGAAGGTATCGGCGGACACCACGTCAACGCGCCCCTTCAGCGTGCCGTAGATCGTGTAATCATGGGCGGTCAGCTTGATCGTCGCCTCTTGCCCGGGGCGGATGTTGGCGATGTCCTGCGGCCGCACCTTGGCCTCGACGAACAGATCCTCGTCGACCGGGATGATCTGCATGATCTCTTCACCCGGACGCACAACCCCGCCGATCGTTGTCACCGACAGCTTGTTTACGATGCCGTGCATAGGGGAGGTCAGCACCGTCCGGTTCAGCTGATCAGTCGAGGCCTTCAGGTTCTGTTGCAGCGTCGCCAGTTCCATCAGCGTCTCGGAATAGGCCTCGGCCCGGGCCAGTTCTGTCTGGGTGATGATCTCGTCATGCGCCTTCTTGGCGTCGGCATGGGCCTTGCGGGCGCGGGTCACCTCGATCAGCGCGACGACCTTCTTGTCCAGAAGATCCTCCATCAGCGTCATCTCGCGGGTCGCTTCTTCCAGCACCCGGCGCGCGCCTTCGCGGCGCTTGTAGTAATCCGACTGGCGCGCCGCCAGCAGCGCCTGTTCCGACGCGACCATCTGCGGCGATTTCTGCGCCAGCTCCGGCGGGACCTGCACGACAGAAGCACCCTGCAATTCGGCCTCCAGCCGAAGGTGGCGAATTTCCAGCGCGGTGATCTGGTCCTGCAGATCATCGACCGAGGACCGGAACTGTACGCCCTGCAGCCGGGCCAGCACCTCGCCGCGCAGCACGACGTCGCCCTCCTTGACTTTCAGCTCGGACAGGATTCCGCCCTCAAGGTTCTGGATGATTTGCGGGCGCGAGGAAGAGATGATCTCGCCATCGCCCCGGACGATCTGGTCCAGCCATGCAAAGCTGGCCCAGAGGATGAAGGTCCAGACTGCCAGAGCGCAAAGCCAGATCGTCGTGGAGGGGCCCTTCATGCCGCGCGCCAGTTGCGTCGACAGGTTGGTGCTGCTGGTCGCCATGTTATTCGGTCCCTGTCTGTACGGTGCGCAGATGATCCAGAACCTGATCGCGCGGCCCGTCGATCACCATGCGCCCATTGGCAAGGATCAGCGTGCGCGAGGCCAGTTGCAGGATCGGCACCCGGTGGGTGGCAATCACGGCGGTGCGCCCCGACAGCCAGCTTTCCAACCGTGAAATCAGCGTCTTTTCCAACGTCTGGTCCAGAGCGGCGGTCGGCTCGTCCAGCAGACAGACGTCCGGGTCCTGCAGCCACAGCCGCGCCCAGCCGATGCTTTGCCGCTGGCCGACAGACAGGCCTTCGCCGCCGTCGCGAATGTCCAGATCCAGTCCCTTTGGGTGGCCCTTGACGAACTGACCGAGCCCGGCAAAATCCAGCGCCTCGAACAGCCGATCGTCGTCCCGTTCCAGCAGGCTGAGGTTCAGGTTATCCCGCAGGGTGCCATGGAACAGCCGCACGTCCTGCCCAAGATAGCCGATGGAGCGGCGCAAATCCTTGGGGTCAATCTGCGCCATTTCCGTGCTGTCGATCAGGATCTTGCCGGTTGCCGGCGCGTAAAGGCCCGACAGCATCTTGAGCAGTGTCGACTTGCCCGAGCCGTTTGCGCCCAGCACCGCGATAACCTGACCCGGCTGAATGGCCAATTGCGACAGATCCAGCACCGCCACACCTTCGGGATCGTAGCGATAGGTCACGTCGCGCAGATCGTACTGTCCCTGCAGCCTGTCCCGCCTAAGGTAGCTGCGCTCTGCCGAGCGGTCCTGCGCCACATGCGCCACCCCGTCCAGCCCGTCCAGCGCCGCCTTGACGTTGCCCCAGCGGGCAAGGATGCCCGACAGCTGCGTCAACGGCGCCAAAGTCCGCGAGGACAGGATGCCCACCGCGATGATCGACCCGACGGTGAACTGCCCTGCAAAGACAAGGTAGGTGCCGGTAATCACCGCTGCGACATAGGTGCCTTGCTGTACGCCCTGGCTCCAGAATGTCAGTTTCGCGGCCAGCTTGCGTTGTTCAGAGGACTTCAGCGCCTGCACGGCGGTCAGCTCTTCCCAGACGCGGGCAAACCGATCTTCGGCGCGCTGGGTCTTGATCGTGTCCAGTTCGACAACTGTTTCCTGCAACAGTCGTGACTGCTTGGCACTGGCCCCCTGCATTTCCTGCGTCAGCCGGATCATGCGTTTCTGCAGGAAAAAGCCGGGGATCACCATCAGCACGCCGCCCGCGATCAGCACCCAGACCACGCTGCCCGCGATCGACCAGACCAGCAGCAAAAAGACAAAGATGAACGGAATGTCGGCCAGCGCGCCCACGGTCGAAGCGGTGAAGAATTCCCGCACCGACCCGAATTCACGCATGGCTGAAAACAACTGCGAGGGTGACCGTCCGGGCAGGTCAGAGCGCATCCCCAACAGGCGCTTCATCAACAGGCCCTGCACGCCCATTTCGATCTGGCGCCCTGCCCCGTCCAGCAGTTGAGAGCGGGCGACCTTCAGAAAGGCCTCCAGCAGCAGGGCCATGCCCGCACCTGCCGCCAGCACCCAAAGCGTCGCTTCGGACTGGTGCGGGATCACCCGGTCATAAACCTGCAAGGAAAACAGCGCGACAGAGACCGCCAGCAGGTTCGCCACGAAACTGCCAAGCGCGACTTCGCCGAAGTGTTTGGAAAAGCGTTTGAACTGACCCCAGAACCAATGGCTGCTGGCCTCGGCCGTGGCGTGCGTCTCGGACAGGATCTGCACCGGCGCCTCGGCGCGGATGATCTGCCCAGAAAACACCGATCCGAACTCGCCCAGCGGCACCTCGGACTGTCGCGAGGCGGTGGTGGAATCATAGATCGTCAGTGTGCGCCCGTCTTGCGACAGGACCAGAACCGCCTGCCCGTTGCGCATCAAGGCCAGCGCGGGCCAGAGGCCGGGCATCAGGCTGTCCGGCGTATCCTCCAGCGTCATCAGGCCCGCCGCTTCGAGACCGGCGCGCAAGGCAGCGGTGTGATAGCTGTCCCCTGCCCCGGCGTGTTGCGACAGCGCCTCCAGAATGTCGGTCAGCCGCGCCTCGACGCCCAGCCGACCGGCCAGAACGCGGATCAGGTCAGCCCGGGCGCGGGCGCGTTCGCTATAGCGTGGCGCGCGGCGCGCGGCGTTTGCCGCCTGCCCTGCGGGGACCGCCCGCAGCATGGCCTTGCCCGCGCGGCCCGCCATCTGGAAAACGCCCGTCTGGCTCACATCCGCGCCCCTTCGGCCAGCGCCCCGCGCAGGCGCGCCAGGTCAAGCTCGGCACGCGCCGCCTTGTATTTCAACGAAATCGCCGTCTCCAGCGCCGAGGCATAGGTCTCGTACACGCCGACCACATCCATCACCTGCCGCTGGCCGCCGTCATACTGGCGTTGGAACAGGTCGAGGTTCTGCTTGGCCTGCCGGGTCAGCAGTTCGGCCTCCTGTGCCTGCCGGGTATAGGCGGCAAGCTGGCTTTCCTGGCTGCGGATCCGGCGCTGCGCCGTCTCGCGGGCCTCGGACACCTTGCGCGCCGCCGTGTCCCTTGCCAGACCAATCGCCTTGAGATCGGCTGCTGTGCCCAGTGAGAACAGGGAGTCCACGCCGACGTTCAGGGATCCATTTGTCCCGCTGTCACCGACAGACCCGTTGGCGGTCAGGCTGGGCAGATGGGCAGCGCGGGCGATGCGCGCCTCGGCCACAGTGATTTCCTTTTCGGCACTGGCGCGCAAGACACCCAGCGCCTCACCGGCACTCACATCCAGCAGCCCGCCAAGGCCGCGCACCTCGGCCAGAGAGCCTGAGGACATGGCGTTCAACTCTGCCAATGCGGTGCGGGTGGTTTCCTCCGCCTCGCTCTTGCGGGCGCGGATGCTGGCCAGTTTCTGACGCAGCACGTTCAGATCGGACATGTCCGACACGCCGCCCTTGACCCGCTCGTGCATGATCCATTCGAAATGGGTCATGTCCTTGAGCGCGAAATCCAGATGCGCCGCCAGTTCGCGGTTTTCCTCGGCCTTGAGGTACAAAGTCAGCCCGTCAAAGACCCGTGCATTGCCGTCCTCGACCAGCTTGACCGCCGCCAGTTCCACATGCGCCTTGGCCAGATCGCGCTCTGCCTGCTTGCGGCCATTGTCGAACAGGACCTGATTGATCAGCAGGTCCGCCACGAAATCACCCAGCGAGTTCAGAGAGATGCTTGGACCGATGCGCGGAAGCCAGTTGTAACGTGCCGCCTCTGCCCGCAGTTGCGCCACGTGCAATTCCGCCTGCGCGACCCGCGAGTCCGCCGCCATGACGCCCTCCGCCACGCTGCCATAGGGTGTGCGCGGCTCGATCGCCGAGGCCCTGAGAGACAGTGCGTGAATGATCGGAGAGGCCTGAGCGGGATCGGGACGGGCGGCTTTGGTCGCGGCTTTGGTCACCGTGGCCGGTTCCGTCGCAACGGGATCAACAGCCCCCGCGCTGCCCGAAAAGCGTGACACCACGCTCTGGCCCATGTCCTTCATGCAGCCGGACAGCGTCACCGCGATGGCGACCATGCCCAGGCTCCGCCTGCCTATGCTCATCCGTGCCCCCGTCTCGGCGCGTTTATGGTTATATGTGCGGGATCCGGGGCCCGGTTCTGCGCCGCGCCTCCGGACGGTACTCATACCAGTTACGTGACCCCGTTGACCGAGGTTATGTCGTCTTCGATCAGCAGCGTCGCATCGCCCAGCGAGAAGACGTTGAAGCCCTCTCCATCGACGGTCCGCGTGCCCTGCGCCTGCGCACCGGTGATCGTGACCTGATCGTCCGAACCGCCCCGGATGGTGACCGTGTCGGTGTGGTCCGACAGTGCCTTGATCTGCGCCTCGGTGATGGTCAGGCTGCTGTCCTCGGCAAAGTGCAGGTCGATTGTCTCGATCTGGAAATCCGACAATGCCTGCGCCACGTCGTCGGACATCAGCACCGTGTTGGTGGCCGGATCGTCCGTCACCAGGTAGGCGCCCGATGTGTTGCCCGCCGCATCGGTCGAGGTCAGCACAAGATGCGTGCCGTCCGGAACCGATCCGTCGAGATCCATGTAGGTCTGGCCGATGGCCGGAATATCCGTCGAGGCATCGACATTCACCGCAATGACCGAAGGCGACCCGGTCGGATCGTCAAGCTGGCCAAGGAACACGTCGTCGGTCGTGATCTCGGTCCGGATCAGGTCCACACCGCTGCCGTCACGGCCATAGCCGGTCCAGCTGACCGTGTCGGGCTGGTCGGTGTCGATGGACAGTGCCTCGGTGATGGTGCGGGTGTTGCCTGCCGGGTCCACCGCCTCGATCTCGACCGGCGCGGAGAGGGTGCCCGTCGGGATCGCCGCCGACGGAATGTCCACCGTCCAGTTGCCCGCCGCGTCCACTGCCGCTACGTGGGCCATGCCGCCGACGGTGACGGTGACGGCCGAGCCGACCTCGACCGTGCCATTCAGGGTGACACCCTGCGCCGCTTCTGCTGCGTTGATGACACCGTCCGGTGTGACCGGATCAGAGGACATGGCCAGCGTGTTCACCAGCGTGTCGATACCGAAATCGACCGACGTGGCCGCCACGTTTCCCGCCGCATCCGTGGTGTTGATGCGGGCCGAACTGTTCATCTCGCCCGACGGGATCTCACCTGCGGCGAAATCGACGGTCCAGTTGCCCGCCGCGTCCACCGTTGCCGCATGGGTCACGCCCTCGAAGGTCACCGAAACGGTGCCGCCTGGCTCTGTCGTGCCGGTCAGGGTGAACCCGTCCGACGCTTCTGTTGCGTTGATGACGTTATCGCCCTCAACCGGAACACCGGAGGCGGCAAAGTTCACCACCTCGGTGTCTACCTTGACGCTGTCGGTGCGGGTCAAGGTGTTGCCCGCACTGTCCACGATGGTGGCCGAGATAGCAGCGGTATAGGTGCCCGGCGCAATCTCGCCCGGTGCGTAGTCCACCGACCAGTTGCCAAAGGCGTCGGTCTGCACCGCATGGGTAACGCCGTTCAGCGTCACGTCGACAATCTGTCCCGGGGTCGAGGTGCCCTTGATCGTAACCCCGTCAGAGGCTTCGACAAGGTTCACGACGTCGTCGATCTCGACCGGGTCGGGGCTGATGGTCAGCAGGCCCGCGTCGGTGTCGATGGTGACGTTCTGGGAGATGGTGTCGGTGTTGCCCGCCTTGTCCTTGGACACGGCGGTCAGGGTCACGGTCTGCTCGCCGCTGGGCAGTTGCGCTGCGGTGAAATCCGCCGTCCAGTTGCCGTTCGCCTCTACGACCGCCTGCACGGTGTGGCCGTTCAGCGTGATCGCAACGGTGCCGCCCGGTTCCGTGGTGCCGGTCAGGCTCAGGCCCTGCGCGGCCTCGGTGGCGTTGATCACGCCATCCGCGCCGCCCGGGCTCGAGGTGATCGCAAAGTTGCGCACCAGCGTATCCAGATCGACCGTCCCGGTCGCCGTATCGCTGTTACCCGCCGGATCGGTCGAGATGGCGACGACGTTCAGCGTCTTTTCACCGGTCGGCAGTTCAGCGGCGGTGAAATCCACGGTCCAGCTGCCATCCGCCGCAACCGTTGCCGGATGCGTCACGGTGCCCAGCGAAACACTGACAGTGCTGCCCGGTTCGGCGGTGCCCGTCAGGGTCACGCCATCGGCCCGCTCTGCCGCATTCACCACGCCATCACCTTCGACACCGGCGGTGTTCACGGTCACGTCGGTCAGCGTGTCGATATCGATGCTGCCCGAGGTCGTGGCCACGTTGCCGACCCCGTCGATCGAGGTCGCCATGACATCCAGTGTTGTCTCACCTTCGGGGATTTCCGAGGCTGGCAACAGAACCTGCCACGACCCGTCAAAACCCACCGTCGCATCATAGCTGTTGCCGTTGACTGTCAGGGTGACCGAAGATCCGGCGTCCGTCGCTTCGGTGTAGCCGGTCAGGACTACACCATCGGCGCGCTCGCCGGCGTTCACCGTGCCGTCGCCTTCGACGCTGGAAAGGTACATCTCGACCTGGTTGGTCACATCAATCCGGAACCCGCCCGAGGCCAGCGCCATGTTGCCCGCCGCATCGGTCGAAAGGACCGTTGCCTCGACCGCAATCGCGTCGGCCTGACCGGCATTGCTCGGCAGGACCGAGGCCGGGAACGGCATGGACCAGCTGCCATCGGCCTTCACCACGGCCGAGGCCTGCTCTCCGTAGAGGTCCAGCGTGACCGTGCTGCCCGGCTCACCGGTGCCGGTGAAAGTGACCATGCCCGCATGTTCGGTGCTGTTGATGACGCCATCGACAGCCAGCGTCGACGTGTCGATGGTCAGCGCAAGTTCCGTATCCACATCAACGCTGCCGGTCGCCGTGACAGTGTTGCCCGCTGCATCTGTTGCGGTGGCGGACACATCCATCGCCATTGTACCCGACGGCAGGTTGCCCGCCGGGATGGTGACCGACCACGCACCAGAGGCATCCGCCGTCGCCGTGTAGTCAAAGCCGTTGGCGCTGACCACGACCGAGGCCCCCGCCTCTGCCGTACCGGTCAGAACCGTGCCATCTGCCGCCTCGGCGGCGTTGATCACGCCGTCGCCTTCGACCGTGTCGGTGTCGACCGTCACCGAGACCTCGGTATCGACCGAGAAGCTGTGCGTGATCGTTGCGCCGTTGCCTGCCAGATCGGTCGAAACAATTTCTGCCGTGGTGTCATAAGTGCCTGCGGGCAGATCACCGTCGTCATATGTCACGGTCCAGCCGCCATCGGCATCCACTGTCACGGTCTTGACCACGCCTTCGACGGTGACCGCGACGGTTGCGCCCGTCTCTCCGGTGCCGGTCAGGACGAGGCCGCCATCGAATTCGCCATCTGACACAAGGTTGTCACCGGTCAGCGGCGCATTTTCCAGGGTCACGGCATTTTCAGTGTCAACGCGCACCGCGTCCGTCACAGTGGTGCTGTTGCCGAACTTGTCGGTCGAGATCAGTGTGATCTCCGTTTCATAGGTGCCGCCGGGAAAGACGTCTTCCGCGAAGGTAAAGGACCATGATCCGTCTTCACCCACCGTGGCGACCTGGCTTTGGTCGCCGACGATGATCTTGATCTCGGCGCCCGCTTCGCCGGTGCCGGACACGGTCACGCCATCGGAGTGATCTTCGGCATTCACCAGAACGTCGGTCGAAACCGTGCCGTCCTCGATCTCGATGGGCGGCGGGGTCGTGTCGATCTCGAAGGACGGGCCGTCAAGATCGGTCACTGTGCCGTCGGGATCCGTCACCGTGACGCCGACGTCTTCGTAGAATCCGTCCGGCGGGAAATTCTCGCCATCAAAGACAATGGCCCAGTCGCGGTCTTCTCCGGCGGTCCCGGTCAGGGTCGTGTCGCCGATGGTGACCTCGACCGTCGAACCGGGGTTCGCTGTGCCGGTGATCGTGATCGAGGGATCATCGCCGCCGCTGATTTCATAGCTGGCATCCGGATCGTCGACCGTGGGCGGTAGCCAGTTTTCGCCAACGTCGCCGCCGCCGCCGTTGCCACCATCGCCGCCGCCGTTGCCGCCATCGCCGCCACCGCTCAGCAGGGCCGCGCCGCCCAGTGCCGCAGCACCCAGACCCGCCGCGCCCAGACCGCCCATGCCCAAGAGGCCCGCGGCCAGCATGCTGACCTCGTTGCCGTCATCGGGCGCAATCGTGTCGACCTCGGCCACGACCGTGGGGTCGTCAAGGAAGATCAGCTGGTCCGACGGGCTCCACTTGCCCCAGCTTTCGGTCGGTCCGTACTGCGCGAAGAGCGCGCCGCCTTCGGCTTGGACAAAGCTGACCTCGTTCAAGGTGCCATTGGCGCTCAGGAACAAGCGGCTGCCGTCCTCACTGCCGGAGAGGTCATAATACCCTTCCAGAATGATGACCCGCCCATCGGCCAGCGTGATCAGCAGATCATCGGCGGCCCGGTCATAGCCGCGCACAACTGTGCGGCTGATATTTAGGGAAACGTCCTGACCGCCCGAAGCGTCAATCAGGTAGCCTTGTTTGTTACCATCAACCGCGCCGCGCTGTATGTCGCCCGCACGGGTTTTGGTCACGAAATTAATCGCGTTCATAACCACACCGCTCTACCTCTGCGCCCGCTATTATTATTGTTGCGGGCTTGTTTTTGCGCTTCTGGGGATAACCCATTTCAATTTCGTAATCCACATGGAAAATTTCCAATGGTCCGAAATAAGGGGGAAATTTCGGGTTGAGCCACCAGATGAGCGATGAATTGTGACATAAATGCGGCGTTTTCCCTGCCATGCAAGCGCGTCACCTTAAAGGCCGCCATCAGGCCGCCAGAGGCGTAGGACCCGGTCATGGAGCGGGCGAATTGGTCCGCAGGTAAAGTGGCCACAAGCCTGTTGCGAGGCGCTTGACCAACCCGGCCATGGCGGCCAATCAACGGAGAGTGTCGTCGATCCTTCGGCATACAGGTCGGCAATCCGGATCAGAGCACTCCAGATCAGCCTGAGGCTGAGTCGCCCTCAGATCTCCTGACCCTGCCTTCAGATCACGCATCGGAAAGATTTCCCGCAACGGAAAGCCCTTGTTTCCAAATCCGAAACAAATACCGTAAAACTTGCGCCTTTTCCGACACTTGCCATGCCGACCACGATCCATCACACTTTCGTTATCGGCTGCCGCACTGATTTTGAAAGCAGGTTTCGGATGTATCAAAAATTCTCGCCGCGCATGATCCCCCTTCTGACCCTGTGCCTGGCCATCGCGGTGCTGACAGGCTCACCGGCCGCCGCCCAGTCCGAGGCGATCCATCCGGGCGACTATCTGAGGTTCGACCAACGGCAGGCGCAACTGGGCCGCCTGCTGTTCTACGACAAGATCCTGTCCGGCAATCAGAACATCAGTTGCGGCACTTGCCACCACCATTCGCTGCATGGCACCGACGCGCTCAGTCTTGGCATTGGCGAAGGCGGCACTGGTCTTGGACTGGACCGGTCGCCCGGCATGGGGCTCACCCGCATCGCCGAACGCGTGCCGCGCAATGCGCCTGCCCTGTGGAACCTTGGCCATGGAGAAGTGCGCGTGATGTTCCACGATGGCCGGGTCGAAAACACCGATGCAAAGGGGATGGCCTTTACCACCCCGGCCGGGGACAAGACCCCGCGCGGACTGAACTCGATCCTTGCGGCGCAGGCGCTGTTTCCGGTCAGTTCCCCGACCGAGATGGCCGGCGCGCCCGACGAAAACGAGATCAGCGCCCTGTTCAAGCAGAGCATCGACCTGGGATGGGCGGCGCTGGCGCAACGTGTGCGGGACAATCCGGAATACGAACGCCTGTTCATGCGCGCCTTCCCCAACGTGCGCAGCAAGCAGGACATCACCATCGTCGAGATCGCAAATGCCATCGCGTCCTTCGAAGGCACCGAATGGCAAAGCCACGACAGCCCCTATGACGCGTGGTTGACACGCGGCACCCCCCTGCCCCCGCTGGCCGAGCGGGGGCGCGCGCTGTTCTTTGGTGAAGGCGGCTGCGCCTCCTGCCACAGCGGGCCGCTGTTCACCGATCAGGAATTCCACGTGGTAGGCGTGCCCCAGTTTGGTCCGGGGCGCCCCTTTGACGGCGATACCGTTCCGCGTGACCTTGGCCGGATGGAAACCACGCGCAATCCGAACGACGCATACCGGTTCCGCACGCCCTCGTTGCGCAACGTGGCGCTGTCGGCGCCTTATGGCCACAACGGCGCCTACCCGACACTGCGCGAGATGATCCGCCACATGTGCGACCCGATCACCGCGCGCCGGGACTGGACCCCGGGCATGGCCCGTCTGCCGCAGGCCGACTGGCTGGAGGATGACTTTCGGCTGATGTCAGCCTTTGGCGATGAGTTCGAGGACCAGGTCGCCTATCTGGACATCGTGCCGGTGGACATGGTCGATGCGGATATCGACGCGCTGGAGGCTTTCCTCAACGCGCTCACCGGAAAAAGCGCCGCGACGCGTCCGCTGGGCCGTCCTGCCTCTGTCCCAAGCGGCCTGCCGGTCGACTGACACGCACAGCCTCCGGATCACGCACCGGGCGCGACGTCAGTCCATGCTCTTGATAAGATGCCGGACCGCCGGCACTTTGGTCGGTTTGTGATGCAGGCACATCAACAGATCCGCCAGTTCCTGCTCATCCACGCGCCTGGCCGCCGCCTTGGGGGTGAACCACTTGCGCTTGCGCTCCTTGCGCTCTTTCCAGTCGCGCAAAAGCTTGTCCACGAACATCGGATAGACTTCGACAAGGCAGGGCATGATCGTGCCATCGACAAGAACCTTGGGATAGCGATAGGTGCCGATCATCTCGGTGCCCATGTGGCCCTTGGCCCCCGCCTCTTCCAGCGCCTCGATCTCTGCCGCAGCCCAGGGTTTCTTGCCGTCCATGGTCCAGCCTTTGGGCATGACCCAACGCCCCGTATCGCGCGAGGTCACCATCAGAACTTTGACCTGATCCCTGGCATCCCGCCGTAATGGCAGGGCTGCGATCTGTTCGCCCAACTGCGGCAAGCGATTTACCCTTCGTACTCAAAATAGACCGCCCGGCTTTTGGCCTGTCGGATCGTGGCGGAAATACCTTATGGCATATTTCCATCCCACTTAGAGGAAAAGCCGCGCCGGTCCAGCAGGACGGCGCGGCTTTTCCGGAAAGCTGGCGGACCGAGGAGGATTCGAACCCCCGACCCCTTGATTCGTAGTCAAGTACTCTATCCAGCTGAGCTATCGGTCCGTGAGGGGGGGATTTACCGCCCGGCTCCGCCGTTTGCAAGGGGCAAACACAGGTTTTTCTTCAAACCGATTATCGGGTCCAGGACCAATTCGGCAGTTGTCATAGATCAACGTCTCGCGGACAGAAGGTGGTATCATATGCGATCTGCAGCATGTGACCCGGAGACGGGGGAGGAGACCGATTATGAACGTGATCCCGGGAACCAACGGCAACGACAGCCTTGACGGCACCGCGCTGGACGACTGGCTGATGGGGCTGGAGGGCGATGATACGCTGCGCGGCTTGGGCGGCAATGACCGGCTCGACGGGAATGAAGGCAATGACGTGCTCGACGGGGGCGATGGCGAGGACACCTTGTATGGTGGAGCCGGGAACGACACCTTCATCGGCAGCTTGGGCGCGGACTACATCGACGGGACAACCGGGAATAATCATGTTGACTACTCGGCGACCACCGGCGATGTCTGGCTGACCCTCGCTTTGCCGAAGACCCCCGCCGAACGGCCACATGGCGATCCGCTTGTGGACGGCGACACCCTGCGAATCGTCTTCTCCGTCGAACTCGGCTCTGGCGACGACACGATTATCGGCAATCCCGGCGCAAACATCATCGATGGCGGCGCGGGCAACGACTCCCTCTGGGGTGGCGCCGGCGGGCGCGACACGCTGCTCGGCGGAGAGGGCAACGACATCCTCGGCACGCCCAGCGTACGCAACTTTGACGGCCCCCAGGATCTGCTGGACGGCGGACCGGGCAACGACACCCTCAGCGGCGGCTTTGGCGATGACACCCTGATCGGCGGCCCCGGAGACGACAGCCTGGACGGCGCCAACGGCAACGACCTGCTCGAAGGCGGGCCGGGCGCCGACACGATGATCGGGTCAACAGGATCGGATGATATCGTCAGTTATGCCAATGCGCCCACGGGCGTCACGGTCCGCCTGTGGAACAATACCGTCTCCGGTGACCCGGAGGCCGCGGGTGACAGCATCGCGAGCATCGAAGGCGTGATCGGCGGCGCGGGCAACGACCGGCTGGAGGGCAACCACCTCGACAACCTGCTGGAGGCCAACGCAGATAATGACACCCTGCTCGGTTTCGGCGGCAAGGACACGCTGATCGGCGGCGAAGGGGCCGACGTGCTGGACGGCGGCCTGCTCAATGACAAGCTTGATGGCGGTCACGGTCACGACAGCCTGATCGGCGCCTCCGGAGATGACTCGCTTTCTGGCGGGCCGGGCGATGACACCATCAATGCGGGCGCGGATGACGATACGGTCACCGGCGGCCCCGGTGCCGACTCCCTGATGGGCTCCGTAGGCGTCGACACGCTGAACTATTCCACCAGCCTGACAGGCGTCACTGTGAACCTCCATTTGAACACCGCCTCGGGCGGCGACGCGCAGGGGGACAAGATCAGTTCCTTCGAAGAGATCATCGGCTCAAGCACCGGGGACGATTCCCTGATCGGTTCGACCACGGGCAATAGGATGTCGGGATTGGGAGGGAACGACACGCTCTCGGGCGGCTCGGGAGAGGACTTCATCAACGGCGGCGCTGGCAATGATCTGGTTTTCGGCCGCGCCTCGGCTGACGACATCTGGGGAAAGGAAGGCGACGACACGCTGTATGGCAACGATGGCGACGACAGCCTGATGGGCTGGTCGGGTGACGATTTAATGAGCGGCGGCGCTGGCAACGATACCCTGCGCGGCGAGAATTTTTTTTCGCAGATCATCGGCCATGACACGCTGCACGGCAACGATGGCAACGACGTCCTTTTGGGCGGCTATGGCGACGATGTGATCGCCGGACAAGACGGCCGGGATTTCGTGAAAGGTGACCAGGGCAACGACACGCTCTCGGGCGGGGCGGATATCGACACCATCCTGGGCGACGATGGCGATGACGTTGTCTATGCCGGTCCCGGCGGCGACAGCCTCGATGGCGGCGACGGCACCGACACGCTCAGCTATGCCGGTTTCACTCTCGGCGTCGAAGTCCAGCTTGGCACCCAGATCACCGGCGGCGCGGCGGCGGGTGACAGCATCGCCGGGTTCGAGGTGCTGATCGGCGGCAGCGCCGGGGACACGCTTATGGGCGGCACCGGCGAAGAGTGGCTGCGCGGCCTTGGCGGCGATGACCTGCTGTACGGTCTGGAGGGGGCTGACCTCGTGCAGGGCGGCGACGGCCACGACCGGATATTCGGTGGGCTGGACAACGACAGGCTCACCGGTCAAGCCGGCAACGACACGCTGACCGGCGGCGGCGGCAACGACCAGATCAGCGGCGGCACGGGCGCGGACGAATTCCTGTTCAGTGGCGGTTTCGAACAGGACGTGGTCTTTGACTTCACCCCCGGTGAGGACATCGCGCGCGTGCTCGGCACCGGTGCAGGGTTCAACGCCTTTTCCGACTTCGACGTGAATACGGACGGCGTCATCAATGCCGGCGACGCGGCCCTGACGGCGCGGGTGCAGGCCGATGCCTCCGGCCTGACGCTGCTGTTCGACGCGGCTGGCACCCTGTCGGTGAGTTTCGACGGCCTCGCCGTACTGACCACCAACGATCTGCTCTTTATCTGACACCGGCCCTCCGGGGCAAAGGAGGACACATGTCCCTAATCACGGGCACCACAGGCAACGACAAACTTGATGGCACGCCGCGCCGACACGATTGACGGACAGGACGGAAACGACACCATCAGCGGATATGCCGGGAACGACCTGCTGCGGGGCGGCAACGGCGCCGACCGGCTGTTCGGCGGCGGCGGAGACAACACCCTCGAAGGTGGCGAGGGGCACGACCACCTTGACGGCCTGAACGGCAATGACCTGCTGATCGGCGGACGCGGCGACGATTCGATCCACACCATTGCTCTCAACGGCGATGCCGACAGTGATACGGTAGACGCGGGCGACGGCAACGACCGGGTGGTCGGAGGAATGGGCAGGATCTTCTGATGGGGGGGCACTGGCGAGGACACGCTGAACCATCAAAACAGCGATGTCGGGGTCACCCTCCGGCTCTGGAACAACTTCTCCGCAGGCGGCAACGCCGAGGGGGACACCATATCCGGCTTTGAACATGCCTACGGCAGCTGGACGCGTAACGACTGGCTTGAGGGCTCGCAGGACGCCAACGAGCTATATGGATGGTACGGCAATGATACCCTGCTGGGCCATGACGGCAACGATACACTCCATGGATACGATGGTGACAATGTGCTGGCCGGTCAGGCGGGCAATGATGCGCTGCACGGCTAAGGCGGAGACGACCAGTTGAGCGGCGGCACGGGTGCCGATACCTTTGTCTTCAATACGACCAGTGCCGGTGACATCGGCCACGACATCATCTTTGACCTCGGCATTGGTGGCGCCGACAGGCTGCGTCTCAACAGCACGGTGTCCGGGTACACTCAGTTCGCGGATTTCGACGTAACCGGAAACGGCATCATAGACGCGGCGGACGCGGGCCTGACCGACAAGGTTGCCATCGCGCCGGACGGCAGCCTGATCCTGTTCCTCGACCACGCGGAAACCAACAGCGTAACGCTATATGGTGTCCCCTCGATCCTGCTGTCCGATTTTGATCTGTAACAATTGTCGGGCAACACTTGCCCCGGGGACTTGTCAACTCACCCCGCCCATCGGCAGGCGGATTTCAAAGCAGGTGCCCGTCTCATCCGACCGGCCCAGCGTGACGCTGCCGCCATGGCCTCGCACCAGTTCGGCGACGATTGCCAGCCCGAGGCCCGACCCGCCCTTGCGCACACCGCCGTGAAAGGCCTGAAAGAGGTGTTCGCGCGCCTTGGGCGGCAGGCCCGGCCCGGTGTCGGTGACGGTGATCACCCAGTCGTTCTCCTCGGCCCGTGCGGCCACGTTGATCTCCCCCGGCTGGCCGGTGGCAACGATGGCCTGCCGCGCGTTGCGGATCATGTTCGACAGGGCGCGGTAGATCTGCTCGGGATCGCCGCGCATCATCAGACCGGCGGGAATATCCTCGGCCAGCGACAGGTCCGCCTCGCCGATGGCCAGCCGCTCTGCCTCCAGCACCTCGTTGGTGAGTTCCGACAGGTTGAACAGCAACAGGCGCGGCGCGGGCTCCTCGGCCCGGCCAAAGGCCAGCGTGCTTTCGCATAGCGAAATCGCCCGGGTGATCGAATTCACCAGCTTCGGCGCCATACGTTTGACCGCCGGATCCTCGGACATCTCGATCCGGTCGGTGAACAACTGGGCTGAGGTCAGAATATTGCGCAGATCGTGGCTGACCCGGGCCACCGCACCGCCCAGTTGCGCCAGCCGCTCTTTCTGGCGCAGCGCCTGCGTCAGCTGCGATTGCAGCGATTGCAGGGACTCCTCGGCCTCGCGCAATTCGCGCACGCGGGCGGAGGGCTGGATGATCCTGCGCCGGTCCTCGGGCGCTTCGGCATAGTCGCGAATATGTGCCACCACGCCCTTGATCGGCTTGACCAGCAACCGCCGCACCGCAAGGAACAGCAGGCAGGCGGTGATGATCGAGATCGCCGCCGACAACAGCAGGATGCGCACCCCGTAATCCAGCATTGCCGCCCGCAGCGGCCCGCTGTCCATAGTGACTTCGATCAGTTCCCCGCCGCCCCGCAGCGGGCTGCCGATCACCCGGATCACCTGCCATTCGCTGTCGACGAGACAGGCGATGGCGTCACGCATCAGGGTCAATGCCCCCGCATCGCGCAAATCGAAGGTTTGCGCCACCTCGCCCGGCACCTCGGAGGACAGTACCAACTGGCGGATCTGGTCGCGCTGAAGCACCACGTTGAAGACGCCCGCGTTCTCCAGCAACTCGCGTTCCAGTTCCGGCTCGATCATGTCATCGGCCAGCAGCGCCAGTGAGGCGATCTGCGCCCGTTCCAGCCGCGCCAGCAGGTAATCCTCGCGGAACCGCGCCACCGAGGGCACAAAGATCAGCACCTCCGCGACCATGACAAAGATCACGGTCAGGATCAGGAAACGTCCGGAAAGCGAATTAACCATGCGCATCTTGTTTCAGGGAAGCCATCGCTGCACCAGCCGTACCACCTTTTTCACCGTAGCACTCTCAAAGAGCTTTGGCGAAAAATACGCCCCGGCAACGCGTTTGTTAATCTCGCCGATGGTCGGATAGGGCGAAACCATCGCCGAAACCGCACTCATCTTCAGCCCGTTGGCAATCACCAGCGACCACAAGTTGGCCAGTTCACCCGCCTGATGGCCGACAATCGTGACGCCCACGGGCCGCCCCTTGACCACCATCACCTTGATGAACCCCCTGGTCTTGCGCTCGGCGATCAGCCGGTCGTTGTGGCGAAAATCGAACCGCGCGAGGTCGACCTTATTGCCATGTTCCTTGCGGGCCTGCGCCTCTGTCAGGCCCACCTGCGCCAGTTCCGGCTGGGTGTAGGTGGCCCAGGGGATATGCGCGGTCCTGGCCTTGGCTGGCAAGCCCAGCACGGCGGACCGCACGACGATGCCCGCGTGATAGCCCGCCACATGGGTGAATTGCAGCCCGCCCGCCACGTCGCCGATGGCATAGACGCGTCGGTTCGTGGTTTTCAGGCTGTCATCCAACTTGATACCCGTCTTGGTCGTTTCGATCCCGGCGGACTCGAGGTTCAGCTCTTCGGTATTGCTGCGGCGACCGACCGCGACCAGCAGGTGAGAGCCCTTGAAAACGCGCCCGTCCTTGGTCTCGACCTCGACCCCTCCGTCGGACCCCCGGATCTCGGCGGCCAGCGCGTCCTCTGCGATCTCGATGCCCTCATCCCGCAGGCAGTCCAGCACCAGTGCCGCCGCCTCAGGATCATCCTTGCCCAGCGCCTTGGCCCCTTCGATCACCGTAACGTCGGAGCCCAGCCGCCGGTGCGCCTGCGCCATTTCCATCCCGATGGGGCCACCGCCGATGATCAGCAGATGCGCGGGCCGCTCTCGCAGTTTCCACAAGGTCTCGTTCGTCAGATAGGGCACCGCGTCCAGCCCCGGGATCGGCGGCACCAAGGGGGAAGAGCCGGTGGCTATGACGATCCGCCGCGCGGTGATGCGATAGTCGCCTGCCTCCACCTCGCGGTCGGAAACAAAGCGCCCGAATTCGCGGATCACCCGCACGCCGAACCCCTCGAACCGCTCCTGGCTGTCGACCGGCTCGATCTGCGAAATGACATCGGCAACATGATCCTTGGCTGCCGCGTAATCCACCTGCGGCACCACGTCGGCGACCCCATAGACCGCCGCGTGCTGCATCCCGTGGGCCACCTTGCCCGAGGCGATCAGCGCCTTGGACGGGACGCAGCCATAGTTCAGGCAGTCGCCGCCCATCTTGTGACCCTCCAGCAAGATCACATCCGCGCCCATCTGGCTGGCCCCCGCCGCCACCGACAACCCGCCAGAGCCTGCGCCGAGGATCAGAATATCGCAGCTGAGGGTTTGCATCGTCACAGACCCTTCTTGCCGCGCAGGGCTTTCAGCACGATCGGCAACAGGGCCAGCGCGACAAGGCCAAGGATCGGGAGGATCACCTGAGGCGCAAAGATGATGCTCAGATCCGGCGTCTCGCCCCGTTCGAACACCTCACCCAGCCCCGCTCCGACAGAGGTATAGACCAGAGCGCCCGGGATGATGCCCAGAAAGGTCGAAATCACGTAGCGATGCACCGGTACGTCAAGAAACGCAGGCACGAGGTTGGCGATAAAGAACGGAACAGCCGGCACCAGCCGGATCAGGAACAGCATCGACCATTGGTTTTCGTCGATCCCGTCCTTGATCTTCTTCACCATGCCTTGCGCGTTCTCCAGCTTTTCGCCCAGCCCCGCACCCAGACCCCAACGCGCCGCCAGAAAGATGCCGGTCGCGCCCAGCGTGGCGGCGGTCACATTGTACAGAACGCCCGGAAAGGTCGCGAAGAGAAAGCCACCGGTCAGGGTGGCGATGCTGGCACCGGGCAGCGAAAAGGCGACGATGATGACATAGGTCAGCATGAAGACCGCCAGCGTCAGCCCGTAATTGGCATCGCGAAAGGCCAGCAGCGCCTCGCGGTTCTCAGCCAGTGTCTGGAAAGACAGATAGTCGCGCAACGTGAAAAAGCCGATCAGGGCGACCACAAGGATCGCGATCAGAGGCAGGTGGCGCTTGATGCCGGGTTGTGGCGTGTCTGTCATGTCGCTCATTGTCTGGACCTCGGGGTGTTGCGGCGGGGTGAAGGATAGATGCCCTCCCTGCCCGCGCGGGAACAGTCACCTCACGCCCGCTTGATCTGACTTGTGCCCCAGCGTGAGAAATCCCCGGCGGAAAGACCAGAGTGAAACAATTCCTGTCCGGTGACAGGGGCGGTTTGTTGCAATGTCGGCAGGGCGGGACGGCGATCTGACGCGGGGTTGGCGGCCTGACCTCGCCGGGCGCGCGTGCGGAAAAGGCAAAACGCCCCTGAATCTTGTTGATTCTGCATCTGCCCAGGCTGTACTCGCGTGGACATGGCTCTTGCGCCGCCCGGCGTCGCCCCGGCGAAATAATCATCAAGCCGGTTTGACAGATGCCCTTGGCCCGCCTATAGGCAGGGCTTCGAATTTCCTGCCCCCGAGTCGACTCGCGGGTAATGTACCGGAGTAGCCGCGATGAAACGCACTTTTCAGCCGTCGAACCTCGTCCGCAAGCGTCGCCACGGGTTCCGCGCCCGCATGGCCACCAAGGCCGGACGCAAGATCCTGAACGCGCGCCGCGCCCGTGGCCGCAAGAGCCTGAGCGCCTGATACCGCCTTCTGCGGGAACGACGATGCACGCCAGGACAGCCGCCCCGGACAGCCCCGAGGCGGCTTCTTTGCCATTGACGGTCCTGTCGAAACGCGCCGATTTCCTGCGCGCCGCCCGCGCCCGCCGCGTCCCCTGCGAAGGTTTTCTTCTGCAGGCCCGGATGCGCGCCGAGGGCGAGGCAAATGGCATGCGTGTCGGTTTCACCTGCTCCAAAAAGGTCGGCAATGCCGTCGCCCGCAACCGCGCCAAGCGCCGGTTACGTGAAATCGCGCGCCTGATCCTGCCCGAACTGGGACACGATGGCTGGGACTATGTCCTGATCGGCCGCGTCGAGCAGACGGCGTGGCGCGATTTTCAGGCCCTGCAACAAGACCTCCGCCGCGCCCTGGCCAAGGTCCACCCGGGCGACGCATGAGCCCCCTCGCCCATATCGCCGCGCTGCCCGTTCGGGCCTACAGGTTGCTTCTCAGCCCCTGGGTCGGCCACGGCTGCCGCTTTCATCCCACCTGCTCTGTCTACGCCCTTGAAGCGCTGGAAAAACACGGCGCGTTCAAGGGGACATGGCTGGCGGCTCGCAGAATTGCCCGTTGTCATCCCTGGGGTGGATCCGGCATCGACAACGTGCCCGACTGACCCGCAGGAGACCGTGATGGCCCGATGGCTGACCCTGACAAGCCGCGTGATCCTTGTGCTCGCCGCCTTGGTCGTCATTGCCTTTGGCCTGCTGGTGGCGCGGGAATTCCTGCGCGATGCCCTGCGCCAGTCCGGCCCGGTCGACGTCGTCGACACCGATCTGCCCGACCCGGAATTGCGCGAACTGCTCCGCTACACAGTCCCAACGGTTACGCCGGAGGGTCGCCTGTCCTTTCCGCTCCAGATCGAACGGATCTATCGTGGGTCCAGCTACGGCAAATCCACCCGCAACAGCACGGTCAATTACCTGATCATGGCAGAGGACGACAGCACCCGCTGGCTGTTCGCGGGGCACGGGCAACTGATCCTCTCGGACCGCCGCTTTTATCGTCCGCTTGATGCCGAGGACGACGAAGGTCGCCTTGTCGCGATCTTGCTGGAGGTCGTGCACACCGACACCACCGGCGACGGTCGGCTGTCACCTGACGACGCGCGCACCCTCACCCTGTTGACGCCGGAATTCGATGCGCCGGTGACACTGTTGGAAAACTACACCGATCTATCGCAACCCAAGGATCTGGATGACGACCACATCCGCTTTTTCGCAGAGGTGGACAGTGTGCAGGCGCTCCATGACCTGTCGCTGTCGGACCGGGCGCTGTCCCGCAGCCGCCCCCTGCCCGATCCACTGGTCCAAGACTGAGGCAGGGTATTCCTGACCCGGGTCCACCTAGGTTTTTCAGCGGGAATCAGGTACACAGCCGACAGCTTCAACAGATCAAGCAAAGGAGGCGGACATGATTGATTTTCGATCGCTCACCCAGTTCCCGTTCGCCCCTTGTGTTGGCGACCTGCGCGGGTAAGCGCGCCTTTCCGGCATCCCATAAACACCCTTTTCAAACCTGACACTTGAGGCCGCGCCTCAAGGGGCCTGTCCCCCTGTTGCTTTCGCGTGGCGTCCCGATTTCGAAAGGCCGGACTCCGTCCGGGCAACAGATATGGCACGTTTTCATTCCCTTCCCGCGCCGGCGGCCCAGCGTCCCGGTCCCATTGCAACCCTTCTGCGCCTTGTCGGCGCGGCACCGGTCCGGCAAGCACATGCGCCGCCCGGTGACACACCGGTGCCCGAGCAATTGCGCCGTGATGCAGGCCTTGCCGTGACACCGCAGGCGCCGCCCTCGACCGGGGCGGCCATGCTGCACCTCCTGCGCTGACACCTTGGGGGCGGGCCGATGACCCGCCCCGACAGCATTGCAGGACGCCCCCATTGCGGCTAGACGCAGGCCATGCTGGACGATGCCAACGAGATTCACCCGCTCTTTCACGGGGCGCCCAAAACGACCGAGTTCAAGAAGCTCCGCAAGCGGATCGTGCAGAACGTGCGCGAGGCCGTTTCGCAATACGGCATGGTCGAGGAGGGGGGCAAATGGCTGGTCTGTCTCTCCGGCGGCAAGGACAGTTATACCCTGTTGGCAGTGCTGCATGAACTGAAGTGGCGCGGCTTGCTGCCGGTTGAGCTTTTGGCCTGCAACCTGGATCAGGGTCAGCCCGGCTTTCCGGCGACCGTCCTGCCCGAATTCCTTGAAAAGATGCGGGTTCCGCACCGCATCGAGTATCAGAACACCTATTCCATCGTGGTCGACAAGGTGCCGCAGGGGCGCACCTATTGCGCGCTTTGTTCACGCCTGCGCCGTGGCAACCTGTACCGGGTCGCCCGTGAAGAGGGGTGTACGGCGGTGGTCCTTGGGCATCACCGCGACGACATTCTCGAAACCTTTTTCATGAACCTCTTTCATGGTGGACGGCTGGCCACGATGCCGCCGAAACTGGTCAATGAAGAGGGCGACCTGTTCCTTTACCGCCCCCTCGCCCATGTTGCCGAAGCGGATTGCGACCGATTCGCGCGGGCCATGGCCTACCCGATCATTCCCTGCGACCTCTGCGGCAGCCAAGACGGGTTACAGCGCCAGCAGGTCAAGCAAATCCTTGATGGATGGGAGAAAAATGCCCCCGGGCGTCGTCAGGTGATGTTCCGCGCGCTGATGAACATCCGCCCGTCGCACATGCTGGACCCCAAGCTGTTCGATTTTGTCGGCCTCATGCGTGACATGGAATCGCCCAATTCGTTGAAAAACGATCCCACACGTTAAGAACCGAGTTACTCCCGTCGCCTAGTGTCTTTCTCATGAAGGATAAGGACACGGGAATGCAGGCGTCACTGCGCACCTTTTTCGGCAGGCTCAGCGCGGGGCTTCGGCGCGGTCTGCACGGGCCACAGGCGCTGGCTTTCCTGCCGGCGGCGGCGCTTGCGGGTTTCTGGCTGGGTGGTGAGGCCTTGCTGCTTGTCGTGGCGCTTGGCACGCCCGGGGTGTTTCTCTTGCTGGGCGCACCGGGCACGGATACCGCCGGGTCCGGCGCCAAGGACGCGCTTTCGGATGTTGTCAGCGGAAATGCCGCCACCACTCTGGCACAACATGCGCTGGACCGCGCCAGCGCGGCGAAGCTCTCCACCGGCTGTATCCTGATCGAGGTTGAGGGGCTGGATGACCTTGCCGGTCTTGGCGATGACGGCGCGGCGGACAGCCTGCGCGACCTGTCACTGGACCGCGTGCGCAATACCCTGCGGCGTGACGACATGGCCGTTCGCATGGGGGACAATCGGTTCATGGCCCTGCTTGGCCCGTCGCTGCGGCTTGACCTCGAGGCACTGCTGCAACTGGCCGCCCGGCTGCAAAACGCGGTTGAGGAACCGGCCTCCATCGACGGGGCGATGCGCTACCTCTCAGCCTCCATCGGATTTTGCGGCAGCCCCCGGCTCAAGGACGGGGCCGACGGCAAACGTTTCCTCGAGGCGGCACAGGTGGCCCTCGCTGAGGCCGTTGCCAACAGCCCTTCGGCGATCCGGGCGTGGTCCGAAAACATGCGCATGGCGCATATCGAGCAAAAGAACCTGCGCAGCGAAGTCGATCGCGCGCTATCGAACGGACAGATCCAGCCCTGGTTTCAGCCGCAGATCTGCACCTCCACCGGTGAAATCAGCGGGGTCGAGGCTCTGGCGCGCTGGATTCATCCCGAACGGGGGATTGTCCCCCCGGCGCAATTCCTGCGCGTCCTCGAAGACGCTGGCCGCATGGAACACCTTTCAGAGGTTATCCTGCAGCATTCGCTGACCGCGCTGCGCAGCTGGGATCAGGCCGGTCTGAACATCCCGCGCGTCAGCGTGAATTTCTCTGACACCGAACTGCGCGACCCGCGCCTTGTGGAACGCATCCAGTGGGAGATCGACCGCTTCGGCCTGACGGCGGAACGGCTGGGAATCGAAGTTCTCGAAACCGTGATCGCCGGATCGCCCGAGGGGATCGTGGCGCGCAATATCGTCGAGTTGGGCAAGATAGGGTGTCATATCGATCTGGACGATTTCGGAACCGGGCATGCCTCGATCACCTCCCTACGCCGGTTCAAGGTACATCGGCTGAAGATCGACCGCAGTTTCGTCACCCGCATCGACCGTGACGAAGAACAGCACCGGATGTTGGCCGCCGTCCTTGGCATGGCGGACCGGTTGGGGTTGGAAACCCTCGCCGAGGGCGTGGAAAGCGTTGGCGAACACGCGCTGCTGTCGCAACTTGGCTGTGACCACGTGCAGGGCTTTGGCATTGCCCGACCGATGCCAGCCGATCAGATGATCGACTGGACCAACGCCCACGAGGCCCGTATCGCGGGCGCTCGCAAACTCGGTCATACCTCGCGCTGACCTTCGCGCCCCCCTTTCTTGCCTTATTGTGTCTCCGATCCGGGGGCCGTGGCCCACCCAACCCTTCTTTCAAGTCCGAATTGGTTGGCACGCCTGCGCCACACCGCCCCAAAAAGGGGGATTCCGCTTGACCTTTGAGGCGTGGAGGTTTTGAACCCAGCGGTGACTTTCAACGGGAAAGGTGACCGCCCAGATGGACGATCAGAACAAGAATCTCCTCCTCGCAACCGCACTCAGCATGGTTGTGATCCTTGTCTGGTTCCTGCTTTTCCCGCCGCCAGAGCCGGTTGAGGACCCAAACGCACCGGTCGCCACCGAAACCCTGTCGCCCGGCGATCAGGGCGATGTCGCCAGCGTGCCGCGTGCCGCTCCCGGCGCGACTCCGGGCGCGGTCGATCCTGCCGCGGACACCAAAGACACGACCGAGGCACCGCGCCTGCCGCTGGATACGCCACGCCTGTCCGGCTCGATCTCTCTGACCGGTGGCCGCATCGACCAGTTGCAACTCAAGGATTACCGGGTCGAACAATCGCCCGAATCCGCCACCGTCGACATGTTGAACCCGGTGGGCAGCGACAACCCGTATTACGCGCTTTATGGTTGGGCCCCGGGATCGGGGCTGGAGCTTGGGGACGTGCCAGGTGCGAACACCCTCTGGACCGTCGAAACCGGTGAGACATTGGGCGTCGGCGCGCCCGTGACCCTGCGCTGGGACAGCCCAGCCGGTCTGGTGTTCCGCCGCACCATCGCGGTTGACGAGGACTATATGTTCACCGTCACCCAGAGCGTCGAAAACACCGGCGGCGATGCGGTTTCCCTCGCCCCCTATGGCGTGCTGGCCCGTCATGGTGAACCCGCGGACCTGAAGAATTTCTTCGTGTTGTTCGAAGGTGCGCTGCAGATGTCCGATGGCATCCTCGAACAGACCAAATACACCAACATGCCCGACCTCGACATGGTGCCCGCCGAGGGCACGCAGGCGACGGTGGAACGCGCACAAGAGACCGGCTGGGTCGGGTTTACCGATCACTACTGGATGGCCACGCTCATCCCCTCTGCCGGGACGCCGTTCAAATCGGTGGTGAAATATGACGCCCGCCGCGACATCTATCAGACCGAGGCTGTGTTGCCGACCGTCCAGCTTGCCGCCGGGGCGTCCAGCGAAGTCACGACACAGCTGTTTGCCGGGGCCAAGGAGTGGGACACCATCCGTCAGTACCAGAAGGACGGGATCGACCGTTTCCTCGACTCGATCGACTGGGGCTGGTTCTTTTTCCTGACCAAACCGATCTTTGCCGTGCTGCACTGGCTGAACCTGCACATCGGCAACATGGGTCTTGCGATCATTGCCTTGACCGTCCTGCTGAAGGCCGTACTTTTCCCGCTGGCGTATAAATCCTATGCCTCGATGGCGAAGATGAAAGAGCTTCAGCCCGAGATGGAAAAGATCAAGGAGCGCACAGGCGGCGACCGCGAGAAACTGCAGAAAGAGATGATGGGGCTCTACAAGAAGGAAAAGGTCAATCCGGCCGCCGGTTGCCTGCCGATCCTACTGCAGATTCCGATCTTCTTCAGCCTCTACAAGGTGATCTTCGTCACGCTGGAACTGCGTCACGCGCCGTTCTTTGGCCCCTTCCAGGACCTCAGCGCGCCGGACCCCACCTCGATCTTCAACCTGTTCGGCGTGTTGCCCTGGGCGGCCCCTGATCCGCAGTCGATCATGGCGCTGGTCTTTATCGGCATCCTGCCGCTTCTGCTGGGCATCTCAATGTGGATGCAGCAGAAACTGAACCCGGCGCCCACCGACCCGACCCAGCAGATGATTTTTGCCTGGATGCCCTGGGTGTTCATGTTCATGCTGGGCAGCTTTGCCAGCGGCCTTGTCGTCTACTGGATCACCAACAACGTCATCACCTTCACCCAGCAGTACCTGATCATGCGCAGTCACGGCTACAAGCCGGACATCATGGGCAACATCAAGGCCGGCGTGAAGAAGGGCGACAAGGCCAAGGACAGCAAATGACCCGCTCCCTGACCGCGATCTGGCGCTTTCCGATCAAGAGCCACGGCCGGGAAGAGCTGGACGCGGTCAGCCTTGCGGCGGGACAGTGCCTGCCATGGGACCGGCACTGGGCGGTTGCGCATGATATGTCCGAGGCCGACGGTTCGGAATGGGTGTCCTGCCGCAATTTCTCGATCGGGAGCAAGGCGCCGATGCTGGGCGCGATCCGCGCGTCGCTGGACGAAGCGACGGGGACCGTCACCCTCGCGCACCCGGACCGCGATGACCTGGACCTGAATCCCGACACCGAAGGCGAAAAGCTGATTGCCTGGACCCGAGGCATGATCCCCGAGAACCGCGCCCAATCCGCCCGCGTCATTCGCGGCGCGCAACGCGGGTTCACCGACAGCGATTTCCCGTCGGTCACGCTGTGCAATCTCTCGTCGCATCGCGCTGTCGAGCAGCGGCTTGGCCATGCGCTGTCGATCCATCGCTGGCGTGGCAACCTCTGGTTCGACGGTGGCGCACCATGGGAGGAATTCGACTGGATCGACAGGGAGATCCGCATCGGCGAAGCCGTGCTGATCCCGCGCGAACGCACCGACCGCTGCCTGGCCACACATAACAATCCCGAGTCCGGCAAGCGTGACCATGACGTGCTGGGCGCGCTCGACAATTGGGGCCACCGCGATTTCTCGGTTCGGGCCGAAGTCGTGCGCGGCGGGCGCGTCGCCCTTGGTGACCGCGTGGAGGATATCTGATGCAACTGCCCTTCCCGCTTGCCGATGACCCCGAGGAGGCGGAACGCGAAGCCGCCCGCAAGCTGTTTGCCGGTGAGGTCGACTTTCTCAAAGGCGTTGTCGCGATGTCGGGCCTGCCGCCGGATGACCGGGCCGAGGTCTGTTTCGCCGGGCGTTCGAATGTCGGGAAATCCAGCCTGATCAACGCGCTGACCGGGCGCAAAGGGATCGCGCGGGCCTCCAACACACCGGGCCGCACGCAGGAGATCAACTATTTTACGCTGGGCGCGGATCACTACCTCGTCGACCTGCCCGGCTATGGTTTTGCCAATGCGCCGGTCGACGTGGTCGCACGCTGGCAGAGCCTGCTGAAATCATACCTCTCCGGTCGCGCCGGACTGCGCCGCGCCTTTGTACTGGTCGACTTTCGCCATGGCATCAAGGCCGTGGACGATGAGATCATGACCCTGCTCGACCGCTCTGCTGTCACCTTTCAGGTCGTGATGACCAAGGCGGACAAGGTCAAGACGGCGGATCAGGACAGGATCCTGACACAGGTCCGCGAAAAGCTGTCAAAACATGTGGCGGCCTACCCCGAACTGGTCATCACCAGCAGCGAAAAGGGCGACGGGCTCGCGACGCTGCGCGCCATCATCGCCTCTCTGGCCTGACTAGCGCCCCTTGCGCGGACAAGCCGCTTCGAAGCGGCTTGGATCAAGCGCCTTGCAAGGCGCTTTCAGAACGCGTTTGAAAACGCGTTCCCCAAGGCTCTTCGAAGAGCCTTGGCCACCGGCCCCTCTGGCAATCACCGCCCAGCCGGGGCATTGTGGACCACGCCCTGACCTGGATGATCGCGATGAGACGACAGAACATGAACAGAGACTGGATCGCCACCGCCCGGACGCTCTCCGAGGCCCTGCCCTACATGCAGCGCTACACCGGCGCCATCGTGGTGGTCAAATTCGGCGGCAACGCCATGGGCGACGACGAGGAAATGGCCGCCTTCGCCCGCGACATCGTTCTGATGCGTCAGGTCGGAGTGAACCCCGTCGTCGTGCATGGCGGCGGCCCGATGATCAACGAGATGCTCAAACGGCTGAACATCCAGAGCGAATTCGTCCGCGGCAAGCGTGTCACCGATCAGGCAACGGTCGAGGTGGTCGAAATGGTCCTGACCGGCCTCGTCAACAAGCGCATCGTGCAGGCCATCATGGACGAAGGCGGCCGCGCCGTCGGCCTTTCAGGCAAAGACGATGACCTGATGGTCTGCGAAGCGGACGACCCCGAACTGGGCTTTGTCGGGCGGCCGATCGAAATGAACGTGCAGGTGCTGCGCGACCTGTTTTCCGCCGGCATCATTCCGGTCGTGGCCCCCGTCGCCACCGGGACCCAGGTCACCGAGACCTACAACGTCAACGGCGACACCGCCGCCGGCGCCATCGCCGGCGCACTCAAGGCCGACCGCCTGCTGCTCTTGACCGATGTGCAAGGAGTCAAGGGGCCGGACGGTGACGTCATGACCGAACTGACGCCGGACGACGTGCGCAAGCTGACCTCCGAAGGCGTGATCGCGGGCGGCATGATCCCCAAGACCGAAACCGCTTTGAAAGCAATCGAAGAAGGCGTGCGCGCGGTGGTCATCATCGACGGACGGGTGCGCAATGCCTGCCTGTTGGAACTGTTCACGGAACATGGCTCCGGCTCGATGATCCGATCGGCTGATCTGGCACCCCGCGGCGCATGACGCCGGACAGTCTCGCAACGGCGGATAGGGATGCGGCGAAGGCCGGTCTGCGCCTGCGCGGAGCTCTGCATCCGGGCCCGGATGACCCCGTTCCGGACGGCACCGGGACACTGCTCTTGCTCGGCCCGAATGAGCCGGGCTTCTGGCCTTTGTTCACCAGTAGCGCCGAATATACGGACGGCGCGCCCGATCCACTGGATCGCTGGTCAAAACGGGTTGTGACCGCGCTGACCGGGGAGTGGGGCGGCAGCGCGATTTTTCCCTCGGACGGCCCGCCCTACTCCCCATTCCTGCCTTGGGCGCTGGCCTCTGGCCGCGCGTGGTCCTCGCCCCTTGGCATGTTGGTGCAGGCGCAGGCGGGCCTGTTCATCAGCTATCGCGCCGCCGTCGCCCTGCCTGCGCATCTTGACCTGCCGCCGCCCGCGCCACGCCCCTGTGACAGCTGCGCCCGGCCCTGCGAATCCGCCTGCCCGGTCGGCGCGCTGGCGCCCGGTCGGGCCTATGACGTGGCGCGCTGCAAGGCGCATGTCGCAACGCCCGCCGGAGAGACCTGCCGCACCGGCGGATGCCTCGCCCGCCGCGCCTGTCCGGTGGCGGTGGAGTTTTCCCGCCGTCCCGAGCAATCCGCTTTTCACATGCGGGCTTTTCTAGGAGCGGCTTTCTCATGAAACATCTCGTCCTCGTCCGCCACGCGAAATCAGACTGGAGCCACAGCCTGCCGGACCATGACCGCCCGCTGAACCAGCGCGGTCGCCACGCCGCCGGGGCCGTCGGCATTTGGCTGCGCAAAGAGGGTCACCTGCCGGACGAAGTGCTCTGCTCCACCGCCACCCGCACGCACGAAACGCTGGACCTGCTCCAATGCGACGGGCCGGTGCGATTTGACAAGGGGCTGTATCTGGCCGAGGCCTCGGAAATGCTGGCTATCCTGCAAACCGCGCAGGGCGACAGCGTCATGATGCTGGGGCACAATCCGGGCATCGGCCTGCTGGCGCGAATGCTGGTCAAATTGCCCCCGGCGCACCCGCGCTTTGACGCCTATCCCACCTGCGCCACACTGGTTGCCCGGTTCGACGTCACAAACTGGAACGAGGTCGCGCGAAACACCGGGACCGTGGTGGGTTTCATTGTCCCCCGTGACCTGACGGATTGAGCGGATGCCCGCATCCAATCACGCCAATTCCTGACCCGAGGTAGCACCGTCTCAGGAAGCTTTGGAATTCATTGAGCCGCACAGGGGTCCACCCTTGGACACCCGCGCAATTTGTCCCTCCGAAAGCTTCAGACCTTGGGCCGGTTGTCCACGATCCTGACCGCTTTGCCCTGACTGCGTGCCACGCCGCCGGGGGCCGAAACCTCGACCCGGACCGTCACGCCGACCACCTGCTTGACCTTTGCGGCCAACTCGCGCGCCGCGGACTCCGAGGCCCCGGCATGCTCGGGCAGACACTCCACAGTGACCCGCATCTCGTCCTTGTGGCCGACGCGGTTCAATTCCAGCTGGAAATGCGGCGCCAGCGCCTGCACGGTCATCAACTGTTCCTCGATCTGGGTCGGAAAGACGTTGACGCCGCGCAGGATGATCATGTCATCGCTGCGCCCCGTCACCTTTTCCATACGCCGCATTGATCGCGCCGTCCCCGGCAAGAGCCGCGTCAGGTCCCGCGTCCGGTAGCGGATGATCGGAAAGGCCTCCTTGGTCAGCGAGGTAAAGACCAGCTCGCCCAACTCGCCGTCCGGCAGCACCTCGCCCGTCTCCGGGTCGATGATCTCGGGGTAGAAGTGATCCTCCCAGATGTGGAGCCCGTCCTTGGTCTCGACGCACTCATTGGCCACGCCGGGCCCCATCACTTCGCTAAGGCCGTAGATATCGACCGCATGCATGTCAAAGGCCTCTTCGATCTCGACTCGCATGGCATTGGTCCAGGGCTCGGCGCCGAATATCCCCACCTTCAGCGGCGATTTGCGCGGGTCGCGCCCTTGGGCCACGTATTCGTCGATGATCGACAGCGCATAAGAGGGCGTGACCGTGATCCCGGTCGCCCCGAAATCCTCGATCAGCCGCACCTGCCGCTGTGTCATCCCCCCCGAAATCGGCACCGTCGCAAGCCCCAGCTTGTCCGCGCCCAGATGAATGCCCAGACCCCCGGTGAACAATCCGTATCCATAGGCATTGTGCAGGATGTCCCCCGGCTTCAGCCCGCTGGCCCGCAGCGACCGCGCCACCACCGTGCCCCATGTGTCCAGATCACGTTCGGTGTAACCCACCACCGTCGGCTGTCCGGTCGTCCCAGACGAGGCATGGATGCGCCGCAGTTTCTCACGCGGAACGGCAAACATGCCAAAGGGGTAGGTCGCGCGCAGATCCGATTTCACCGTGAAGGGAAATTTCGCCAGATCCGCCAGCGAGGTTAGGTCATCGGGGTGCACCCCGGCGGCGTCAAAGCTCTGACGATAATGCGGCACGTTGTCATAGACGTGGCGCAGCGACCATTTCATCCGCTCCAGTTGTAAGGCGGCGATTTCATCGCGCGAGGCGATCTCGATCGGGTCGAGGCTGTCCTTGGACGGGGTAAGGTCTTCCATCGGTCTCCTCCGGAGTCATCTGGCGCGTCAGGCGCGCGTTTGAATATCTTGTATGTCTTCGGCGAAGTGCTGCCCCTTGACGGTCCGCGACAGGCCCCGCATCAGCGCCACCTTGCGGCCATCGCCGCCGGTCACCGTAACGTCATAGACTCCGGAACGCCCGGCGCGGGCCTGCTCTTGCGCGGTGGCGGTCAGCCGTTCGCCCAACTGTCCAGGCGCCAGAAAGGTGATCTGGTTTTCCTGCGCGACGGTCAGCTGGTTGTATGTATTGCAGGCAAAGGCAAAGGCGCTGTCGGCCAGCGTGAAGATATGCCCGCCGTGACAGATCCTGTGACCGTTCAGATGATGTGCCTGCACCTCCATCGACAGGACGGCAAGACCGGGCGCGATCTGTTCGATCCTCATGCCCATCGCCTGACTGGCGGCATCCCCGGCCCACATGGCCTGCGCCGAACGTTCCGCGCGTTCCTGCGGTGTCATCGCGCTCCTCCCCTGTTGCGCCGGACACTGCCCAAAACCGACCGTGCGGTCAAGTTATTTTGCGCGTTGATCAGACCCTTGATTTATTGCCCGAAGGGCGCAACTCTGACGCATGAACAGCTTGACCCCTTTCCCCGGACGGGGAACCGCACAAGAGGTTGTCGCCTTTCAGCGCGCCGAGCTTAACGTGATCCTCTCCCTATACGGACGCATGGTGGCCGCTGGCGAATGGCGCGACTACGGCATCTCCTCGCTGCGGGAGGTCGCGGTGTTTTCCGTCTTCCGGCGCACTGCGGAACACCCCCTGTACCGGATCGAAAAACGGCCCAAGCTGCGCAGCAAGCAGGGGGAATACACCATCGTGGGCATGGACGGGCAGACGCTCAAACGCGGCCATGATCTGAAGACCGTGCTGCGCGTGCTGGAACGCAAGCTGATCCGCCCGGTCGAGTGAAGCACCGCCCGCGGGCCGTGCAAGGCGCACGGGTGGGCGGGTGGGGTGTGACTTGTGCGGCACGCGGGCGGCGTTTCAGCCGCGGGACAGCATGGCGCACAGCACTTCGAACATGATCGACACACCCAGAAAAGCCGTGCCGCCGCCGACGTCAAAGGGCGGCGACACCTCGACCAGATCGGCCCCGACGATGTTCAGACCGGCCAATTCGCGCACCACCTGCAGGGCCTCGAAACTGTTCGGGCCGCCGACCTCGGGCGTGCCGGTGCCGGGCGCAAAGGCCGGATCCACAAAGTCGATGTCATAGGAGACATAGGTCGGCGCCACGCCGACGACCTCGCGCGCCTCTTGCATCACATCTGCGACGCCGCGCGCGAAAAACTCCTCGATCGGCACGATCCGGATGCCGACGCTTTCGGCGAAATCACGATCTTCCGCGTCATACATGGTGCCGCGAATGCCGATCTGGATCACCCGCTTCGGGTCCAACAGCCCCTCCTCGACGGCCCGGCGGAACGGCGTGCCATGGGTATACATCGTGCCGCCGAAATAGCTGTGAAACAGATCGGTGTGGCTGTCGAAGTGCACCATGCCCAGTGGTCCGTCCTTGGCCAGCGCCCGCAGGACGGGCAACGAGGTCAGGTGGTCGCCGCCCGCCGTCATCGGGCGGATGCCGGCCGCAACCAGTTGGCTGTAGAACGCCGTGATGCGCGCCAAGCTGTCGGGAATATCCGCCGGGTTCGGCCCCACGTCCCCAAGGTCGGCGCAATTGGCCAACTCGAAGGGGCGCAGGCCGGTGACGCCATGTTGCGCGCGGATCATGGTCGACGCATCGCGCAACTGGCGCGGTCCGTGGCGCGGGCCGGGGCGGTTGGTGGTGCCGCTGTCCCAGGGAACGCCCACAAGCCCGATCTGGACATCAACGAACCGGGGATGATCCGGTGTCACATGCGGCAGGCGCATGAAGGTCGGCACCCCGGCAAAACGCGGCAGGTCAAATCCGGAGACGGGGTGAAAGAACGGGTCGGACAAGGCGGCCTCCTGGTGTTGCGGGTGCCCGGGGCCGGCCCCTCGCGCTCCCCGGGATATTTTCAGACAGAAGAAGACAGCCGTGCGTGCCGGGTGACAAGCCCATCGCCCTGACTTTCGATCCGGGCACGCGCGTCGGCGATGGGTTCATACGCGACGGCCATGTGAAAGGCATTGGCGTGCAGCAGGGTCTGCGGGCCAGCGACCCAGGCCACGTGGCCCTTCCAGAACATCAGGTCGCCGCGCTGCGGCGGTGTCCCCTCGGGCAGTTCGGTCCCCATACTTTCTTGCATGTCGCTATCGCCGGGACAGGCCTGCCCGCAGGCATGCAGGGCGATCTGTACGAGACCGGAACAATCGATGCCGAAGGCGCTGTTGCCGCCCCAGAGATAAGGCGCGCCCAACAGACGCGCGGCCACCGCCACAGGATCGGTTTCGGGCGTGCCGATCGGGGCAAGATGCTGGCGCGGCACGTAGATGTCCCTTGGGATCAGCCCGTGCGTCCACGCCACCCGCGCCCATTCCTCCACCTCTTCCACAACTGCAATCCGAGCGCCCAGAGACAGCGGCGTGACCTGGCCCATCCGCTTGAGCCCGGGCGACGACTTGCCGTAGCTCTGTCCCGCGGACACACGGTGCGTTTCCGTTTCACGCGGCATCCCGATCAGTTGCATGGCCTCGACCCAACCGACGTAACCATCCTTTTCGGCAAAGCCGAAAGCCCAGCCGTCCTGCAGGTCCAGCACCCGAAACGCCGCGCCCCGCAACAACTGCCGGTCCCGGTTGCCGTCGGGCGCGGTCAGCAGATCCGCCAGAGGCACCGCGATCCTCTGCGAGTCGCCGTCGACAAAAGCCTCTGCCGCGACCTGCCCCCGCAGCGCGCTGTGGGCAACTCGGCCGTTGAAGGGCATCAGGCGGCGGTCGGTCACAGGTTCAACACCTGCGGCAAAGCCCCCAAAATGGCGCGCGGTCCCTGCATCAACCCGCCTTTGGACCGGCCCGGCTCTGGCTTGGGCTGCCAGGAATAGATGTCAAAATGCGCATAACGCGCCGCCTGCCCGGTGAAACGGCGCAGGAACAACGCCGCGGTGATCGACCCGGCAAACCCGCCCGAGGGCGCATTGTCCAGATCGGCGATTCCCGGTTCGATCATCGCCTCGTAGGGCGCATGGAAGGGCATCCGCCAGACCGGATCGGCGGCCCCGGGTGCGGCCTGCATCAAGGCGGCGGCAAAGTCCTCGGCATCGGTGTAGAACGGCGCCAGATCCGGCCCGACGGCCACCCGCGCCGCGCCGGTCAATGTCGCCATCGAGATCATCAGGTCGGGCGCCTCCTCATCCGCCAAGGCCAGCGCGTCAGCCAGCACCAGCCGCCCCTCGGCATCGGTGTTGTTGATCTCCACCGTCAGCCCTTTGCGTGAGGTCAGGATGTCGCCGGGCCGGAAACTGTTGCCCGCCACGCTGTTTTCCACCGCCGGGATCAGCAGGCGCAATTGCACCGGCAGGTTCAGCGCCATGATCATCTGCGCAAGGCCCAGCGTGTTGGCCGCCCCCCCCATGTCCTTTTTCATCAGGCCCATGGAGGCCCCCGGTTTCAGGTTCAGGCCCCCGGTGTCGAAACAGACACCCTTGCCCACCAGCGTCAGGGTCGGCCCGGTCGCCCCCCAGCGCATGTCGATCAGGCGCGGGGCCTGTTCCGCCGCGCGGCCCACCGCATGGATCATCGGAAAGTTCTGCGAAAGCAGGTCGTCACCTGCTGTCACCTTGATCGAGGCGTCGAAACGCGCGGCCAGGGCGCGTGTGGCCTCCTCCAGTTGGTCAGGTCCCATGTCCGCAGCTGGCGTATTGACCAGATCGCGGGTCAGCCCCTCTGCCTCGGCCAGTTTCTCGATCCGCGCGGCATCGACGCCCCTGGGCGCGACAAGGGATTTATCTGGCGCGCTCGCCTCGCGATACCGTGTGAACTGGTAGCCTGACAGCAGCCAGCCCAGCGCCTCTTGCGCGGCGGCCTCGGGCGGCAAGTCCGTGGCCAGCCGGTATGACCCTGGCGCCAATCCCGGCAAGGCGCCCGCCAAGGGAAACCGCTGCCGCGCGCGCTGTGTCGCACTGCCATATCCGGCCAGCGCCCCGGCAAACGCGCCATCCGCCCCCGGCAACATCAGTGCGGTGCCCAGAGCCCCGGTAAAGCCACTGGAGGTCACCCACCGCCGCAGGCTCTCGGGTTGGGTTTCCAACCAGGCGTCCAGCCCGCCGGTTTCGATCGCATAAAGCGGCAGGGACGGGGTATCAGGTGTGGCGAAACGGGCGGGCATATCGGTTCCTCTGGCTGTGCGCCCTCACCGTATTGCCTGCGCCGCCCGCCGCAAGCGGATTTCCCGACCCCCGGTGGCGATGCCTAGACCGAGAACTCGTTCAGATCCCACATTGCCGTCAGGGACCGTTCACCGATCCGCGCCAGGCGGGCCAGTGTCGCCGCCTCTGCCACCCGATCGCCCAGTTCGATGCAATCCATCACGTCATAGGCCACCTTTGTCAGGGAACACATGCCCACCTGGTCGGCAATTGCCGCCAGGGCGCGCAGCCCCTTGTACATATCCTCTCGTGGGCCGGACAGCGCCTGCTGCTGCAACAGGCACATCCGCTGCGCCAGTTCCTCCATCGCGCGGCACACCACATCCTCTGCGGCATGCGGCCCAAGATCCTTGCACAACGTCTCGATCTGCGTCGGGTCCATTCCCGGTCGCTCTGCCGGTGCAAGGTACGTCACCTCATTCACATCTCACCCCATTCATTGCCCCCACGGCGCGGCCAACATGGACTTTCAGGCGTTCCCAAAAGGTTATTCCGGAAGAGGGATTTCGCTCGAATTTCATCTGAATTCATCGTAGTTGGAGCGAGACGTACCGAAGCCCGGAGGCCTTGATGGAATTTGCCCGCCCCCTGCCCAGCTACCTGGTGACCCGTTACCATGGCTGGAAAGCCACGACCTACTCGGAGAACAGCGCCTGGTATCGCCGCCTGGCGAACGAAGGCCAGCGCCCGCGCGCCATGGTGATCTCATGTTGCGACAGCCGGGTGCATGTGACGTCGATCTTCGGCGCGGATCAGGGGGAATTCTTTATCCACCGGAACATCGCCAACCTCGTCCCGATCTACGAACCGGACGGGCAGCATCACGGCACTTCGGCAGCGGTCGAATACGCCGTGACCGCTCTGAAGGTGGCGCATGTGATCGTCCTTGGCCATTCCAACTGCGGCGGCGTGCAAGGCTGCCTGGACATGTGCGAAGGCCGCGCGCCAGAGCTGGAGGAAACCGCCTCTTTCGTCGGGCGCTGGATGGACATCCTGCGCCCGGGCTACGAGGCGGTGAAAGACAGTCCCGACATGCCCCATGCGCTGGAAAAGGAGTCCGTCTCGGTATCGCTGCGCAACGTGATGACCTTCCCCTTCGTGCGTGAGGCTGTTGAGGCCGGATCACTCAGCCTGCACGGCCTGTGGGTCGATATCGGAGAGGGCGGGTTGCATCATCTGGATGGCAAGACCGGGAAATTCTCGGCGGTCTGATCGTTTGCGCTGCAGACATTTACAGGTGAATTGGATCTTGTTCGCGGCGGCGACACGAGATTTATTCAGGTGCCTTGCGTCGTTCAGCTTGAACAAGTCTTAGACGTGGTCGAACGCCACGTCGGCAACGTGTAAAATACAGACTGGTTGGTTCACATGCGCGGACCGGTCTTAAGCTCCTGTGACCTGCTGGTCTGGCTGACCGGCTTTCAGGGACAATTCGCCAGCCTCACCGGTCCGGTTGGCGCAGACGCGGGGGCGGCCCAGCCGCTCGGCCAGTCGGGACAGGGGAACGCCCAGATCGCGCCCGGTACAGATCGCCTCTCCCAACTCATTGAGGATCACAAAGCGGCCCTGCCGAAATGTCAGGGTAAAGCCCTTGGCGCGCAGTTGGTCGGACAACTCGTACCAGTTTCGCGCCCGTTCCAGCACCGGTGTCAGAAACAGCCTGAGCAGCGACAGTGCCTCGCTGTCGAGCGGTCTCGGCAGGCCGTTGGTTCGGGGGGCATGCGGCCAATTGGCCTGCGATAGTACAGAATGAAGCATCTCAGTCTCCTTGCCTGTGCGATCAGGCTGGCACGGGAATGCGGCGGAAGTTGGGCACCCAAAGGTGACCTTGCCAGGGTGTGTTGCATTTCGGTAACGAAGCCTTAACCAGTCGTGCGGACTGTTTACGTTTCGCGGGAAATGTTGCCGCCTCCCTTTTCAAAAATAACGCATTTTCAATGACCAGGCGCGATGGTGCCCGGTCTGACCACTATCGACCAAAACAGCGTTTGACGCAAATCCTAAGCAATCCGGTCGTTGTTTTGCAGGCCATGGTTGAGTGACTGTCGAACCCGCAGAAACAATACCAAGACAGCCGCCTGTTTGCGCGACAACGCGAAACCCGATTCAAAAAACCCGCGCTCGAAAGCGCGGGTTTGATGTGATTCCATAGCCCCAAGGCCGTGCGGCAAAAAGGGTTAACCCTTTTTAAGCGCTTTCTGGCCCAGAACCTCGGCAATCTGCACTGCGTTCAGCGCAGCACCCTTGCGCAGGTTGTCCGAGACACACCACAGGTTCAGACCGTTATCAATGGTCGAGTCCTGACGGATGCGACTGATGAACGTGGCGAAATCGCCGACGCATTCCTTGGGCGTGACGTAGCCGCCGTCCTCGCGCTTGTCGATCACCATGATCCCCGGGGCCTCGCGCAGGATGTCCCGCGCCTCGTCCTCGTCGAGGAACTCCTCGAACTCGATATTGATCGCTTCCGCGTGGCCGACAAAGACCGGCACCCGCACACAGGTGGCCGTGACCTTGATCTTGGGGTCGACTATCTTCTTGGTCTCTGCGGCCATCTTCCACTCTTCCTTGGTGGATCCGTCTTCCATGAAAACGTCAATGTGCGGAATGACGTTGAAGGCGATGTCCTTCGGGTAGACCTTGCGCTGGTAATTGTCGGTCGGATTGTAATGCGCCTTGGTCTGGTCCCAGAGCTCGTCGATGGCCTCCTTGCCGGAGCCGGAGACAGACTGATAGGTCGACACAACAACGCGCTTGATCCTTGCGCGGTCATGCAGCGGCTTCAGCGCCACCACCATCTGCGCGGTCGAGCAGTTGGGGTTCGCGATGATGTTCTTCTTGGTATAGCCCATGACCGCATCGGCATTCACCTCGGGCACCACCAGCGGCACATCCGGATCATAGCGATACAGCGAAGAGTTATCGATCACCACGCATCCCTGGCTGGCCGCCTTCGGCGCGTATTCCCGGGTCGCGTCCGAGCCGATGGCGAACAGCGCAATGTCCCAGCCAGTAAAATCGAAGGTGGCCAGATCCTTGGTCTTGAGGGTCCTGTCGCCAAAGCTCACCTCTGTGCCAAGCGATTTTCGCGAAGCAAGCACGGCGATCTCGTCCACGGGGAAACCCCGTTCGTCGAGAATGTTCAGCATTTCACGGCCCACGTTGCCCGTGGCGCCCGCGACGACAATACGGTAGCCCATCCGGCCCTCCTTTGAGTTTTGCCCACTCCCGGCTTGACAGACGCACCGGCATGAACTGGCGCGGTGCATATCGCAGGCGCAGCATGACTGAAAGCCCCCTTTCAGACGCAAGGCGCCCGGGAATCGGTCAATCGCGCCTTCATCGGGCAAAACCTGCATGATAAATTGGCAACGGGGACCGGTGGCTTTCCGCCGGAACTTGCGCCTGCAGAAATAAGCAGCTTGCCTAGGTCACGTACTGCAACCTATGAGATAAATTAGTGGCGGGGGACATTGGCCGGTTTTTGCCGGTCAAGATCGCCACAGGGGCGGAAAAAACTTCCGGACACTGAATCCGGTCACGATCTGCGAAGGGCAAGCAGAATGTTCTACGAGGCCGTTACGGCACTCTCCCGAGCGCAGAAACAAGCGCTGTTCATCTTGATGGACGCCGTAGTTGTCCCCTTCGCCATGTTTGCCGCACTGGCCCTTGCCGCCACCGCCACTTCGGATCGGACAACCCTTGGCGATGTGATGCCGTTGGTTCTGGCGCTGTCGGCCTTTGCCATCGTGATCGGCTGGTGGCTTGGCCTGACACGAATCACGCTGAATGCCTATGAAATGCGCGGCGTCATCCGGACCGCCGCCTATTCCGTCGTGCTGGGCCTCACCGGTCTTGCCCTGAGCGCGGTCATGGGGATCGGCCTGCCGCTGGGCACCTTCGTGATCTTCTCGCTGCTGCTGCTGGTGATGTCGGCGGGATGGCGCATCGTGCTGCGCAACGTCACCCTGCACATCTATCGCCATGGCGAGGCCCGCAAGCGGGTGCTGATCTATGGCGCCGGCCAGACCGGCCAGCAACTTGTCGCGGCCCTGCGCCATGACGATTCGATCCTGCCGATCGCCTTTGTCGACGACAATGCAACCCTGCAAAGCCTGATGATCTCTGGCCTGAAGGTTCACGGCCCGGCCAGCCTGAAAAAGCTGGTGGTGGACAAGAAGATCGACCGCGTCGTTCTGGCCATGCCCTCGATCAGCCAGCCCGCGCTGGCGCGCATCGCCCACCGCCTGCGCAATATCGGGTGCGAAGTCCATGCCCTGCCCTCCTTCGCCACGCTGGTCGGCGAATCCGGCGACATGCGAAAGCAGGTCACGCCGGTTTCGATCCATGACCTGCTGGGCCGCAACCGTCTGGAAAGCGAATTGCCCGGCGTCAGCCACGTCTATTCCGGGCGACGCATCCTGATTTCCGGCGCGGGCGGGTCCATTGGGGCCGAACTGTGCCGCCAGATGATCGCCTGCAAACCCGACTGCCTGGTGCTGGTCGATCATTCAGAACTCGCGCTCTACAATATCGACAAGGAACTGCGTGAAATCGGCGAGGGTATGACCATCGTGCCGGTTCTGGGCTCTGTCCTCGATGAGCGGTTGATGCGCGACACCATGCTCGAGCATGACATCGACGTGGTGCTGCATGCCGCCGCCTACAAACACCTGCCGCTGGTGGAAAAGAACGTCCTGAGCGGCCTGCGCAACAACGTGCTGGGCACCAAGGTGCTGGCCGACGCGTCCCGCGCCGCCGGCGTCAACCGGTTCATCCTCGTGTCGACCGACAAGGCGGTGCGCCCCACCAATGTCATGGGCGCGTCCAAACGTCTGGCCGAACTGGTGGTGCAGGATCTGGCTGCACGCACCGGTGGCACCCGCTATTCCATGGTGCGCTTCGGCAATGTGCTTGGCTCGTCCGGCTCTGTCATTCCGCTGTTCGAAGAGCAGATCCTGCGCGGCGGTCCGGTCACCCTGACCGATCCCAACGTGACCCGCTATTTCATGACCATTTCAGAGGCGGCCCGCCTTGTGCTGCTGGCCGGGTCCTTTGCCCGGGGCGGCGACGTGTTTGTGCTGGACATGGGCGACCCGGTGCCGATCCGCAAACTGGCGCGCCAGATGATCGAAGGCGCAGGTTTTTCGGTCAAGGATGACGAAACCCCCGACGGCGATATCGAGATCGCCATCACCGGTCTGCGTCCGGGCGAAAAGCTGCACGAAGAGCTGTTGATTTCCTCGGACATGCTGACCACCCCGCACGCCAAGATCCTGCGCGCGCAGGAAAGTTTTCTCTCGGAATTCGAGATGGCGACCGCCCTCAAGGATCTGCGCCTGGCCATCGAGGGCTTTGACGAAAGCGCCGCCCGCGCGGTGATCTCGCGCTGGGTGGAACGCGCGGAACTGGACGACGCAGCCCAGCAAAACTGATGGCGTCAGCGCAGGACGCGCTTGATCCTAACGATCCGGGATCGCGTCGCGCGCCTCGGTGGGTCCCCAGTTCTCGACGATCTCCGCCGCCTCGGACGCCGTCTCGACATAGCGGAACAGGTCCAGATCCTCGGCGCTGATGGTGCCGGCATCGGCCAGCGCATCCCAGTTGACGATCCGCTCCCAGAATTCGCGCCCGAACAGCAGGACAGGCACCCGCCGCATCCGCCCGGTCTGGATCAGGGTCAGCGTCTCGAACAATTCGTCCAGCGTGCCAAAGCCGCCGGGAAAGACACAGATCGCCCGCGCGCGCATCAGGAAGTGCATCTTGCGGATGGCAAAGTAGTGAAAGTTGAAGGCAAGCTCCGGCGTCACATAGGCGTTCGGGGCCTGTTCGTGCGGCAGAACGATGTTCAGGCCCACGGAAACGCCGCCCTCTTCATGCGCGCCGCGGTTGCCCGCCTCCATCACGCCGGGGCCGCCGCCGGTCACGACCACGAATTCCCGGTTGCCGCTTTGCATGGACTTGCGGGTCATCAGCCGGGCGAATTCGCGCGCTTCCTCGTAGAACTCCGACAGGTCGGCCAGGGTCCTGGTCCGCGCCTTGTCCTTTTCTGCGGGTGAAGGGATCCGCGCGCCGCCGAACAGAACGACGGTCGAGTTGATCTGATGCTGGTCCATCAGCATCTCGAACTTCAGCAATTCCAGTTGCAGACGCACCGGACGCAGTTCTTCCTGCCCCATGAAATCCACATCCGCAAATGCCAGCCGATAGCTGGCGGACTCGGTCTGCGGGGTCTGTGGCACCTGCTGCGCCGTGTTGCGGTCCAGGTTCGCATCGCGCAGCGGGCTCCGGCGGTCGTCTTTCATGTCGCGGCTCCTTGTTCGCCTTTCCCCAGACCTATAGCCTGACGGTCCGAAGCGCCAGTTAAGGATAAGCTATGGATTGGAAATCCGGGATCGAGGAAGCCGCCCGTCGGATTGACGGGCACACGGTCGTCACCCCTGTGATGACCTCGGATGTCCTCTGCGATCATCGCATCGAGTTGAAACTCGAACAGTTGCAGCACACCGGCAGCTTCAAGGCGCGCGGGGCCTTCAACACGCTGTGCGCCAGCGACGTTCCAGAGGGCGGCGTCGTCGCGGCCTCGGGCGGCAATCATGGCGCTGCGGTGGCCTATGCGGCCCATCGGCTGGGCCATCCCGCGCAGATTTTCGTCCCCGAGATCGCAGGCCCCGCAAAGATCGCCCTGATCGAACGCACAGGGGCCAATCTGACCGTTGTGCCGGGCGAATACGCCGACGCGCTGGACATGGCCAAACGCTACGAAGAAGAACGCAGCGCCATGCAGATCCATGCCTATGACGCGCCGCTGACCGTGGCCGGACAGGGCACCTGCCTGCGAGAGTGGGACGCGCAGGGGTTACAGGCCGACACCGTGCTGATCGCCGTTGGCGGCGGCGGCCTGATCGCGGGCGCGCTGGCCTGGACGCAGGGCGCGCGCAGGATCGTTGCGGTCGAACCGGAAACCTGCAACGCACTTGGCAAGGCGCTGGACCATGGCGCGCCGCTGGATGTCCCGGTTTCCGGGGTAGCGGTGAATGCGCTGGGGGCGCGGCGGATCGGGCAGATCTGCTTTGACCTCGCCGCGGCTCAGGCCATTCCAACCGTCACTGTCACGGATGACGCCATCCTCGACGCGCAGCGCGCGCTCTGGCAAAGCCACCGTCTGCTCGTGGAACCGGCGGGGGCCTGTGCCTTGGCGGCGCTGCGCTCCGGGGCCTATACCCCGGACAAGGACGAGCGCGTGGCCGTTCTGATCTGCGGCGGCAACATCGCGCCCGATCCGCTGGGCTGACCTTCAGCGCCAGGATTTATAGGTCATCTCACGCCGCATCTTCGTCCGCATTCAGGGGAAACCAGCCCTTGAACCCGAACAGTGCTGCGTCCGAGGCAGTCAACGCATTGGGATTTTCCGGCCGGTTCTTGACCTGGGACAGGGGCCACTTGTCCAAGGACTGAATGCTCTTGCGCCGGCCCGCCGTCAGGCCTCACCAAACCCTTGGGTATTCGAAAAGCGCAATTTCCTTTCTTACATGGCGGCACGGATGCGGTTCACAGGCGTTCTGTCAATCGTCAGCACCGCTTTTCGGGCCATTGTCGGCACCGGTCAGTGCCGCTATAGGGCTTCGAACTGCATTCCGAGGGGAGAGGGACCGATGTCCAACGCACAACTTGAACAGGCCATCGAGGCTGCCTGGGAAAACCGCGCCGAAATCACACCCAGCACCGGTGGCGAAACCCGCGAGGCCATCGAGGACACGCTGAACGCGCTCGATTCCGGCGCGCTGCGCGTGGCCGAACGTCAGGACAATGGCGACTGGCACGTCAACCAGTGGGCCAAGAAGGCGGTGCTGCTGGGCTTCCGCCTCAAGGACATGGAACAGCAGGACGGCGGCCCGCAGGGCAGCCACTGGTGGGACAAGGTCGACAGCAAGTTCAAGGGCTGGGGCGATAATGAATGGAAAGCCGGCGGTTTCCGCGCCGTGCCCAACTGTATCGTCCGCAAATCGGCCTTCATCGCGCCCGGCGTGGTGCTGATGCCGTCCTTTGTGAACCTCGGCGCCTATGTCGATGAGGGCACCATGGTCGACACATGGGCCACCGTTGGCTCCTGCGCGCAGATCGGCAAGGGCGTGCACCTGTCCGGCGGCGTCGGCATCGGCGGCGTGCTGGAACCCATGCAGGCAGGCCCCACAATTATCGAGGACAACTGCTTTATCGGCGCGCGCTCCGAAGTGGTCGAGGGCTGCATCGTGCGCGAAGGCTCTGTCCTTGGCATGGGTGTCTTCATCGGCCAGTCGACCAAGATCGTCGACCGCGAAACCGGCGAAGTGATGTACGGTGAGGTTCCGCCCTACTCGGTGGTCGTTGCAGGCTCGATGCCCTCCAAGAACGGCATCAACCTTTATTGCGCCGTGATCGTCAAACGCGTCGATGAGCGGACCCGCTCCAAGACCGGAATCAACGAGCTGCTGCGCGACTGATCACGGAACCGCATAGCGCCGGGCGGGTTTGCTTCTCATGACCATGGAACGCTCTTCCCGCCCGGCAGCATGATTTCCCAATTGCCCCTTCTTCCGCTTCTGGTCATCTTCGCGATCGGGGCCGGCATCCTGGTGGCGGCTGCCGTTCGTGCTACCACGCTTGCGGATATCATCGCGGACCGCACCCGGCTTGGAGAGGCCCTTGTCGGCGCCTTGGTGCTGGGCGCGGCAACCTCCCTGGCCGGCACCGTGGTGTCGGTGAACGCAGCGGCGGCGGGCGACGCTTCCTTTGCCTTCTCCAACGCAGTCGGCGGCATCGCGGCGCAAACCCTGTTCCTTGCGCTGGCGGACATCACCTATCGCTCCGCCAATATCGAACATGCCGCCGCGGATCCTGCCAACCTCTTTCAGTCGGTTCTGCTGATCCTGCTGCTCTGCCTGCCGGTGGCGGCGATGTCAGCTCCAGAGTTCACCGTCTTCGGCATTCACCCGGTGTCCGTGCTCATCGTTCTTGCCTACCTCGGCGGCGTGGTCCTGACGTCGCGCCTGCGCGAAAACCCGATGTGGCGGCCGGTCCAGACGCGGGAAACGCGGGTCGACACCCCCGACGACTCCAACGCGCCGCACCGTTCGGCACTACGCCCGGCGCTGGCCTTTGCCGCGCTTGTGGCGGTCATGGGCCTTTGCGGCTGGCTCATCAGCCAGGTGGGCGACGCGCTCATCGGGCGGTTTGGCCTCGGGTCCAGCCTTGTGGGCGCCTTGATCACGGCGGTTGTCACATCGCTGCCGGAACTGGTGACAACGCTGGCCGCCACGCGCCGGGGTGCGCTGCAGCTTGCCGTCGGTGGCATCATCGGCGGCAACACATTCGACACGCTGTTTCTTGTCTTCGCGGACGGTGCCTATCGCGACGGGTCCATCTATCACGCGGTGGGCATGGGGGATCTGAACTGGCTTGTCACCGGACAGATGATGACCGCGGTTCTGCTGGCCGGACTGATCCTGCGCCAACGCCATGGCCCGGCGCAAATCGGCGTGGAAAGCCTGCTGCTCATCCTGATCTATGCCGGCGCGGTTGTCCTTGCGGTGAACGGCGCCTGACCCTGCCCCGGATCACCGGGCATCGAACCAACTGTCCACCAGGGCATCGTAGGCGCCGCGTTCCCGCAGTTTCAAAAGCGCCTGGTTGATCGGCTCCCGCAGCGGGCTGTCTGTCGGTAAGGCGATGCCATAGTCCTCGGACCGGAACACCCGTTCCAGCAGGTAGGCGTCGCTGCCCGGGTTGCGCAGCAGGTAGTATTTCAGCAACGGGCCGTCAAAGACCAGCGCCTCGACCTCGCCCGCCTCAAAGGCTTCGATCATGTCCGAGAAATCGGCATAGGCCGTGTGCCGTACCTCGCGCGTGTCCAGAAACAGCGCCGCGGTCGAGCCATCGACTGTGCCCACCCTGCGCCGGTCCAGATCTCCGATCGTGGCGATGGAGGACGTCAGCGCCGTGACCGTCATCGCCGCCGTGATCTTGGCCACGAAGAGCGAAACGAAGAACAGACTGGCGATCACCATCACCACCCCCAGCGCGCGCCCGAAGGGCGACCGGGGCATACGCTCCTCGAAGCCGCCGTTCACCACAAGGTTCAGCGCCCACCAGAAGGACGGGAACATGGCCTCTCGCATGGGCCTTTCGAAAAACGGCTGGGCGCGGCGTTCAAAGACCCACATCAGCATGCCGCCAAAGAACAGGATCGCCGCCGCCAGCAGAATCCACAGCGCCACTGCCGGCGTCAGCAACTGCTGCCAGATCGTCGTGCGGGTTGCGCCACTGACCATGATCTGCAGGCCGCTTTCGAAGATCGGCAGGGAGAAATCCAGCACGCTCTCGCGTTCGGAGGTGATCGAGATATTGGCGATGGCCCCGTCGACCTCGCTGTTCTGCACCCGCGCCAGCATGTCCGCGAAATTCGGGCTGCTTTCGAAGACGACCTGGTGGCCGATCTCTCTGGCGATACGCTGCATCAGGGCCACGCTGAAGCCGTCGTGACCGCTTGCCCGTTCCATCGCAAAGGGCGGACGTTCGACGGTGGCAAAGACCAGCGTATCGGCCGCAGCCGCAATTGGACCCAGAAGCAGGGTCCAGAGGTATAGGATGAAAGTCAGGCTACGGGGCATGGTGTCTCCTGAGCTGCAATGGCGCAGCGGACGAGGTGCTTCTGGCACATGCAGGCCGCTTGAAACAATAACCCGTTGCCCCCTCAAGGACTTCATTTGGACAGGCTGCCGGAAAAGCCGCACTCGTGGCCGCCGATATCACTCGGCGGCCACGATTTCCGGCATGACAGGTGCGTCCAACAGCCCCGTGGCCGTGGCCGCCACACGCGCATCCTGCGCGTGCTGCAACAACCAGCCCTGCAGCGCGGCAGGGGCAACACGGCGCGCGCCCAGCGCCGTGGCGAACTGCGCCGCAAGCGCCTCTTCCCCGGGGAAGAACCGCAGGAACAGCTCTGCCGCGACCCGCGCCGGAACCGGGCCAAGCTCGATATGCAGGTCCGCCCGACCGGGCCGGATCAGCGCCGGGTCCAGCCGTTCTGGGTGGTTGGTGGTCATCACCAGAACGCGCCCTTCCTGCGCCGCAACGCCGTCGATGGCATTGAGCAGACCGGAAAAACTGACCCCGCTTCGGATCTCGCCGTTTTCGCGCCCGGCAAAGCCCGCGTCGATGTCCTCCAGCACAAGGAACGCGCCCTTTGGCGCACTGGCCAGCCCGCTGCGCAGGTCCTCATCACTCAGGCCCGGACCCGAAAGGCTGATGCTGGCCACGTCCTTGCCCAGATCGCTGGCCAGCGCGCGGATCACGCTGGACTTGCCGGTGCCCGGCGGGCCGAACAGCAGGTAGCCCCGCCGCCAAGGCACACCGCGTTGCCGATACCAGTCCTCGTTGGCGTAGAACCAGCGCATGTCGTCCAGCAGCCGGTCCAGCCGGTCGTCCTCGGCGAGGATCGTCTCCATCGCCCGCCGAGGCAGATCGCAGACATAATCCCACCAGTCGCCTTTCAGGACGTGCAGTTCCGGCGCGCGGTCCTCGTCGACGCGACACATCTCTGCGCCCTCGTCGATCCAGCCGCGCAGCACTTCGGTCCGTCCGAACAACATGGTGACGGTCAGCACCTCCATCGGCGCGGCGCCATTGGCCCCGTCAATACGGGTCTTTTCGCGCAGGCTGCGCTCAAACGCACACAGACGCCCGCCCCAGAGGAACCAGTGCCGCCCTTCGGCGGGGGCATAGATCTCATCCGTGCCACCACCGCGCAACCCGACGGACTGCACCTGCCGGATGCGCCGCAACGCGCCCTTGCGGTCCAGCCAGACGTAGAGATGCCGGTACGCCGCCGAGCGGTTGTCCACCGTCAGCGAAACCGCCCAGTGCCGACGCGCCTGCGCCCGCACCATGAACCAGACCATGCGGATCAGCCCGATGGCCACGCCAAATGCGCCCAACGCCAGCCCGCCGGCAAAGAAATCGCTGCCCACCGCGCGGGTGAGCATCTCTGTCAGAAACGTATCCATGAAACTTTCGGCACAGATGCGCGCCGCTCTCGAAACTCCGGACCCGGTGTCGGGCCCGCTCGGGATCTACTCTTTCAGCGCCCGCGAAGGGCCAATGGCATATGGTCGATCATGATGGCCCTCCTTTCCTCTCGAGTTGCATTGGATGGCGTTCCCTAGACCCCAACCCCGATTCGCGCCAAGCCCGGTTTTCCCCACCCCGCCGCCCGTGGCGCATCCGCAACAGGCTTGACAGCCCGGTCGCAAAACCGCATCGCTCGCGCCGCAACACGGGGGATGGCACCGATGGCCGGAAAGAAACCGCAACAGGTCTACACGCTGCTGGTCGAGGTCGGGCGCAAATCCGGCGACGGCCTGCCCGAGAAATCCACCGGTGCTGCGCTGATGTGCTACGCCTCCGGCGTGGACGAGGGCGAGGCCGTGCGCGAAACCGTCGCCATCCTCAAACAGGCCGATATGTCGCCGCTGGACGTGACGGGCTATGGCACCCGCGAAGAACGCGAGGCGCAGGGCCACGAGATCGACACCGAGGAAGCCGCGCTGATGGACCGGGCGCTGGCTGAAAACGCCGTGATCGTGGCGCAGGTCAGCCCCTTCTTCGACTGACTCTGCGCGCGTCTTCCCGGCGCAAACTTCGCGTGGAGTTCACGCCGCCCCTTCAGGCCGCCCGCGCCTCGGCCAGCACCACCGCCTCATAGGGGCGCAGGACCTTCAGCTTGGTGCCGCCGTGCTCGGGCAGCAGACCACCGGGCACATCCGCCAGCAAGGTCTGCGCCAACAGATCGCGCCGGCGTCGCAGCCGCCCCACATACAGGCTTTCCAGTTCCGCCCCCGCGGCACAGAGCGCCTCGTGCCCAGGCAACAGGATGTGATGCCAGTCAATCAACGGCCCGCAGTCCTCATGCGCCGCCGCCACCCCGTTCACAAGGCTCGCGGCCTGCACCAGAACCGCCTCGCAGCCGAACAGGTAAGACACATCGGCCCCGCCAATCACCAGCCCCTGCCCCGGCGCCACCACAAGGTCGCTCTGCAATCCGAAATAGGGCGCAAACAGCCGGACCGGGCGAAAGCCGCCCAAGGCAGGCACCCGCCGCGTCACCCGCGCCAACACCGGCACCACCGCCCCGTCCCGCGTCAGCAGGGTATCGCCGCAGCTCAACGCGCCCACGGCCCGCGCGCCAAAGGGGGTATCGACCGGAACCTGCGCCGATAGGGTCGGCACCGGACCCAGTGGCTCCACCCTGTCGGAAAGCGCCGCGATCATCCCGTCACCCGGAGTCATCCGCCCAAGCGCCTTTGCGTCCGACACGGCCATCGGCGGCGGAGCCTCTGTTGTGGTCCAGGCCAGCACCGTGCCGTCGGTCCGCTCGACCGCCAGTCGCCCGACCTTGCCCGGCGCGTTCCATACATAGCTCACCCGCAGCACGTGCTCGCGCATTTCCAGCGATAGCGGGAGCACGACATTCAGCATGCGCGCTCCTTGAGTCACCTCCAGCGACAGCGCCGCCCCCGGCAGCCAGCTCAGCGACAGTCTCCCGCGCCACGGCAGATCGCGCTCCAGCGTCAGCAAGCGGCGCGGACGGTCAGCCACGTCCAGCGCGGTTTCGATCAACAGGGTGCCGCAGGGCAACAACGCGCCCGCCTGCCCCTGTCCAACCCGCTCCGGCTCGGTCCAGTTCTGGCCCTCGCCGGCAATCGCAATCCAACTCATACACTTCGCCTTGTGGTTTGACATGTCGTAACATGCCGCCGGACTCTCCGCCAAGCCAGCGGTTTGCCAAGCGCCTCGCATCGCGGTAGCCCTCTTGGCGCAACCGCTCCCGCAGGACGCCACCAAAAAAAGGACGCAGCCCATGACCGACCCGGTCGAACTGACAGCCCGCCTTGTCCGCTGCCCCTCGGTCACGCCCGAGGAAGGTGGCGCGCTCACCCTGTTGCAAAGGGAACTGGAAGCGGCCGGTTTCACCTGCACGCGCGTCGACCGAAACGGCACATCCAATCTCTTTGCCCGCTGGGGGAAGAAGGGCCACGCGCGCAGCTTCGGTTTCAATGGCCATACGGATGTGGTGCCCATCGGCAATCGCGACGACTGGACCTATGATCCTTTCGGGGCAGAGATCGACGATGGGTTCCTCTACGGGCGCGGCTCGACCGACATGAAATCCGGCGTCGCCGCCTTTGCCGCCGCCGCTATCGACTTCGTGCGCGACACGCCCCCCGAAGGCGCCGTGATCCTGACCATCACCGGCGACGAAGAGGGCGACGCGACCGACGGCACGGTCGCCCTGCTGGACTGGATGGCCGAGACCGGCGAACAGATGACCGATTGCCTTGTCGGGGAACCCACCAGCCCCGACCATATGGGCCAGATGATGAAAATCGGGCGGCGCGGCTCGATGACGGCTTGGTTCACCATGAACGGCGTGCAGGGCCATTCCGCCTATCCCCACCTCGCGCTCAACCCGATGCCCGCCATGGCGCGGCTGATGGACCGGCTGGCCAGCCACACCCTTGACGAAGGGTCGGACCATTTCGACCCGTCCACGCTGGCCGTCCTGACCATCGACACCGGTAACCCGGCAACCAACGTGATCCCGGCGCAAACCCGCGCCGCGGTGAACATCCGCTTCAACGATCTGCATTCGGGCGCGTCCATTTCCGACTGGCTGCGACGGGGGGCGGCAGAGGTCGACGCCCAGTTCGGCACCACGACCGACATCCAAATCAAGATTTCCGGCGAAAGTTTCCTGACGCCGCCCGGATCGCTTTCGGATCTTGTATCAAAGGCCGTGGCGCTTGAGACAAACGTCACGCCCGAACTTTCCACCACCGGCGGCACCTCGGACGCGCGTTTTGTGAAGAATCACTGCCCGGTTGTCGAATTCGGCCTTGTCGGCAAACGGATGCACGCCGTCGATGAACGGGTCGAGGTGGCGCAGGTGCACCAGCTCAAGTCGATCTACACCCGGATCTTGCAGGACTACTTCGCCTGACCTCACACCCCCGCCCCGGGCTTGACCCGGGGCCTCGCCGGAGCGCCCCCGTGCCCCCAGCCAGAACGCTGATCGTCATGCTCAAGGAACCGCGCCCCGGTCGGGTCAAGACCCGGCTGGCGCGCGATATCGGCACCGTGGCCGCCGCAGGGTGGTTCCGTCAGCAAAGCACGCGGCTGTTGCGGCGGCTGCGGGATCCGCGCTGGCAGATTGTGCTGGCCGTTTCGCCGGACCGCGAGGGGCTGACCAGCCGGGTCTGGCCCACCGATCTGCCGCGCCTGCCGCAGGGCAAGGGTGATCTGGGGGACCGCATGGCGCGCGCCATGCGCCGCGCGCCGCCCGGACCGGTCTGCGTGATCGGAGCCGATATTCCCGGTATCACGCGACCCGCGATCTGGCGCGCCTTTCGCGCGCTGGGATCGGCAGAGGCGGTCTTTGGCCCGGCCGAAGACGGTGGCTTTTGGCTGGTCGGGCTGCGCAACGCAGCACAGGTGCCCCGTATATTGTTCGAGGGCGTGCGCTGGTCCACCGAACACGCGCTGGCGGACACCCGCGCCTCACTCCCCGGCTGCCGTATCGCACTGGTGGACAGGCTTGCAGATGTGGACACGGTGGCCGACCTGCGCCGCGCGAGTATTCCGCAAAAGCGCGCTTCGACTCACTAGGGCCAACACAGGGCAAGAGACATGATTTCCTTTGGCGCACGCAGCCTGATCTATCTCTTCGCCTTCTTCCCCCTGTTCTATCTGGCCTACAAGTTCCATGTCCCGGACTTCGGCGGCAACGACTACGACCACTATCATGCGATGTACCTGCGCCCGCTTGATTTCAGCGTGGCGGACGCCCCGTGGGTCCTGCGCCAGCTTCAGGCGGTGCTCGTGCACCTGCTGTATGAAGCAGGAGCCGACTACGACACGGAAATCGCCTTAGCCGGCGAGGGCTATGAACGCGGCGTCTTCTTTTCCGCCCTTTCGGTAAACTACGTATCAGTCGCCCTGACCGCGTCTTTGCTGGGCGCCTGCCTGCAACGTCAAATCCGCCAGCCCGATCTCGTCTCCTGGGCTGTACCCGCAGTGATGGTGTTCAACTTCAGCATTCTCTTCTTCGCCTTTTCCGGCCTGACAGAGGGGCTGTCCCTGTTGATGTTTACCGCCGCCTATCTGGCCTATAGATCCGGGCGCTATCTGGTCACGGGGCTGATCGTGCTGGCCGCAGCGGTGCAGCGCGAGCTTATCCCGATCATCTTTGTTGCCCTCATCGCCGTCGATCTGGTCAGGCAAGCGCGGAACCAAACGAAAGCACGCATGGCGGTGCTGGCCTGCGCCTTGGTCAGCCTTGGCGTCAATATTGCGCTGCGTCTGATGGTCGCCAGCGATCCATACGACCACCAGATCTCACCGCAGTCCTTGATCAACGCGCTGTCGGGTTTCTCCCTTGCGGACAAGGATTTCATCTTTCAGGTGTTCCTGACGCAAAACTTCGCCATCATCGTCATCCTTGCGGCGGCCCTGTTCTTCTTCGCCACACGCAGGGCGCCGCGCATCGACCGCTGGCTGACAATCGACTGCTGCGTGACCTTCGGGATCATCCTGTTCGTCGGGATCGCTGCTGCGGTCGGAAACAACATTGGCCGATTGTTGATATTCTGCTCTCCGTGTCTGGCCATGATCCTCGCCTGCATCGCGCGCGACTGGGCCTCGACCCTGCCAACAGGGGAACACCCCGCCCCGCCCGCATCCGGTCCAACCGCCTGAGCGACCGTCGCAGTCGCGCGCAGGCAGAAAAACGCGCAAATCCTGAGGACTGGTGGATTTTCCGCTGTAACCCATTGATTTCGCGTTTCCCCGTGGATTGTCCGCGCGGGGAGACCTCTTTTGGGAGGCCTGCGGAATCGACATGACGCCGCCACATACGCGTGCTACCTCAGTTTCATGAGCAAGCTGCCCACGAAGGCAGAGGTCCTCGACTGGATCTCCGCCAACCCGACCCTCACCTCGAAACGCGACATCGCCAAGGCCTTTGGCATCAAGGGGGCTGACCGGATCGACCTCAAGCGCATCCTGCGCGAGCTTGAGGACGAGGGCCATCTCGAGAAGCGCAAGAAAACCTACCGCGATCCGGACCGCCTTCCGCCGGTCAGCGTCCTGCAGGTCAAGGCGCCCGACGCCAATGGCGATCTCTTTGCCCGCCCGCTTGAATGGCACGGCGAAGGCGTCGAGCCGACCGTCCTCTTTGTGCCGCGCGCCTCCGACCCCGCGCTGGGAGAAGGCGACCGGATCCTTGCCCGGCTTCAGGTCGTGCACGAAGAGGATCACAACTACGAGGCCCGCCTGATCCGCCGCATCGGCGCCAGCCCCCGCAAGGTCGTGGGCATCTATCGCAAGGGGTCCGAAGGCGGACGGATCCTGCCCATCGACAAGGGCTCGGACAAGGAATGGACCGTCGCGCCCGACGCCACCGGTGGCGCGCAGGAGGGAGAGCTGGTCGAGGCCGAACAGGCCGGCCCCGCCCGTGGCCGCATGGGCCTGCCCAAGGCCCGCATCACCCTGCGGCTGGGCGACCCAACCGCACCGCGCGCCGTATCCCTGATCGCGATCCATCAGCACGGCATCCCCGACGATTTCCCCGAAGACGTGCTGGCCGAGGCGGACAGCATGAAACCGGCGGGCCTCTCCGGCCGCACCGATCTGCGCGAGATGCCCCTGATCACCATCGACCCCGCCGATGCGCGCGACCACGACGACGCCGTTTTTGCCGAACCTGACGAGGACCCGCAGAACGCCGGCGGGCATGTCCTCTGGGTCGCCATCGCCGATGTCGCCCATTACGTCGCCCCCGGCTCTCTGCTGGACCGCGAGGCGCGTAATCGCGGCAATTCTTCCTATTTCCCCGACCGCGTCGTGCCGATGCTGCCCGACCGTCTCTCCGGCGACCTCTGTTCGCTGCACGAAGGCGTGCCGCGCGCCTGTATCGCCGTCCGGATGCGTATCGACGCGACGGGCAACAAGCTGGGCCAGAAGTTCTATCGCGGGCTGATGCGCTCCCCCGCCTCGTTGAATTATGCAGAGGTGCAGGCGGCCATTGACGGCAATCCCAACGACAAATGCGGACCGCTGCTGGAACCGGTACTGAAACCGCTCTACGCCGCCTACGCCGCGCTGAAGGAAGCCCGCGAGCAGCGGCAACCGCTGGACCTTGACCTGCCGGAACGCAAGATCAAGCTGGATGAGGACGGCAAGGTCACCTCTGTCGACTTTTCCGACCGACTGGATGCCCACAAGCTGATCGAAGAGTTCATGGTGCTGGCCAATGTCGCCGCCGCAGAGACCCTGAACGCCAAGGACACTCCGCTGCTTTTCCGCGTGCACGAGGAACCGCCCGAGGACAAGCTGGAGAGCCTGCGTGACACAGCCGAGGCCGCCGGGCTGACGCTTGCCAAGGGGCAGGTGCTGAAAACGCGGCACCTGAACCAGCTTTTGCATCAGGCGGCCAACACGGGTGAGGCGGAACTGATCAACCTGTCGACCCTGCGGTCGATGACGCAGGCCTATTACAGCCCCAAGAACTTTGGTCACTTCGGGCTGGCGCTGCAGAACTACGCGCATTTCACCTCGCCGATCCGGCGCTATTCGGACCTGATCGTGCATCGGGCGCTGATTTCGGCCCACAAGTGGGACGATGATGGCCTCAGCCATCAGGACATCGAGACGCTGGAACGCACCGGGCAGCACATCAGCGACACGGAACGCCGCTCGATGATGGCCGAACGCGACACCACGGACCGCTACCTTGCGTCCTATCTTTCGGACCGGCTGGGGGCGGAATTCAGCGGGCGCGTGTCCGGGATTGCCAAGTTCGGGATCTTCGTCAAACTGGATGAGACCGGGGCCGATGGGCTGGTGCCGATCGGGACGCTGGGCAACGAGTATTTCCACTTTGACCGCGACGCCGGGACCCTGATGGGGTCCGATACGGGCCGGATCATCGGGCTGGGCATGCGCGCGCGGGTCAAGCTGGTCGAGGCCGCACCGGTGACCGGTGGCATCGCATTCGAGCTGCTGGAACTGGAAGAAGAGGAATACACCAGCGTCCGGGGCCGCGGCCCCCGGGGGCAAGGGCGCGGGCGAGGCAAGCCCGGCACCTCTCCCCGACGGAAACTGGCCAAGGCCAAGGCGAAAGACGCCAAGACCAAGCGCAAGGTCACCCGGCAGCGGCGGTCAAAGTAGGCGCAGCGGGATAAAGCTGCGCCCGCCCGCGTGCCACATAGGCCATGAGGTTTTTCCGCTCCCGGACCCGGCGGCGCAACGGCGTGTCGCAGGGCAGGTTCTCCAGCATCGACACCACCGGCAACACGGCAGCATCCGCCGCCGTGGGCATTGCGCCGAAGAGCCAGGGGCTGTTACCCAAAAGCGTTTCCAATGCATCAAGGTCCGCGCCAAGGATGCGCAGGCGGTGGTCTTCGGAATAGGAGGCCATCCCCTGCTTTTTCAGCATCTTGCGAATGCCGCCACGCACCATCCCCGACACAATCAACCGCAGGGGCGCGGGCATTCCGGCAAAGGCCACCCGCTCCAGATGCGGCCAACAATCGTCCCGCAGCCAGCGGTCATGCAGCAGACCCAAACGCAGGTTTTCCTCGGCCATGCGCATCACCGCATGGGCCAGCGCCACCTCGCGCGCGGACAGCCCGGGGAACAGGTCCGCCCCCTGCGCCACCAGCCAGTCCTGGATGAAATGGCTGTCCGGGATCAGCCCGTCCGGCGTGCGCAGGGCGGGCAGCTTGCCATAGGTTTCCCGAGGCGGCATCGGTGTCCATTCCGGTTGCCACGCCTGCCCGGCCAGATCGAGCAGGATCATGGCCTTGACGCAGAAAGGCGATAAAGAGGGCTCATCAAAGCCCGAAGGGAAGGTGAGCAGGCGCAGCATGTTGTCCTCTTGGGTCAAATCGTTGCCCCGAACCTATGCGGCCTTGCTGTCAATTTCCGTCAGCACCCTGTAGGAAACTGTCAGCATGTCCCGCACCGCACGCCTGTTCCAATTGATGACCGCCCTGCGTCGCCTGCCGTCGCCGGTCACGGCGGCGCGGCTGGCCGCGGAAACCGGAGTCTCGCCCCGAACGCTGTATCGTGACATCGACACCCTGCGCAGTCTGGGCGCGGTGATCGATGGCGAGGCCGGGTTTGGCTATACGCTGGTCGAAAGCGCGCATCTGCCGCCATTGGGCTTTGACGATGACGAGTTGGAATCGCTGTTTCTTGGCCTCCGAGAGGTGGTCGCCGTGGGTGACCCTGCGCTGGCCGATGCAGCGGAGTCGGCGCTGGCAAAGCTGCGCGCGCGGTTGCCCGAGGCCCAGGCACATCGCCTGCGCCACGCCGTCCTGACCGCACATCGTTTTTCCCCACCCCCCGCCCCCGCAATCGACGCCAAGGCCCTGCGCAAGGCCTGTTGGGACGAGGTGCAGGTGGTCTTTGACTATGCGGACAAGGACGGCAAGGCGACCCGCCGCGAGGTGCGGCCCCTGTCGATCATGCTGTTCGACCGCAGTCATTGCCTCTTGGCATGGTGCCTGTTGCGGCAGGACTATCGCGCCTTCCGGCTGGACCGGATGGCAGAACTCAGCCGCACCGGTATCAGTTTTCGCCCGGACCGCGTGCCGCTGCTGCGCACCTATCTGAATGTCATCCTGCCGGCGGGAAATTGCACGGGGCCGCGCTGAGGCTTTGGCATGTGCGACATTAGGCGTTAAGCTGATGCAAAACAAAAGAGCAGCAGGATCGGAACCATGATGCGGCGTGCGATTACCGGGCTACTGGCCCTTCTCCTAACGGTGTCCCCCGCCTTTGCCGAGGCGGTCAAGACGTCGTTGCGCCCGATAGCGCGCGGTGAACTGGACGACCAACTGTCGGCAGAGGCAGAAATCGTCAGCCGCGCGGCCACGGTCAGCGCCGCTGATGCCGTCCTTGGGTCCTCCGGGGCCACAACCCGCCCCGTCTTGCGCCCCGCCCATATCGCCGCCGAGGCAATACTGTCCGCCCGCATCACCGGCACGCAATCCGGATTTGAGACATGGGCGCGGGAGTTCCGCCCCCGCGCGATTGAACAGGGGATCAGCGCCGCCACCTTTGACCGCGCCTTCGAAGGCGTGAAATTCGACCGCAAGGTGGTGGAACGGGACCGGAACCAGTCCGAATTCACCAAGACGCTGTGGGATTACCTCGACAGCGCCGCCTCTGACGCGCGCATCCGCAACGGCAAGGCGGCGCTGAAGAAGCACCGCAGTCTTCTGGAAAAGATCGAAGCCGAATATGGTGTTCAAAAGGAAATCGTGGTGGCGATCTGGGGGCTGGAATCGGCCTATGGCACCTTTCGTGGCAGCACTCCGGTGATCGAAGCGATGGCCAGCCTTGCCTATGACGCCCGTCGGGCGGAGTTTTTCGAAGGAGAGCTGATCCACGCACTGAAGATCCTGCAGGACGGCCACACCAGCGAAAAGAACCTGCGCGGGTCTTGGGCCGGGGCGATGGGGCACACGCAGTTCATGCCCGGATCGTTTCAGCGGCTGGCGGTGGACTACAACGACGACGGCAAGCGCAACATCTGGGGCGATGATCCGACAGATGCGCTGGCCTCGACGGCGAATTACCTCAAGGCCAACGGCTGGAAAAACGGCGTGCCCTGGGGCGTCGAGGTGACGATCCCGGAAGGCTTTGACTACATGGAGGCCAAGCGCGAGATCACGCGCCTGCCCTCTGCCTGGGCACGCAAGGGCGTGCTGGGGCTGGACGGCAAACCGATCAAGGACTTCGCGCCCGCCTCTGTCCTGCTGCCTGCGGGCCACACCGGGGCGGCCTTTCTGATCTTTGACAATTTCGAGGTGATCGAAACCTACAACACCGCGGATGCCTATGTGATCGGGGTTGGCCATCTGGCGGACCGGATCAAGGGCGGAGGTGCGATCAAGGGCACATGGCCGCGCAAGGACCGCGCGCTGACCTATCAGGAACGGATCGAATTGCAGAAACGCCTGACCGCCGCGGGCTTTTCCACCGAAGGAATCGATGCCAAGATCGGGCCGCTGACAATCGAGGCCGTGCGGCAGTACCAACGCTCACTGGGGCTGGTGCCGGACGGTTACGCCTCTCTGGCGGTGCTGAACCGGCTGCGGTAGGGGGCTCTGCCCCCGTCGTCACCTGCGTGACGACTCCCCCGAGGGTATTTGTAAAAAACCAAAGAAACATTGTCGGGGTCAGGGTCGGAAGAGGCGTTCCTCACAGGGGCCACCGGCATAGCAGCTGTGCACCCGGTCCAGCATCTGGCGGGTCGGGTTGACGTAAAGCCAGGCGCCGCAGGGATCGGCCTGCAGGACACGTTTGCCATCTTCATGTTTGATGAAGGCAAGGTAGCGCGCGCCGCTTTCGGGTTGGGCGCACCACGGTCCGGCGCAGAGCACGCGCAGGGTGACATTGGCTTGAAACGGGGTCTTGAAGCCGCTGGCATCGAGTGCGTGGCCCACCATCTGCGCGCGCAGGTCGGTCTGTGGCGGCACGTCCTGCTGTTTGTCCCAGTCGACCTTTGGCAGTCGGCCTTCGCTGAAATCGAGACGGCCAACCGCCACGCCCCACCGCAGCGGTGAATCCTCGGCCGCCTTGAAATCCAGAACCGGGTCAGGCGGCAGGCAAGACAGGGCAAGGGCGGGGCTTGCCAGCAGGCAGGCGGCGAGGGTCAACCAGCGCATCACAGGTGCTCTCCAAAGGCCGCGACAACCTGTTCGTAGACCGGACGTTTGAAGGGCACGATCTGAGCCACCACCTCATCCGCGGGCAACCAGCGCCATTCGGAAAATTCCTGATGATCGTCGGCGTCGATCCGGACCTGATCGTCCGATCCGTGAAAGCGCAGCAGAAACCACTTTTGTTCCTGCCCCTTGTAGCGGCCTTTCCAGATCTTCGGCACGATGTCATGCGGCAGGTCATAGGCGATCCAGCCATCGGTTTCCGCCTCGACCGTCACCAGATCCGGCGGCACGCCGGTTTCCTCCTGCAACTCGCGCAGAGCGGCGGCGCGCGCATCCTCGCCCTTGTCGATCCCGCCTTGCGGCATCTGCCAGGCCGGGATTTCGCTGTCGATGCGCTGCCCTACAAAGGCGTGCCCGTCGGCGTTGACCAGCATCACGCCGACGTTGCGGCGATAGGGCAGTTTCGCGATTTCCTCGGGCGTCATGGGCACCTCTTTTGCAAGGCTATGGGGGGCAAGGGCTCGCAGGCAGGTTAGCCCAGTGGAACAGCATTAAACACCCCGGATCGTGGCGACCGTAAACTGCCTTGCCTCGCAAGGCGGAGGAAATGAAAAAGGCGGCCCCACAAAGGGCCGCCCAGAATTGCAGAAACATCAACCAGATGCGGGATCAGGTCCGCGTCTGCGATCAGTCCCGATTGCCCAGTGCCGACAGCCCCTTGAGGATGTCGATGGCATAGGCCAGTTGATAGTCCTCTTCGCGCAGCTTGGCGGCGGCTTCGGCCTTGGCGCGGTCGGCTTCGATCTGTTCGATCTCTTCCGGCGTCAGCGAGTCGTTGTCGAGGCTGCCACGCAGGTCGGCCTCGGAGCGGGTCAGGGGGTTTGTTGCCTCTTCTTCCGGCTCTTCGTTCGGGTCACGACGCGGCTGCGCCACCACGATGTCGGGCGAGACGCCCAACGCCTGAATCGACCGGCCCGAGGGTGTGTAATAGCGCGAGGTGGTCAGGCGCATCGCGCCGTTGCCGCGCAGGGGCATCACGGTCTGGACCGAGCCTTTGCCAAAGCTCTTGGTGCCGACGACGATCGCGCGGCGGTGGTCCTGCAGCGCACCGGCGACAATTTCCGACGCCGAGGCCGACCCGCCGTTGATCAGCACAACCAGCGGCTTGCCTTCGGCAAGGTCGCCCGGCTGCGCGTTATAGCGGTCGCCATCCGCCGGATCGCGTCCCCGGGTCGAGACGATCTCGCCTTTTTCAAGGAAAGCATCGGACACGGCGATGGCCTGATTCAGCAGACCGCCGGGGTTGTTGCGCAGGTCCACGACGAAACCGTTGACAGCGTCGATACCACCTGCAGCCTCGACCTGCTTGGCGATGCCATCTGCAAGGTTCGGGTAAGTCTGATCGTTGAAAGTGGTGATGCGCAGCACCACGGTCTCACCCTCGGTGCGCGAGCGCACGGCGGTCAGCTTGATGGTGTCGCGGATGATCGAGACGTCAAACGGCTCTTCAACGCCTTCGCGCACCACGGTGATCACGATTTCAGAACCCACCGGGCCGCGCATCAGCTCAACCGCATCGTTCAGGGTCAGGCCAAGCACGCTTTCACCGTCGACGTGGGTAATGAAATCACCGGCCTCCATGCCGGCCTCCATCGCCGGGGTGCCGTCGATCGGGGACACGACCTTGACGAACCCGTCTTCTTGCGTGACCTCGATGCCCAGACCGCCGAATTCGCCCCGGGTCTGCACGCGCATGTCTGCGGCGTCATCGGGCGGCAGATAGCTGGAATGCGGGTCCAGCGAGGTCAGCATGCCGTTGATTGCCGCCTCGATCAGTTGCGTTTCATCGACTTCTTCGACGTATTGCGCGCGAATGCGTTCAAAGATGTCGCCGAACAGATCCAACTGTTCGTATACCGTCTCGGACCGACTGCCTTCCTGCGCCAGCAGTGGTCCCACGAATTGCGTGGTCGCCACAATGGACGCCAATGTGCCGCCGACCGCGGCCATCACGAATTTCCTCATTCCTCAATCATCCCTTGTCGGTTGTGAACCACCGCAGTGGATCTTCGGGCACGTCGCCCTCTCTGACCTCTATATAGAGCGTTTCCGTTCTGCCTGCGCCAGTCCCATCACCGGAAGGTGACACATTATTGTCAGCGCCCCCTCCCATGAGACCGACCGGAGAGCCCGCAGGCAGCACCTGCCCGATTTCGCCATACACGACGTCCAGTCCCGCCAAGACGAACATGACATCGGCCTGCGGTTCAAGGATTGTGACCAGACCGTAGTCCAGCAGCGGACCATTGTAGCGGATCGTCGCCGCCGTGGGCGTCGTCACCAGCGCGCCGGGACGGGTGGCGATGACCACGCCGGGGCGCGAAACGCCCGCGGCATCGCGATCCCCGGCCTCGTGCAGGACCACACCGCGGACCGGCAGGGGCAGCGTGCCCTTCAGATCCATGACGGAGGGAAGTGGCGGGCCCGGGTCGCCTTCCGCGATTTCGGCCAGCCCCGACGCAAAGCCCTGCAGGGTCTCGGTGGCCGAGATCAGGATGGCGGTGCGGATCGGGTCTTCGCTGAAGCGGCGCGGCAGGTCGACCCGGTCGGCAATGGCCTGCGAAAGGGCGGTGCGGGCCTCCTGGGCGCCGGTCAGCCCCTCTTGCAGTGTGTCGGCGGCGCTTTGTTGCAAGGCGCGCAGGGCAGTGACTTCTTCCAGATCGGACCGCAGCACTGCCGCCCTGGCCGCAAGCCCGGGTGTGACCGACGCGACAAGCATCCCGGACCGGACCGCGCCCAAAGGTCCATCGGGGTGAAACAGCGTCTGCGGCGCGGCGCTGTCACCCACCGCCATCAGCGCGCCCAGCAGGTCTGCGACCTCGGCATCCTGCGCGGCCAGTCGACGGCTGAGTTCGGTTTCGCGGATCGCCGCGGCGCGCAATCCCTCACGCATGGCGGCCAGCCCGTCCTCATAGGCGCGCACCGTATCGGTCAGCGCCGCCACACGGTCCTGCGCCTCTTCGGCGGTGCCCAACAGGACCGAGGCCGCCTCCAGCGCCTCTGCCGCCGCGCGCGCCTTGTCGCCCGCCTCCTGTGCGGTCAGGGGCGCGGCCCAGAGCATCATCAACAGCGCCAGCCGTTTCACGAGATCAGGCTCTCCCCGGTCATTTCCGCGGGTTTGGACAATTCCATCAACTGCAGCAGCGTCGGCGCGACATCGGCCAGACGGCCATCGCGCAGGGTTGCACCTTCGAGACCGCCGAAAAGGATCACCGGGACAAGGTTGGTTGTATGCGCCGTGTGCGGCCCGCCGGTTTCGGGGTCCACCATCATTTCGCAGTTGCCGTGATCGGCGATGACCAGCAGCGCGCCGCCGGTCTCCTCCAGTTTGGCCACCACCTGACCAAGTCCGTGGTCCACAGCCTCGCAGGCCTTCATCGCCGCCTGCAGATCGCCGGTGTGGCCGACCATGTCCGGGTTGGCAAAATTCACGACGATCAGGTCATAGCCATGGTCGATGGCCTCCAGGAATTTCTCGGTGACCTCAGCGGCGGACATTTCCGGCTGCATGTCATAAGTCGCCACCTTGGGCGACTTGGGCATGAAACGGTCCTCGTTCGGTTCCGGCACTTCCTTGCCACCGTTGAGGAAGAACGTGACATGCGGATACTTCTCTGTCTCCGCCAGGCGGAACTGCGACTTGCCCTGCTTGGCCACCCATTCGCCCAGCGTGTTGACGATTTTGCGCTTGGGATAGGCGGTGGTCATGTAGGCGTTGTGGGCGTCCGAATATTCGACCATCCCCAGGAGGCCGGAAAACTCTTTCCTATCGCGCGCGAACCCGTCGAAAGACGGATCCCCGATGGCAGCCAGAATCTCACGCGCGCGGTCGGCCCGGAAGTTGACGAAAAAGACACCGTCGCCCGGCTGCACACCTGAGTAGCCGTCAATCACAAAGGGCAGGATGAATTCATCGGCCTTGCCCGTTTCATAGCTGGCCTGAATGCCGGTCACGGCGTCCGGTTGCGTCCGGGCGTCGCCCTCGACCATGGCGCGATAGGCCTGTTCGACCCGCTCCCACCGGTTGTCGCGGTCCATCGCATAATATCGCCCCGTGACCGAGACGATGTTCGCGCCCTCGGGCAAGGCCTGTTCAAAGGCGGTGACCTGCCCCTTGGCCGAGTCGGGCGGCACGTCGCGCCCGTCGGTTATGACATGGACCGACACCTTCAGCCCCTGATCGGTCAGCGCCTTGGCCGCCGCAAGCAGATGCGCACTGTGCGAATGCACACCACCGTCAGAGGTCAGCCCCATCAGGTGGGCCGTTCCGCCCGCCGCCTTGACCTTGGCGGCAAAGTTCTGGATCTGCGCGTTTTCAAAGAATGACCCGTCCTCGATGGCCAGATCTATCTGTCCAAGGTCCATGGCCACCACGCGACCGGCGCCGATATTCGTATGTCCAACCTCGGAATTGCCCATTTGTCCCGTCGGCAAGCCAACATCCGGGCCATGCGTGATCAATGTGGCGTGCGGACAGGTCGCGGAAAGCCGGTCCATTGTGGGCGTGCTGGCGAGCCTGGGCGCATTGTTCGCCTCGTCCTCGCGCAGGCCCCAACCGTCCAGGATGGTAAGGATGACGGGTTTCATGGGCGCTGTCTCCTGAATGCGGTCAGGCCCGTCATAACAGGGGGCGCGGAGGATGTGGAGAGGATGAAAAGGGCTTCGGCCCGCCAAATGGAAACTCCGGCCATAATCCGCACCCTGATGGAAACGCACCGGCACCCCGCTCGGTTCCCGGCCTGTCCACGCCAAGGCAAATCCCTGCCAGAATCAGCCCAAACCGGCGAAATTTCGCAAATTTTCCCCGTTGAACGGGGGTTTTCCTGACCTGCTCAGGTGATGAAAGAAGAGCACAGTCAACCTATATCTTCTCTACAAGGCCCAAAGAAGCCCGAGGTTAGGAGACCGTAATGAGCAGTTGGCATCCCCGCATCGACCAGGTGCGTTACAACGCCGCCGAACAATGTTTCGAGGCCCTGGTCACCGTTGTCACCCCGCAAGGTCTGTTGCGGATCGCGAGCCAATACGTCGCGCCGATCACCACCGAATTCGAAGAGGCCGCCCGCGGTCTCTGGATGCGTGCCCGGCTGAGCCTTGGCACCCCGGAGGCGATGCAGGTGCGCCTGCCCGACCTGCCCGCGCCCGAGGTCGAACTCGCGGCCTGATCCTTTTCCGGCTCATTCACGCCTGTATGAGCCTCTCCGCAGCATCCTGATTGTCCCTCGGACGCTGTGGTTGACTGCCGGGACCTGCCCTACCCAGCAGGTCCCGGCTTTTTCTCCAGATACTTACGCAGAATTTCGCGGAAATGCGGGATCGCGTCCGTTGCCCGGACAAAGTCAAGTGGCGGGATGGCATTCCATCCATCCCCCTCGTCGCCAAAGACCACGTCATTAATGATCGTCTTCGGCAGATGCGCGGCAAAAAACCAGCTGCGCTTTCCCTCGGCTTCATGCAGTTGCACCAGACGCAACGCGTCTTCTGGTACATTCAGCCCCACTTCCTCCTGCGTCTCGCGCAGGGCGCAGGCCTCCGGGCTTTCCGCGCCGTCGCGTGCGCCACCGGGAAAATCGAGGTAGCCGGGCCATGGAATGCCCGGCGTGTGATCGCGCCTCAGCACGATCAGCAAGGGACCGGCAAAGAGCAAAAGTTTCGCCCCGGCGAAGTTTTCACGCGCATCGCTCATGGCACCCTTCCCCTGCGCGGTTTATGGTGGGCCATGCCCGCCCTTTGCCGCGATTGCCTCACCCAGTTCGATCACGGTGCCCGCTGTCCAGCCTGCGGGCGGCCGCGCGTCACGGCACATGACGAACTCTGGAATCTCTCCATTGCCCATATGGACTGCGACGCCTTTTACGCAAGCGTCGAGAAACGTGACAACCCCGACCTGGCCGACAAACCGGTGATCATCGGCGGCGGGCGGCGTGGCGTGGTGTCGACCGCCTGCTATGTCGCGCGCATTCGCGGCGTACGCTCTGCCATGCCGATGTTCAAGGCGCTGGACCTCTGCCCTGACGCGGTGGTCGTCAAGCCCCGGATGTCGGTCTATGCCGAGGTCAGCCGGCAGATCCGCACCATGATGGAAGAGCTGACACCGGCCATCGAACCCTTGTCGCTGGACGAGGCTTTTCTGGACCTGACCGGCACCACGCGGCTGCACGGCGCGCCGCCTGCGGTCATGCTGGCGCGGCTGGTCAAACGGATGAAGACCGAAATCGGTGTGACCGGCTCGATCGGGCTGTCGCACAACAAGTTTCTGGCCAAGATCGCATCGGACCTCGACAAGCCGCAGGGCTTTGCGGTGATCGGCGCGGCTGAAACACAGGCCTTTCTGCGGCCCAGGCCGATCCGCCTGATCTGGGGCGTCGGCGTGGCCACGCAGGAGTCGCTGGAACGGGCAGGCATTCGCACTTTCGAGGACCTGTTGCGCTGGGACAAACGCGACCTGACCGCGCGGTTCGGGTCGATGGGTGACCGGCTCTGGCATCTTGCGCGGGGGGAGGATCAACGTCGCGTCACCCGCAATGCGCCGATGAAGTCGATCTCGAACGAGACAACCTTTCACGAGGACACCGCCGATCCCGACATCCTCGACGGGCATCTCTGGCGGATGGCGGAAAAGGTGGCCGACCGGGCCAAGGCCAAGGCGATGGCCGGCCGGGTCGTGACGTTGAAACTGCGCCGCTCAGATTTCCGAATCGTCACACGGCGGGCGGCACTGCCGGACGCGACGCAGATCGCCGACCGGATCTACCGCACGGCCCGGGCGCTGTTCGACCAGATGCCGCCGGGGCAGCCGTACCGGTTGATCGGCGCGGGGATTTCAGACCTTGTGCCCGAGGCGCAGGCCGATACTTCGGGCGACCTGCTCGACCCGCAGGCCGAAGCGCGGGCCAAGGCGGAACGCGCCACCGATGCGATCCGCGCAAAATTCGGCGAGTCGGCCATTCTAAAGGGCCGCGCCCTGCGCTGAGGCCAATGCGATGCGCCCGGTGGGACGGCGGGTGGGGCGACGTTCCGGACAAGGTCCGGGACGAGCGGCGCCCCCGTCCCTGCCTCCTCAAGCCCCCCGGCGCATCAACGCGTCTTCTTCGCCGGTGGCGTCAAAGCCAAAGGCTTCAAGCCCGGACTCCAGATTGTCGGCAAGGTGAGGCGTCCCGATCAGGTAATCGGCGGTCGGCGTCGTCGCCTCTGCCATCGCCGTTTCATAGGCTTCGGCCCAGTCCTCGGCCTCAAAGGCGCCGCGCCCGATCCACATGACCGCGACAAGCGCCGCCTGTTCCTCTTCGTCCATCCTGTCGATCAGGCCGCGCAGTTCTCCCTCGGCCCGGTTCAGTTCCCGTGCCATCAGGATGACGGCGGCCACTTTGTTGGGGCTGATATTTTCCATGTCGCGAGTCCTCCTTGTCTGCGTGACCATAATTGACGCGAAAAGGAGTACGAAACTTTGATCTTAAGCAAATAGCCGAAAATACAGCCAGTCCGGCAGCAACTGGCTGCCACGGAACAGCAGCGAAAACCCGCGCGGGAACGCCCGCTGGAACCCGCGCCCCGACATATGATTGAAACAGATTTCGGCAGCGTCCTCCGGGTCCATGATGAACGGCATGGTGAAATCGTTCTTCTCTGTCAGGCGGGTGCGGATATAGCCGGGCACCAGAAGTTGCACCTGCACTCCGGTCTTGCGCAGATCTGCGTACAGCGATTCAGCCAGCGCCATGACACCGGCCTTCGAAGACACGTAGGCCGCGGCCCCCGGCAACCCTCGGTAGCCCGACAATGACCCGGTCAGCACGAAATGCCCCTGATCGCGCGCGACGAGGCGCGGCACCACCACGCCGGCCAGGCGCATGGCCCCGGTGAAGTTGACATCAGCCATGGTGTTGGCCTTGTCGGCGTCCCAGTCCTGCGCTCCGAAAGGCCAGTAAACGCCAGCCACCTGGATCACGCCGTCAAAGGCGCCGATCCGCGATGCGACCTGTTCCAGTGCCTCGGCATCGGTCACGTCGACCGGTTCAACCTGCGCAGGGCCGGGCAGCGCCTCCGCCAGTGCCCGCAACTTGTCTTCGGACCGGGCGCTGAGGATCAGGTCCACCCCTGCGCCGCTCAACCGATGCGCCAAGGCCTCGCCCAGCCCTTCGCTTGCGCCCACAAGCCAGTATCTCTTGCCGCGCCACTGTCTCACACCGGTTCCTTCCTTCGCATCGTGGCCACCAGTTCGGCGACCTTGATCCCGAACTTTCTAAACTGTGACCGGTTCACGATGGTCCCATTCGGTGCGAGATACATCCAGTCGGTGGTGTCCAGAACGTGGCCGCCCGCATCCTGTGGCAGGCGGATGCGATAGCGCAACTGCACCGCAGGTCCGCTCTGCCGGCCCTGCCCCTCGCCGACCACGTCGTCGGCGGTGGCGCGGATGCGGCCGTCATTGCCCAGCGTCAGGTGCCATTTGCGATGCTGTTCGGCCCCGGAATCATAGCGGAAATGCTCTTTCATCACGCCCTGATTGCCTTTCCACTGCGCCTCGAACTCGCCCACAAAACGCGAGGCAACACGCCCCGTGGGCCCATAGATCACCCCTTCGCAAATCAACGGGCCATTCAGATGGGTGCGAATATCCAGATTGGCCCCCGGCTCATTGGCGTAGTCCTCGGGTCGTTGTGCGGCAAAGGTAAAATAGCGCTGGTACACAGCGCCCAGCACCAGTGTCAGCAGTACGCCCGAAACAACGCAGACCAGACCGAACATCATGAGGCCTCCTTCATCTTGGTGGCTGCGGTTGCGCTGCTCACCTCGATGGTGGGCGGTTCGGGACGCGCGCGATAGCCCGCGCCTTTCCACCACAGCTTCAGCGCCTGCCAGTGGATCAGTGCAAGGACCCGCCGCGCCCCGAACGGCCGCCGCAGCGCCGAGCGCAGGATGCCACCGTTGGTCAGCGGAAGACGCGCGCCGCACAGCGTGGCGATCAGCCCACCATTCTTGTGATCGTATTCGATCCAGATCCCGATCCGCTGCTCTCCGATATCGAACCGGAACCGATACCCGCCCTCCACGGGTTGGAACGGGGAGACGTGGAACAGTTTTTCAGCCTCGATCCGGTCGCCCGGCGCGATGGGTTGTCCGTCAGCGTGGGCGCAGAGGTAAGAGTGGCGGTCGCCAAAGGTGTTCGTCACCTCCGCGATCACCGCCCGCAGGTCGCCATCGTGGTAGGCCAGCCAGAAGGCGACCGGATTGAACACATGACCCAACACGCGCGGCTGCGCCAAAAGCATCAGCGGCCCGTCACAGGCAATCCCCCGCGTGGCGAGTACCTCACGCGCCCAGACCGGTCCGCGCCCCTGTTTCGGCACCCCTCCATGATCGGCGTCCTGCAAGGACGCGAAATTCCCCCGGTTGCGTGAGAACAGACGCGGACCCCGCACCGATCCCTCGGCATCCAGCAGGACATAGTCCACCGAATAGCGAAAGGCATTGTCCACCGCGCCCTTGCGCCCGTGAAAGGTGTGGCCCCGGATCTGATCGACGTCGCTCATGCCACCTCCGCCAATGTTCCGCGGGCAAGGATCGCCCCGGCAACATCCGCCGCGCTGGACAGACCGTCCTCATGAAAGCCGTTCTTCATCCAGGCCCCGCAGAACCAGGTGCCGCTGGCCCCGTTCATCGCCGCAATCCGCCGCTGGGCATCAAGCGCGCCCGCGTCGAAGACCGGGTGGCGCAGGACAACCTCGTCATGGATCAGGTCCTCTCGAATGTTCCGGGTGGTGTTCAGGGTCACGAACAGCGGATTATCCTCGGGGATGGGCTGAAGGCAATTCATCCAGTAGGTCAGGTCGATCGCGTTCATGCTCTTCCGTGGGGCCTCGGTATAATTCCACGAGGCCCAGCAGGCACGCCGTTGTGGCATCAGCGAGGTATCTGAATGCAGCACGACCCGGTTCGGCTGATAGGCGACCTGAGACAGGGCGGCGCGTTCTTCGCCGCGCGCATCGGCCAGCAGGCGCAGCGTGTCATCGGAATGGGTGGCAAAGACCACTTCGTCGAACAGTTCCCATTCGCCCCGTTGCATCCGGACCTCGACACCGGCAGGCACGCGGCGGACGCCGGCCACGGGTGATCCGGTTCGCAGGGACACACCCCTGGATTTCAGATCAGCCGCGAGACGTGTGACGTATTCAACCGACCCGTCTTTGACCGTGTACCATTGGTGCTGGCCGGTGTGACTCAGCAGGGCGTGGTTCTCGAAAAAGCGGATCAGGGCATTGGCCGGAAAGTCGAGGATCTTTTCCGTCGGGGTCGACCAGATCGCCCCGGACAGGGGCAGCAGGTAGTAATCGCGGAACCACGCGCCCGTTCCCATACGGTCGAGGAAGTCGCCAAGCGACAGCGACTCGTCTTTTGCAAGGTCCAGTGCCCGCGCGTTGAACTTCATGATGTCGCGGATCATGTTCAGGAACCGGGGGTTCAAGGCGTTCCGGCGTTGCGCAAAGACCGCACGCAGGTCCCGCAGGCCGTATTCCATGGCGCCGCCACGCAGGCTGGCGGAAAAGCTCATGTTCGATTTCGCCACCGGCACGTCCAGCTGTTCGAACAGCGAGGTCAGCAGCGGGTAATTGGCATAGTTGAATACGATGAACCCGGTATCGACCGGTTGCTGGCCGTTCCTGCCCGCCAATCGTGTCCGCGCATGTCCCCCCAACTGAGGTTCGGCCTCGATCAGGGTGACACTGTGATGGTCGCCCAGCATATGGGCCGCGCCCATACCGGAGATGCCCCCGCCGATCACGGCAATCGTTTTGCGGGTGGCGGGCCTGGCTTCGAATGGCATGCGAAAGGTCGTCCTTTTTCGTCGTCGTATGATAGGTTTACGGACCAGCGCCGGGCACGGATGAAAAAAGGTGCAAAATAATTTTGTCGGCCAGGTGATCCAAAGATTGCCTGCCGCCGTATCCTTCACATGTTTGGTGCATCAGAGCCTTTGACCTGCCGCGACGCTTCGTCAGTTGCCAGTCTGTCCGTCGCGCGGCATGTCATAGTCATGGAGAAAGACAGGTCGAAACACTTGGGTGCCGCACGCAGTAACAGTGATGCCGGAGATTGGACAGCGGTTGTCTTGCGCATCCGCGACACCCGGGATGAGGCCGCCTTTGTCGACTTGTTTCGCCATTTCGCTCCGAGGGTTAAGGCGTTTCTCATGCGGTCGGGGGCCGATTCCGCGCTGGCAGAGGAATGTGTTCAGGAGGTGATGGCCACCGTCTGGCAGAAGGCCGGGCTGTTCGACCCCACCCGCGCCTCGGTTGCGACGTGGATATTCACCATTGCGCGCAATCGCAGGATCGACGTCCTGCGCAGACAAAGACGACCGGAACCCGAGGAACTGACCTGGGGACCGGAGGCCGAGCCGGATCAGGCAGACCGTTTGGGCCTGCAAGAGGAAAGTAAACAACTGGGAGAGGCCATCGCCTCTCTCCCCACGAAGCAACGGGACCTGATCGAAAAGGCCTACTTCGGTGATCTCACACACCATGAGATTGCCGAGGCGACGGGCCTTCCCCTTGGGACGATCAAGTCCCGTATACGGCTGGCGCTGGAGCGTCTGCGACACGCTATGGACAGGACATGATCATGAAACCGATCAACCATCACCTGACCGAAGACCTGATCATGGGCTACTCCGCGGGCACGCTGCCCGAGGCGGTCAATCTTATCATCGCAACCCATGTCTCGCTTTGCGACGACTGTCGCGCCGCGCTGGAGGCGCATGACGCCGTCGGCGGTGCCTTGCTGGAACAGTCTGATACGGTTGGTGTGTCTGACGCCTGCCTTGACGGCGCACTGGCCCTGATCCGCGGTGCCAAACCAGAAGAAGTCCGCCCCCGGGCATCGGACCCGGTGGCACCGAAACCTTTGCTCGACTACATCGGTCAGTCGCTCGACGACGTGAAATGGCGGCCGATTGGCATGGGCGTGAAGCAGGCGATCCTGAAAACCGCGCCCGGGGCCACCGCCCGTCTTTTGTATATCCCGGCTGGTACGGCGATGCCGGATCACGGGCACAACGGTCTGGAACTGACCCTTGTGCTGCAGGGCGCGTTTCAGGATGACGAAGACTATTTTGCCCGTGGCGACATCGAGATTGCGGATGCCGATGTGAACCATACACCGGTTGCCGACATTTCCGAGGATTGCATCTGTCTGGCCGTGACTGATGCTCCGTTGCGGCTGAAGGGGCTGGCGCGACTGGCGCAGCCGTTTCTCAGGATCTGATCCTTCGGAAGCTGTGACAAACCCCGCGCAGCCCGACACGACCAGTCCGGCGCGCCTGTGCCCGGTGCATGACGACTACTGAAAAGCGGTCTTTTTCGACGATCACTTCGACATCGGCGTTCTTCAACGCGGGCAGCCTGTCTGTCCGTACCCATGGCAGGTTGCTGGAGATGGCAGCCCCTTTGTTGTCTTTTCCCGCAATCACAAGACATCGGCTCAGATCACGCCACGCCCGTCGCGTGAAAATCAAGCGTTCAAATCCGGCCCGCTGGTCCTGCGCGGTGCCATTTTGATGCTGCAGGGGCTTGCCCTGCCGTGGAGCTTCCCCGAAACCATATGGTTATCAAGGGACACCAGATCTGAACGGAGAAGACGTCATGAGCCGAGAAATCATTGCCATCCTGCGCGGTGTGAAACCCGACGAGGTTCTGGAGATCGGGCAGGCTCTGGTCGAGGCCGGGGTGGATCGGATCGAAGTGCCCCTGAATTCACCTGAACCTTTGCGCTCGATCGAGGCGCTGGCAAAGGCGCTGCATGGCAAGGCGCAGATTGGCGCCGGCACGGTGTTGAGCGCCGAGAATGTGACCGCCGTACATGGCGCGGGTGGCACGCTGATCGTCTCACCTGACTGCAACCCGGAGGTCATCGACCGGACCAAGGCACTGGACATGGCGTCCTATCCTGGCGTTGCCACCCCGACCGAGTGTTTCACGGCGCTGCGCCACGGCGCGGACGGGTTGAAGTTCTTCCCCGCCTTCCTGATCGGCACCAAGGGGCTGGCCGCGATCATGGCCGTGCTGCCCCCTGCTGCCAAGACCTATGCCGTGGGCGGCGTGGGACCGGAGAATTTTGCCGAATGGGTCGACTCAGGTGTCACCGGCTTCGGCATCGGCACGGGCATCTACAAACCGGGATTCACTGCCGAGACCGTTGCCGAAAAGGCCGCGCAGATCGTCGCCGCCTATGACGCTTTGTCCAAGGGCTGAAAGGATCCATCGGATGGGGGCATCGTGGTTGTCGTCAAAGAGAAAGCTGTCGGCCCGCGTTCCGGAATTGCGCTCGGTTTAGTTGACGGCGTACACGTCCCGGTCGCTCATTGCTGGACCTGCGCATAGGTGACAACGGTTTTGGCGGCGATCATCGAGGAGGTCTCGGCGTCGAACGACTTGAAATGCGCCGTTTCCCGGTGAACATCGAAGGCGGCACTGTCCGTGTAGAGTTCATAAAGAAAAACCTCGTCCGGCCGTGAGTCATCAGCGGCCACGTCAAACTGATGACAGCCGTCCTCATCGGCCAGCGAGGCGCGGGCGTTCTCCAGCATCAGCGGCATGAAGGACTGCATTTTTCCGGGCGCAATCCGGAAGGTGACGACAACTGCGAACATAACGGCTCCTGTCCTAGCGGACTATGTCGACCATGGTCATGGAAACGGCCGGAACGTAGGTCACCAGCAGCAAGGCCGACAAGGCGGCGAGGTAGAGCGGCGCCATCGCGCGCGCGATCGCCAGCACCCCGTCGCCCGAGATCCGGGATGCCACGTAGAGCGTCGCACCGACCGGCGGCGTGAACAGCCCGACCGCGACGTTGCAGGTCATGATGACGCCCAGATGCACCGGGTCGACCCCGAACGTCATTGCCGTGGGCAGGAACAGCGGTGCGGTCAGAAGGATGGCTGGCACCGGGTCCAGGACAAGGCCGAGGATGAGCATGACAATGTTGACAAGCAGCAGGAAGACCCAGGGGCTGCTCGACAGGTCCTGCACGAAGGCGACGAGGACCTGCGGCAGTTGTTCCAGCGTGATCATCCAGCCCAGCACGGTGGTTGCGCCGATCACGACCATGACGACGGCCGAGGTCACAAAGGCGTCGATCATCAGCGCGGGCAGATCGCGCAGGCGAAAGTCCCGGTAGATCACGATGGTCACGAACAGGCCGTAGACAACGGCGAGGGCGGCCGCTTCGGTCGGTGTGACCCATCCCGTGAAAATGCCACCGAGGATCAGGACCGGCATGAACAGGGCGGGGGCCGTGCCGATGAAGGACCGCCACAGCTCGCCCCGTGTCGTGGTCCGCCCGCCGGGATCGCAGCCCGTGGACTTGCCCACCCAATAGCAGACGCCCATGAAGAACAGACCGAAGATGACGCCGGGGATCATGCCCGCAAGAAACAGGTCCGCCACAGAGACGTTGCCGACAAAGCCGTAGATCAGCATCGGGATCGACGGTGGAATGATGATGCCGATGGTGCCTGCCGCCGCCACCAACCCTGCGGCAAAGGGGCGGTGATAGCCTTCCTTGGCCATGTTCTTGATCATCACCGAACCGATGGCGGCGGAATCGGCAATGGCAGAGCCGGAGATGCCGCCAAAGATCATCGAAGCGCCGACAACAACCATCCCCAGCCCGCCGGGCATGAATCCGAAGGCGGCGCGCGCGAAGCCGATGATGCGCAGCCCGACGCCGCCGCGCGACATCAGTTCACCGGCGACAATGAACAGCGGAATGGCAAGGAAATGGTTCGGCTCCACCCCGCCGATGAAGTTGAGGTAAACGGCCTGCAGCGGATACCCCGGCAGGTCGAACACAAAGATCGGCAGGATCGCGGTCAGCAGGATCGCCCAGACCAGCGGAATGCCCAGAAAGACAGTGATCAGAAAGACCACCACGATGAACAGCAGGATCATAGGGCGGCACCGGTGTCTGTATCGTCTGCGACCCAGCCCTCGGGATGGCGCCAGTCGCGGATGAGATTGAAGAGGTGGAAAACGAGGGCGCAGGCCATGCCAGCGGGCATGGACGCATAAAGCAACCCGACCGGCCAATAGAGCACGGTGGTTCTCTGAGCCCAACTGTGCTGGGCAATGGACACGCCGTACCAGATCAGCGAGAGCAGCATTGACAGGATGATGAGGTCAATCACCCGCGCCAACCACTTCTGACCGGCACGCGGCACAAGGTTTTCGACGATTTCCGTCACCCGCATGTGCGCACCACGGGCCATGGCGGCGGCGGCCCCGAGGAACGTGGTCCAGAGCAGCAGGAACGCAGTGACCTCAAGCGACCATGCGAGGTCGAAACCGGCGGTGCCGCGCAGCAACGCGTTGGTGAACACCAGTGTCACGATGCAGATGCCACCCAGCACCAGGCAGATGTCGATCACTGCACTGAGAAATCGCAGCGGCATCGGGTAATACGGCCTGTAGTCCATTCCCTGATCCCTGTTTCGTGGCGGATGCCGGACCCCGTTTCAGGGCTCCGGCATCTTTCCAGTGGTGCACACTCAGTTGGACGGCATCGCTTCGCGGATGGCCTTTGCATCGGCAAGGATCTTGTCGACCTCCTCGGCCCCGTAGACGCCGCGCGCCTTGTCATAGACGGATGCCACGGCATCGCGGAACGGCCCGATCTCGGGGGTGGAGATTTCCGCGCCCGCCGCCTTCATGTCGGCAATCTGCTGATCGACCGAATTCTTCACGAGGTCACGGCTGAACGCTGCGGCTTCTTCGGCGGCCTTCCTGACCGCTGCTTGGTCTTCGGGCGAAAATTTCTGCCAGGTCGCCTCAGATACCGTCAACGGCAGCGGGCTGTAGACGTGCCGGGTGAGGGTCACGTAAGGGGCTACCTCGTAGAATCGTAGCGAATTGATGGTGTCGACCGGGTTCTCCTGCCCGTTCACCGTCCCCTGCTGGATCGCGAGATAGACATCCGTGATCGGCATCACCACCGTCTGAAAGCCGATGGCCTCCATGCTCCAGCGGATCATGTCGTTGGGATAGACCCGCATTTTCATCGTCTCGGCATCCGACGGGGATGCCAGCGGCTTGTCGGTCGTGAAGGATCGGAACCCCGCCTCCCATGTCGAAAGGACACGGAAACCGACCGCGGGCAGCTTGTCGAACTCGCCCTTGAGCCAGTCGGAGTTGTCGTAAAGCTCCCAGCCCTGTTCATAGGAGTCCACGAGGAACGGCATCGCGGTGAGGTTCAGCGAGGACAGGTGCGTTGCGTAAGAACCGGTGGCGGAGACGGTGAAATCCACCCCACCCAGGATCAGCTGTTCGATCGCCTTGGGGTCGTTGGCAAGCTGACCGGCCGGAAAGATGCGCACGGTGTAGCGCCCTTCGGTATATTCCTCGAGTTTCTCGGCAAAGACTTCGGCAGCGGCCTGGCGCGAGCCGCCCGGGTTGTCGGTATGGCTGAAACGCAGGACGGTCTGGGCCGCTGCCTGACTGCCCAGCAGAGCCGTCATGACCGCCACGGCGGCCAACTTCATAAACGATGCTTTCATGATGTCCTCCCAGACAATTAGTTTCTTATTGCATTCTTTTGCGTATGCGTTAAACAATCCGCTGTCAACTCGCTAATACGAAATCCGGGGCAGAGGCGGAGACACGTCATGAAACAGCAGGTCGAAATCCAGGCCATTGAAGGGGGCGGGATCGGACCTGAAACCTTGCAGGCGACTGTGGCGTTTCCGGAAAAAATGGCGCGGCACAGCGGCAACCGCCCAAACTTCGGAAATGTCCCCGCATTGGCGGCGCGGTTCTCATGACGGCTGGCGCTTCCCTGCGTGTTGCCTGCATCGGTGCGGGCTATTTCAGCCAGTTTCACTTTGATGCCTGGTCGCGCATTCCGCAGGTCACAGTGGTCGGGGCGGCCGACCGGGACCTCGGCAAGGCGGCGGCCACTGGGCTGCCGGCCTTTGATGATCTTGACCGCATGATCGACCAGACAAAGCCCGATATCCTGGACATTATCCTGCCGCCGCCAACCCACGCAGAAACCATTCGCACGGCCATCGGCGCCGGGATCCGCACGGTGATCTGCCAGAAACCCTTCTGCCTTGATCTGATCGAGGCAACACAGATCTCACAAAAGGCCGCCAAGGCGGGCATGACCCTGATCGTGCATGAGAACTTCCGCTTCATGCCGTGGTACCGGGTCATGAAAACCGCGATGGATGCGGGGGACATCGGAACGGTCTTGCAGGCCACGTTTCGCCTGCGCCCCGGCGACGGTCAGGGTCCGCATGCCTATCTCGACAGGCAACCCTATTTCCAGACAATGCCCCGGTTCCTGATCCACGAAACCGGCGTTCACTGGATCGACACGTTCCGGTACTTGTTCGGCGATCCGGAGGCAGTATATGCCGACCTGCGTCGTATCAACCCGGCGATTGCGGGCGAAGACGCGGGTTTCGCGCTGTTTGACCATCCCGGCGGTGTGCGGGCCCTGTTCGACGGCAACCGCCTGCTGGACCATGCCGCCGACAACCAGCGCCGCACCATGGGAGAGGCCCTGATCGAGGGGACCGCAGGCACATTGACCCTGCATGGTGACGGCAGTGTCGTGCTGCGCGGCTTCGGAGAGTTGGCGGGCCGCGAGATACTGCCGCCCGACGGGTGGCAGGGTTTTGGCGGAGATTGCGTTCATGCCTTGCAGTCGCACGTGGTATCGGGCCTGTTGGAGGGCACCGAACTGGTCAACACTGCGGAGGATTATCTGACCGTGATCAAGATCCGCGATGCCTTGTATCGGTCGGCCGAGACAGGGGCGAAAACAGGAATCTGACGGAGATGGAAGGGAGCGCCAGGCAGATGTCGAACACACAGCGTGCGGTCGAGGAACTGCGCAGGTTGATATTCAACGGAGAACTCGGCGCCGGCTCTGATCATCTGGAAAGCGAACTTGCAGATCGGCTCGGCATGTCGCGCACGCCCGTGCGCGAGGCGGCACTGACGCTTGAGGCACAGGGGCTGGTTGAAATGCGCCCTCGCAAGGGCTTGCGTGTTCTTGCGATATCGCCCGACGACATGCGCGAAATCTATGATGTCCTGACCGAGCTTGAAAGCCTTTCGGCCGAAAACGCCGCGCGGCTAGGGTACTCGGATGCCGACCTCGGCCACCTCGCCACGGCGATAGATGAAATGGAAGAGGCCCTTGCCACGAATGACCTGGAAGCCTGGGCCGCCGCTGACGATGCGTTCCACGCGGAATTGGTGCGTTTGGGCAAAAACAGCCGGGTCCAGACGATTGCGTCGATGATGGTTGACCAAGTCCGCCGCGCCCGCGCCATGACACTGCGGGTGCGACCGCTGCCGGTGAAATCGAACGAGGATCACCGGGGCGTTTTCGATGCCATCCGCGCGGGGGATGCCGCAGAAGCACGGAGGATCCACTATGCGCACCGGACCCATGCCAAGACGATGCTGCTGGGCATTCTCGAAAAGTACCGCTTTCTGCATCTGTAATGATCCGACTGCGTCGAAGGCCGCAAATTCGGTATCCGTTGCAATGGCAAGCCGTTCTCCGCAGATCAATACAACGCATCCTTTAATGTATGCGTTAAAGTATTTGACGACGCGCGCACTTGGTGCGTATTCAGGGCTCGCAAAGGAGCGTTCCGATGGCCAAATCTGCGCGCCGAGTGTTCAAAGAGCATTGCCGCCACGCCTTTGAGGCGTTGGTTGGCCTTGTTGGAAAGTATCGGCTGGGACGACTCTGGTCTTTAGGGGACATGACACATGACTGAACAACTGCGCATCGCCCTGATACCCGGTGACGGGATCGGCGTCGACGTGTCTCGGGCCGCGATGGGCGTGGTGGATGCGGCGATGGCCAAAGTGGGCGCGACACCCCTGACGTATGAGACGATCCACGCCGGTGCTGGCTATTTCAAAGAGACCGGCCAAGACATTGAACCCGGTGGAGAGATGCGCGCGGGCGCGTTGGATGCGATCTTTCTGGGTGCGATAGGCTTGCCCGCAGTGCGCAACGCCGACGGCACCGAAATTTCGCCACATCTGAGGTTGCGCGACATTTACGGTCTCTATGCCGGTATCCGTCCGGTCAAAGCCTACCCGAACGCGCCGCAACGCCTTGCAGACCCCCGCGCCGCCGGGATTGACCTGGTGATCCTGCGCGAATCCACAGAAGGCCTGTTCTATAGCGCCGCGGTCCACGGACGCTCGGACATACGCGGCGACGATGAGGTGCGGGACACGATGCGGATCACTCGCACCACCACGGAAAAGCTGCACCGCTTTGGCTTCAAGCTCGCCGAACGCAGAAAGGCACGCGGACGCCCGGGGCTGCTGACCTGCGTCGACAAGGCCAATGTCTTTGCGTCCATGGCGTTTTTCCGCAAGATCTTCGACGAAATCGCACCCGCTCATCCCGACATTGCAATCGGCTACAACTACGTGGACGCCATGGCACTGGACCTGGTCCGAAAGCCCTGGGAGTTCGATGTCATGGTGATGGAGAACATGTTCGGCGATATCCTGTCAGACCTGGCGGGCGGCCTGGTTGGTGGCATGGGCATGGCAGCCTGCGCCGAGATCGGCGATGAGGTTGGCCTGTTCCAGCCGGCGCATGGCTCCGCCCCGGACATCATGGGGCAGGACAAGGCAAATCCGCTCGCCGCCATTCTGTCGGGCGGCTTGATGCTGGACTACCTGGCCGAGCAAACCGGCAATACCGCCCTGTCCGACGCCGCCGCGTTGATCGACATTGCTGTTTCGGACGGCTTCGAAACCAACCGCCTGCGCCCGATGGAGTTCGGCGGCGACATGGGCACCAAGGCGGTCACCAACACGCTACTGGACCACTTGCGCTGATCCATCCGATCAGACCGTCGCAACCGCCGCGGAAATCAGCGCCCGGGTATAGGCCTCTTTCGGGGCCTCGGTCACCTCGTTGACCGGGCCTTCTTCGATGATACGGCCAGACCGCATGACAGCGACCCTGTTCGCAATTGTCGTGACCACGGAAAAATCATGCGTGATGAACAATATCGGCAAACCGGAGGCCTTCTGAATATCACGCATCAGTTCGAGGATCTTCATACGGGTTTCCGCATCCAGGGCTGACACTGCCTCGTCGGCAATCAGGATGTCCGGTTCCGTTGACAGGGCGCGCGCAATACCAAGTCGCTGACGTTGCCCTCCGGAGAGTTCATGGGGAAACCTGTCCAGAAACTCCGCACCCAACCCGACCTGTTGCAAAAGCTCTGCCGCGCGGTGCCGCAGTAGGGCGCGGTCACGCTGGCCTTCAAACAACAGCGGCTCGGTCACGGACCACCAGGCACGATATGACGGGTTCAACGCCGATTGCGGGTTCTGAAACACGAACTGGGCACGGCCCTTGCCGCTGATTCGGATCGACCCGCTGTCAATGCGTTGCAGGCCCGCGATGGCCCGAGCCAGTGTCGTCTTGCCACTTCCGCTTTCTCCGATCAGGGCCAGGGTTTCCCCCCGTTTGATGCTGAGCGACGCTCCATCCACGGCGGTAAAGCTGCGGGTCCGGAACGGCATCGAAGGCAGGCGGAACCGGATCGTCAGATCCTCAGCCTGCAGCACCGGGGATTGGGCGGTGGTTTCAGCCTCTTTCGCGCGAGGTCCAAGTCGCGCAGCGGCGATCAAGGCCTTGGTGTAGTCGCGTTGCGGGGTCGACAGGACTTCTCTGACCGTGCCGCTTTCAACTTCGCAGCCTTCGCGCATCACCAGAACGCGGTCGGCTATTCTGCGAACGATGGCGATGTCGTGCGTGATGAAAATCATGGCGGCACCGGATTGCCTGCGCATTTCGGCCAGCAGGTCGAGCACCTCGGACGCGGTTGTGGCATCCAGAGCGGTTGTCGGTTCGTCAGCAATAATCAGGGCCGGACGGCAGGCAATGGCAGCGGCGATGACCGCCCTTTGCAGCATTCCCCCCGACAACCCGGAGGGCCTTTGCCGCATCCGGCGGTCCGGGTCTGAAATCCTGACCTGTCGGAAGAGGGACAAGGTCTCGGCCCGCGCTGCCGACCAGCTGAGCCCGCGGTGGATGACCAGCGTTTCCGCCACCTGATCGCCGACATTTCGCATCGGATCGAGCGCGGCCATCGGTTCCTGAAAGATCATTCCGATCCGGTTGCCGCGAATCCGCCGAAGCGCGGACTCGGCCATGCCGATCAACTCAGCGCCCTCGAACCGGGCGGTGCCACCGGCGACACAGGCCGGAGGGCTGGGAAGCAGACCGGTGATTGCCTGCATGGACAGGCTTTTTCCCGATCCGGATTCGCCGATGATCGCAAGAACTTCGCCGGGTACTACATCGAAGGACAGGTCGTTCACGACACGCCGCCCGCCGTCGGGGTCGAACATCCCCACGGACAGGTTGCGAACCTGTAACAGCGCATCGCTCATGATGCGCCCGCCGTCAGTGGATCTGCGGTGTGTTCACAAAAATCATCCGGGTCTGGATGTCGCCGGAATTGCGATAGGAATGGGTCAGGTGGTTCTTGAAAAAGAAGGAATCCCCGGGCGACAGTTCGTAGACTGTCTCCTCGATGGTCAGTTCCAGTGTGCCTTCCAGAATATAGCCCAGCGTCTCTCCCTGATGGGTGATTGGATCGGACTTGTACCCGCCGGGTTCGATCCGGTGAACATTGCCTTCCAGCAGATTGCCCGCCGCGAAGGGCACCAACCGTTCGTAGCTGACCCCTACTCCGCCCCGGATCGCGTCCGTCGTCGAAATGGGCCGTTCGCCGTTGCGCTGGACCAAACCCGGCGCGTTGATGTCCGCCCCGAAGAATGAGGCAAGGTCGCGCTTCAACGCCTTGACCAACCGCTGAAGCATGTCCAGCGACGGCTGTACCCTGCCATTCTCGATTTTCGAGATCATGCTCTCTGCGCATCCGACCCGCTCTGCCAACTCGCGGATCAGTATCCCTTCGAGCAGGCGCGCGTGTTTCAGGCGCATGCCCACCTGCAATTCGTCGCCGACACGGCCCCCGCGGTCCCGTTCCTCTGCCATTCAATGCCTCCTGCTCAGGACGGCAACTTTCCATAGGGAAATCGCGGGTGCAAGTCGGGTGATTTCCGCTCACAGGGCTTGATCCTGATGCAACACGCCGGAAACGGGCGGCCAGATGTGCGCCCAGGGATGGATCTGTTCGAACAGTGCCGCCGCCCTCAGAACGTCAAGATCGGCGAGGCGCCGTCCGGTGATCTGCAGGCCCACGGGCAATCCGGCGGCGGTGAACCCGACCGGGACAGAGGCAGAGGGCAGCCCGGTCAGATTCGCCAGTGCGGAAAAGCAGGTCCAGTCCCCGTCCGCGACCGCGTGGCCTGCGATGGTGTCAGGTCCCAGCTTGTGAATCGGAAAGGCCGGAGCGGCCACGGTCGGGCTGAAGAAAAGATCGTAGTCGGCCATGAACCGGGCCGTCGCGTTGGCGATGCGCTTTCGGCCGAGGATGGCGTTGGTAAAGTCATCCGCACTCCAATCCGCGTCGAGAACCTCGGTCAGAGGCGCGGAAAAGTCATGTCCCTGCGCGCGGGCCAGACTGCGAAGACCCGCGCGGTCGGTTTCCATCGCGACGATTGCCTCAAAGACCGGGGGGACGGGGCCGGTATCGGGCTGCGCATGATGCAGCCTGACGCCCAGGGTTCTTGCCATGTTCAAGGCCGCCGCTTCGCACAGGGCCGCAACCTCGGGGTCCACCGCTGTTCCATGGTCGGACGCATAGGCGATCCGCATGCGGCCGATCCTCGACGGATCGAGGTCGCTCCAGTCTGAAATCTCGTTCGGTAGCGAATGCCGGTCAAACGGCGTCGGTCCGCACATGACCGCAAGGGCCAGGGCCGCATCGGCGACAGTCCGGGTCAGCGGTCCGATGTGTTCCAGCGCCTCCCAGCCCGAGGCACCGGGATACCTTTCGTCCCGACATCCCGGCCAGAGCGGCACACGCCCCCATGAGGGCTTTATCCCGAAGATGCCGGTCAGGGCGGCGGGGATGCGGATGGACCCGCCGCCGTCACTGCCAAGCGCGATGGGAAGCATTCCGGCCGCCACGGCCACTGCCGACCCGGCCGAAGAGCCGCCGGGCGTGAGGTCGCGATTCCACGGGTTCCGGGTGGCGGGGAATAACCCGTTGTGCCCGACCGGACCATAGCCAAACTCGGACGCATTGGTCTTGCCGACAATGACGGCGCCGGCGGCACGCAAGCGGGCGACCACGATGTCGTCCTCGTCCGGTATGAAATCGGCATAGAGCGGTGAGCCGAAAGTTGTCCGAAGCCCCTTGGTGGCGATCAGATCCTTGATTGCCACCGGCACGCCCGCCAGCGGTCCGGGGTTTTGCCCTGATGCGATCCAGTCATCGACCGCCTGTGCCTGCGCCAGAACGGCCTCCGGATCCAGCGTGCAGAATGCGGCGAGGTCGCTGTCCAGCGCCCCGACCCGGTCCAAGGCCGCCTGCGCGACTTCGCGCGCGGAAAAGTTGCCCGAGATGACACCGGTGGCAATGGTGCGGGCATCCGGCAGAGCGTCGCCCGTAGTCGTGGGGGCCCTTGTCACGTTATCCCCCCGACGCCGGGTCCGCGAAAAACACGGCCGCTTCCGCACCGGCGGGCCGGAAATCGTCGAACAGGTCAGCCCCGGGAAGTGCAGCCGCTCCGGCACGGGCCACGGCCAGATCCTGGGCGCCCGATCCCGAGCCCACGCCAATAGCGCCAAGGACGTAACCATCAACCATGATCGGAAGGCCGCCGATCAGGTTCGTCCACTTGCATTCCTGTGCCAGCGTCACCTGCGTTTCCTCTGCAGCCGAGGCGCCGCCCGTCGGTTCCGCCGACAAGGCCGCCGTTGCCGCCTTGTTTCGCGTGGAAATGACCGACTGCGCCTTGGATCCGTCCATCCGCGCAAGACACAGGACATTGCCGCCGGTGTCGCAGACCGTGATGCACATGGGCTGGCCGATCCGGTCTGCCTCTGCGATGGCGGCCTTCAAGACAGCCATGCCGCCGTCCAGCGTCAGGGTGCGAGTGTCGCGGGTCAAGGTCATGGAAGCTCCTTCATTCGGTTCCGGGGGCGGGGTTGATCCACAGGTCGATGGCGTCAACGACCAGATGAACGGCAAGAGAGAACACGGCGGCCGCCAGGATGAACCCGAGCGCCGCGTTGAGATCGGCATTCAACACGGCCGAAACCGCGTATTGCCCCGCGCCGCCCCAGGCAAAGACAACCTCGACCAGCACGACCGACCCGATCAGCGTGCCGTAGAGCACCCCGATCACGCTGACGACCGAAGGCAAGGCGTTTCGCAGGGCGTGCAGGGTGATCCGATGCGCGGGCAGGCCCTTGGCGCGGGCAAAGCGGATGAAATCGGTCTCGTTCAACCTGGCAACTGTCGCGCGGGTCATCACGATCAACGGCACGGCATAGATCAGGCCAAGCGTCAGCACCGGCAGAACCAGCTGCCCCGCAGCGGTCCTTGCAGTGGAAAGGTTGCCCGACAGCAGCGCGTCCACGAGGTATGAGCCAGTGACTCGCGCCGGTGGAAATGTCGCGAAGTCAAGCCGCCCGATCGGCGCCGGGGCCCAGCCAAGCACCGAATAGAAGACATAGATCAGCACAAGCGCCAGCCAGAAGTCCGGCAGCGCTCCGGCCCCGACGACATAGCCGTCGGCGATCCGGGACACCCGGCCATCGGGACGCCGCCCGGCCAGCACACCCAGAGGCAATCCGATCGCAATGGCCAGCAAAAGACCAAGCGTGATCAGCTCGAGCGTTGCGGGAAGACGCTGGGCAAGATCGCTCAGCACCGGGTTCGTCGTCTGCCAGGACCGGCCAAAATCGCCTTCGGCGATCCGGCCGAGGTAGGCGGCGAACTGCGCGGGCCAAGGTTGATCCAGCCCCATTTCCGCGCGCAGCTTGTCCACCGCCTCCTGCGTGGCAAGTGGGCCCAACATCATCGGCGCCGGGTCGCCGGGGATCAGCTTGAGCAGGAAAAACGCCACAAGTGCGATCCCGAACAGCTGTGGCACCGCCATGCCCAGCCTCGACAGAATGAAGCGCATCATCTTCATGGGCGGAACGCTTTCCACTCGCGCGCTGTCGGGCGATTGCGGGCCCGCACATCCGACCATTCGAGGATCGAAGCGCCGATGCGCCCAAGCGAAAAAACGGTCAGGGCAAGCGCCAGTCCGGGAAAGATCGACGGCCACCACTGCCCCGTCACCACGTTCTGGAACCCCGAGGCGATCATCACACCCCATTCCGGCGTCGGCGCACGCACCCCGGCGCCCAGAAAGGACAGGCCCGCCGCGATCAGGACCGCCGTGGCCGCGGTTACGCTGGCCTGCGCGACGAGCGGTGCGGTGGCATTGGGCAGCACATGCCGCATCAGGATCCAACCGTCGCCCGCGCCTGAAATCCGCGCGGATTCGACATAGGCCAGCGCGTTGATCCGACGCGCCTCGCCGCGCATCAGCCGCAGGTAAAGCGGGATACTCACCGTCCCGATGGCAATCACGATCGAGGCTGTCCCCTGCCCGCGCACGGCCACCAGCACCAACGCCAAAAGAAAGACCGGAAACGCCTGCACCACATCGGCGGCGCGCCCGATCAGCCCCGCCGCAAAACGCCGCCAGCCGGGTCGCCCCTCCCATAGGCCGCTGGCCGCGCCGATGGTTCCGCCGATCAGCGCCGCCCAGACCGTCGCCGCCAAGGCGATGACAAGGTCGATCCGCGGCGCATGAATCACGCGGGAAAAAACGTCCAGCCCGGCGCTGTCCGTCCCCATGGGATGCGCAAGGCTGGGCGGTTGCAGAAACGCCGACGCATCGGCATTCACCGGCGAATGCAGCGGCAGGACAGGGGCCGCAATCGCCAGCACGACGATGCTGAAAAAGATCAGATAGCCGGACAGATACCCGGGACGGCGCCGCAGAAAATCTGCGAACGCTCCGCCCCGAGGGTTTGCCGGCAAGCCCTTCTTGAAGGTCTTGCCGGCAAGGTTCGCATCAGACACGCCTGTATCCTTGGAAGTTGAGCCTGTTGGACGTGTAATAGTTGATGCCCCCGATGTCGGTCCCGTGGGCCAGATGATAGCCAACATTCGCGATCATGGCCCAGGGCGGACCATCGAACAGGATCTTTTGCGCCGCATCGACGGCAATCGCCCGATCTTCAGGCACAAGAGTCGACAGGCTTTGCTTGATGAGCGTATCCACCTCCGGATTACTGTAGTTCGAGAAGGTCACGAAGCTTTCGGAGTGGAAGTACAGGTTCAGAGAGAACCCCGGATCAGGCGTCCATGGCGCGTCGAGCGTGAAGATCATTGGCTCGGTCCGTTTGACCAGGCTGTCAAAGAATGTCCCGGCCGGGAGTTTCTTCAGTTCGATCGTGACGCCGATCTTTTTCAGAGCCGTCTGGTACATGATGGCAATCGGCTCTTCGATCGGGTTGCCCGCATTATAGGCCAGCACCGTGTCGAACCCGTCCGGATACCCGGCTTCGGTGAGCAGGGCCTTGGCCTTGTCCAGGTCGAAATCAAGATCGTAATAGGCCTCTGTCGCCCCGGGATAGAACGGAGGCATCACCGCTTTCATCTTGGTGCCGTAGCCCTGCAGAACGGAATCGAGGACTTCCTGCTTGGGCATGGCCAGGTTCATCGCCAGTCGCACCTTGGGATCGTCCAGCGGCTTGAAAGCCGAATTCAGGCCAATCCACAGCATCTGCGATGCATCCACCGAGGTGACGGTCGCAGCCGTCGCGCCCGCAAGGCTTTTCATCTCTGTCGGCGCAAGCGACAGGGCAATGTCGACCGCCCCGCCCTGTAGCAACTGCAAACGCGAGGCCGAGGCCGGGACTTCGCGGAAGATCACTGTCTCGAAGAACGGCTTTTCGTCGTAATAGTCCTCCCGCGCCACCGCGACGAGCTGCTGACCACGGGTGATTTCCTTCAGGTCATAGGGTCCGAATCCGGCGACATTCGTATCCAGGAACTTGCGCGCCCAAGGATCATCCTCGGTCGCCATTTCCTGACACTTCACCGAATCGAAGATCGGGTTGGCGAGGTGGCCGCAGACGATCATCAGGATCGGATTTGGATCGTTCAGATTGAAGGACACGGTGTAGTCGTCCTCGACGACAACCGCATCTTTGCCCGGCAGACCCATGACTGAAGTCATGAAAGCCCCCGCACCCTTGACCTCGAACTTCCGGTCAAAGGTGTATTTCACATCCTTGGCCGTCAACTCGTTGCCCCAGTTGCTTTTCACACCCTTGCGCAGGGTAAAGCGGACAGATTTTCCATCAGGCGCAAATTCCCAGCTTTCCGCCAGCTTGCCTTTCAGGTTGTACCCGCCCGGTTTGGCCGGATCCGCCGCAAGATCCTCTCGCATCACGCCGGGCACATCCGGGTCGGGGATCATCTCGAATTCAATCAGGTAGTCATAAAACGCGCCCACCGTGTCGATGGTGCCCAGGGAAAGAGAGTTTTCCACATCAAGGCTGAGCGGCGTGGCCGCGGCTGCGATCAGCAGGGTTTTTTCTCGGCCCTGCGCCCAGGCTTGCGACGCGCCAAAGGCACCAATCGCCACTGAAGCCGCAGTCAGTTTTAGCAAAGTCCGCCGCGAAAGCGGGATGGTCTTGGCGTCTTGTCGAAGCATGGTCTTCCCCCTGGTTTTGAATGTTACTTTATTTAAAATCAGGTTAATTGATTGAATCTGCCGCCCTCAAGACAAATCTTTGCAGTATCCGAGGCCAATCCCCGACAAACATCAGATTTACCGCGTTGTTTTACAACAATATATCCGGAATGCTCGCGACCAGCCTGCCACTGTACGAAACTTGACTGTGCTTCATTTGTGTGCGCTTTGGGGCGGCGCCCGACCTCAGAAGTGGTTCTGAAAGCACGACGTGCTGGTCGGCCCGGCTGAACTGGCCCCCCCATTCTGACCGGGCTGGGTAGGATTATGCATCATGAGCAAGACCACGAACGAATTTCCTCTGAAGTCCGCGAACGCGCTGTTCGGATGGTCTTCGACAACCAGGGTCGGCACGGCTCTCGTTGGCAGGCGATCACATTGATTGCCGCAAAGACTAGCCGCTCGGCCAACACATTGAACGACTGGGTCAGGAAGGCTTTGGTTGACAGCGACAAGCAGGCGGGCATGGCCTGCTGCCGGTTTCGTGGACACGAAGTCAAGATCGTGACCATGGAACTGGAGAGAGGGCATGACGAGGGGAAGGTTCAGCCGCGAGTTCAAGATTGTGGCGGTTAAGTAGGTGACCGAGGGGGGGGTGCGGTCGCCCAAGCGTGTCGGGGCCTGGATCTTGCGGAGAGCGTGTTGCGTCGCTGGATGCGGGAGTTGACGGCAGCCCCTGTTGCGGCCTTTCCCGGCACAGGCCTGCAACGCACAGAGTTGACGCCCTTCGCAGCCGAAAGACAGGGATGCTGCTGCTGAAGCAGGGATACGGCGTCAAGGATGCCTACACGGTGCCCTGCAGGTCAGCGACCGAACAAAAGGCGCCGATTCAGAAAATCGCGGATGAAACCGGCGCCGAACAAGTCCCGAAGTCCTGGCTTGATCGCGCCTTGGCCATGGCGCTGGCCGATGGCCTCTCCGCCAACCAGCCGCCTGCCCCAGGCCTCATTGAAGTGGCAGAACTCTGCGGAATTTCGGCGCTGCGGCCGGACCCCGTGACGACCGAGGCGCTGATCACGCCAGGAGGGAACGCGATCATGCAGGCTCCACGATCTGGATGAACCGCCCAAGGACGGTCGCCTCGGTTGTGGCGGAGGTCACAAGTCGGCGCCCGTTGGGCAGAATGATCTAGACCCCATCACGGCCCGTGTCGTCCGCCGTGTCCCGCACATCGGCCGCAATCGACCCGGGCGCAGGTGCAAGCGTCACAGAAACCGGCGCGAAATGCGTCCGATCCCCATCAGCGGACAACAGCCCCTCCCGCGCCTCCCCACGCCACCGCGTCAGAAGCGAGCGTGAGATATCGTAACGCCGCGCCCTGGCTGCCACCCTTCGCGGTGCTGCGCAGCTCTCTTCGACAATGCGTAACTTTTCCACGTCCGTCCAACGACGCCGCCGCCCGGTGTCCGTGACCGAGAAAACCTCAACTTGGGACATGATGCTTTGGTCTGCCATAGCTTCAGGCTCTTACAGCCAGCCGGGCCGGGCCGTCAGACGGCCCACGTCGGAACCTTACCTTGCATCGGGTTAGTGACCTTGATGTTTTCAGGACAGTAGAAGCCGCGACAGGGGACGCTGCACCACCTCGGCAAACACCCTGCGGAGCGCGGACACGGGAGGGCGGTCGATGTCGAGCGCTCTCCGTTCCGGGAAGAGCAAGGTGCCCGATTCATGGGGGCAAGAGCACCGGGCCGAAAACGGCTGCGTATCTCAAGCGCGCAAAGGCGAAGGTGGGAAAAACGGTTGTGATCCACCCCCAATATGGCCCGGCAACACACGCAGCAACCTTGGCACACGGTTTCACGTTCTGGGAAGTGGCTGGCTCCGCAAGCGCGACCAACGAGGTCAGAGGTGATCCTGAAAGTCTGAACAGCCGGGATGAGTGGGTATTCCGCGCAACAGCAGCATGATGCTGCGAGCACGGGGAAGACCATGGCCCGGCGTCCGCGCCGGAACCACGGCATCGCAGAACGGGGAGACCAGACGGATACCTCCCGAGCGTGGCCGGAACGTCAGAGACGTCGTTTTCCGCCCGCAACCAGCTCGCCATCAAGTTCGAGGACCGCTTCCCAATGCCGTAAACCAGCGCGCCGGGGCATAGAATTCCGGACAGTCTCTTGAGTATCTGAAACCGCATGGACCGGGCCAGATGCACGGACTTCAGGACACTCCCCAAACAAAACCTTCAAACCTGTGAACGCGTTCACAGCGCGTCTGCGGCCGCTCAGCCATAACCGGTGCATCGGCACTGCAACAACGCATTGCTCAAACCAAACCAAAAGGAACCCAGGTTATGAAAACCCAAATCGCATCCATCGCTCTTGCCCTGACCGCCGCGCTGACCGCGTCCAACGCCTCGGCCCTGTCCATCGAGCTCGACCCCTATTACACCGATATCGCGCTCACCAGCCACTATGCCGACAGCACCTGCAATCTTTGGGGCAAGGCCAGCTCCCGGTCGTCGTACGACCAGATCACCTTCAACTTTGTCAATCAAACCAGCACCTACCGCGTGATCTCATGGCTGGATTTCCATGGCGACGTAAAGGAATACGCCACCCTGGCCCCCGGCCAGTCGGTCGAAATCCAGACCTACGAAGGGCATCCTTGGCTGATCCAGGACGGCCGCGGCGATTGCCTGGAAGTCATCGAAAACGGCGCCAAGCTGACCCATGCCGCGGCGCCCAAGCCAAAGTCCTATCCCGGCACCCCCGATGCCTATGCAGAGACCTACAAGGTCTCGGGCACATGGGCCTATGGCGGCTATCTGAACATGCGTCAGGGCCCCGGCATGAGCTACGGAAAGCTCGCGGTGCTGCCCGAGGGTTACGCGGTCGAGGTTCTGAAAACATCCAACGGCTGGGGCAAGATCCGGTTGAAGACCGGCCATACCGGCTGGGTCTCGATGAAATTCCTGGCGGCGATGTAAGACCGCCAGCCAAACAAGCAGAAACGGACCCCGATCGGCGATCCAGTCGATCGGGGTTGAACGTTGTTGGAGACCTGCCGCACCGGCAACAGGACCGACCCTGTTCTGGGGGTCGACATTTACCCCTGCAGGCCTTCGATGCCTCCGAGCCGCCGCAAACTGCATCACGCAACATATATTGCCGGCAAAGAAGAGTTCTTTTCTTGAGGTACGCAGTCTAGGTTGCCAGAATTGGGATCTGAAACACAGCGGGTGATCCTCCGTCGCATCACGTCAATCAAAGGATCAGATCATGCATATTACAAAGTTGCTTGCTACGGTCGCCCTGCTGGGGCCAATGGCCTCGGGCGCTCTGGCTCAAAATTCGCCGGACCAGACATCCGTTGCCTGTTCGGTTGAAACGGTTCTGGGGCGGGCCGAGGCCATCACCGGCGAGGTGCGGCGCAGTCTTGAGCCCCTGGCAAAGGTTGGCCTTCAGGACCGCATTGAAACCGCCGAGCGCGCGCTTGTCACGCTGCTCTGTCCAGACGACCTGAGGATCACCGTGGGACCCTCGTCCATTGTCGTGCTGGTCGATGTGGATCAGGAGGCGACAGGCTGGGGGGCCACGCTGTCCACGGGGATTGCCCGTTTTGCCCGGCCCCTGTTCGGCGGCGCGCGGTTCGAGGTGCGCACCCCGTCGGCGGTGGCCTCCGTGCGCTCTACGGTCTGGACGGTTGAGGCCACAATCGAGAGGACCGCCGTTTTTGTGAGCGAGGGACAGGTTGTCGTGACCCCTGTGGCCGAGGCCCCGGCGGATGGCCCGACAGAGGCCGTATTGGACGCGGGGCAAGGGGTCGATGTCTCTGTCGCAGGCGGGATCGGCGTGGTCGAAGACTGGAGCCAGGCCCGCATAGCCTTGCAGGAGGCCCGCCTGATCCCAGAGAGTAAATGACCCCGCTGCGAATTGCTTTGTTTCTGGCGCTCGGGCTGTCTGCGCTCTTTGCGCTCTGGCGGCCCAGCGATGGCAGCGGCGTGATGACCGGTTTCGAGGGGCGCATGCTGGATGCACGCTTTTTGCTGCGCGGGCCGCTGCCTGCCCCGACAAGTGTCGCGATCCTGGCGATAGATGATGCCTCGCTGGCCGCCCTCAATGCCTTTCCGCCGCCGCGCGACGCCTTGGCCGAAGGTTTGCGCGCGGCACATGCGGCCGGGGCCCGTTCCGTGGCGTTTGACTTGCTGCTGGTCGGTCAGGGCCAGGGGGATGCTGCCTTGGAGCAGGCCCTGAAGGCGAACCCCCGCAGTGTTCTGGCGATCTCGCTTCTGGGCGAAGACCCGGCAAGCCTGCAAAGCGGTCTTGACGGCGATCTGGCGCGCAGTGCGCTGCCCCTTGTCATCGGTGCGCCGCAGGGGCTCGTGCGCAGCATGCTTGCGCCACTGGCCCGGTTCGGGACGCAGGCCTGGCTGGCGCATGTCAACGTGCAGCCCGAAGCCGATGGCGCCCTGCGGCGCATTCCGCTGTATGTTCAGGCTCGCCCGGGGCTGATCTTGCCTGTCTTGCCGTTGCAGGCCGTGCGGGTTGCCGGAGAGGCGGATGTTGTCGCCCATTGGGGGCAAAGCCTGCGCCTTGGCGACCGCACCACGGTTCTGACAGGCAACAATGAGGCGGCCATCAATTATTACGGGCCCGAGGGCACCATTCCGACCCTGTCCATGGTCGACGCCGCGCAAGCGGATCTGGCGGGACGCATCGTTTTCATCGGCGCGTCCGCCCTGGGCTATGGTGACCGCTTTGCCACGCCTTTTGCCCGCGACATGCCGGGTGTCGAGGTCCTGGCCAGTCTCGCGGCGAACCTGATAGAGGGGCGCAGCCTGCGCCGCGACGACCTGACCTGGGGTCTGGATGTGCTGATCGCGCTGTTGGTTGCGGGGCTGGGGGTGTTCTGTGCGTCGCGTCGGGTGCCTGCGCGGGCCGTGATGGCGACGGTTGCCCTGTGGGTCGGCGCGCTTGGTGGGATGCAGTTTGCCTTTGTGCAGGGGTTTTGGCTGGATGGGACCACCCTGCTGGCGGCCCTGCTGACGGCAGGGCTCTGCGGCAGCGCGGCGCGGTTCATGCTGCAGCGGCGGGCAGCCATGAACCTTGCGCAGTATCAATCGCCCTTGCTCAAGGACATCCTCGCCGCCAGCGCACAGCCGGCCTTTGATGGCAGCGAACAGGCGGCAGCAGTGCTGTTTGTGGATGTGGCGAATTTCACCGGCCGCAGTGCGACGCTGGGTCATGCGGCGACAACGGTGTTCTTGCGGCGATTTCATAACCTTGTCGAAAGCGCGGCCACCGCCCATTCCGGTCTGGTGGAACACTATGCGGGGGATGGCGCGATGATCTGCTTTGGCCTGCCCAAACCCTTGCCGACCGATGCCGCAAACGCGCTGACCTGCGCCGAGGCCTTGTTCGCCCGCGTTGCAGAGTTGAACACGGATCTGCGGTCAGAGGGCCAGCCCCCGGTCGACATCCGGGTCACAGCGCATTTCGGGCAGGTGACAGCGGCGGTTCTGGGCGGCGCCCGACAAGGCCATGTCACTTTGGTCGGAGACGTGGTTAATGTCACAAGCCGATTGCAGGAGGTGGCCAAGACATTGGCGGCAGAGATGGTTGTCTCCGATGATCTGGTTGCCGCGGCGGGGCCTGTCCAGGACTATGATCTGCGACCCGTCGGGCCCGTGAAATTAAGGGGCCGTGATGCAATGATGTCCGTCTGGATGCGACCCAGCCCTGCCTCTTCCAAACAACGGCGTGAAACATGACTGACAGGGATGAAGACACGATCAAGCTGATCCGGCGGTGTTATCTTTTTGCAGAGGCGCAAGAGGACAGCCTGAAACGCCTCGCCAGATTGAGCCATATCGAGACCCTGCCCAAGAACCGTGAGATTTTCGCGGCAGGCGATCCGCCTGACGGGCTGCGGATCCTGATGTCGGGTCTGGTGCGCACCTGGATCAACAATGCCGAGGGCCGCGAACTGACGCTGACATTGATCGAACCGGGCGATGCCTTTGGCGAAATTGCCCTGCTGGACGGGGCCGCGCGGTCTGCCAACACCACCGTGCTGGAACCCGCGCGCCTGCTCTTGTTGCGGCAGGCGGCCTTTGACGAGGTGCTGGACGAGGACCCCGCCCTGATGCGTCACCTGATTGTCCTGCTCTGCGATCGGCTGCGCCGCAATACCGAGGACCTCAGGGGCTTTGCCTTCCAAGACATGGGCGCGCGGTTGGCGGCCAAGCTGTATGAGCTGACGATGGTGCATGCCGTGCTGTCCGGGAACACCGCCGTGTTTCAGCGCAAATTCTCTCAGACGGAACTGGCGAACATGTTGGGCGCCACCCGCGAGGCCATCAACAAGCGGCTGGCGGCCCTGAGCTATGACGGCGTGCTGTCGATCAAAAGCGGTTTGATCACCATCCACGATCTCAAGACCCTGCGAGAGTTGGGGCAGACAGACTGAAGCTGCGGCAGCATTATTTTGGCTTCTGATCCCGCTTATTCGACCGAGGTGCGAAGGATATACAGCGCTCCTTGATGTCCTGGCCTGCGACCGTCACGCCCCGCACCTGAGGTCCAGTCATCCGGCTTCAGGCGCCTTGTCGATCTTGGTCATTGCCCCTTTCCATGTTGCCCCTGCCCGGCCCCCTGCGGGGATAGCAAGCGCCGGTACCCTGATCTTTCTCGAAATAATCGCCGAGAAATGCACAGAAGTTGGTGACGCTTGATCAGGCGGCGGCTTGAACGTGGCGAAGCCCGTCGCGGAACTCAACCCCTTGGATGATCTCGGGCCGGCGATTTTGGCCGTCGAGTTTTCGCCATTTCTTCTGGGCGGACATCATCAGCTTGTGGGCCATGGCCAGTCCGGTCTTGCGGCTGAGGCACCCCTTGGTGCGTTTTGTGCGATGCCGGACGGTGGCGAAGGGTGATGGGCGTCCAGGAATTG
>JAXMNQ010000012.1:0-125642 GCA_034670345.1 Paracoccaceae bacterium | reverse complement strand
GGAAGACCTTGGTCACGCAGGCGGTGCGCAATCCCTGTTCGGCCATGCCGAGCGTGGCGCGGAGGCCCGCGCCGCCCGCGCCCACGACCACGACGTCATAATCATGCGTCTCGTATTCGTATGCTGCCATTGGTGTTTACCTATTGATCTTGAGCGGGAACGGCCACTGTCGGCGGACCGGGTCTGGCGTAAGGGTCTGTGCGGAGCGTGTCAGAGCGCGAGCCGGGCAATGGCGAAGATGCCCGTGGCGGCGGCGCCGTAGCTGAGGCAGGTCATCGCGAGGATCAGCACCTTTTCCATCGGGCCATGCACGTAATCCTCGATCAGGGTCTGAACACCCAGATTGAAGTGGTGAAAGCCGACAGCGATCGTCAGCGCCGCGATGATCGCCGGGAAAGGACGGCTGTAATAGGTGGTGATTTCGTCAAAGGTACCGCCCAGCGCCCCGCCAAAGGTGAAAATGAACAGCGGCACGAGGATCAGCAGAGCCACCGAGCTTTTCTTCATTGCCCAATGGTGTTCGGTCCCTGTCTTGGCGGCGCCCCAGCCGACGGCGCGCTTGCGGTCTGTCAGAAATGCCATGCTAAGGTCTCCTCAGACGACGATAATGGTAAAGAAGGTCAGGACGACCGACCCGATGACGCAGGCCCAGCCCAGCATCTCTGCCTTGTCAAGTTCCAGCATCCTGGCCTCGTCCCAGATCATGTGGCGCACACCGGCGAGCAGGTGATACCAGATCGCCCATGTCGATCCGAGCAGCACCAGGTCACCAAACCAGGAGGTCAGCACGGCATCGGCAGTGGCAAAGTATTCCTCGGATGTGGCGGCGGCGAGGAACCACCATGTGATCAGCAAGGCAGCGATCAGCAGCGCGTTCCCGGTGATCCGTGTCAGGATCGAGGTAATCGAGGTGAGCTGTGGGCGATAGACTTGCAGGTGCGGAGACAGCGGGCGGTTGCCCCGGTTCACGTCGGCCATGAAGATGTCCTCATCGAGTTCCGTTGAGTCTTTTCTATAGCTTTCACCGTGCGTGTCACGGGCCTGAGCCGAGGATTGATGCGGTTTTTTGGCGCAATCGGGTGCATTTTCGGCGTTTGTGATCACACACTCAAGGAGTGTGATCACGGTTTTGCGCTAACGAAATGTGCATCTGCGGCAAAATACGATTCGGGTGTGAGATCGGTTCGGGGCGGGCGATTCAGGGGGCTTTGGCAGTCTGACGAGTCAGTTCGCGCAGGAGTTTCTGGCGGATTCGGTCCGGGTAATCGGCATAGCCATTGGCGGTGGCGACAAAGGCCCCGGGGCCTAGGATGACGTTCTCGTAGAAGTAACCGGTCAGGTCGTCTTCGGCCCCTTCGATGGCCAGCGCGTTGACGGTAATGTTGTGCGCACGCAAGTGCGGCTTCACGGTGGCGGGCTCCGGCCCCTCGTTCGACAGGCCGTCACCGGACAGGTCAATCACCCGGCGGCGGCAATCGGGCGTTTGCGAAAACAGCGACGCGGAGGTACGGAGCGCTTCGCCGATGGCGGTGGAAAAGTGACGCCATGCCCGGGGGGCGGTGGCGATTTGGGTGGCCAGCGCCTCGGTGTCCTCGAAACCGGCGATCTCACGCCAGGGAATCGTGACTTGCTGGCGGGAAAGGCCGGTCCATTGCACAAGGCTCACACGCGCCCTGCCCCGGACCAGCGCCTCGGCCACGGCACCGTCCCGCAGCGCGGTGGCAAGGCCCTGCATCTGCACTCTGTATTCATGAACATCGACGGAGCCAGACACATCCACGGCCAGGACCAACGCCACCTCGCAGGCTTGGAGGCGCATGGGAAGAAAGAAGAAGACGATGAGCGTCAGGAGGCGCATGCCGCGATCAGAGCCGCAGGTCCGCGCCTTGGCAAGTCACGAGAGGGTGTTGCCGCCAGCTCGATCCGCTTGGCACAGCCAGGTTCAGACCGGCATCAGCGCCCAATAGTCTAGATCCAGCAGGACGTCGGGTAGGTATTTTCCGTCAGGACCCTTCAGTTCAAATGGCGCGCCGCCCTTGGTGGCGACCAATCGCAGGCGAATCGCGCCGACACCGGGGGCAGAGGTTTCGGCCTTGTCCAGAACCTCGGACCAGGCCTTGACCGTATTGCCCGCCAGGCAGGGGTTGGCATGGGCGCCGCCGTTCAGCCCGACGATGATCTGCGCATTTGCAAGGCCATTGAAAGAAAGGGCACGAGCCATCGAGATGACGTGCCCGCCGTAGATCAGTCGCTGATCGGGGCGCGCTGTGACGTCGAAATGAACCTTGGAGGTGTTCTGCCAGAGGCGCGTGGCCATCATGTGTTCGGCTTCTTCGATCGTGACGCCGTCGACATGGTCGATGGATTCGCCGATCTCATAGTCCGAAAGACGATGCTTTTCGCCCGCCAGCGTGAAATCGTAATTGGTAAAGTCGAGGCCCTCGGGGATCGCGAGGTCTGCCGGATCGAGTGACTTTTTCAGGTCGGGGACGACCGGGTCCGGTGCCGGGGCGTCGAGGTCATTCTTGCGCAGCATGACCCAGCGCGCATAGTCCATCACGGTTTCGCCGTGCTGGTTGATCCCGCGCGACCGCACGTAGACCACACCGGTGCGCCCGTTCGAGTTTTGCTTGAGGCCGATCACCTCGGATTGTGAACGGATCGTGTCACCGGGCCAGACCGGTTTCAGCCAGCGTCCCTCGGCATAGCCAAGGTTGGCAACGGCGTTCAGAGAGACATCCGGGACGGTCTTGCCAAAGACGATGTGAAAGGCGGCCAGATCGTCGATCGGGGCCGCGGGCAGACCGCAGGCGCGCGCGAACTCATCCGAAGAATAGAGCGCGTGCCGCATCGGGTAGAGCGCATGGTAGAGCGCCCGCTCTCCACCCGAAACTGTGCGCGGCACGGCGTGGTCGATGACCTGGCCCACGGTGTAATCTTCGAAAAAGCGGCCCGGATTGGTCTTCGCCATATGTCAGTGCTCTCCAATTTTGATGTCGGGGGTGTATGTGCCCTCCACCTCTTTCACCACTGCCTGCCCGCAGCGCATGACGCCATTTGCCGCGTCGAAGGCATAGGTTGGCGCGCCGTGCAACTCCCAGCCCTTGTTCAGGGCGGCGGTGACCTTGTGGCAGAAGGACGAGGTGTCGTCCTCGGACAGAAAACGGTAGAGTTTCATCAGGTTATCCGAACGGGTTGTAGCCAAGCCACTTGTGGATGTAGCCGATCAGCACCAGCAGCACGAGCGAGGCCACAAGGAAGATGACGTCCTTCTTGATCGGACCTGGGGTAGGCGCGGTCCAGACAGGAACGGTGCGGTTGATGACGACCATTTCCACAATGGCCCAGACCGCGAGACCGCCAAAGAGGACAAGGCTGGGCACATCGCCATTGACCAGAATGTGCGCGACGGCCCAGAGGAAAAAGCCCGTCAGCATCGGGTGGCGCATCCCGGCCAGCAGTTTGCCCTTCTTGGGCGCGGGGCTCATCATGTAGATGGCGATCAGGATCAGCAGGTTGTTGATGCCCACGGTGGCCGGGTGACGCCCCCAGAAGAACGCGCCGTCGGCCATGCGATAGCCGAAGATCATCAGAACAACGCTGGCAAGAAGGGCCAGGGCGACGATGCCCTTGCCCTTGTCCCCCATCGGTTCCCGGATACCGGGTGCGGCCCGTTTGAAGAGATGCGCCGCCCACCAAAGCGCGACGCCGAGAATCAAAAGCAACATTGGCTGGTCTCCCTAGCTGTTTTGCCGGGACCCTGCGGTTATTCGGTCAGCGCCGCAATGGCCTCTGCCTTGGCCAAGGTCTTGCGGGCTGTTTCGACATGCAGGTTTTCGACGATCTTGCCATCGACGACCGCCACACCCTGCCCAGCTTTTTCGGCCTCTTCATAGGCATCGATCTGGCGGCGGGCGAGGTCGATCTCTTCCGCATCGGGCGCAAAGGCGGCATTGGCGGTGTCCACCTGTGCGGGATGGATCAGCGTCTTGCCGTCCATGCCCATGTCGCGGCCCTGAATGCACTCGGCCTTGAGACCATCGTCATCCTTGAAAGCGTTGTAGACGCCGTCGACGATGGTGACGCCATGCGCCTTGGCCGCCAGAACACAAAGGCCGATCCCGGTCAGCATGGGCAGGCGGTCCGGGCGAAAGCGCGCGTTCAGTTCCTTGGCGAGGTCATTGGTGCCCATGACCATCCCGGCGAGTCGCGGATGCGCGGCGATTTCATTCGCCGCCAGCATGCCCGCCGGGGTTTCCATCATCGCCCAGAGCGGCTTATCCGTCAGCGCGGCAAGCACATCCAGCTGCGCGGCGCTTTCGACCTTGGGCAGCAGGATCGCGTCGCAATCCATCGCGGCGGCTGCCTTGGCATCCGCCTCGCCCCATTCGGTGTCAAAACCGTTGATGCGCACAACTCGGGTGCGGTTGCCGTAGGACCGCGAAAGCGCCTCGGCCAGCGTGTCGCGGGCGGCCACCTTTTCGGCGGGGGCAACAGCGTCTTCGAGGTCAAAGATGATCGCGTCGATCGGCAGGCTGCGCGCCTTCTCCAGCGCCCGTTCCTTGGAACCGGGGATATAGAGGACGGAACGGTAGGGACGCGCAGGCAGGTCCATCTGAGTCTCCTGAAGTAATATTGTTGCGCGGACATGCGCATTTTTTGCGGGAAAGTTCAAGCCAAAATACGCCGCAGCGCAGAAATCGGAATATCTTTGTGCACAGTTGCAGGGATTTCCCAGCGGATTTGACGCAACGTACGCAGTGTTAACCGGATAGGAACCGCAACGGACGGACGATGCCTGCATGTCGTTTCAAGCGGCACCGGGCGGAAGGCCAAAGGGATGGCGCCCGGATCTGAGGGGACTTACCCTGTGTCGAAACACCGCCAAAGATGCGGTCCGGGTTCGACGCGCAGCCGAAAGGTGACACTATGACGGAGAACTTCATCAAGCTGGGCATGCTCTCGGCCGGATTGCTTCTTGGCGCGGCGAGCTTTGTCGAAGCGCAGAACTTGCAGCATTGCGCCCCGCGCAACCAGGTCGTGGACCGCCTTGCGACCAAATACGGGGAAACACGGCAGAGCATGGGCCTTGGGTCGAACAACGCCGTGATGGAAGTCTTTGCCTCGGTCGAGTCGGGGTCGTGGACCATCACCGTGACCATGGCCAACGGTGTGACATGCCTTGTCGCCAGCGGTCAGGCCTTTGAGGAACTGGCCGAGGCGCTGCCGCCCAAAGGTGACGATGCGTGAGAAGACGACGACAGACTCGGCGGGAACCGGCTCTTCCATGAAAAACCGGTTCCGCAACCGAACCCATTGATACGGGCACTGTCAGGTCAGCGCGTCCCAGATCAGCTTGGTCCCGGTGAGCGTCAGCGCCACGTAGGCAATGGCAAAGAACAGTTTCTCGGGCACCATGTGATGCGCCTTGATTCCCAGCCAGGTCCCTAACAGGGCAAAGGGCACCAGAAAAAGATCAAGCTTTAGCGTGTCCCAGGTAAAGATGCCCATCCCTGCGTAAATGCCGGATTTCGACAGGTTGACCGCCCAGAACACCAACACCGAGGTGGCCTGATAGGTGGTCTTTCTCAGCCCCTGCCCCAGCATGTAGACCGCTGCCGCAGGTCCACCCGCATGGCTGACGAAACTGGTAAAACCCAGAACGACGCCAGAGATCAATCCGACGCGGGGGCCGAATTTCCTTCCCCCGAGTCGGATGAACCCGACGGCCTGTCCCATTTGCCACCCCACGAACAGCAGCGCGACGAGGCCGATCAGCAGGCGGACCGCATCCGGATCCGTCCAAGCGTAAAACAGCGCGCCCAGGATCGTGCCGGGGATCGAGCCGATCAGCAGGATCCGCGCCATCGGCCAGTCCCACTTGCGCCAATAGGCCGGCAGACTTGCCACATCCATCAGCATCAAAAGGGGCAACATCAGCCCCAGCGCAATCCCCGGATCAAGCGCGATGGCCAGAATCGAGGCACCTGCAAATGCCACGCCAGAGCCGAAGCCGCCCTTGGAAATGCCCGCGAAAATCACAGCCGGGATGGCAACCGCAAAGACCGGCGCGGTAAAGAGATCCATGAATGCCTCCGGGAAAAAGCGTCTTGTCACAGGTCCTTATCGTGGCATTATCGCTAACGACAAGGGGATTGGACCAAGCGCCGCACTGCAGCACCCTTGCGAAGCGGCGCATCTGGGCGTAGGCAAACCGGCAAATTCACGCAAGGCGGAGATTACTTCCATGGCCAGACCCAAGATTGCCCTGATCGGCGCGGGACAGATCGGTGGCACGCTTGCCCACCTCGCAGCAATGAAGGAACTCGGCGATGTCGTCCTGTTCGACATCGCCGAGGGCACGCCCGAGGGCAAGGCGCTCGACATCGCGGAGTCGGGTCCGTCGGAAGGCTTCGACGCCTCGCTCAAGGGCACGCAGGATTACGCCGACATCGCCGGCGCGGACGTCTGCATCGTGACCGCCGGTGTGCCGCGCAAGCCGGGCATGAGCCGCGACGACCTGCTGGGCATCAACCTCAAGGTCATGAAATCGGTCGGCGAAGGCATTGGGGAACACGCCCCCAACGCCTTTGTCATCTGCATCACCAACCCGCTCGATGCGATGGTCTGGGCCCTCCAGCAGTTCTCGGGCCTGCCCGCCGCAAAGGTCTGCGGCATGGCCGGTGTTCTGGACAGCGCGCGCTTCCGCCACTTCCTCGCCGACGAATTCAACGTGTCGATGAAAGACGTCACCGCCTTTGTGCTGGGCGGCCACGGCGACACCATGGTGCCCTCGGTCCGTTATTCCACCGTTGCCGGTATCCCGCTGCCGGATCTGGTTGCGATGGGCTGGACCACGCAGGAAAAGATGGACGCGATCGTGCAGCGCACCCGGGACGGCGGCGCCGAGATCGTTGGTCTGCTGAAGACCGGTTCGGCCTTTTACGCGCCCGCCACCGCGGCCATCGAAATGGCCGAAGCCTATCTCAAGGATCAGAAGCGCGTGCTGCCCTGCGCCGCCTACTGTGACGGAGAGTTCGGCCTCAAGGGCATGTATGTCGGCGTGCCAACCGTGATCGGCGCAGGCGGCATCGAAAAGATCGTCAACATCAAGCTCAACAAGGAAGAGCAGGAGATGTTCGACGTCTCGGTCAAGGCTGTTCAGGGTCTGGTCGAGGCCTGCAAAGGCATCGACAGTTCGCTGACCTGAACCCGGTCACCGCCGCGCCGCGGCGTGGGACAGGCTTGATTGCGCGCCTTCGGGCGCGCATTCTTTTTTGATGATACGTTTTGCGCTTTTCGGCTTATTCGCATTTGCCGCCGCCGCGTCTGCCCAGGAGGCAGAGCGCGACATTGACCTGACGCCGCTGATTTCATCGGTGGGTCTGACTGCCACGATCACCGCACTGGAGGCGGACCCGCCCGGCCCGGCGCGGGATTTCGCGCTTGGGGGTACACGCTTCCTGCGGGCGGTCGAGAAAACCCTGCAACTGCGGTATCGGCACAATGCGGATTTCGGCGATCTGGACCTGCCGGTTCTGCGCCTGCCCCTGCCCTACAATGACGCCGGTCAGCCGTTTTACCCTGCACTGGTTGCGGACCTGTTTACCGGAATCGTCGCTGACATGCAGGGCGCGCGCACCGCGCTGGACTCGGCAGAGGGCGATTTCGGCGTGACGCTGGACCTGACCCGCGTCTGGTTCGACGTCAACGAAAACGGCCAGCAGGACGAGGGCGAAAGCCTGATGGCGGCGGCGGGCGCCGCTTTGGGACAGGCCGCACCGGGTGATCCGCTGAACGCCCTGACCGTTCGGTTCGATGCCTCCGATAATGCCTGGCTGGAGGCCTATGCGCATCTGCTGGAAGGCTTCGGTCACCTTGTTCTGGCCTTTGATCCAACCGAGGTCATCGAGGAGGTCAACGCCACCATCGCGCATATGGCCGAAATTCGCGGCTCGGAAACACGCGAACGCAATTGGCTGTTCGAGGGCGAAGAGGATGCCGTGGACACCTTCGCGGTGCTTTACGGGGCGGTGAACCGACAGCCCGACCGGGCGCATATCCACGCGATGCGGGACAACCTGCTGGCCATGGTCGCCGCCAACCGACGGTTCTGGGAAATTGTCGCGCTGGAAGCGGACAACGACCGCGAGTGGATCCCCGCCGCGGGACAGATTTCGGCGCTGGGTGTCGAAATGCCTGCGGACACCTCGGAACGCTGGCTGGCGGTGCTGGGCGATGCCGAGGAGGTTCTGCTTGGCAAAAAGCTCGTCGGACATTGGCGGCTGGACGGGACCGGCGGCGTGAATGTCGCGAAACTTCTGGAAGACCCGGTTCCGGTGGATATCGTGACATGGATTCAGGGCCACGGGTTGACCGACTATCTGGAACGCGGCACCGTGGTGGATGACACCAATTGGCGCTTGTTCCAGCGCATGTTCGGCGGTGATGCGCTGCTGTTCATGGTCTGGCTTAACTGATGGCGCTGAAATCGAATCACTTGGCGGACCAGCAGAATTGATTATGTGATCACAGGTTTTGGGGCTGTGATCACAAATGTCGGAAAAACCGGCGAATGGCCTGCATGCGGCAAAAAAGCTATTCTAAACGATGTCTGTCCCTGCCTAGTTAGACCAAATCCGCAGCAAAACGGGGACAGTCGACCCATGAATATCCATGAATATCAGGCCAAGGCGCTGTTGCGCAGCTACGGGGCGCCTGTCTCGGACGGTCGCGCCGTCCTGAGGGCAGAAGACGCCAAGACCGCAGCCGGAGAGATGGACGGCCCGCTTTGGGTCGTGAAGGCCCAGATCCACGCAGGCGGCCGCGGCAAGGGGTCCTTCAAGGAAGCCGAAGCCGGTGAGAAGGGCGGCGTGCGCCTGACCAAATCTGTGGAAGAAGCCGCAGAAGAAGCCAAGAAGATGCTGGGCAAGACGCTGGTCACGCACCAGACCGGCCCGGCGGGCAAGCAGGTCAACCGCATCTACATCGAAGACGGCTCTGACATCGAGCGTGAATTGTACCTCGCGCTGCTGGTCGACCGTGTCTCGTCGCGCATTTCCTTCGTCTGCTCGACGGAGGGCGGCATGGACATCGAAGAGGTTGCCGCCAGCACCCCGGAAAAGATCCTGTCGTTCAGCGTCGATCCGGCCACCGGATACATGCCCTTCCATGGCCGCCGCATCGCCTTTGCCCTCGGGCTCGACAAGGTCGGGCAAAAGCAATGTGTCAAGCTGATGGGCATTCTCTACAAGGCCTTCGTCGAGAAGGACATGGAGATGCTGGAGATCAACCCGCTGATCGTCATGCCCGGCGGCGACCTCAAGGTGCTGGACGCCAAGGTGAGCTTTGACGGCAACGCCATGTACCGCCAGGCCGAAGTCTCCGAACTGCGCGACACCACCGAAGAGGACTCCAAGGAACTGGAGGCCTCCAAGTATGACCTGAACTACATTGCTCTGGACGGTGAGATTGGCTGCATGGTCAACGGCGCAGGCCTTGCCATGGCGACGATGGACATCATCAAGCTCTACGGGGCCGAACCTGCCAACTTCCTCGACGTGGGCGGCGGCGCGACCAAGGAAAAGGTGACCGAGGCGTTCAAGATCATCACGTCTGATCCGAACGTGAAGGGCATTCTAGTGAACATCTTCGGCGGCATCATGCGCTGCGACGTGATCGCCGAGGGTGTGGTCGCCGCGGTCAAGGAGGTCGGCCTGCAGGTTCCGCTGGTCGTGCGTCTGGAAGGCACCAACGTGGACGCGGGCAAGGAGATCATCAACAACTCCGGCCTGAACGTCATCGCAGCTGACAACCTCAGCGACGGCGCCGAAAAGATCGTGAAGGCCGTGAAGGGCTGATCCGATGCGCGGCGCGAACACAGATAATGTCGTTTTCGCGGAACACTCCGCGTGTCTGGCGGGTTTCTCTGGTAACGGAGGTTCCTGCCATGACGACATATCTGCCCAATCGCGCCTCGCTGTCGGAGAAGGTTCCGTCCAGCCTTCCGCCCACAACCGGCAAGCGGCTGATGCCGCTGGTCTATGCCGGAGGCATGCTGGCCATCGGGGCCGCATTGCTGGCCACCAAGCCGAGGGTCGGGCACGTGCCGAACGCCAGATTGTCGGGCGACGCGCCCTCGGGCAGCCGGTTCCGTCGCGCGGCGCAGACGACACGCGACGCGGCGGACACATTCGCGCCGACCAACGTGACCGACTCGATCGGGCGGTCGCTGCTGATCGGCGGCGCGGCGCTGGTGCTGACACGATTGCTGGACGAGGCCACGGACTCCGGACGGTAACGCACGCCCCACGATTCCGGAACATTTTCAGGCAGAGCGCGCCTTCCGGCGGCGCTCTGCCTTCTTGCATCCGCGGCCCGCATTCTGCGGCGCCATACCAAAAAACCTGCCGCGTCACTGCGGCTGTTTAAGGAGAACGCCAAGATGGCAGTCCTCGTCGACGAAAACACTAAAGTCATCTGTCAGGGCCTGACCGGCTCGCAGGGGACATTCCACTCCGAGCAAGCGATTGCCTACGGGACCAAGATGGTCGGGGGCGTGACCCCCGGCAAAGGCGGGACCGAGCATCTGGGCCTGCCGGTCTTCAACTCGGTGCATGAAGCCAAGCAAATGACCGAGGCCAACGCCTCTGTCATCTACGTGCCGCCGCCCTTCGCCGCCGACTCGATCCTTGAGGCGATCGACGCCGAGATGGAACTGATCGTCTGCATCACCGAAGGCATCCCGGTGCTGGACATGATGAAGGTCAAGCGCGCGCTGGAGAATTCCAAATCGCGCCTTGTCGGGCCGAACTGCCCCGGAGTCATCACACCCGACGCTTGCAAGATCGGCATCATGCCAGGTCACATTCACAAGCGCGGCTCTGTCGGAGTTGTGTCACGCTCGGGCACGCTGACATATGAGGCGGTCAAGCAGACGTCGGACATCGGTCTGGGCCAGTCCACCGCCGTGGGCATTGGCGGCGACCCGATCAAGGGCACCGAGCACCTTGAGGTGCTGGACATGTTCCTGTCCGACGATGAAACCCAGTCAATCATCATGATCGGTGAGATCGGTGGCTCTGCCGAGGAAGAGGCCGCCGAATTCCTCGCCAATGAACGCAAGAAGGGCCGCTGGAAACCGACCGCCGGTTTCATCGCGGGCCGCACGGCGCCTCCGGGCCGCCGCATGGGCCATGCCGGTGCCATCGTGGCCGGCGGCAAGGGCGGTGCCGACGACAAGATCGCGGCCATGCAAGAAGCCGGCATCGTGGTCGCCGACAGCCCCGCGACGCTGGGCGAGGCCGTGATGGAAGCGATCAAGAAGGGGTGAATTCCCCGGGGCGGGCTTGATATGGCCCGCCCCGCCACAAGCTTCATGACAGCGGGCCGGATGCGGCCCCCTCTCCTGACGCTTGACTGTGAGTGAAGGCAGAATGCGAACGACGGCAGCACATGCACTGAGGGCAGCGACCGACCGCGGGTGGGTGCGCAGCGCTCGTCCGCGCGCGCAGTCGGCTGTTGCCCGGCGTTGGCGTCAGGCAGGAGGTCGGTAGTTGTGGCGATTTCCTCTATTCTTCATGGCAGTCGCAGAGTCCGAAGCGCTCGGGTATCGAGGACGCCTGCCGCGCTTGGCCTTCCTTTTCGCAGTCGTCTGGCGCGTATTTCTTTGCACGCTTGTTTTCGCAGGCGTACACGCCGCCGCCATGCTTGCCGGAAAAGTGGCGTCCGAGTGGATCCTGCTGCTGATTATTCTTCTGTGCTTCGCGGCTGTGGCGCCCAAGGCGATACAACGGTTCCACGACTTCGGCGCGCCGGCTTGGGCCGCTCTGGCCGTGCTGTTCTTCCCGCTGCTGCCGCTCACGCTTTTTTTCGTGAACTGGACAGACTCCAACGCTCCCAGCTTCCTTCTTGTCCTCTGGTGGATGCTGGTGGTTCCTGTCTGGGCCATCGCTTTTGCGGGTGCCACCTTGCTGATACCCTCGTCCAAGTCCAACAGATACGGCCCCAATCCCAACGCATGAGGCTCTCATGACCGATCAAAGCCCCAACGACCTCTTCCACGCCTCCTCCTTCATGCAGGGGCACAATGCGGAATACCTCGAACAGATGTACGCCCGCTATGCCGCCGATCCGAACGCGGTGGACGATGCCTGGGCCGCGTTTTTCAGCCAGCTTGGCGACTCCGACATGGACGTGCAGGCCGAGGCCGCCGGGCCAAGCTGGGCGCGCTCTGACTGGCCGCCACAGCCCAATGACGATCTGACCGGGGCGCTGACCGGCGAATGGCCGATGCCCGCCGTCCCGGCCGAGGCCAGGGGCGCGGGCAAGAAGATCCAGGAAAAGGCGGCCGAAAAGGGGGTCACCGTTTCCGACGAGGCGATCCAGCGCGCCGTTCTGGACAGCATCCGCGCGCTGATGATCATCCGCGCCTATCGTATCCGCGGCCACCTTGCCGCCGATCTGGACCCGCTCGGCCTGCGCGACACCTCGAACCACCCCGAGCTTGATCCGCGATCCTACGGCTTTGCCGAGTCGGACATGGACCGCCCGATCTTCATCGACAACGTTCTGGGCCTGCAGATCGCAAGCCTGCGCGAGATCCTGTCGATCATCAAGCGCACCTACTGCGGCACCTTTGCCCTGCAGTACATGCACATCTCCGACCCCGAACAGGCGAGCTGGCTCAAGGAGCGGATCGAAGGTTTCGGCAAGGAGGTGCGCTTTACCCGCGAGGGCCGCAAGGCGATCTTGAACAAGATGGTCGAGGCCGAGGGTTTTGAGAAGTTCCTGCACGTCAAGTACATGGGCACCAAGCGGTTCGGTCTGGACGGCGGCGAAAGCCTGATCCCGGCAATGGAGCAGATCATCAAGCGCGGTGGCAACCTTGGAATCAAGGAAATCATCATCGGGATGCCGCACCGGGGGCGTCTGAGCGTTCTGGCGAACGTGATGACCAAGCCTTACAAGGCGATCTTCAACGAATTCCAGGGCGGCAGCTTCAAGCCCGAGGACGTCGACGGTTCGGGCGATGTGAAATACCACCTCGGCGCTTCGTCGGATCGCGAGTTCGACGGCAATTCGGTTCACCTCTCGCTGACCGCCAACCCCAGCCACCTCGAGGCGGTGAACCCGGTTGTTCTGGGCAAGGTCCGCGCCAAGCAGGACCAGTACAACGACCACGACCGCAAGCAGGTCATGGCGATCCTGCTGCACGGCGACGCGGCCTTTGCCGGTCAGGGTGTGGTGGCGGAATGTTTCGCCCTGTCGGGCCTGCGCGGTCACCGCACCGGCGGCACCATGCATATCGTTGTGAACAACCAGATCGGCTTTACCACGGCACCGCACTTCTCACGCTCCAGCCCCTATCCCACCGACAACGCGCTGGTGGTCGAGGCGCCAATCTTTCACGTCAACGGAGATGACCCCGAGGCCGTGGTGCACGCCGCCAAGGTCGCCACCGAGTTCCGCCAGAAGTTCGGCAAGGACGTGGTGCTGGACATCTTCTGCTATCGCCGGTTCGGGCATAACGAGGGCGATGAGCCCATGTTCACCAACCCGATCATGTACAACAAGATCAAGAAGCAGAAGACGACCCTGACCCTGTACACCGAACGGCTGGTCAAGGACGGGCTGATCCCAGAGGGTGAGATCGAGGACATGAAGGCCGCCTTTCAGGCGCTCCTGAACGAAGAGTTCGAGGCCGGAAAGGTTTACCGCCCGAACAAGGCGGACTGGCTGGATGGCCGGTGGTCGCATGTGGACAAGCAGAAAGAGGGCAAGTACCAGCGCGGCAAGACGGCCATCACCAAGGAGACGTTGAAGTCGGTCGGCAAGGCGCTGACCACTCTGCCCGATGGCTTCCCGGTCCACCGGACCGTTGGCCGCCTGCTGGAGACTCGGTCAAAGATGCTGGAAACCGGTCAGGGGTTCGACTGGGCCACCGCCGAGGCGCTGGCCTTCGGGTCGCTGCAGCTTGAAGGGTATCCGGTCCGTCTGGCCGGTCAGGATTCGGCCCGCGGCACCTTTTCCCAACGCCATTCGGGCATCGTGAACCAGGAGACGGAAGAGCGGTATTACCCGCTCAACAACATCCGCGAGGGGCAGGCCCGCTACGAGGTGATCGACAGCGCCCTGTCGGAATATGCGGTGCTGGGTTTCGAATACGGTTATTCGCTGGCCGAGCCCAACGCCCTGACCCTGTGGGAGGCGCAGTTCGGTGACTTTGCCAATGGCGCGCAGATCATGTTCGACCAGTTCATCAGTTCCGGTGAATCCAAATGGCTGCGGATGTCGGGTCTTGTCTGCCTGATGCCGCACGGCTTCGAAGGTCAGGGGCCGGAACACTCTTCGGCGCGGCTGGAACGGTTCCTGCAGCTTTGCGGTCAGGATAACTGGATCGTGGCGAACTGCTCGACTCCCGCCAACTATTTCCACATTCTGCGCCGCCAGCTGCACCGCAGCTATCGCAAACCGCTGATGCTGATGACGCCAAAATCGCTGCTGCGGCACAAGCTCTGCGTCTCCGAGGCGAAGGACTTTGTCACCGGGTCCAGCTTTCACCGCGTGCTGTGGGACAGTGCGCAATCGGGTGAGAGCGACAACACCCTGCTCGCGGACGACAAGATCAGGCGCGTCGTGATGTGTTCGGGCAAGGTCTACTACGACCTGCTGGAGGAACGCGATGCGCGCGGGCTGGATGATGTCTATCTGCTGCGGGTCGAACAGTTCTATCCGTTCCCGGCGATCAGCCTCGTGAAGGAGCTGGAACGCTTCAAGCAGGCCGAGATGATCTGGTGCCAGGAAGAGCCGAAGAACCAGGGCGGCTGGAACTTCATCGAACCCAATATCGAATGGGTGCTGGGCCGGATCGGCGCCACGCATCCGCGCCCGCGCTACGTCGGCCGCGCAACATCGGCCAGCCCGGCGACGGGTCTGGCCAGCATGCACAAAGCACAGCAAGAGGCGCTGGTAAACGAAGCGCTGACAGTGGAAGGAAAGTAAGACCATGACTGAAGTGCGTGTTCCCACGCTTGGGGAATCGGTGACCGAAGCAACGGTCGCAACCTGGTTCAAGAAGCCCGGCGATGCCGTGGCGGTGGACGAAATGCTGTGTGAGCTGGAGACCGACAAGGTCACGGTCGAGGTGCCTTCGCCGGTCGCCGGCACCCTGTCGGACATCGTCGCCGCCGAAGGCGAGACGGTCGGCGTCGACGCGCTGCTGGCCAATGTCGCCGAACAAGGCAATGCCGGCCCGGAAGAGGTCAAACCCCACCCCAAGGACGCCGAGGTCGCGGATGAGGCCCCGGCCGGATCCGACAGCGGCACCAACGTCGACGTGATGGTGCCCACACTGGGCGAAAGCGTGACCGAGGCGACCGTATCGACATGGTTCAAGAAGGTCGGCGACAAGGTCGCGCAGGACGAGATGCTGTGTGAACTGGAAACCGACAAGGTCTCTGTCGAAGTCCCCGCCCCCGCCGCCGGCACCCTGACCGAGATCATCGCGAACGAAGGCGACACCGTGCAGGCCGACGCCAAGCTGGCGGTTCTCTCCTCGGGCGCCGTCGCCGTGGCGGCGGCCCCGGCCCCGGATGAGGCGGCGCAAGGCAAACAGTACCAGACCCCGCCGGCCGGAAACGGCGGGCCGGACAAGGACATCAAGGACGGCCCCGCCGCCGAGAAAGCCATGGCCGAAGCCGGTATCAAGCGTGAGCAGGTGCAGGGTTCTGGCCGCGACGGGCGCGCCACCAAGGCCGATGTCGCCGCCGCGGTGGCCGCCGTGACCTCTGCGCCCAAGACCTCGGCCCCTGCTTCCGCCCCGCGCGCGCCGGTCGCCGCCGAGGATGCATCACGCGAGGAACGGGTGAAGATGACCCGCCTGCGCCAGACCATCGCGCGCCGCCTGAAGGACGCGCAGAACGCCGCGGCGATCCTGACCACCTACAACGAGGTGGACATGACGGAAACGATGGCGCTGCGGAAGGAATACAAGGAGCTTTTCGAGAAGAAGCATGGCGTCAAGCTGGGTTTCATGTCCTTCTTCACCAAGGCCTGCTGCCATGCGTTGAAAGAAGTGCCGGAAGTGAACGCCGAGATCGACGGCACCGACATTGTCTACAAGAACTTTGTCCATATGGGCATTGCCGCAGGCACGCCGCAGGGTCTGGTGGTTCCGGTGATCCGCGACGCCGACCAGATGAGCTTTGCCGATATCGAAAAGGCGATTGCCGAAAAGGGCAAGCGCGCCCGTGACGGCAAGCTGTCGATGGCGGAGATGCAGGGCGGCACCTTTACCATCTCGAACGGCGGCGTCTATGGCTCGCTCATGTCCTCGCCGATCCTGAACCCGCCGCAGTCGGGCATCCTGGGGATGCACAAGATCCAGGACCGGCCGATGGTCATCAATGGCGAGATCAAGATCCGCCCGATGATGTACCTCGCCCTGTCCTACGATCACCGCATCGTCGACGGCAAAGGCGCGGTGACCTTCCTTGTCCGCGTAAAGGAAGCGCTGGAAGACCCGCGCCGGTTGCTGATGGATCTGTGACGGCGGGGTGAAAGCCCATCTCCAAGCAATTCATTGGGTGCGCACGCAACCACGCGCACCCAATTGTCAAAGGCAAGAAAATGGATCAGGATGAGTTCCATCAAGGCATTCGGCTCGAGTATTATCGTGGTGGCGTTCAAGCTACCCGAGAGATTGGTTTGATCGCACTTAAAACTTTGATAACCTTGAATAGTGGCGCTTTCGTTGTTCTGCTGACGTTTATCGGAAATACTGCTGCGCAGTCTCAATTTTCTGTTCCATTGGCAAGTTTGAAGTGGTCTTTGTCTTTGTTTGTGGCGGGCATTGCGCTCACCTTCATCGCTTTGGCACATTCGTATGTGGCGTCGCAGAGCATCTCCCCATACCCATCTGCAAAACCGAAAAATCTAGAAGGCTGGTTTGTTCCGGTCGTGGTTTTCACGACGGCATTAGCTTTCTGCGCGTTTCTGGCCGGGGTTATGGTGGTTGTATTGAACGTCAGTTCGACGGCGGTTCCATGACCACCACCCTCGCCGCCTGCATGCGCAACGAAGGGATCTTTGTGCTGGAATGGCTGGCGCATCACCGGGCGCTTGGCTTTGACCGGGTGATCGTGGTCACAAATGACATCACTGATGGCTCGGACGTGTTGCTGGATGCCTTGTCGAACAAGGGACTGGTGACGCATATCGCGCAGGAGGTGCCGAAGGGTGTCGCACCGCAGGACAGCGGCATGGACCTGGTCCTTGCCCACGCCCGCGCAGAGGGGATCACTCACATCCTGCACATCGACAGCGACGAATTCCTCGCCCTGCCAAACGGCACGCTGGCGGACCTGATGGCCCACACCGAACAAGCCGACGTCGTCGCCATCCCGTGGCGTGCCTTTGGCGATTCAGGCGTTACGGCGTGGACACCCGGCGATCTGGTGACCGAGCGCAACACCCACGCAGAACCGCGCCCCGTCCCGCGCCAGACCAAGACCAAGTGCCTGTTCCGGGTGGCCAGCTTTGCCCGCGCTACCGATCACAACCCGCTGGACCCTCTGGTCGACGATCCGGTTGTCATGACGCCAGACGGCGAACTGCTGGACAACCGCACGCTCTACAACGCCAAGAGCGCCCGCTTTCGCCCGCACTACATCGCCGCCCGCCCCAGGACCGCGCAATTGTTTCACTACGCAATCCGGGCGCAGGATTGTTTCCTGATGAAGAACCACCGCGGCGACGGCCAGGGCCAGCCGGACACATCCAAATACCACCTGAACAGCGCATGGCACCGCGCCGCCAACCGCAACGAGGTTGAGGAACGCCATCTGGCCGACCGCGCGCCCAACCTGCGCCGGATGCTGGCGGAGTGGCGCGCCGACCCGGCCATTGCACAGGCCGAACGCGCCTGTCAGGACTGGTTCACCGCCACCCGCGCCCGCGTGCTGACGCCAGAGCGTCGCGCGGCATGGACCACTGGAAAGACGCCTGCATGATGACCGCCCCGAAACCGCACGAAGCCAGACATGAGGTCCCGGGTCAGGCCCGGGACGGTGACGCACAATGACGCCCGAACTGACCGCCCTCACCCTCGCCGCGCTGTTGCAGGTGGTGCAATACGTGCTGATGTCGGTGCCGGCGAACCTTGAACTTGGTCCGCGCAAGACCCTGTCACCGCGTGACCGCGACCGGCTGGGCGGATCGCTGGAGGACCAGTTGTCGCCGAAGACGGCGCGCCTCTACCGTGCGCTGGACAACCATTTCGAAGGGCTGATCCTGTTCACCATCGCGGTTCTGGTGATCACCTTTTCGGATCAGGGCGACACTGTCACCGCCGGTCTGTCGCTGCTCTATCTCGTCGCCCGCCTGCTCTATATCCCCGCCTATTACTATGGCTGGGCGCCGTGGCGGTCGGTGATCTGGGCGGTGGGCTTTGTTGCCACCGCGCTCATGCTCGTCTCGGCCCTGATATGACATCGGGCCCGCTGAAAACCCGGCCGCTTCTTTGGGCCGAAAATACCTCGGGGTGAATTGGTCGAAAGGCCAAGGGGGGCAGCGCCCCTTCCCCGGTTGACCACGAAAGGAAGACCAAATGGCACAATATGACGTCATCGTCATCGGCGCGGGCCCCGGCGGCTATGTGGCCGCGATCCGTTGCGCGCAACTGGGGCTGAAGACCGCCGTTGTCGAGGGCCGGGACACGCTCGGCGGCACCTGCCTGAACATCGGCTGCATCCCGTCGAAGGCGCTGCTGCACGCCACGCATTCGCTGCACGAGGCAGAGCACAACTTTGCCGAGATGGGTCTGAAGGGCAAATCCCCCAGTGTCGACTGGGACCAGATGAAGACCTACAAGCAGAACGTGGTCGGCCAGAACACCGGCGGCATCGAATTCCTGTTCAAGAAGAACAAGATCGACTGGCTCAAGGGCTGGGGCTCCATCCCCGAGGCGGGCAAGGTCAAGGTCGGTGACGAGGTCCACGAGGCCAAGAGCATCATCGTGGCCTCCGGGTCCGAACCATCCTCTGTTCCGGGGGCCGATGTGACCGTGGACGAGAAGATCGTTGTTACCTCGACCGGCGGACTGGACCTGCCGAAAGTTCCGAAAAAGATGATCGTGATCGGCGCAGGCGTGATCGGGCTGGAGCTTGGCTCTGTCTACAAGCGTCTGGGGTCCGAAGTGCATGTGATCGAATTCCTCGACCATATCACGCCGGGCATGGATGCGGATGTGCAGAAGGGCCTGCTGAAAATCCTCAAGAAGCAGGGCCTGGACTTCACGCTGGGCGCGGCGGTGTCCAAGGTCGAGACGCTCAAGACCAAGGCCAAGGTGACCTACAAGCTGCGCAAGGACGACAGCGAACACACCGTCGACGCGGATGTGGTGCTGGTGGCGACGGGCCGCAAACCCTACACCGACGGGCTGGGTCTGGAGGCGTTGGGTGTCGAGATCAGCCCGCGTGGCCAGATCAAGACCGACGCCCAGTGGCGCACCAATGTGCCCGGCATCTACGCCATCGGCGACGCGATCGACGGACCGATGCTGGCGCACAAGGCCGAGGACGAAGGCATGGCTGCAGCCGAGGTCATTGCCGGCAAACATGGTCACGTGAACTATGGCGTGATCCCGGGAGTGATCTACACCACCCCCGAGGTGGCAAGCGTCGGCAAGACCGAGGCGCAGTTGAAAGAGGAAGGCGTCAGCTACAAGGTCGGCAAGTTCTCTTTCATGGGCAATGGCCGGGCCAAGGCGGTGTTTCAGGGCGATGGCTTTGTCAAGCTGCTGGCGGACAAGGACACCGACCGCATTCTTGGTGCCCATATCATCGGCCCGGCGGCGGGGGATCTGATCCACGAGATCTGTGTCGGCATGGAATTCGGCGCTTCTGCCGAGGACATCGCCCTGACCTGCCACGCGCACCCGACCTTTTCCGAAGCGGTCCGCGAGGCGGCTCTGGCCTGCGGAAACGGTGCGATCCATATGTGACGACCGGGCGTATCCTGCCCTGCAAACCGGCAAAAGACCCGCGCTCCTCTGGGCGCGGGTCTCTTCTTTTGGGTCACCCCCCTTCCGGAAAACACGACCAATAATTGGTCTTTTCGACTGCCATTCTCTCCCTTAACGTGATCTGACGAGAGGGAAGACATATGTCTGACAATGAATTGAAATCCGCGGAAACCGTGGCCCTGGCCAGTCTGCGTACTGCGGAAAACATCTCTCGGATGATGTTCGAGGCGGTCGAGGCGCAACAGGCGCGCCAACAGGTGCAAATCCGGGAAACGGCCGAGGCCATCGCCCTCATTCTTAAACCAGAAACCGATTGAAAGGACCGCCGTTATGGTCGAAACCGTCAACCCGGAGGTCACCGACGCGGTGACACAATCCAACGTCAAGGTTGTAAGCGAAGCGCCTGCCATGGCCTTGGGGGCGCTGTACCAGTCGTTGGCGCACAGCGCAGCCATCCTGTTCGAAAGCGCGGTCTCCGCGCAGCAACAGCAAAACATCCTGGCACAGGCCGCCACCAATCAGGGCGTCATGCAGATCTACAGCTTGAAGTCGAACGATGACGGCCTGCTCAAAAGAGCCATGCAGGACGGTGCGGCCCCGGCAAAGGGAAAACCCTCGCAGGGCGGTTCCTGAGCATGGACGAGGTTGTCAATCCACAGATCACCGACGCTGTCAGCCAGAGTAACCTGTCCGTTCTGGGGCAGGCTGCAGCGCAGGCTTTGGCGGTCAGCCTGCAAGCCTCGGCCCATGCAGCCGCGCTGCGGGCCGAGGCGCAGCAAAGTGCTGCGGCCAATATGAGCATTCTGAGGCAGGCGGTCATCGCGCGCGCCGCCGCCGGTCTGGCACCATAAGGGGGCGACATGCCGATCACGACAAACAGTCAAGTCACCGACACTGTCAGCCAGACAGCCATGATGACCCTTGGCGCTTCTGGCTCCGTGGCGCAGGGATTGCTGACCCAAGGGTTCGTCGCGGCAATGGCAACAGCGGCGCAGGCCGCCGTGGCCCAGCAGGACGCGACGCAGATTCTGGCCGACGCCGCGCTGGCTGCCGGGTTGAAGCGCATGGCGCAAACCGTGGAAAGCGGAGGCCCCGATGGCGACAATAGCTGACAGCGCAAAGCCGGGCGGTTCCGAGGTGAACAGCCAGATCGCCGACACCATCAGCAAGCTGCGCCAGATGGCCCCGGCCGAGGCAGCGGCGTTGGCAAGAAGCGCCCAGGCCCAGGCCCGCGTGCTGGCGCGCAGCCTCGCCTTGCAGGATGCGGTGGCGCATCTGCGGCGGGTTCAGGTGCTGAACGAGGCGGCCCTGTCACTGGCCGTGTCAAAGCAGGCGGCGGGACATCCGGACACCGGGGAGGCGATCATGAAGACGGCCAACGCGGCGCTGGATCAGGCCCGCACCATGCTGGCCGAGGCCGAGAAGGCAATGGATCAGGCCTGACAGATCACAGCCACCGCAGACCTGATTGCGGGGCCCTGTCAGCCGCTACCACATCCGCGGCTTGGCATATTGTGGGTAAGTCCGGTCATAGTCCTTGCCGCCGTGTTCACCGCCGGACATATCGGCAAGGATCTTGCCCGAGGTGGGCAGGTCTTGCGAAATGTCGCCACAGGTCCACAGGCGCGAGCGCATCAACGCCTTGGCACATTGGGTATAGACCTCTTCCACCTCGATCACGATCACCGTGGTCGGCAGGCGCTCTCCCTTGGCAAAGCCTTTGCGCAGGTCCGAATCATCGGTCAGAAAGGCGCGGCCATTGACCCGGACGGTTGTATTTGTCCCCGGAACAAGAAAGAGCAGTGCCATGCGCCCGTCCGCCACGATATCTTGCAGGCAATCCAGACGGTTGTTGCCCCACCAGTCCGGCATCAGCAGCGTCTTTTGGTCCTGCACCCGAACAACCGGGCCGTCATCGCCGCGTGGCGAGCCGTGTACGCCCTCCGGCCCAACCGTCGACAGAATGCAAAACCGGGCGCCTTCGATCCAGCGGCGATAAAGCGGCGTCAGGTCTCGGGCCACCTTGCTCTGCGAGGCGGGCACCGGCGCGCCATAAAGCGCCTCCAGATCCGCAACGGCTTCAAGTCTGCGCATGGAATCCGGCCTCCTGCAAAAGAGTGTTCGAGGCGGTTTCGACCTCAGTTTCCAGCCGTTCAAGGAAGGTCTCCTTGCTCAGCCCCGGCGGGATCACCGGCAGGAACTCCACCACGGCCAGCCCCGGCTTGCGGTAGATGCCCTTGCGTGGCCAAAAGACGCCCACGTTGGTCGCCGCCGGAGCGCAGGGCTGGCCGGTCTGTTGGTACAGCAGTGCCGCGCCCACCTTGTAGGGCGCCTTGACACCCGGCGCGATCCGCGTGCCCTGGGGATAGATGATAAGTTGGCCCGGATCGGCCTCCCCCTTGGCAACATCGCGCAGCATCTTGGAAATCGCCTGCCCGCGCTTGCCCCGTTCGACCGGGACACAGCCGATGCGCAGGGCGTATTGGCCGATGACCGGGGCCCACATCAACTCGCGCTTCATGATGAATTTGCCGGCAGGCACCGCGCCGAAGATCAGGATGATGTCCAGAAAGCTCTGGTGCTTGGAAGCGATGATCACCTCATCCGTCGGCACCGGGCCGCGCACCTCGGTCCGCAGGCCGACCATGATCCGCGCGGTGAAGCGCACCCAGCGGCAAAAGGTCCGGCAGGCATAGCGCGCGCCGCCCCGCGACAACAGCGCAAAGGGCAGAAAGAAGATGCCCATGAGCGCCATCATGGCGTACATCTGGACAACAAAGAGAAAGGACAGGATCCAGCGCAACATCAGGCAAGCTCTCCCAGAACGCGGCGGGCGGCCAGTTCGGTGGCAAAAAAGGCAACAGCCGCAGCCAGCGGCGGCACCAGCAGGGGCCAGAGCCATTGCAGCCCGCTGAACCGCAGGCCCGTCAGGATGCCGCCCACATCGCCGCCCGATGGCATCAGAAACACCGCCGCGAGACCGGCGAACGTGCCAACCGCCGCGCCCGTCAAGGTGCGCAGGGTAAAGCGACGGACAAAGGCAGAGGCGATATAGCCATCGGTGGCGCCGACCAGCCGCAGCACCGCGATGACCTGCGAATTGGCCGCAAGGGCCGCATGGGCGGCCAGCATCACCATCGCGCCCGTCGCCGCACCGATCAGCACGATCGCCGTCCAGCCCAGCAGCCGCAAGCGCCCCGCCGCCGCCACCAGTGGCCGCCGCCAGCGGTTGTGTTCGTCCAGCACCGCGCCGGGGGCCTCGGCCTGCAGGCGCAGCCGCAATCCGTCGGCGTCAAAGCCGTCCGGCGTTTCCTGCACCTCGACAAGGCGCGGCATCGCAAGGCTTTCCAGCGGCAGGTCCGGGCCGAACCACGGCTCCAGCAGGGCGCGTTGTTCGTCATCGCTCAGCGCGCGGGCAGAGGCGACCCCGGGCGTTTGTTCCAGCGCCCGCAGCACGGCAGCGGTCTGTGCGTCCAACTGCCCGGCGGGGGCAGATATGCGGACGGTCGAGGCCCGGGCCAGTTCCTCCCCCCAGTTGGCTGCCAAGCGTCCGGCAGCCAGCGACAGCGCCAGCGCAAAGACCGTCAGAAAAGCCATGGCAGCAGCGGTAAAAAGGGTCAGCCGCACCGTGAACCCGGCGGGCGGCACCACCCGGTCCGCCGCCGCATCGCGCGTCACCAGCACACGCAGCCTGTCGATCACCGCCTTCACAGGTCCACCCCCGCCGTTTGCAGGGTGCCATTTGCGATCCGCAGGACCCGCGCCGAGACAAGGCTCTTGGCGGCACGGATCAGGGCAAGGTCATGGGTGGCAATCATCACCGTTTTCCCCATGCGATTGAGTTCGACCAACAGGCGCAGCAGACGCTGCGACATCTCCCAGTCGACATTGCCCGTCGGCTCGTCCGCAAGGATCACATCCGGCGACAGGATCAGCGCCCGCGCCAGCGCCGCCCTCTGGCGTTCCCCGCCCGAGAGCTCCGGCGGAAGCGCCTCGAATTTCGACGTCAGCCCGACCCATGTCATCAATTCTCGCAGGTTGTCGGCCTGATCGGGCGAGGCCATGCCCGAAACCGTCAGCGGCAGGGCCACGTTCTCCGCCACCGGCAGATGATCGAGGAATTGGCAATCCTGATGCACAACACCGATGCGGCGGCGCGTATAGGCCACCGAGTCGCGGTCCATCGTTGTCACATCATCGCCGAACAAGCGGATCGCACCGCCCGTCGGACGCAACGCGCCGTAGCAGAGTTTGAGAAAGGTCGTCTTGCCCGAACCGGAAGGTCCGGTCAGGAAATGAAAGGCCCCCGGTGCCAGTTGCAGGGAAATGCCCGAAAGCAAAGCCTCGCCGCTATAGGAATAGGCCACATTGTCCAGCTCGATCACGGGGGCTTTGCCTCTGCCTTGTATCGTCGTGGCACTTTTGCCCGAGGTGCCGGGATCATGCAACGCAGGCTGGTGATTATTGGACTTTTCCTGCCGACCCGGGCAACTTAGTAAGGACAAAAGGCTGCCGGGGGGCGGTCACGATGGGACGAAAAGACGGGATACAGGCGGAATGCGGCTGGTTTGCCCCAATTGCGGTGCACAATATGACGTGCCACTCGAGGTCATCCCCGAGGCGGGCCGGGATGTGCAGTGCTCTAACTGCGGCCATACATGGTTTCAGCGGCGGGTGACGCAGGCCCCGGCGGCGCGTCCGGCGCGTCCGGCTCGCCCAACAGCAGCGGCGCCAGAACCGGCTGTGGAAAGCCCGCCGGAACAGGCGTCGCCGCCAACGCCCGGGCCAGGGACGGACGTCCCGGCAAGCCGGGTCGATCCCGAAATGGCGGAACTGTTCCGCGAAGAACGGGAATTCGCGGCACGCCAGCGCGGCGCCGAGTCGCTGGAAACGCAGCCCGATCTGGGACTGAGCCCGCCCGAAGAGGACGAACAGGCCCGCCGCGCCCGCGAAAGCCGCGAGCGCATGGCCCGGATCAAGGGCGAAGATCTGGCCGAGGCCCCCAGGCGCCCCGATCCGGAGCCCGAACCAAGGCAATCCGATACCGAGTTGCAGGCCGCTGCCGCCGCAGCGGCCGCCGCTTCGCGCAAGGACCTGCTGCCGGATGTGGAAGAGATCAATCAAACGCTGCGCTCGACCTCCGAACCGCGGGTCGTTGACCGCGGGTCAGAGGAACCGGCACAGGCAAAGCGGTCCGGCTTTGCCCGGGGCTTTCTGTTGATGATCGTGCTGGCGGCCATCGCCTTTGCCATATACCTCAACGTGCCCCAGATTTCGAAACAGGTGCCCGCGGCGGCGCCCTATCTGGATGCCTACGCCGATGCGGTGGACAAGGGGCGGCTTTGGCTGGATGACAAGGTCAAGGCGCTCCTGATGCAGCTTGACCAGATGAGCTCGGAGGCGGATCCGGACACACCCGACCCGGATCCCGATCCCGACCCGGACCCTATTTCCGACAACTGAAGACCCAAACGCCCGGCGCCGTCGCACTGAGCGCTGTCCAGAGGCTTCCGGGCCATGGTTTCTTTGGTTTTTCAAATACCCTCGGGGGAGTCGACCGCAGGGAGACGGGGGCAGCGCCCCCCCTGCCCTGCCCGCCAGGACGCGCGTCGCCTGCCAGAGGGACTGCAACAGAAAAATGTCGGATCTACCGCTCTTTTTGACAGACCGGCAAACGCCCTGTCAGATCTTGCCTTTCCACGGCACCAGCGCCTTTTCGGCGATGCGCATCAGGATATCGATGCCAAAGCCGATCACGCCGATCAGGATGATTCCCATCAGCACGATGTCGGTCAGCTGGAATTTCGACGCCACCATGATCATCATGCCCGCGCCCTTTTCCGCCGCGACCAGTTCGGCGGCGACCACAGTGCCCCAACAGACGCCCATCGCCACCCGCGCCCCGGTGAATATCTCCGGCAAGGAATTTGGCACGATCACGTGCCGCATGATCTGGAACTTGCTGGCCCCCAGCGAATAGGCCGCGTGCACCTTGGAAATCGCCACGCCAGAGACTCCGGCCCGCGCCGCGATGGCCATGATCCAGAGCGCGGCAAGGAACAGCAGGATGATCTTGCCGACCTCACCGATGCCTGCCCAGATGATGACCAGCGGGATCAGCGCCAGCGGCGGCACCGGTCGCATGAACTCGACAATCGGGTCGAACCAGCCCCGGAACCAGTTCGACAAGCCCATCGCATAGCCCAGCGGGATGCCCACCAGCGCCCCGAAGAGGAACCCGACGACAACCCGGAACAGCGAATAGCCAAGATGTTCCCAGAGGGTCGAATCGCGATAGCCATCACTGGCGATCTCGCCCAGGCGGGCCAGAACGGCCTCGGGCGGCGGCAACCAGATCGGCTCCATCTGCCAACCCTTGGCCGGCTCGAAATTCAGCGTGCCCTTGGGCGACATGCCGACACGACCGAATTTGGTCTGCACGGATTGTCCCGGCGCAATTGGTTCGCCGTTGATGGCCACCACTGAGTGACCTTCATCGCGGCCAAACTCGTCGTTGCTGTCGACCCGAATCAGGCCCGAGCGCCATGCGCCCACGGTATCGACATCGTTCTTCGCCCAACCGTCACCCGGTTCGACCACCGGATCCTCAACATCCGTCCCCACCTCGAAAACGCGCACTGTCACCATGGCATCGTCTGGCGTCTGTCCGTCCGCCTCGGCGGTATAGGTGAAAGTCGCGTCGCCCATGAACGGCCCCGGCGCGTGCAGGAATCCGGGGACAAAACTGGACCCGGTAAAGGCACCCCACAGCAGAAAAATCGACAGGATCGAGATCACGCTGGCGATGCGGTTGGGCCTGACGGCGCTTTCGTCGCCGAAGGTCACGGTCTTGAGCGAGGTGTAATCCGTCACCGTCCTCTGAACGACAAATTTCACCACAAAGAACGAAACGACGAAAATCGCGACATAGAGTGCAAGGACGATCATGCATTTTCCTCCGCGCGACCCATGATTTCTTCTTCCATGTCCCAGATCATGCCAAGGATTTCTTCGCGTTTTTCACCGAACTCCGGGTGTTTCTTGACCTCGCGCAGATCGGCGTTCACGCCCATGTCGGCGAAGGGCAGCCGGTATTCGCGGTGAATGCGGCCCGGTCGCGGCGCCATGACCAGCAGGCGTTCCCCCAGCAAGAGCGCCTCTTCGACCGAGTGGGTGATCAGGATGATGGTCTTGCCGGTCTCTTTCCAGAGCTTCAGTACAAGGCCCTGCATCTTTTCCCTTGTCAGCGCGTCCAGCGCGCCCAGGGGCTCGTCCATCAGGATCACGTCCGGGTCATTGGCAAGGCAGCGGGCCAGGGCCACACGCTGCTGCATCCCGCCCGACAATTCATAAACCGCCTTTTCCTTGAAGTCGCGCAGGCCGACCACGTCCAGCAGGTGATCGACGTTGCTGCCCCAGGTCCGTTCGCGTTTGCCAGCCATGCGTGGGCCAAAGCTGACGTTCTCTCGCACGCTCATCCATTCGAACAACGCGCCTTGTTGAAAGACCATGCCGCGTTCGGCGTCGGGGCCTTTCACCTGATGGCCGTTCAGGATGATCTGCCCATCCGTGGGCGCCAGGAAACCCGCCACGATGTTCAACAAAGTGGTCTTGCCGCAGCCTGAAGGCCCCAGCACGCTGAGCAATTCACCCTCGGCCAATGTCAGCGATACATCCTTGAGCGCCTGCACCGACGTCCCGTTGGGCAGGTCGAAACGCATGGATATCTTTTCGATGGACAGTCCGCTCATGCCTGTCTTCCTGTTCTTGATTTCAGGGGGGCTGTGGGACGGGCGGTCCTTTTGCAGCAACCGCCCGAAAGAACACCGCCGGGCTTTGGCAACCCGGCGGTGTCCGGCGGTCTTACATGCCCGAAGCGGAGGAGAGCGGGCCGGTGTTTACCTTGTCGTCATAGCTGTCCAGCGCGGCGTCGATCGAGCCTGCCTCGACAAAGACGTCGGCCACACCCTTCATGAATTCCTGCGCGCCGCCGCCCAGCCACTTGGCCGAGAGCTGGTCATCCACGGTCGGGAAGATAAAGGTCGAGATGGTTTCCATGGTGGCGTCCGGGTCCATGCCCGCGTCCTTGGCGATCACCGGCAGCATCTTGTCGTGGTTGGCCTCATCCGCCCACATGGCGTTGGCCTCTGCCGTCACCTTGAGGAAATCTGCCACCACGTCAGAGTTTTCGGCGACCCAGCCCGCCGGGCCGGAGGTCACGTCGAAGACGAGGATGCCAAGTTCTTCCTTCTCGGCACCGGTCAACAGGACGTTGCCGTGTTCCTTCATGCGACGCAGCGAACCGCCCCAGCCGCAGGCCATGTCGACCGCGCCCTGTGCGAAGGCCGCCGCGCCATCCGGCGGCGCCATGTCGACCACTTCGAGGGTCGAGATATCAACGCCGAAGTGATCCATCTGCTTGAGAAAACCGTAATGCGCGGCGGTGCCCAGCGGCACGGCCACCTTCTTGCCTTCCAGTTCCGTGGCCGAATCCTTGTCGATCTCCAGCGCCTCGAGGACGACGCAGTTGTCGTTCTCGGAATAGCTGACGGCCACGTCGAGGATCTGCAGGTCCTGTCCGGCCGCGGTGGCGACGACGAATGGCGGCACACCCTGGCTGACAGACAGTTGCACATCGCCCGAGGCCATGGCGGCGGACATGGCGGTGCCGGTGTCAAAGCTGACCCAGTTGACGGTCACGCCCATCGCCTCGTCATACATGCCCATCGCCTTGGCGTATTGGAACGGCATCGGCCATTCGAGGAAATAGCCGACGGTGATTTCACTATGGCCAGCGGCCATCGCGGACTGTGCGCCTGTCAGAACCGCGAGGCCCGCAGCAGCCCCCATGAGGGTTGTCTTCAATTTCATCGTGTAGTCTCCCTTGTTGGCTCTCCGTCCCCGAGGACGGATTTGTAAGTCGAACGCACACGGGTACGTTCCCCGGCGCCTCGTGTCGGGCGCTCTGCCCAATTCCGACCGGAAAATACGCGGTCGATCAACGATTAATCCGGTCAGAGTGGCCGATTAGCAGACAACAGCGGATGCATTTGGAAGTTGTGAATTCACCTACCCGCTTGATTTTTCTGGCAAAGCGATGACCAAAGGGCCGTTTGACCCGCACCAGCCACCGAAACTGGACTTATATGCGCCACCATTCTGGTCCTAACCCTTGCTTATCAATCTGGCACATGTGCTAGCATCCCGCGAAATCTGCGCGTCATGCCACGGAGGACAAACCCATGGACGGCACCTATTCCCAGAACGATCTGAGCCACGTGGTCGAGGCCGACAAGGCCCATGTCTGGCACCATCTGATTCAGCACAAGCCTTTCGAATCAAAGGACCCCAACATCATCATCGAGGGCAAGGGCATGCGCGTCTGGAACCAGGCGGGTAAAGAGCATCTGGACGCCGTGTCCGGCGGGGTCTGGACGGTGAACGTGGGCTATGGCCGCGAGCGCATCGCCAAGGCGGTTTATGACCAACTTTGCCGCGTGCCTTATTTCGCGGGTGCGGCAGGATCGGTTCCGGGTGCGTTGTTCGCCGAAAAGCTGATTGAGAAGATGCCGGGTCTGACGCGGGTTTACTACACAAACTCCGGGTCCGAGGCGAATGAGAAGGCCTTCAAGATGGTGCGCCAGATCGCGCACAAGCGCTATGGCGGCAAGAAGAACAAGATCCTGTTCCGCGACCGCGATTACCACGGCACGACCATCGCCTGCCTGTCCGCGGGCGGTCAGGATGAGCGCAATGCGCAGTATGGCCCGTTCACTCCGGGTTTCGTGCGGGTGCCGCATTGCCTTGAATACCGCAAGCACGAGCAGGACAGCGCCCCCGCCGAGCACTACGGCGAATGGGCGGCGGATCAGATCGAACAGGTGATCCTTGCCGAAGGGCCGGACACCATCGGCGCGCTCTGCCTTGAACCGGTGACGGCGGGCGGCGGTGTGATTGTCCCGCCCGAGGGCTATTGGCAGAAGGTGCAGGAGATTTGCCGCAAGTACGACATCCTGCTGCACATCGACGAGGTTGTCTGCGGTCTGGGCCGCACCGGCACATGGTTCGGCTACCAGCACTACGGGATCGAGCCGGATTTCGTGACCATGGCCAAGGGGGTCGCCAGTGGCTATGCGGCGATTGCCTGCTGCGTCACGTCTGAACGGGTCTTCGAGATGTTCAAGGACGATGCCGGCGATCCGATGAATTACTTCCGCGACATCTCGACTTTTGGCGGCTGCACCGCCGGTCCGGCGGCGGCGATCGAGAACATGGCGATCATCGAGGAAGAAGACTTGCTGGCCAATACCACCGCCATGGGTGCGTACATGCTGGACCAGTTGAACGCGCTGGCGGACCGTCATGCGGTGATCGGCGACGTGCGCGGCAAGGGCCTGTTCCTTGGCGCGGAACTTGTCACCGACCACGACACCAAGGACCCCGCGCCCGAGGCACAGGTTCAGGCGGTTGTGAGCGATTGCATGGGTCAGGGTGTCATCATCGGAGCGACCAACCGCTCGGTTCCCGGACGCAACAACACGCTGTGTTTCTCACCCGCGCTGATCGCCACCAAGAGCGATATCGACGAAATCCTGACAGCGGTGGACGGTGCCCTGACACGCGTGTTCGGCTGAGGCATGGACCACCGTCTGAATGAATTCGGGCAGCCCATCGGGTTGCCCGTCGAGATCGAACTGCCCCGGCCCCGCCCGCCGCATGCACTCCTGCGCGGCACCTGTGCCTCGCTTGTGCCCTTGGCGGAGGACCATGCGGACGGCTTCTTTGACGCATTCACCGATCCCCGTGGCTGGACCTACCTGGGCGAAGAACTGCCCTTTGCCGACCGCGCCCATGCGCGCCGTTGGACCGAGGGCAAGGCCGCCAGCACCGATCCGCTGTTTTACACGGTCATGGTGGCGGGCAGGCCCGTGGGTTTCCTGTCGCTCCTGCGGATCAATCCCGTTGCGGCTTCGATCGAAGTGGGGTTCATCCACTTTTCCCCGGCGCTTCAGGGCACCCGGGCGGCCACCGAGGTGCAGTTTCTGCTCATGCGCCACGTCTTTGAGGATCTGGGCTATCGGCGGTATGAGTGGAAATGCGACGCGCTGAACGCGCCCTCCTGCCGGGCGGCGCTGCGGCTGGGGTTCACGTTCGAAGGCATCTTTCGGCAGGCGCTGGTCTACAAGGGGCGCAACCGCGACACGGCGTGGTATTCGATCCTCGACGGCGAATGGCCGGTCCTGAAATCCGCCTTTGAACAGTGGCTGGCGCCGGACAATTTTGACGCGGACGGGCGGCAACAACAGTCCCTGAGCGTGCTGACATCCGCCGGGCGCTAGGCAAGTATCTTGGATTTGCTGCATTTCCCTGCGGTCTTCAGGGAACGGAAACCCTTTGTGTGAGACAAACTTGCAAGTTGGTCTGACCTGACCACGCAAGCGGACCCACGCGGAGGAATTTCATGCCGCCGAGATACCCGAGCTATCCATATGTCGAGCTTTTGGCCTGCGGGGGCAGCGATGCCGAGATCGACGAAATCATCGCTGACATGATTTCCCAGACCCCCGGATTGACCGTCAAGGACGGCGGCCCGCCCGATGTGCTGTGCCGGGCGCTGAACGTCGATTTGGAATACTCCGGCCCGCCGCATGAGATCCTGCTGGACGTGCCGCTGGACCGGAAGGCGGTGATCTACCTGCCGAAAAAGGGCAAGCCGCGTCAGGACAGGTTCATGGCCGCCATGGGGATCGGCCACTGGATCCTGCATGTTCCCATCACGCGTGAGGCGCATCCCGGCTGTGGCATTCAGGCGTTGCACGCCCCCACCGACCGGGACGCGCTGCGCGAGGCGCGGCGCTTTGCCCGCGCGCTGCTGATGCCGAGGGAGGAGTTCAGCACCCTCTGGTACGAAGGACATGCCGTTCTGGTGGCAGAGACGCTGAACGTGCCGACCCAGCAGGTGTACGAGCGTGCCGCGACGCTGGACCTGCCGCAGGACGAAAAGGCCGGTGACCGATACGAATGGAAGGAACGGGCGGGGCTCTGAACGGCGGTGTCGCTGGACGCACGTCAGCGGGGGCATCGGCACGCGGGGCGAGACTTGAACGAAGCCCGATATCCTGCACCAAACCCCGCCTGCAAGACAGGCCATCCCGCAAAATGGAAAAAGGGCCGCCGTAGCGACCCTTTCGAACTGCCCGGTCCAAAGAAGGACTGCGGCAGCGTCAGTCTCAGGCGTTCACACTGTCCTTGAGCGCCTTTGCAATGGTCACTTTGACCTGCTTGTCCGCTTCTTTCTTGAACTGCTGGCCGGTCGCAGGGTTGCGCACCATACGCTCGGGGCGTTCCTTGCAATAGACCTTGCCGACACCTGGCAGGGTCACGGCACCGCCGCCGGCCACCTCATCGGTGATGATTTCGCAGATTGCGTCCAGAGCAGCCCCAGCCACCTTTTTGTCCGCTTCCATTTTTTCGGCCAGTGCTGCCACCAGCTGAGTCTTGGTCATCGGTTTCGCCATTTCATGGTCTCCTTCACCGCCCGTCAATGTTGGGCCTCTGACGCGCAATAAAACCGGATGTGGGGGAAAACACAACGATTTGGGGGCTTCGTAATGCCGCTAAAGTGCATTTTGTGTCAATTTCCGCAACGTCAAAGGAAGGCTGTTTCCTCGAAACTGCGCAATTTGCGGCTGTGAATGCGTTCCAGCGGCATATCCCGCAAGGCTTCCATCGCGCGAATCCCGATGCGCAGGTGCCGGCTGACCTGCGTTTTATAGAAATCCGTGGCCATGCCGGGCAGCTTCAACTCGCCATGCAGAGGGCGATCCGACACGCAGAGAAGCGTTCCATAGGGCACCCGAAAGCGGAATCCGTTGGCGGCGATGGTGGCACTTTCCATGTCCAGCGCGATGGCCCGCGACTGGCTGAGCCGTTTGACCGGACCGCTGTTTTCCCGCAACTCCCAGTTGCGGTTGTCGAGCGACGCCACGGTGCCCGTCCGCATCACCCGCTTGAGGTCAAAACCACTGAGTTCGGTTTCCTGCTCGACCGCATTTTCCAGCGCGATCTGGATCTCGGCCAGCGCCGGGATCGGCACCCAGACCGGCAGATCGTCGTCCAGAACCTTGTCTTCACGCAGGTAGGCATGGGCCAGAACGTAGTCGCCAAGGCTCTGCGAATTGCGCAGCCCCGCGCAATGGCCAACCATGAGCCAGGCATGTGGACGCAGAACGGCGATATGATCGGTCGCGGTCTTGGCGTTCGACGGACCGACGCCGATGTTGACGAGCGTGATGCCTTTCTGCTTGGGCCGCTTTAGGTGATAGGTGGGCATCTGCGGCATTCGATCGGGGTGCAACAGCGGTGCGTTCGGGTCGGTGATCTCGGCATTTCCGGTGCTGACAAAACTGGTGTAGCCGCTGTCGGGATCCGCCAGCATGGCGCGGGCATAGGCCTCGAACTCGCTGACGTAGAACTGGTAGTTGGTAAACAGAACGTGGTTCTGAAAATGTTCAGGGTCGGTCGCTGTGTAATGCGATAGGCGGGCCAACGAGTAGTCCACGCGCTGCGCTGTGAACGGGGCCAGTGGTTTTGTGCCGTCCTCGGCCGGGGTCGCCTCACCGTTGACGATGTCATCGTTTGTGGTGGACAGGTCCGGCACGTCAAACACATCGCGCAGGGCAAAGCTGGCCGCACCGTCCTGCGGGACCGTCACCCCCGGAAAGTTGGCGACGGCGAAGTGCACCGGCATCGGGGTGTCCGACAGGCCGATGCGCACCCGGACGCCGTGATTGCCCAGAAGAAGGCTGATCTGCTGTTCAAGGTAGTTGCGGAACAGATGCGGACGGGTAACGGTGGTGGCATAGGTGCCCGGCTCTGTCACATGACCAAAGCTTAGGCGGCTGTCGATCTTGTCGAACCGAGTCGTGATCAGGCGGACTTCGGGATAAAAGGCACGCAGGCGCACGCCCGGGTGGCCCTCTCCCATTGCCTTGAGGAAGGTGTCGCGCAGAAAGGTTGCGGCACTGTCGTAAAGGAAGCTCAGCCGTTCAACCGCCGCGGTGGCATCGTCGAAACTCTCTGGCCCGGGCACATCCGGCGTGACGATATCGAGATTTTCTGCCGCGTCCTGCATGTCCGCCCCCTGTATGATTTTGGCCGGAGGTTGACAGCAAGTGGGGGCGGGTTCAAGTTGTCGAAAAGGTCAGAGGTGCTGACATGGACTATGAGACGGTGTCCGCCGAAGGCTTCGGCGCAAGCCTGCGCGGCCTCGGGATGAATCTGCTGGTCCGGGATGTGCCCGCGCATTGCGCGATGTTGAGTGCCGTGTTTGGCATGAACGCTCATCGGATCAGCAAGGATTTCGCGATCCTGCGCTACGGCGCGGCGGTCTTTCAACTGCATGCTGACGGCACCTACCATGCCAATCCCTACCTGAGTTTTCTGCCCGAGGCCGGGCCGCGTGGCGCCGGGGCGGAATTGCGCCTGTACGACAGCGACCCCGACGATGCGGCGGCAAAGGCCGAGGCGCAGGGCATGGTGATCCTGCAGCCTCCGACAGACAAGCCGCATGGCCTGCGCGAATGTTACCTGATTTGCCCGGACGGTTATGCCTGGGTGCCGTCGCGGGTGCTGTGACCGCCGCCCGGCACCAGCAGAAGCAGCGCCGGGATCGCGCCAAAGAGCAATTGTCCGGCCAGGCCCGGAAGCGCCATGACGGACAGGTAACTGGCGAAATATGTCACCAGTGGCAGACCGAACATGACGAATGTGGTCAGCGCTTCCAGCAGGGTCAGGACCGCCAGCGCCACCCCGCCCATACCCAGCCGGGACGACACCCGCTCAGGCACCTGTTTGTGGGCTATCACCCAGCGCGCCACCAACCAGCAGGCCAGCAGCATGAACGGCAATTCGATCAGGACTGCCGGCAGGATGCCCACAAGTGGCATCAGCACGAGATTGCGCAGTGTGCCGAGCACGAAACCGATGCCAAATACGATCAGCGCATAAATCAGCGCGGCGGAGAGTGTTCGGAACATGCGGGTCTCCATTGCGGGCCGGGCCATAGTGTATAGTTTAAGGTGACTGGGCCAGAGCATCTGCCACCCGGCGCCCTTGCGCAACATTCTCCGTCACCGTTTGACAAGTTGACTGCGCGCGGCCAACCTGCGCCCGCAAAAGGAGTCTTGCCATGAACGCCCCCAGAAACATTGCCAATATCGACCACTGGCAGGAACGTGTGGACCTTGCCGCCGCCTTTCGCTGGACCGTCCGGCTGAACATGCACGAAGCGGTGGCCAACCACTTCAGCCTGTCGATCAACGAGGACGGAAGCAAGTTCCTGATGAACCCCGACCGCAAGCATTTCTCGCGCATCAGGGCGTCCGACATGCTGGTGGTGGATGCCAACGACCCCGAAACGCTGGACCGACCCGGCGCACCGGACCCGACAGCCTGGGGTCTGCATGGCGGTCTGCACCGCGCCTGCGCCCATGCGCGCTGTGCGATACATGTGCATTCGATCCATGCCACCGTGCTGGCTTGCCTGAAGGACAAGCGCCTGCCGCCGCTGGACCAGAACGCGGCCATGTTCTTCAACCGTCAGGCAGTGGATGATCAGTATGGCGGGCTGGCCTTCGAGGAGGAGGGCGCACGCTGTGCCGAATTGTTGGCCGACCCCAAGGTCAAGACGCTGATCATGGGCAACCACGGCATCATGGTGATCGGCGACACCGTGGCCGAAACCTTCAACCGGATGTACATGTTCGAACGCGCGGCCCAGGTTTATGTCACCGCACTGCAGACCGGCCAGCCGCTGGACATCCTGTCCGACGAGGTGGCCGAGAAGACCGCCCGCGAGATCGAGGACTATCCGGGCGGGGATCATCACCACCTCGACGAGTTGAAGGCGATCCTTGACGAGGAAGGCTCTGACTACGCGACCTGACGCGCGGGTGGTGCGGGGGCCGGAGGGGGCTCTGCCCCCGCCGTCACATGCGTGACGACTCCCCCGAGGGTATTTGGAAAACCAAAGAAAACAGGCGCGCGGCGCTTTTTTCAGACGCGCGTGAAGGTCACGACCTGGCTCAGATCCTGCGCGTGCGGACCGGTGGCCTCGGGTCCGTAGATGCGCACTTCGCGCAATGTCAGGCCCGAGACACGCGGTCCCAGGTCATCGAAACGGGCCGCAAAGCCCCGGGCAGCCCAATGCTCGGTGTTGACCGACAGGGCGACAAGCCCGCCCGGCCGCACGATCCGCAGCACCTCGTCCAGCGCCTCGGGTCCGACATGGCCGTGGGTGAAGGTGCCGGAACTGACCGCGCCCGCATATGCGCCATCTTCAACAGGGAGGCGACCCAGCAGGTCGCCTGTGAAGAGCCGCTCGTAGAGCCCCTTCTTGGCCGCCACGTCCAGCATTTCCTGGCTGAGATCGGTCGCCTCTACCGGGCCGATGCCGCTGATTTTCAAAGCCGCCCCCAGCAGGCCCGTTCCGGCGCCAAGGTCGATCACCGGCCCCTGCCCGCCCACTTCCGCATAGGCCTCGGCCACGTGCAGCGGCAGCATGTAATCCATGTCCACCGCGAATTCGTCGTCATAGGTCGCCGCCCACCTGGCATAGAGGCGGCGGTTGTCTTCGGGTGTTTGCAGCCCGTAGGCGGCGTCCAGATCTGGATCATCCTGCATGAGGATGGAGCCTAGACGCGAATCCCGGCGCGCGTGAACCCGTATTCTTCGCTTTACCGGGTACGCAGACCGGTTTCGTACAGCAGCCCCTTGCGCTTGGCCTCGTAATAATAACCGCTCGCGTACCATTTGATGGCCCCGTCCCAGTTGCCGCCGGCGACGACATAGGCCCCCTTGAGATACTTCAGCCCGTATTTCAGGTTTGTATCGGCATCCAGAAGGTCGCTGTTGCTGCCCTGAAAGCCCATTGTGCGGGCGGTCTGCGGCAGGATCTGCAAGAGCCCCCAGTAGGGTCCGGCGCGCGCGGCAGGATTATGTGTGCTTTCGCGAATGGCCAACCGGTGGACCAGCCCACGCGGCAAGCCGTAATGATCCGCCCATTTGTTGATCTTAGCGCGCAACTCGGGCGTTTCATTCGGATGCAGCGGCAGAGCATTGCGTTGGGACGTGGCGGGTTCGGCCTGCGGACGGGCGGCGCAGCCTGCCAGCGCAAAAGCGGCGGACAACAACAGGAAACGGCGGGTCAGCATGGGAACTCCGGAAATAACCTGCAGTTCTCCTACTCACAGCAACAGGATCAGGCGAGTCCGCCGCCCCCGCTTCGGCGAAAGCCCGCCAGTGCGGCATGACGGGGCGGCGCTGCACCGCGCGTTGCCCAATTATCAGACAGCGCGACAAGGCTTGCATCTTTCGTGAACTGTCGCCACCTAGTGCGGATGAATGGCACCCTGCTCTCACTTGGCCACGGCTATTCAGCGCGTGCGCTGGCGCAACGCCTCGTCCCGATGGGCTGGGAGGTGATCGGCACCACGCGCGATCCCGCTAAGATCGAAACGCTGCGCGCGACCGGCGTGACACCGATCCTGTGGCAGGCGGATGAGATCGAGGCGGCGCTCGAGCGCGCCACGCATTTGCTGATTTCCGCCGCACCGGACAAGGACGGCGATCCGGCATTGCGGCTGGTCGGGGAGGCGATTGCACGGCGCGCGCCTGCCCTGGACTGGGCGGGGTATCTGTCGACGACCGGGGTTTACGGCGATCATCAGGGCGGCTGGGTCGATGAGGAGACGCCATTGACCCCCTGCTCCGCCCGTGGGCGGGCGCGGGTGCAGGCAGAAGCGGATTGGGCGGCCATCGACGGCTTGCCGCTGCATATCTTTCGGCTTGCAGGCATCTACGGCCCCGGACGCGGCCCCTTTGCCAAGCTGCGGCGCGGCACGGCGCGGCGGGTGATCAAAGAGAACCAGGTGTTTTCACGCATCCATGTGGACGATATCGCGCGGGTTCTGCTGGCCTCGATCCGGCAGCCCAACCCGGGCCGCGCCTACAACCTGTGTGATGACACCCCTGCCCCGCCGCAGGACATCATCGGCCATGCCGCCGAACTGCTGGGGATGCCGGTGCCGCCCGAGGTGCCCTTTGAAGAGGCCGACATGTCGCCCATGGCGCGCAGTTTTTATGGCGAAAGCAAGCGTGTGTGCAACGCGCGGATCAAGGACGAACTGGGGGTGGACCTGCTCTACCCCGATTATCCCGGCGGACTGGCGGCAATACTGGCGGCGGAACAGGCGGACAAATGATGACGATCGAGCCTGACCTGCCAGAGGTTGACCCCGAACCGGCGCCCGAAGAGCGGCGCGGCCCGCAATGTCTGGGTGATCTTCTGGAACTGATGCGGCCCGTGGAGGGCGATACCCGTGTTTCGGTCGAGGATGTGCTGAAACGGGTGGGCGATCATTCCTTTCCGGCGGTGATCCTTGTGCTCGCCGTGATCCTGGTCTCTCCGGTTTCGGGTATTCCCGGTACACCCACCATCGGCGCACTGATCACGATCCTTGTCACCCTGCAGGCGTTGATCGGGCGCAAGCACCTGTGGCTGCCGCGTTTCCTGATGCGGCGCAACATCAAGGCGAAGAAGATGACCCGTGCCGTGGACTGGCTGAGCAGACCGGCGGGCTGGATGGATCATCTGTCGAGCGGGCGGCTGAAGATCCTGACCTCGCGCCCTATGCGCCCTTTGGCCTATGTCGTCGTGATCCTGATCGCGATGTCCTGGCCCGTGCTGGAGCTTTTGCCCTTCGTGACGTCCTTCTTTGCCGGGGCCGTGGCGATGATCATGTACGGGCTGATGACACGGGACGGTCTATTCCTTGTGGCGGGCTACGCGCAGGCCGGTATTCTGACCCTTATCCTTGCCTCGATCTGGTCCGGGTTGATCTGAAGCGTTGCCTGAGGCGCCATGACGTGAGGTGACACCGCCATGCCCTTTTGAGCGGCGTGGCCATTTCGTTAGGCATCTCGGAACATGAGACCGGCCGGAGGCCCCGGATCAAACTCGGGGCGGGACGGCGGCACCGGACAGGTCAGCGCCTCTCAGGCACGTTTGTCCAGCACCTCGACTCCCAGAACCTGCAGAACCTTGGCCTCGATATCCTCGGCGTTCAGCTTGGCCACAGCGTACATGTCACGTGGGCTGGCCTGATCGATGAAGATGTCGGGCAGCACCATCGAGCGGTACTTGAGCCCGTGGTCAAAGACACCTTCCTCGGCCAAAAGCTGTGCCACGTGGCTGCCGAACCCGCCCACGGCGCCCTCTTCGATGGTGATCAGCGCGTCATGGTCCCGCGCCAGTTGCAAGATCAACGTGCGATCCAGTGGCTTGGCAAAACGGGCATCTGCCACGGTCGGGGAAATGCCGCGGGCCTCCAGTGCCTCGCAGGCCTGCATCACCTCTGACAACCGCGTCCCGAAGGACAGGATGGCAACGCCCTTGCCCTCGCGGATCATGCGGCCCTTGCCGATTTCCAGCACCTCTCCACGCTCCGGCATCTCGACGCCCACCCCCTCACCGCGCGGATAGCGAAAGGCGATGGGCCCCTCGTCATGCGCGGCGGCGGTGGCGACCATGTGCTTCAGCTCGGCCTCGTCGGCCGCCGCCATGACAACAAACCCGGGCAGGTTCGACAGATATGCGACGTCGTAAGACCCGGCATGGGTCGCCCCGTCCGCCCCGACAAGCCCCGCGCGGTCGATGGCAAAGCGCACCGGCAGGCGCTGGATCGCCACGTCATGCACCACCTGATCGTAACCGCGTTGCAGAAAGGTTGAATAGATCGCGCAAAACGGCCGCATCCCGCCCGCGGCAAGCCCGGCGGAGAAGGTCACGCCATGCTGCTCGGCGATGCCCACGTCGAAACACCGCGAGGGATAGCGTTCGGCAAACAGGTCCAACCCGGTGCCGTCCGGCATCGCCGCCGTCACGGCGCAGATGCGCGGATCGTCGGCGGCAAGCTGCAGGAGGGCCTGTGCAAAGACTTTGGTATAGCCGGGCGCGTTCGACGGCGCTTTTTTCTGCTTGCCGGTGACCACGTCGAACTTGGCCCGCGCGTGGCCCTTGTCCGGTGCATGTTCGGCGTGGCTGTAGCCCTTGCCCTTTTTCGTCAGCACATGCAGCAGGATCGGCCCGGTCGCCCGCTGACGCACGGTGCGCAGGACCGGCAAGAGCTGATGCAGGTCATGGCCGTCCAGCGGCCCGAGGTAGGAAAACCCCAGTTCCTCGAACAATGTGCCGCCCACGGTCATGCCCTTGAGCATCTCCTTGGCGCGCTTTGCGCCTTCGCGGAAGGGCTCGGGCAACATGCTGACCGCCCCTTTGGCGGCAGCCTTGAGGTCCTGAAACGGCGCCTCGGCATAGAGGCGGCTGAGGTATGACGACAGCGCGCCGGTGGGGGGCGCAATGCTCATCTCATTGTCGTTGAGGATCACGATCAGGCGCTTGCCAAGGTGGCCTGCGTTGTTCAGCGCCTCGAAGGCCATGCCCGCGCTCATCGCGCCATCGCCGATCACCGCGATGGCGTCGCCATGCCCGGTGTCACAGACCCCGCCCAGATCGCGCGCCACGGCAAATCCCAGCGCGGCGGAGATCGAGGTGCTGGAATGCGCGGCGCCGAAGGGGTCATAGGGCGACTCGGATCGCTTGGTGAAGCCTGACAACCCGCCCTGCTGGCGCAGGGTCAGCATCTTGTCGCGCCGCCCGGTCAGGATCTTGTGCGGGTAACACTGGTGACTGACGTCCCAGATGATCTTGTCCCTCGGCGTGTCAAAGATCGCGTGCAGCGCAACCGTCAGTTCCACCACGCCCAGACCGGCGCCAAGGTGGCCGCCAGTCTCGGACACGGCGGCAATGGTATCGGCGCGCAGCTCGGCGGCAAGCTGTTCCAGCTCGGCATCGGAAAACTGCTTGAGATCGGCGGGGCTGCCCACCCGGTCGAGCAAGGGGGTCCGCGGCTTGTCGGTCATGGCGCCCTCAATTGGCTTCAGGTCCGGCGCGAGATAACGAAACGGGCCGCATCCTGCAAGTTTGTCGCGTTGTCACCGTATACAGATAGGCAATCGCAGGCCTCCGTCACAAGGCTTTGTGCGCGGCGTTTCGCCCCGCCCAGCCCCAAAAGGCTGACAAAAGTGGCCTTGCCTCGGTCCGCGTCCTTGCCCACGGCCTTGCCCATCTGCGCGGGGTCCCCTTCGACATCAAGGATGTCATCGGCGATTTGAAACGCCAGACCAAGCCGCTGCGCATAGGCAGTCAGCGGCGCGGTATCGGCCTGTGCCAGACGCGCGCCCGCCTCTGCCGACCAAGCGATCAGCGCGCCGGTCTTGCCGGCCTGGAGGGCGGTGATCTCCTCCAGCGTCAGCGGGGTTTCGGAGGATTCCGCCGCCATGTCCAGGGCCTGCCCAAGCACCATCCCCCGCGCCCCTGCCGCACGGGCAAGGCTGAGCGTCAGTTCGGCGCGCACCGCTGGGTTCTCATGACATTCGGGCCGCGCCACCAGTTCAAAGCCCAGCGTCTGCAACGCGTCGCCTGCCAACACGGCGGTGGCCTCGTCCCACTTGCGATGCACAGTCGGCAGGCCGCGCCGCAGGTCGTCGTCGTCCATGCAAGGCAGATCGTCGTGGACAAGGCTGTAGGCATGGATCGCCTCGATCGCCGTGGCAGGCCAGATTGCCTGGGCTGCAGCTACCCCGTGAATCCGCGCGCTTTCCATTGCCAGGTAGGCGCGCAATCGCTTGCCGCCCGTGGCGGCGTAGCCCATCGCCGCAACCACCGGCAGGGCCGGATACTCGGCCAGAACCTTCGACAGATGGGTCTCGACAGCACGGGCGGCCTGCGCCAGCCCGGTTTCAAAACTCACAGTCCCTCGACCGGCTTTGTCCCCGTCGGATTGCCGTCCGCATCCAGCGTGATGGCGGCGACCTTTTCCTCGGCCTCTTTCAGCTTCTGGTCACAGCGCTTGCGCAGGGCCGCACCGCGTTCATAGAGCGCGATGGACTCCTCCAGCGCGACGTCGCCGCGCTCCAGCATGCCAACGGTCTTTTCCAACTCGGCCATGGCCTGCTCAAAGCTCATTTCCTCGACCGGTGTCTCGCTCATGCCCCTGCCTCCATCAGAATCTCGACATGCGCCTTGCCGCTGTCGCTCAGCGCCTGCAGGTCATAGCCGCCTTCAAGGCAGGAAACCACCCGTCCGCCGCAGGTCTCTGCCGCGACGTCGCACAGTTCGCGGCTGATCCAGCGGAAGTCGTCCACCGTCCAGTTCAACTGCGCCAGCGGGTCATCCTGATGCGCGTCGAACCCGGCGGAAATGATCAGCAGATCCGGCTGATAGGCGCGCAGACGCGACAGCGCCGGGGTCCAGGCCGCGCGCATTTCGGCCCCGCCTGACGCAGGCGGCAAAGGCAGGTTCAAGACGTTGTCATGTGCGCCCCGCTCATCGGCGCGGCCCGAGCCGGGCCAGAGCGGCATCTGATGAGAGCCGATGAACAGCGCATCGGCCTCATCCCACAGCAGATCCTGCGTGCCATTGCCGTGATGCACATCGAAATCCACCACCGCGACGCGGCCCAACCCATGTGACGCCCGCGCATGTTTTGCGGCAATCGCAACGTTGCCAAAAAGGCAAAACCCCATCGGTGTTTCGGTTTCCGCATGGTGCCCCGGCGGGCGCATGGCGCAAAACGCATTGGAAACGGCGCCCGACAGTACCGAATCGACCGCCGCCACCGCCGCCCCGGCCCCGCGCAGCGCAGCCCCAAGGGACCCCGGCGACAGCCAGGTGTCGGCATCCAGTTGCGCCTGCCCGCTGCTCGGGATCGCGGCCCGAATGCGGTCTATATAACGCTGCGGATGGCAAAGCCGGATCATCGCCTCCTCAGCCTCGGGCGCGGTTTCCCGCACCAGATCCAGCCCCGCCAATGCGTGCAGCAGATGCTCGATCCGCTCGACCCGTTCGGGATGGCCCTGCGGCGTCACATGGTCCAGCGCATCCGCATGGGTAAAGAGTGCCGTCGACATCGCGCCCCCTGTTTCTTCTCTCTGAAAAATACTCACAGCAACGACCCTCGCGGGCGCCACGGTCCGACCAAACCGCGAAACGGCTGTCGCTGCAACCCGCCAGTCAGTCCACCCGTCAGCCGCTCAGTCGGGGGCCAGCATATAGCCCGCACCACGCACCGTCTGCACGTAGCGCGGCTGTTTCGGGTCGGCTTCCAGCTTGCGCCGAAGGCGGGTGATCTGCACGTCCACGGCCCGCTCCTGCGCCTGCCCCTTGTCGCGGCCCAGTTCCTCGACCAGTTGCGACCGGCTCAGCGCCTCGCCCGGCTTGGCCGAGAATATCCGCATCAACAGGCTTTCGGTCGCGGTCAGGCGGATCAGCTCTTCGCCGCGCCACAGTTCTCCGCGTTCGATGTCATAGCGAAAATCGCCCAGCATCAGCAGCTTTGGCGCGCTGTTCTCAGGTGTCAGTTCGGGCATGCGGCGCAGGATCGCGTTGATCCGCAGCAGCAGTTCCTTGGGTTCAAACGGCTTGGCAAGGTAGTCATCCGCCCCCGCCTCCAGCCCCTTGATCCGGTCTTCGGTCTCGGACCGGGCGGTCAGCAACAGGATGGGGGTCTGAGAAGTTTCCCGGATGCCGCGGGTCAGGCTCACCCCGTCCTCGCCCGGCATCATGACGTCCAGCACGATCATGTCAAAATCCAGCCCCACCAGCAGGCGCCGCGCATGGGCGGCATCGCGTGCGGCGCTGACAAGGAAACCGTTGCGGATCAGGAATTTCTGCAAAAGCCCGCGAATACGCTCATCATCGTCGACGATCAGCAGGTGGGCGTCGTTCTCGCTCATCCTCGGCCCTCCTTCAGGCTGTGGTAATGGCGGCGCATGTCAGGATCCATCATCGCCTCCAGCACCCGGCGAAAGCCCGCCACCGCCTCTGGTCCGGCCTCTCGGTAGGCGGCGCGCATCCGCATACGCTGTGCATCCGACAGTTCGCGTTCCAGCACTTCGCCTGCCTCTGTCAGGTACAGGTGCCGTTCTCGCTTGTCCACACGGCCGACCCGGCTTTCCACCAGACCGTCCCCGATCAAGGTGCGCAGCACCCGGTTCAGCGATTGCTTGGTCACGCCAAGGATCGACAGCAGGTTGTTCACGGTTGTCCCCGGCGCGCCATTGATGAAATGCAAGGCCCTGTGATGGGCCCGGCCATAGCTGAGACCATCGAGAATGCGATCAGGATCGGCGGTAAAGCCCCGGTAGGCAAAGAACATCGCCTCCGCCCCCTGCCGAAGCTGCTCATCCGTGAGGTAAAGCAGGGTCTCCCCCTGCGAACCGCGCCCCTCTGACATACCAAACCCGCCTTCGCTGCTTTTGGCCCACATTACGTCAGCCTTGTTGACATTCCAACATCTAACTGGTAGCGAGTCGCAGATTTGGCGCAACTTTATGTCCGGTTCGGACGCAAGATGCGCAACAATCGAAAATTTCGGCCCGCTGCACGTGAGGAGAGAGAAGATGGCAGATGGAGCATATGATGACCGCGACGGCCAGATCTGGCTGGACGGTCAGCTGGTGGACTGGCGGGCGGCCAATGTGCATGTACTGACGCACGGACTGCATTATGCCAGTTCCGTCTTCGAGGGGGAACGGTGCTACAACGGCAAGATCTTCCTGTCGCGCAAGCACTCCGAACGGTTGCATTTCTCGGCCCGCGAACTGGATTTCGAGATCCCCTACACCGTGGATGAGATCGAGGCGGCCAAGGTGGCCACCCTGGCCGCCAACGGGCTGACTGACGCCTATGTGCGCGCGGTGGCCTGGCGCGGCGCGGGTCCGGACATGGGGGTCGCGTCCGCGCGCAATCCAGTCCGCCTTGCCATCGCGGCCTGGTCCTGGGGCAACTATTACGGCGACGCCAAGATGAAGGGCGCCAAGCTGGACATCTCCAAGTGGAAGCGACCCTCGCCCGAGACCATCCCGGTACACGCCAAGGCCGCCGGTCTCTACATGATCTGCACAACGTCGAAACACGCGGCCGAGGCCAAGGGCTGTTCCGACGCACTGTTCATGGATTATCGCGGCTACGTGGCCGAGGCGACCGGCGCCAACATCTTCTTCGTCAAGGACGGTGAGGTGCATACGCCGAAGCCCGACTGCTTTCTCAACGGCCTGACCCGCCAGACCGTGATCGGAATGCTCGCGGACAAGCAGATCAAGGTGCATGAGCGCCATATCATGCCCGAAGAGATGGAAGGGTTTGAACAGTGCTGGCTGACCGGCACCGCCGCCGAGGTTACGCCGGTGGGGCAGATCGGCGATTTCAATTTCGAGGTCGGCGCGCTGACACGCGATATTTCGGAAAGCTATGAAAAGCTGGTCCGCAGCTAAAGACCGCTGCGACTGAAATGGCCAAGGGCGGGGTCATCACCCCGCCCTTTTCCTTGCCCGGTTGTCAGGCCAACGCGGGGGAGCGCGCATGGTCCATGGGGGTTGTCAATCGCGATAACGGTTTGCCAGATCCTCGGCATCACCCATGGCGGCAAGTTTCAGTTCGCGCACAAGGCGCAGTGTCGGTTTCATCGCGAAGAAGAATGAGCCGACCACGAACAGCCAGATCGCGGCGGTTTCATAAACGGGCCAGAAAAACAGGATCGACCCGATCAGGAAACAGATCGCCGCCAGGAAATCAACCAGCGTATGGGCAAGCTCGAATGCCGCGTAGGTCCGGCGGGCCTTTTCCGAGCGTTCTCGGTTCTGATGGGAAAACAAGGTCATGGATCGGTGTGGCCCCCGCGCGCCGAGGCGCGGGAACGTGTCTTGTCAACGGATGATTGCGCGGGTGGAATAATTCGGCAGGTCAAAGCAGTCACCCATCATCAGGGTGAAAGACGTCGGATAGGCCGGTTTGTCGAAGATCAGGACCGCCGTTCCCCAATGCTGGCTGCTATCTCCCTTCCAGCTCATCGACCCGAGGCAGTTGCCCTGCCCCCGCCCGATCCAGAAGGCATCATGCACGCCGCGATTGTCGAAATTACCCGCCAGTCCGGGGATCACCAGCGTCGCGGGTGCGCCATCGAAGTTGCGAAAGGTAAAGACCGCCGCGCCATCCGCCTCATCCTGATAGACAAAGGCCCCGATGTCGGAATCCCAGACTTCGTCCGCAAGGGCGGGTGTGGCCATAAGGCTGGCAAGAGCGAGGGCACGGAACATGGAGGGTCTCCCGGTTGTTGTGATTTGCCGGAGGGTGGCACGGTTTGCGGTAAAAGGGGAGCGGGATTGCATCTCGCCTGGCGCAGACCTGTCAGGCGGCTGACCGAGGACAGCCGCCTTGAAGCCGACATGGCGTGCTCAATGAGTTTCCGTTACAAACATGCACAACCCAGGCTTGAGCGTCAGGATTGAGCTCCTCCCTTAACGGGAAAGACCCGCAAACGTCGTCGGCACATCCAAGCTTGCAAACCCGTAGTGTCGCAGCCAGCGCAGGTCCGAGTCAAAGAAGGCGCGCAGGTCGGGGATGCCGTATTTCAGCATCGCGATCCGGTCGATCCCCATGCCAAATGCAAAGCCCTGCCACTCCGTCGGGTCCACGCCGCCAGAGCGCAACACATGCGGATGCACCATGCCGGACCCCAGAACCTCGAGCCAATCGTCGCCTTCGCCGATCTTGAGCTGGCCGTCCACCCAGGAACACTGGATGTCGACCTCCGCCGACGGCTCGGTGAAGGGAAAGTGCGAGGCGCGAAAGCGGGTCTTGACGCCATCGACCTCGAAGAAGGCGGCAAAGAACTCCTCCAGCACCCATTTGAGGTTCGCCATCGAGATGTCGCGGTCGATGGCGAGCCCCTCGACCTGATTGAACATCGGCGTATGAGTCTGGTCATAGTCACCGCGATAAACGCGGCCTGGCGCGATGATCCGACAGGGTGCGCCATGCGCCTCCATATGGCGAATCTGAACCGGAGAGGTATGCGTCCGCAGCACATGCGGCGGGCGATTGTCGCCCTCGGCACGGTGCATGTAGAAAGTGTCCATCTCGCCACGCGCCGGATGGTGCGAAGGGATGTTCAGCGCGTCGAAATTGTACCAGTCCGTGTCGATCTGCGGGCCCTCGGCCACGGCAAACCCCAGATCGGCAAAGATCGCCGTGATCTCGTCCATGACCTGGCTGACCGGATGGATCGTGCCGCGACGCTGCGGGCGCGCCGGCAGCGACACGTCCAGCCATTCGCTCCGCAGACGCTCTTCCAGGGCGACATCGGACAGCGCGGCCTTCTTGGCGGCCAGCGCCGAGTTGATTTCATCCTTGAGCTTGTTCAGCGCGGGCCCGGCGACCTGACGCTCTTCCGGGCTCATCTTGCCCAGTTCCCGCATCTTGAGGCTGATCTCGCCTTTCTTGCCCACTGCGGCGACGCGCAGATCCTCCAGCGAGGCTTCGTCCCCCGCCTTGGCAATCAGGTCGATGTATTTTTCGCGCAAATCGTCCATGTCCGGTCCCTCAACCTTGCCCGCGACGGGTTAGCCCCGCCCCGCCCGGTTTGCAACCGTCTGATTGGCCGCGCTCAGGGCGCCTTGTAGCTGCGCACGTCGTCCAACAGGCGCATCACCTCGGCATCCTTGATGTCGAATTCGGCCAGATGTTCAGCCAGACTGTCGAGGTAAGCGGCGCTGGTACCGATGATCCCCTGTCCGGTGGCGATCAGGTGCACCTGTTCGTCATGGCTCAGATCGCCCCGGATCGAGTCCCTTTCATGATTGGCCATGAAGGTCAGCGCCTCGATGGGGCCACCCGCGGTCTGAACCTCGATGAATTTGCACAGATAGGCATGGGCGATGCGTTCGCGGCTCCAGAGGCTGAAGGTCTCGTTTTCCAACCGCTCCGCCGGGATGCGGAAGACCAACCCGTGACACCCGTCTCCGGCGTCCAGTGCCGCCATCAGCCCGGGTTTCGCATGGGTTCCGCGCGCGCCGTTGACATCGCACAGAATGAACCGCCGCCCCGCATTGGGGGCAAAGGCGCGGCGCACTTCGGCAAAGCGGAGACCCGGATCCCACATCAGCGAGCCGTAGCCAAAGATCCACAGGTCCCGGTCCCACCGGCCTTGCATGATGGCCGCCCGGTCCGCATCGCGTTCGGCGTCATCCATGATCCAGTCCGTCGGCAAGCCGTTTTCGCGCGCCATGGCGCGGACCCTGTCGGGGTGAAAATCCTTGAAACGCGACTCCTCCGGCGGCGTGATCAAGGCGCGCAGGCTGGGATGATGGCGGAAGGGATCGTCCTGGGTCAAAGGCAATGCTTTCTGGCAAGGGATCTGTCTGGCCTTCCGTCACCATGACCGCCGCCGCAGGTGAAGGAAAGACCATTGTCCCCGTCGCGCCAAAGGCTCAGAGCGCGAAGTCGTCCGCCGTCAACCCGGCGACACCCGCCACCCGGATCTCGGCGTCCGGGGTTGCCAGAGGTCAACAACATGGCCGGTTAAGCCGATCAGGCCCCGACTGACATGGGCAGTCGGTGCGTTCCCTGCCGCCGATGCAATTGCATTGCCGAGGGCGACAAAGAGTTTAGAGGCGCTTGGCGCGTTTGAACGAAAAAGACCCGGACGTTTCCGTCCGGGCCTTTTGGTTTTCAAACATGGGTTGCTGCGTCTTATGCCGGCAGCGCGCCTTTCGCCTGATCGACGATCGCGGCAAAGGCCTCGGGCTCATGCACGGCCAGATCGGCCAGAACCTTGCGGTCGACCTCGATCCCGGCCAGCGACAGGCCGTTGATGAAGCGCGAGTAGGTCAGCGATTCATCGTGGGCGCGCACAGCAGCGTTGATGCGCTGGATCCACAGCGCGCGGAAGTTGCGCTTGCGGTTCTTGCGGTCGCGGGTCTTGTACTGGTTGGCCTTGTCCACCGCCTGTGCCGCCACCTTGAAGGTGTTCTTGCGGCGGCCATAGTAACCTTTGGCCTGATCGGTGATCTTCTTGTGACGCGCGTGGGTGACGGTTCCGCCTTTGGTACGGGGCATCTCTCAGTCTCCTCTCAGCGGTCGTACGGCATGAAGCTCTTGACGATCTTCGCGTCAGGAGCAGACAATGTGGTGGTGCCGCGGGCATCGCGGATGAATTTCTTGGTGCGCTTGATCATGCCGTGGCGCTTGCCAGCCTGACCGGCCATCACCTTGCCGGTGGCGCTCACCTTGAAGCGCTTCTTGGCGCTCGACTTCGTCTTCATCTTGGGCATTTCGATCTCCATCTTTTTAGCGCGACTCGGCATGCCACTATGGCCGGCCACGCGGTTGGAGCGCGCCGTATAGGGGCATGTCCGGTGAATGACAAGGGGGTTCCGCCCTCAGAACAGCCCCAGCAACAACAGCATCACCGGAATCGTTGCAACCGCCGCGAGGGTCTGCGCCGTGACCAGCCCCGCCATGAAGGTGCCGTCACCGCCCAACTGCCGTGTCAGAACATAAGCCGTGGGCGCCGTGGGAATGGCCGAAAAGACGATCAGCACCAGCGCCTCTGTCCCATCAAGGCCGAATCCCAGAGCGACCAGTGCCGCCAGCACCGGCATCCCGCAAAGCCGCAGCACGACATTGCCCGCCAGCGCGCCCGCTTCTTGCCGCAGTGCCGCCGGCTGCAGCGCCGCCCCGACGCAGAGCAAGCCCAGCGGCAGGCTGGCCTGCGCCACCAGTTCCAGGAACCTGCCAATCCCGAACGGCAGCCCCAGCCCGGTCAGCGCCAGCGCAAGACCCAGCAGGCAGGCCAGGATCAGCGGATTGCGCAACATCGTCTTTGCCAGCGTCAGAGGATGCCGGGCCGCGCCGCTTTCGGTCAGGGCGAGGATCGACAGCACGTTGACCAGGGGCACCGCGATGGCAAGATAGACCGCCGCCCGCGCCACACCTGCTCCGCCTGCAAGGCTGGCGGTTATGGCGAGGCCAAGATAGGTGTTGAACCGCACCGCGCCCTGCAAGGCTGGCCCAAATCGCGCGGCAGGTGCAGGGAACACACGCCGCGCCATCCCCATTGCGACCCAGGCGATCAATATGGTCACCACCGCTGCCCCGCCCAACCGCTGGATGGCCGGATCGCGCACAGGCGCATCCACAAGGCTGGTGACAAGCAGCGCCGGAAACAGCAGGAAATAGTTGAACCGCTCCGCCCCGGCCCAAAACCCGGGGTCGGGGAACTCTTTCCGCGCCAGCACGAAGCCCAGGCAGATCATCGCAAAGAGCGGCCAGATCGTCATCAAGAGCAAGATGGGGGACTCCCTGTTCGGTGGCCCCCGCCTAGCACCTTGGCCATATCCTGCACCAGTGCCCTTGGCAGATCGTCAGTCCGCGTCCTGACGCCCGGGCAAACCCGTCGCCGCCATGGCGGGCAGAGCCTTGTCCAGCGCGTCAATTCGCGCACCCGCTGCATAGCCCGCGATCGGCGACAGGATGGTCAGTCTGTCATTCGGGCTGTCGCAGCGGATCGGCGCACTGCGCGCGGTCTCGGGCAGGACGGTGACACAGACCGAGAGTTCGTACCCCTCTCGGTCGACCACGGGATAGTCGACGTCGATGCTGCAGCCAAAACGCAGGCCGGAGGTCTGGTAGCCGCTGACCACGGTAAAGGTCTCGGTCACCTGCGTTGTGCCCTGCCCGACCAGGTGCCGCCGCGCCAAGATCACTGGCGCCGCATCAAGATCCGCGCGAAAGGTGTCGAACTCCTCTATCGCGGCGGCGTGGGACCAGCCCATCCGCTCGCGCACCCCATAGTTGCAGGTGTTCCAGAGATAGGCGTTCGACAGGTCGTCAGGCCAGCGCAGGTCGGCAATCTCGATGTTCCAGTCCTGCGCCTGCCCGATCTGCGTGACATGGAACATCTTGTCATAGGGCGTGGTCAGCAGGTGGTTGACCACCTCCACCGGAATCCAGTTGTCGCCGCTCCGGCCATCGGCTTCCTGCCCAAGGGTGGTGATCGAACCCGCCGCTTCCAGTGCGACATCAAAGGCGCGCATCACGTCGCTGCCTGTAAAGCTCTGGTCCCGGTCGAGATTGATGGCCGGAGCGTGGATCCCGACACGTCCCCCCGCCGCGATCCTGCGGTCGATGACCGCTGTTCCGCCAACGTCGCGCGTTCCCATGAAAAAGATGATCGAACAGGCGCTTTCGCAATTCGCGCCCCGGTCCAGATAGGTCGCCGCACCGATGTCATGCACAAGCTGGGCGATCTTGAGCGCCGCAGACAGTGATCCGCCCGGGCTGTCGAGGCAGAGCACGATCTGGCGGTCCGTCTTCAGCTCCGCGACAAGCTGTTCAACCGCCGCGTCGTCGCCGGAGTTGACGATGCCGCTGATCCGGATGTCGCAGCGGCCGGGCCGCCCCTCGGAAATCTGCGCGGCCTCGCCCATGTCCGGCAGGGCTGACAGGGCGGCAATCGCCACAACGGCGCGGAACAGGTCTCTTTTCATCTTCGCAGCAACTCCTCGTGCCAGACAGGGTGTGACCGGTTTCGAGGCAATTGCCACGCCGGCCAGGCCCGATGCTAGGCGTTATCGCCCTCCGAGACCACCGCATCGCGGCACCAATGTCATCTAACCCCTTGTTGGCGTGTGCATCTGCTTGCCCCTCGCCTCAGGCCTACCTATCCTTGCGGCCAATCGGGGCCGCGCGCATTTTCAAGGGCATTGCAGATCTTCATGTCAGACCACCCGCAGAAAAAACAAAAGAACCCGGACGAGGGAAAGGCGCAAAGCTGGTTTCTGGGGATCATCGCCTTTGCGGTGATCCTGTTCCTGCTTGTGCAGGCCAAGTTCCTGCTGATTTCCTTGGCCATCGCGATCATGCTGTTCTCGCTGACCTCGGACGCGATCAACTATTTTCAGCGTCTCAGGATCGGCAGCGCCAAGGTCTCGATCTGGATCGCCTCGTTCCTTGCCGTGCTGCTGATCGCGACAATCCTGATCTCGGCCTCGCTGATCATCATTGCGCAGGCCAACACCGTGGTGATCACGATCCTGCAATATTCGGAACCCACTCAAGAGATCGTCGCCGACCTGATCGGCTGGATGGGCAGCGACATCGAGGCGGCGGCGCTGGACTGGATGCAGAGCATCCAGCTTGGCCCCTACCTGTCCTCGCTCGCCGGTCAGGCGGGCAACATCGTCTCGGGCGCGGTTCTGGTGACGCTGTTTGTCGGGTTCATGTTCCTCGAACGTCTCTGGTTTTCGACAAAGCTTGTCAGCCTCATGGGCGATGAAATCCGCGCGCGCCGGGTCGAGATCATCATTTCCTCGATCATCCACCGGGTGAACCGCTACCTCGTGGTCAAGCTGGTGATCAGCACGGTGACCGGCGCTCTGGTCTACCTTGTCATGACGCTCTTCAGCCTGGACCTTGCCATGCCGATGGCGGTGCTGACTTTCGTGTTGAACTTCATCCCCAACATCGGGTCCATCGTCGCGACGGTTGTCGTGGCGCTGGTCTGCTATGTGCAGACCGGGGACGCCTTTACCGGGCTGTCGGTGCTGGGCATCGTCACGGTGATCCAGTTCTCTGTCGGCCAGGTGCTGGACCCCCTGCTGCTGGGCAAGACGTTGCGCCTGTCCTCTTTCGGGATCATCGCCTCGCTGGCCTTCTGGGCCGCGGTCTGGGGCATCGTCGGCATGTTCATGGCGGTGCCGATCATGGTGTCGATCATGATCATCTGCTCACATATTCCAGCACTGCGCCCGGTGGCGATCCTGCTGTCCCGTGAGGGACTGCCGGACCTGGATCAGCTGGGGGCCGACGAAACGGAAGCCGAAACCGCAGTGGTCCAAAGGCGGGTCTAAGCGCCTTGGACATCGTCGATCCAGACCTCGAACCCGGACAATTCGTGACGGCCGAAACTATGGGTCAAGGGCACGTCGGCGGCATCCCGTCCGCGCGCGATCAGGACACGACCATAGCGGGTAGCGTTGTTGCGCGGATCGAATGTCCACCATTGCCCGCCCAGATACACCTCCATCCATGCGGCGAAATCCATCTGGGCATAGGGCGGCGGCAGGCCGACGTCGCTGACATAACCGGTGCAGTAGCGCGCGGGGATGTTCAGGCTGCGGCAGAGCGCGATCGCCAGATGCGAGAAGTCCCGGCAGACACCGGCTCGCTCGCGCAGCGCCTCGACCGCAGTGCGCGTCGGGCGCGACTGCGCATATCCGAAACGGATGTGTGTGTTGACGAAATCGCAGACCGCCTGAACCCGGAACCAGCCGCCCGGAGCCCGGCTGAAGCGCCGCCAGGCCTCATCCGATAGAACGTCGCTTTCACAGTACCGGCTGGGCAGCAGGTACGCGATGACGTCGTCCGGCAGATCCTCGACCGGGTGTTGGACCGCATTGGTGCCCACCGGGTCGGACAGACCGGGATCCCGCAACACCCCATCGGTCGAGACGGAAAACCTCCCTGCCGGCGCCACCAGCCGCGTGCAGGTATTTCCGAACCCGTCGGCATAGCTGTGCAAGGGGACGGCGGGCTCGGTCGTCATGCTGTCGGGACGCTCAAACTCAGTGGCCCGCGACGGGTGCACTGTCAGCATCACGATCATCGGCGTGCGGGCGGGCACGTCGAAGGTCAGCCGACAGCCCAGATGCAGGTTTAGGGTCATGTGCGGCACTGTCCTTGTCTCCCGACTGAATGCCGGGGCTGACAGGAGGTAACACAACGCAGGGCGCCCTGTCATGCGGTTCCCGGCGCGCACCCCCAGACAGGCACTGGGCGTCATCAAAGCGCTGAAAATTCAGGCGACATCGGCTGCACCCATGCAATGCGGCCCCGGTTCAGTTCAGGATCTGGCCGACCACGCCATAAAACACGTCCGGGATCTGGCTCCAAGTATAGCCGCCCTCCTTTTCGCGCAGCGCCCAGATCACCAGTCCACCGCCCGCCAAAAACAAAAGCGCGCCCAGACGGGGCGCGCGACTGTCGGCCCAGGCCGCCAGGATGGACGGCAGGGACAGGACAACCAGCCCCATCCCGACCACCAACATCATGTCAGGTTCCATTGCCGCCCCCCCTTTGGGGCAGGTTATTCTGGATCCGTCGAATAGATCAAACGCTCGTTACAGGGCGCGACACGCAAGATGTTGGTCGTGCCCGGCTGGTTGAAAGGCACACCGGCGGTGACGACGATCTGGTCGTCTTCGCCTGCATAACCTTCGGACCGCGCGGCGCGGGCGGCGTTGACGACCGCCTGTTTGAAGCGCTCAAGCTCGCCGGTCATGACGCATTGCGTGCCCCATGTCAGCGACATCCGACGCGCGACTCCGCGCATTGCGGTCATGGCGATGATCGGCACACGCGGACGTTCGCGCGCCACTAGGGCGGCGGTGGTGCCGGAGGAGGTGAAACAGCAGATTGCCTTGATTTCCGTGGTCTCTGCAATCTCCCGCGCGGCGGCAACGATACCGTCAGCCACGGAATTGCGTGCGGCAGAGCGCGACGCCTCGATCACTTCGCGGTAGGTCGGATCGCTTTCGACCGAGACAGCCACGTTGTTCATCGTCTGAACTGCCTCGATCGGGTACTGACCGGCGGCCGATTCAGCCGACAACATGATCGCGTCGGTGCCTTCGTAGATCGCGCCGGAAACGTCAGACACCTCGGCCCGCGTCGGCATCGGCGATTCGATCATCGATTCAAGCATCTGTGTCGCCACGATCACCGGCTTGGCCGCCGCGCGGCACTTGCGCACCAGACGTTTCTGGATCGGCGGCACGGCCTGAACCGGCAGTTCCACGCCCAGATCGCCACGCGCGACCATGATCCCGTCCGAGACCTTGAGGATTTCGTCAAAGGCCTCGACCGCAGAGGGCTTTTCGATCTTCGCGATGATCGCTGCCCGGCCCCAGACCAGCCGCCGCGCTTCCTCGATGTCCTCGACCCGCTGAACAAAGGACAGCGCGATCCAGTCCACGCCGAGGGCGCAGGCAAACTCCAGGTCCCGGCGGTCCTTTTCCGACAGCGCCGCCAGCGGCAGCACCACGTCAGGCACGTTCACACCCTTACGGTTGGAGATGGTTCCCCCGGCCTCGACGGTGCAGTTGGCGTGATCCTTGGAACAGTCGGTGATCCGCAAACGGATCTTGCCGTCATTGACCAGCAGGTGCGACCCGGCATTGAGCGCCGCAAAAATCTCGGGGTGCGGCAGTTGAACGCGGGTTGCATCGCCCAGCGCCGGATCAAGGTCCAGACGGAAGGATGCGCCCCATTCCAGCTCTTCCGAGCCATTGGCGAATTCACCCACCCGCAGTTTCGGTCCCTGCAGGTCAGCCAGAATGGCAATCGGGCTATCGAGGTCTTTTTCGACCTGACGGATGATCTTGTGCCGCTCTTCGATTTCTTCGTGCGTGCCGTGGCTCATGTTGAGACGGAAAACATCCGCCCCGGCCTCATGCAGCGCCCGGATCATTTCATATGTATTCGAGGCCGGGCCGAGCGTGGCCACGATCTTGACATTACGGTCGCGTTTCATTTCTGTTTCTCCTGACCCTACGGTCCTGGCTAGGCTGAACACGCACCGTGACACGCGCAATGCAGCCGCGGCGTTATCGCTAACATCGCCTGTCTTATCCCGCAATTCCCTTTGGCATGCAACTGGCATATGTGTAGCGGGCAAAACACGACGAGGCCATGACATATTCCCCCTGCCAGATCATCGGTGAAAGCCGTTCCAGCCGTTTTCTGATCACCTGCGATCATGCATCGAACCTCGTGCCGCCGGATCTTGGCGGCTCTTTGGGCCTGCCGGTGTCGGACATGGCCCGCCACATCGCCTATGATGTGGGCGCTGCGGGCCTGTCGCGCAGGTTGGGTGAGGCGCTGGATGCGCCGGTTGTGATGTCCAATTTCTCCCGCCTGGTGATCGACCCGAACCGGGGTGAGGATGACCCCACCCTTATCATGAAACTCTATGACGGCTCTGTGGTGCCGGGCAACCGGCATGTCGACGCCGACGAACGCACGCGCCGGATCGCGGCCTATTACCGGCCCTATGACGCCCTGTTGGCGCGAATGACAGCACAGCGTGAAGATATTGCCATCGTTTCAGTGCATTCCTTCACCCCGCAACTGCACGGGCGCGCGCCGCGCCCCTGGCACGTGGGGGTTCTGCACGCGGATTGGGACGCCCGGTTGTCCGATCCGCTGATTGCCGCGCTGGAGGCGGAACCGGACATGGTGGTGGGCCGAAATGAGCCCTACCCCGGTCACCTGCCCGGCGACGCGCTGGACCGGCACGCCTTGCAGGACGGCCGACAGAACACGCTGATCGAGGTCCGCAACGACCTGATCGAGGATGAAACAGGACAGCGCCATTGGGCGACCCGGCTTGCCCCGTTGCTGCAACGGGCGCTGGATGCTGCCGGAGATTGAAGAGGAGAAACAGACATGGACGACCAGACACGTATCGAGATCGAAGCCGCCGCCTTTCGTCGCCTGCGCAAGCACCTGATGGAAGACCGGCAGGACGTGCAGAACATCGACCTGATGAACCTCGCCGGGTTCTGCCGCAACTGCCTCAGCCGCTGGTACATGGAGGCGGCGAACGAAAAGGGCATCGAGATGGGCAAGGAAGACGCCCGCGAGATCTATTACGGAATGCCCTATTCCGAATGGAAGGCGCGGTTTCAGACCGAGGCCGGGGCCGATAAACAAGCCAGCTTTGAAAAGGCGTTCAAGGAGAACGTGACCGACAAGGGCTGAGGGCGGGCGCAGCCGGGCTGTTCGTGCAAGACGGGTAAAACCGTCCGGTTCGGCAAGACTACCCAGCGCCAAGAGGATCGACCGGACCGCGTGATCGCGGTGCGGAACGATCCCCGGCCCGGCCTGTTGTCAGATCGCCTCTGTAACGTTCGGAATATCGACGGTGCCAAACACCCGCCCCGAGGGCGACCCTGTCAGCGATCCGCCCGGCGGTTCCTCGGACACCCCGAGCGTCAGCGTGCCCCGCACCGCTGCAATTTCCGGCGGCAAGATCAAACGCACATTCTCTCCCTCGGGCCACAGGCCGACGGATTGTGCGGGTTCATCAGGTCCATGCGCCCAGACCTGCAGGATACGTCCTTCCGGCGCGGCCCCGGCGGTGCGGGTCAGGAAGACTTCGTTCCTGGTCTTGTCGACAACAGCAACGACACGGAAATCGCCCGCGTCCGAGACAATCTCGGCGGTGTATAGCGGCCCGCCCCCTGTCGGCGCAATCGGCTGCCACCAAACCAGCATCACCAACAGCAGGGCTGCAAGGGCACCTCCGGTAAGGGCCTGCCAGAGACCCAGCCGACGCCAGACAGGGACCCGGGCAGCGTCCGGGAAAAGCTGCGCCATCACTGCGGTTTTCGCGGTACTGGGCGGCGCAATCGGGGCCAGGTCGGCCATTTGCGACAACCTCGCCTCCCACCCGACAACGCGGCTGGCAAAAGCGGGATCAGAACTGGCCCGCCTGCGCGCCGCATCAAGCTCGTCTCCTTCAAGCAAGCCAATCGCGTATTCCGCCGCCAGCATTTCGTCGTCCTCGAACTCATCTGTCATTGGCTCATACACTCTCTCAGTGCGACCAATCCACGGCGCAGCCATGTGCGCATGGTGTTGAGAGGGACGCCCGCGCGTTCCGCCAATTCGGCGTAGCTGCGCCCATCAAGATAAGCGCCCTTGATGGCAGCCCGCCGGTCTTCGGGCAATGTGCCAAGACAATGCCCTATCCGGCCAGCCTCTGACGCGGCGATGGCCGATTGTTCCGGCGTCAGACCGGGCGCTGCTATCACGTCCTGGTAGTCCGCCATATCCTTGTGCCCGCGCTGCGTCCGCAAACGGTCAATCGCCGTATTTCGCGCAATCGTAATCAGCCAGGTCATCGGAGAATGCCCGGTCACGCCGTAGCGTCCGGCATTCCTCCAAATCTTGATAAAGGCGTCCTGCATTGCGTCCTCGGCAGCGGTACTGTTGCCCAAGACACGGACGCAGACCGCAAAAAGTTTCCCGCTTGTGGCATCATAAAGAGCCTCAAAGGCCGCGCGGTCACCCATTGCGCATCGTGCAATCGAATCTTCGATCCGGCCCAGGGCGGGATCTGGCGTCCTGCCTCGACGCGACGGGCCACTTTCCGGGCTGGCTGGGTCTGGTGCCGTGTCCTCATGACGCGTCATAGGCCAAATCCGAAAAATAAACTCACTTGTGAAACTTCCGCCCCCATCGCTGCGTGCCTTAGCCAATTGATCCACAAGACCGGGTCTTTGCAACCGAAAAGGACGATAAACATGACGATCAAGCAAACTGCCGCCATCACGCTTGCCGCACTTGCGCTGGGTACTCCGGCCCTCCCCATGGGTCATGCCGGAACAGTGGGTTACGCTCTGGCCGAGAATGGCAGCACCCTTGTCACCATGAGCGACATTGCCGCGCCGGGCGATGTTCAGACCCACGCGCTGGATACACCGCTGCGCGCCATCGCCTATCGCCCCGTGACCGGCCAGCTGTTGGGCTATGCCGACGGCACCATCTTTCAAATCGATCCGATGTCCGGTGCACTGACTGATCTGGGCGCCATGTTCATGGACGATGCCGTGATCGCGGACGGCGCTGTCGCCTTTGATTTCAACAACCAGATCGACGCTGTCCGCGCCGTCGGTGCGGATGGCTCCAACCTCGTCTACTTCCCCGATGGATTTGGCGATGCTGACGAGCGGGCTAATTCCGTCCGCCGCTTTACCGATGCCTTCTATGTCGAGGGCGACAATTCCGCCGGTACTGACCCGCTGATCTTTGCCAATGCCTACACCAACGCGATTTCCGGCGCGAAGGCTGCGTCCACTGCGCAATATGCGCTCGACGCCCGTGCCAACGCATTGGTCACATTGGCCAACAACGCGGGCGAGCTTGCCACCGTGGGTCTGCTGACAGTTGACGGGGAACCTGTTGACGTGATCGATGCCGGCGGCTTTGACATCGTGTCACCGGCCGAGGGCACCGACATGGCTTATGCCATCCTGCAAATCGACGGTGAAGACACTGCCGGTCTCTACATGGTTGACCTTGGATCCGGTGCGCTCACCGATCTGGGTGATCTGGGCATGGGTGGCTTCACAGGCTTCGCAGCGTCGCAGGGCATGTAATCCAAGAGCACTGGGGACAGGGTTTAACCTGTCGACCAGTTGCAAAATGTGCCTCCGGCCTGAAATGGCCGGGGGCATTTTTGTATCGATAATTGCAGCAGCAGCGCTTCTGAGGTCATGGCCTTGCGCACACAACCAATGAACCTAGCGACGCCCCATGTAAGCCAGCCGGACAAAGGCCCGCTCGACCAGCGCCATTTGTGGCGCTTTCTGCCCGGCAGAGCGCAGGGTCAGATCGGTGTCCATCAACAGTTTCAGCGCCTCTTCCAGCCGTGAGGCGGACCAGTTTTGCGCCTGTCGCAGCATCCGGTCGCGGCGCGGGCCAAAGATCGGCGGGCGCAGCCTGCCGATTCCCTGCGCCGGTCCACCCGGGGCAGAGGCCAACGCAAAGAGCACCCGGAAATGCCGCATCCCCATGATCAGCAGCGTCACCGGCGTGACGCCCTGCGCCTCCAGCCGCTGCATGACGGGCGCAATCTCTCCGGTGCGGCCCTCGGCCAGCACGTTGAAGACATCGTCGATCTCCGCCTCGACCGAAGCGGGGGCGTTCAGCGCCACCTCATCCGGGGTCAGCGGCGTCTCATCGGAAAACTTGTAAAGCGCGATCTTTTCCAGCGTCTGCCGAAAATCGCCTGGCGTCAGGTCCCGCGCGAGGTGTTCCAGCACACCCATCGCGTCACGATCGAGGTTCTTGAGACCCGCCCGCGCCAGTTCGGCCTCTATTTCCGCGCGGCCCATCGGATTGTTGTAAAGCGCGGCGGCGTGACTGTTTTTCGCGTTCTCGAACAGCTTGCGCAACGAGGATTTCGCCGCCAATCCTCCCGCCGTGACGATGATCTGCGCATCCCCTTTGCGCCAGTCTGAGAGGGCCACCTTGAGCGCCTCGGTGGTGCCATCCGCCGCCTCTTCGACCAGGACCGCGCGCGCGCCGGGAAAGAAACCCTGCGCCTTGACCGCATCCAGCAGGGCGGCGGGGTCCTTGCGCAGGTCCGCCCCCGCCAGCCGGGTCAGGCGCATCTCGGCCTCGCCTTCGGGGCCGACGATGGCGGCGACCACCTCTTGCCGCTTCATCGCGACACGCATGGTGTCCTCGCCATAGATCAGCAAGCCCGCCGCCGCCGGATCGGGCTTGCGGAAAATGGCCTCGGCATCACGCGCAGAGAGTTTCATCCGCCGGCGACATCCGCCAGCAGCAGATCGTCGATCACCTGGTCCGCCAGCAGCACCATCAGGCGCTTTTGCGCATCGTTCTGGGCGGCACGGGTGGCAACCGTCGTTCCGGTGTTGGAATACCCGGTAAAGGCATTTGTCCGCCCTTCCAGCAGGGTCGCTCCGGAAGCCTCGTCTTTCAAGGAATAGAAGGCCCGCCCGATCATCCGGATGCGGGTCACGTCCCCGGCAGAGGTTGCGCCCAGATCCTGCGTATCTCTCTGCAACTGCACGTCTAGTTTGTAGGGCGCCGCGGGTCCGCCGCGCCCAAGCCGCTCCTCGAAGCGACGGTTGAAGAAATAGGTGGTTTCATCGCGCGACTCGGTCAGTTCGATGGCGTTCTGCAGGGCGGTGCCTCCGCCCTGCGGGCCGTAGACCGGAGTAAAGCCGCAGGCCGACAGACCGGATGCCGCTGCCGCTGTCAGGAAAGCTCTTCTGTTAGACCACCACATTCACGATCCGCCCCGGCACCACGATCAGCTTTTTCGGCTGGCCCCCGTCAAGGGCCCGCACCACAGCTTCGTGCGCCAAGGCGATCTTTTCAACCTCTTCCTTGGGCAGATCCTTGGGCACCTCGATTTCGCCGCGACGCTTTCCGTTGACCTGAATGGGCAGGGTGACGGTATCCTCGACCAGCATGGCCTCATCCGCATGCGGCCAGATCGCGTCGGCAATCAGCCCCTCACCATCCAGCATGTGCCAGATTTCCTCTGACAGGTGCGGTGTCATCGGCGACATCAACTGCGCCAGCGTGCGGGCCGCCAGTGACTTGACCTCCTTGCCCGCGCGGGATTTCGACAGCGCGTTGGTGAAGGCATAGAGCTTGGCGATGGCGGCGTTGAAGCCGAAGCTCTCGACACCCATGGTCACGTCGTGGATCGCCTTGTGCATCTCTTTCAGCAGGGCCGCGTCCTCATTGGTCGAGGGCGCATCATTGGCTGCGATTTCGGACGCAATGCGGTGGACGCGCGACAGGTGTTTGTGCGCGGCCTCGGCCCCCGAGGCAGTCCATTCCACATCGCGCTCCGGCGGGCTGTCGGACAGCACGAACCAGCGGGCGGTGTCGGCGCCATAGGTGGCGATGATGGCCTGCGGATCGACGACGTTGTTCTTGGACTTGGACATCTTGGCCGAGGGCACGATCTGCACCTCTGTCCCGTCCGCCAGAAAGCCCTTGCCATCCCTCAGCGTCACTTCCTCGGGATAGTGAAAGACCGGGCGACCATTGGAATCCCGTGTCTGGTAAATGGCGTGCGTCACCATTCCCTGCGTAAACAACGCATTGAACGGCTCTTTTGCAGTATCCGGCAGATGGCCGCAGTCGATCATCACCCGGGCGAAATATCGTGAATAGAGAAGGTGCAGGATCGCGTGTTCGATGCCGCCGATGTACTGATCGACGTTCATCCAGTAGGCGGCGTCCTCCATATCCGTCGGTGTGGCAGCATGGGGCGCAGTGAAGCGGGCGAAGTACCACGAGGAATCGACGAAGGTGTCCATCGTGTCGGTTTCGCGTTTGGCCGGTTTGCCGCAGGACGGACAAGGGCAGTCACGCCACGTCGGGTGCCGGTCCAGCGGGTTGCCCGGCACGTCAAAGGTGACATCGTCGGGCAGCCGGATCGGCAGGTTTTCTTTTTTCTCCGGAACGGTGCCGCAACTGTCACAATGGACCACCGGGATCGGGCAGCCCCAGTAACGCTGACGGCTCAGGCCCCAGTCGCGCAGGCGGAACTTTTCGACCCCATTGCCAAGGCCCTTGCCTTCCATGAAGGCGATGGTGGCGTCGACGGCCTCCTGGCCGGTTGCCTCTTTCAGACCAGCGAAGTGGTTGAGCCATTTCACCTTTTCGGTCTTCGGAGGCACAAAGGCCTCTTTCTCGACTCGCTTGGGGTTGTCGAGGGCAACGAAGGTGTCGATCACCGGCAGGTCGTACTTGCGGCAGAAATCAAGGTCGCGCTGGTCATGCGCCGGGCAGGCAAAGATCGCGCCGGTGCCGTAGTCCATGAGGATGAAATTCGCGACCCAGACCGGGATTTCCCAAGAGGGATCCAGCGGGTGCCTGACTTTCAGCCCGGTGTCGAATCCCAGCTTTTCGGCCTTCTCCAGCGCCTCTTCGGTGGTGCCGCCCTTGCGCATCTCGGCGGTGACTTTGGCGAGGTCGGGGTTGTCCGCCTCCAGCGCCTTGACCAGCGGGTGATCGGGCGACAGGCCAAGGAAGGAAGCGCCCATCAGCGTGTCAGGGCGGGTGGTGTAGACGTCAATCCTGTCAATATTATGCACCGGCTTGGTCAAGTCCCACGCGAACTCCAGCCCGCGCGATTTTCCGATCCAGTTCCGCTGCATCAGCTTGACCTTGGCGGGCCATTCGTCCAGCCCGTCGATGGCATCCAGCAGCTCTCCGGCCATGTCGGAAATCTTGAAGAACCACTGCGTCAACTCGCGCCGTTCCACCTCGGCCCCCGAACGCCAACCCTTGCCGTCCTCGACCTGTTCGTTGGCCAGCACGGTCATGTCGACCGGATCCCAGTTCACCACCGCCTTCTTGCGGTAGACAAATCCCTTTTCCATGAAATCGAGGAACAGCGCCTGCTGGTGGCCGTAGTATTCCGGATCGCAGGTGGCGAACATCCGCGACCAGTCGAGGCCAAAGCCCAGCGGCTTCATCTGCGCGACCATGTCGTCGATGTTGGAATAGGTCCAGTCCTTGGGGTGGATCTTGCGATCCATCGCCGCGTTCTCGGCGGCCAGCCCGAAGGCGTCAAATCCCATCGGGTGCAGCACGTTGTGCCCCGTCGACAGCTTGTAGCGCGCGATCACGTCACCCATGGTGTAGTTGCGCACGTGGCCGATGTGGATCCGCCCCGACGGATAGGGGAACATCTCCAGCACGTAATACTTGGGCTTGTCCCCTTCACGGGTCGCCTTGAAGGTCTCGGCTTCGGTCCAGGCCTGTTGCCATTTCGGCTCGATCGTAGCGGGGTCGTAACGCGACATATTAATTTCTCCGGCGGGCGGGCTTTGGGAGCGGGTGATAGGGCGCGGCGGCGGCGAGGTCCAGAGGGTCGCGGGATTTGGCGCCCCCCGACGATGCCGGCGCCCACTCATCCCTTCTTTGGTTTTCCAAATACCGCGGGGGAGACGCCCTCAGGGCGGCGGGGGCAGAGCCCCCATCCAGCGCCCTTCGCCGGCGCAGATCAAGCCATTGAATCCGAAGCCACATCACCAGCCATTTCGCACGATCAATCGATTCCCTTTTCTGGACGACCGCTCTAGGATGCCCTCGAAAGGCGCCCGCCAGAGGCCGCGAGAGGACGCGCAGATGAAGATTCTCCTGATCCACCAGAACTTTCCCGGACAGTACAAGCACCTTGCCCCGGCGCTCGTCCAGCAGGGCCACCAGGTCGTGGCGCTGACCTGCAAGGTCAAGGAGGCCCAGACATGGCAGGGCGTGCGGGTTGTCCCCTACGAGATCAAGGGTGCCAGCACCAAGGGCGTTCATCCATGGCTGGCCGATTTCGAAACCAAGATCCTGCGCGCCACCTCATGCTATCGCGGCGCATTGGGGCTGAAAGAGCAGGGATTCGAGCCGGATGTGATCTGCGCCCACCACGGCTGGGGTGAGAGCATGTTTCTCAAGGACGTCTGGCCGAATGCGCGGCTTGGCCTCTATTGCGAGTTGTATCATCTGACGACCAAGACCTTCACCGGCTTCGATCCCGAATTTCCAAGCCACAACCCGACGGGCGACAAGCTCCGCATCCGGATGAAGAACCTCAACAACCGGATGCATGAGGAAGTCATGGATGCCGGGATCTCGCCGACGCGGTTTCAGGCCTCGACCTTTCCGGACAAATGGCAGGACCGGCTGACGGTGGCCCATGACGGAATCGATACCGATCTTGTCCGTCCGAATCCCGCGGCCCGTCTGGTGATCGAGAACGGCCCGACCCTGACCCGCGACGATGAGGTCATCACCTTCATCAACAGAAATCTGGAACCTTATCGCGGTTACCACGTCTTCATGCGCGCCCTGCCCGACCTGTTGAAACGCCGCAAGGATGCCCATGTGGTGATTCTGGGGGGCGACGGCACTTCCTACGGATCGAAACCACCGCGGGGAAAGACCTGGAAACAGATCTATATAGACGAGGTGCGCGGGCGCATTCCAACGCCGCATTGGAACCGGGTGCATTTCCTTGGCCGGGTGCCCTATGATCGTTTCCTTGCCATGATGCAGGTCAGCCGTGTCCACATCTACCTGACCTATCCCTTTGTGCTGTCCTGGTCGCTGCTGGAATCGATGAGCGCCGAATCCGCCATTGTCGCCAGCGACACCGCCCCGGTGCGCGAGGTCATGACAGAGGATGAAACCGGCTGGATGGTGGATTTCTTCGACCGTGACGCGCTGGTGGACCGGGTCTGCACCCTGCTGGACGATGCGCCGACCCGCGCCCGGCTGGGGGCGAATGCACGGGTCCTTGTGCGCGCCTCCTTTGATCTGCGGTCGCAGTGCCTGCCGCAGCATCTGGATTGGGTGAACCGGCTGGCCGACCTGCCATCACGGCCGGTCCAGGACTAGGCGGCGGACTGACTGCCCCCAAAAGAAAAATGGCGCCACCCCGTGGGGCCGCGCCGTTTTCCTGAGCGTTTTATGGACGTTCTGCCGCGCCGGTTGGCTCAGAACTTCGAATCCTGAGAGCGCAGCTGGCGGGCGCGGGTCAGGATCGCATCCTCGATGGCGCGCACCGTCGCCGGGTCCGCCGGTCCAGAGCTTGTCAGCAGCGCCAGGTTCAGCGACCGCGCGTCCAGCGCCGGATCGGTGATCTGGATCGTGGCGCGATAGGCACGACCGCCGCCCGGAGGTGTGCCGTAGCCGGTGGTGATGACGCCGGTAAAGGGATCGACTGTCTGGACGGGCAGGAAATTCAGCACGTCCAGCGCCGCGTTCCAGATATAGCGGTTCACCGCGCCCACCCGGCCCGGATCCTCACGTGCCTTGAACAGATCCCAAACTGTCCCGCGCGAACGAGGCTTGCCCTCGCGCGCCGCAGTTTCGGCAAGGATGTCATCTGCACTGGGGGTCTGTACCGGTTCGCGAGCGGCGCGGTTGCCAGTCAGCGAACCGCAGCTTGCCGTAAACAATGTCAGTGCCACCACGCCGGTGCCGATCAGGATTCGCCGCGCGCGCATTGCCGACCCCTTTTCCATTTGAAACTCTGTCGCCCTGCATACTAGGGGGGCGTCCCAGCGGCAAGACCGCAGTCATAGGCGGGTACTCGCGCAGGAATACGGCGCAAGACGCTGCTATAGCGCATAAACATGACAAGCCGGCATTTGGCTTGTGGCAATATCGCATCACTGACTTGCTTGTTGCGCAGCGCGTTTCTGGATGGCTTGCAAAGGCTCCCCCCCAAAGCGCATAGAACGTTCATCAAGGCCGGAGCTTCGGTCTGGTACGTGCCTTTAGAACACATGAGGGAAACAATGAAAAAGATCCTGTTCGCGACCACCGCACTGGTTGCAACCGCAGGCGTCGCAGCTGCGGAGGTTGCCGTCTCCGGTTCCGCAGAAATCGGCGTCATCGATGGTACCCGCTACGAATTCGCTCCGACCGACAACGGTGCAGAATTCTGGACCGACATCGAAGTCGTCTTCACCATGACCGGTGAAGCTGACAACGGCCTGACCTTCGGCGCCAAAATCGACCTGGACGAAGCAGCCAACGCAAACGGCCGCGACGACGGTGGCGCAACCTGGTTCCTGGCATTCGGCGGCGCCCGCCTCGACATGGGTGACACCGACGGTGCACTCGACTGGGCCATGAAAGAAACCAACGTTGCTGGCGGGTCGATCGACGACTCGGAAACCTGGCAGCCTGGCTTCAATGGCAACGCAAGCTTCGACGGTCAGGAAGACGGTCAGGTTGCACGCTTCACCTACACCTTCGACGCATTCGCGGTCGCACTTTCGGCTGAAGTCGACGACACTCCGAAGGCAAATGCGACCGACGATGGCCCGACCATCTGGGGCATCGGTTTCCGCTACTCCGGCGACCTGGGCGGCATCAACCTCGGCGTTGGTCTCGGTTACCAGCAACAGGACAACCGCGGCGACATCGTCGGTGTTTCGGTTGACGGCGCACTCGACAACGGCCTGTCCTTCGCTCTGAACTACTCGGAGTTCACCCCGGACAACACGTTCAAGACCGCGACCTTCACCGACACTGCCACCCACTGGGGCATCGGTTTCGGTTACACCATGAACGCTCTGACCGTCGGCCTGAACTACGGTGAGTACGACAACGCCATTGGCCTCGACGGCACCTGGCAGGCATTCAACAACAATTCCTCCTCGCATGGTTACGGCTTGGTCGTGAACTATGACTTCGGCGGCGGCCTTGTTGGTCAGTTCGGCGCAGGTATGGGTGAGCAGAAAGTGGGCAACGTGACCACCGACCGCGACTCCTTCTCGCTGGGTCTGGCAATGTCCTTCTAAGGACACCAGCCTTTCGGTTAAGGGAAGAGCGGGCGCTTGCGTCCGCTCTTTTCTTTTGGTTGAACGGGTCATGCCGACAGCAAGGCCCGTCATGACCCCACAACAAATCCAGACCCAGTTCCGACAGGCGGTTGCCCTGATCCAATCCGGTGATGCGGTCAGATCCGCGGCGCTGTTGAAAGCCCTGCTTCTGCCCACCGGTGGCGCCCCGGAAATCGAGTTTCAGCTGGCTCGCGTGGCCGAAATGCAGGGCGATACCAAAGCCCAGGCAGCTGCACTGAAACGCGCCCTTGCACGCAAGCCCAAGGAACCCGCGGTCCTTCAGGCCGCAATCATCGCGGAGACCCGCCTTGGTCATCACGACGCGGTTCTGGATCTGCACGACCGCCTCATTGCGCTGGCCCCGCGAGAAATCAAACCAAAGGCCGACAAGGCCCTGTTTCTGCAGAACATCGGCGATTTCGACGCGGCGGGGAAATTGCTGAAAAAGCTGATCCGCCAGCACCCCGACCAGACCGAGTTGTACCGGATGCTGTCCGCCGGGCATCGCTTTGCCAAGGGCGATCCAATGATCCGGCAAATGCAGGCGCTGTGGACGAACCCGCGCCTCAATGACACCGGAAAGATGCAGATCGGCTTTGCCCTGGCCAAGGCCGCCGAGGATACCGGCGACCGCGACCGCGTGTTTTCCTATCTCAAGCCCGCAAACGCAGCACAGGGACGGCTGTTCCGCTTTGACGCAGCTGAACGCGACGCGGAATGGCAGGCCTTTCGCAAGGCGCAGGACGGTGCGGACTATGCGCCCCTGGGCGATCCCCTGCCCCTGCGTTCGGTCTTTGTCACCGGCCTGCCCCGCTCCGGCACGACGCTGGTGGAACAGATCATCGCAGCGCACAGTGGCGCGCGGGCGGGCGGCGAGATGCGCTATGCCCTGCAAGAGGCGGTGGCGCAGTTTGGCCCGGCCACCCGGATGACATCGCTGAAAGAGCTGTCAGAGGGGAAATTGCGCGGCTGGGCAGAGGCTTATCAAAGGTTCCTGCGGCGCGATACCGGACCGTCCCCCGGCGTGGTAACGGACAAGGCGATCCAGAACCACCTGATCTTTGGGCTGATCGCCCGCGCCCTGCCCGATGCGCGGATCATCGTCGTCCACCGCGATCCACGGGATTTGGCGCTGTCGATCTACAAGAACCACTTTCAGCAGGGCACCCACCGTTACGCCAACGACTTGGGCGATATTGCCGGCACGATCAAGGCCTTCCGCGCCAATGTTGCCTTCTGGAAAGAGCGGTTGGGAAAGCGGATCCATGAGATCCGATATGACGATCTGGTGGCCGACCCGGAACCGCAGGCGCGAGCCTTGGTGGCGGCGGCAGGGTTGGAATGGGAGGAGGCCTGCCTTGAATTCCACAAGTCGAAATCAGAGATCAAGACATTGAGCCTTGCGCAGGTGCGCCAGCCGATCCATGCCGGGCGGCGTGAGGCATGGCGTAGGTATGAGACTGAAATGGCGCCGTTTTTAGACGCCTGGGGAGATGAACCATGGGATTGACAGAGATCCGGGCACGGATCGAAAAGGCCTGCGCGGCTGCGGACCGTGACCCGTCGGAGGTCCATCTGATCGCGGTCAGCAAGGTGCAACCGCTGGACCGGGTCGAGGCTGTTCTGGAAGACGGGCACCGCCTGTTCGGCGAAAACCGGGTGCAAGAGGCGGCAGGCAAATGGCCGGACTTCAAGGCGCGATTTGACGGCGTCTCTGTCCATCTGATCGGACCATTGCAATCGAACAAGACGCGGCAAGCCTTTGACCTGTTTGACGCAATCCATTCTGTCGACCGGCCCAAGCTGGCCGCGACCATCGCCCGGATCGCAGAAGAAGAGGGCCGGTGTCCGGACCTGTTCATTCAGGTCAATACCGGCGAGGAAGATCAAAAAGCCGGTGTGATGCCCGCCGATGCGGATGCCTTTATTGCGGAATGCCGGGGGATGGACCTGCCGGTAAAAGGGCTGATGTGTATTCCGCCGGTCGAGGAAACGCCGTCGCTGCATTTTGCGCTATTGGCCAAGATTGCGGAACGCAACGGGCTGGCCGGTTTGTCGATGGGAATGAGCGCGGATTTCGAAGAGGCCATCGCGCTGGGGGCAACCCATGTGCGGGTCGGGTCCGCCATTTTTGGCGAGCGCGTCAGGACCTGAGGGACCGCGCGTGTAAGTCCAGATTGCAGCGCGGATCAGTCCAGCCTAACCTGCCGGAATGGCAATCCCGGTCGAGACCTTTCACCTGTCGCCCAACGTACAAGGCACCTTGCAGGCGCGCATTCAGCAGATGGTGGCCGAGGGCATCCTTGCGGGCCGCTTTCGCCCGGGCGAGAAACTGCCATCCAGCCGGAGGTTGGCGCATCACCTTGGGGTCAGCCGGATCACGGTCACGCTGGCCTATACCGAATTGTTGGCCAACGATTACGTCTCATCCAAGGGTCGGTCCGGCTATTTCGTAAGTGACAATGCGCCAGAGCCGCCGGATTTCGGCACCCCGCCCGAACGGCAGGACCGCATCGACTGGGACGCTGCGCTGGCGCAGCGGTTTGCGGATGGGCCCTCGCTGGGCATGGCGAAACCGGCGGATTGGACGCGTTACCGCTATCCTTTCATCTATGGGCAGGTGGACCCGGCGCTGTTTGACCATGCCAACTGGCGGCTTTGTGCAATGCAGGCGCTGGGGGTCAGGAATTTTGCCGCGCTGACGCAGGACCAGTTCGATGCGGATGACCCGGAACTGGTGAGTTTCATCGCGCGGCAAACTCTGCCCCGGCGCGGTATCCTTGCCCGGCCAAGCGAGATCCTGATCACCATGGGCGCGCAGAACGCGCTGTGGCTGGCTGCGCAATTGCTGACGGTGGGGCGCAGGGTGGCGGTAGAGGACCCTTGTTACCCGGCGCTGCGGCAGTTGCTGCGACAGTCGAAAGCGCATGTGACCAGCGTCCCGGTGGACGAACACGGCGTGCCACCCGAGGGCGTGCCTGACGGGACGCGGGTGATTTTCACGACGCCCAGCCACCAATGCCCGACCTCGGCCACCCTGCCACTGTCGCGGCGGCGGGCGCTCCTGGCGCGGGCGGCAGAGCTGGACGCGCTGGTGGTCGAGGACGACTATGAATTCGAGATGTCCTATCTCGCCCCGCCCAGTCCGGCGCTGAAAAGTCTCGATGAGGACGGGCGCGTGGTCTATGTCGGCAGCTTTTCCAAATCGCTGTTTCCGGGTCTGCGGCTGGGCTATCTGGTGGGGTCAGAGCCGTTCATCCGAGAGGCCCGGGCGCTGCGCGCCAGCGTGCTGCGCCATCCGCCGGGACATATTCAGCGCACGGCGGCGCATTTTCTCAGCCTTGGCCACTATGACGCACTGATCCGGCGCATCGGCAAGGCGCTGGAAGCACGGCGGCGGGTGATGGAGGCGGCGGTCACCCAACACGGTCTGGAGGTGGCAGGCAAAGGTGCCCATGGCGGCTCCAGCCTGTGGATGCGGGCGCCTGCCGGGGTGGATACCGGGGCGCTGGCCGACCGGTTGAGCGCCGACAGCGTGTTGATCGAACCGGGAGAGGCGTTTTTTGCCGGACCGGACGTGCCGCGCAATTACTATCGGCTGGGCTACAGCTCGATCCCGTCCGAGCGGATCGGCGAAGGTGTGGCGCGGATCGCGGCGGCGCTTGGGGAAATGTCGTAGCGGCGGAAGGTCAGCGGGTGCTTGCGCAGCAGCCAAAGCGCCGGTAACCGATGCACATGCGGATCATACGTGACTATCAATACACAAGACCCGAGGATCGCGGCGCCAGCGCGGCCATCGGGAATTTCGACGGCGTGCACCTTGGCCATCAGGCGGTGATCGACCTTGCGCGCCGCTCTGCCCCTGGTGCACCGCTGGGGGTGATGACCTTTGAGCCGCATCCGCGCGAATATTTTGCGCCCGACGCGCCGCCGTTCCGGCTGATGAGCGCCGAGACCCGCGCGGCCCGGTTGGAAAAGCTGGGGGTGGAACGGCTCTACCAGCTGAATTTCAACACCGCCCTGGCCTCTTTGACGCCGGAAGAGTTTTCCCGGAGGGTGATCTGTGAGGGGTTCGGACTGGTCAACGTCGTCGTCGGGTCGGATTTCTGCTTCGGCAAGGCCCGTGCCGGAAATGTCGAGATGTTGCAGCGGTTTGGTGCCGAGATGGGGTTTGGAGTCACGGTGGCGGATCTGTTGGAAACGGGCGGTGTGCAGGTGTCGTCCACCGCGATCCGCGAGGCGCTTAACGAAGGACGACCACGCGATGCGGCGGCCTTGCTGGGCCATTGGCATCGCATCGACGGCGAGGTGATCGGCGGCGAACAGCGCGGGCGCGTGCTGGGCTATCCGACGGCCAACATGTCCATCGACGGGCTGCACCCGCCGCATTTCGGCGTCTATGCCGTGCTGGTCGAGGTCCGGGATGGTCCGCACAAGGGCAGTTACCACGGCGCGGCCTCTATCGGGGTGCGGCCGATGTTCAACGGCGAGAAACCGAATATCGAGACCTTCATCTTTGATTTCACCGGCGATCTCTATGGCGCGACCCTGTCGGTCGGGCTGGTGGATTACCTGCGGCCAGAGCTGAAATTCGACGGGATCGAGGCGTTGATCACGCAGATGGATGCCGATTGCGCCAAGGCGCGTGAGATCCTGGCCGCGATATGAGCGACCCGATCCCCCGCAACGGTCTTGCGCCCCGTTTCTGGGAAAAGAAGCGCCTGCAGGACATGTCCGATACCGAATGGGAAGCGCTGTGCGACGGCTGTGGCAAGTGCTGCCTTAACAAGCTGGAGGACGAGGACACCGGCGAGGTCATGCTGACCCGCGTGGCCTGCCGTCTGTTCGATGACAGCACCTGCCGCTGCGCGCAGTATCCGATCCGCCACAAGTTCGTGCCCGAGTGCATCGTGCTGCGGCCCGCGAATATCGCCAAGAACCTGTACTGGATGCCGGAAACCTGCGCCTACAAGCTGCTTTGGAACGGCGAGCCGCTGTTCGACTGGCATCCGCTGGTCTCGGGCACGGCAGAAACGGTGCATGAGGCCGGTGTGTCGATGCGGGACGCGACGGTGCCCGAATTCGAGGTCGGCGAGGACGACTGGGAAGATCACATCATCGAGGAACCGCGATGAATTTTGCATCCGACAACGCAGCGCCCGTCCCGGCGCAGGTCCTGGAGGCGCTGGCGCGCGCAAACACCGGCTATGCTGCCAGCTATGGCGCGGACGAGATCACCGCAGAGGCCGCGCGCCTTGTGCGCGAGACCTTCGAGGCGCCTGATGCGGCGGTCTATTTCCTGACCACGGGGACGGTGGCAAACGCCCTGTCGCTGGCCACACTTTGCGCGCCTTTCCAGACGATTTTCTGTTCCGAACACGCGCATATCCACGAGGATGAGTGCAACGCGCCGGAATTCTACACCGGCGGGGCCAAGCTGACGCTTGTCCGGGGCGGAGACATGATGACGCCCGAGGCGCTGCGCGCCGCTATTGAGGGCGAAGGCAACCGCGGCGTGCACGGGCCGCAGCGCGGGCCCATATCGATCACCAATGTCACCGAGGGCGGAAACCTCTATTCGCTCGACCAGATGCGCGCGCTGTGTGACGTGGCAAAGGAATTTGACCTGCCGGTGCATCTGGACGGCGCGCGCTTTGCCGGGGCCTGTGTGGCCTTGGGATGTTCGCCCGCCGAGATGAGCTGGAAAATCGGCGTTGATATCGCGGTCTTCGGCGGCACCAAGAACGGCCTGATGGATGCCGAGGCGGTGGTGATCTTTGACCCCGACGCGCCCTCGGGGCACGGCTTTACCCGCGCGCAGGCGTTCGAGTTGCGCGTGAAACGTGGTGGGCATCTGTACTCCAAGCACCGCTATGTCTCTGCCCAGATGCTGGCCTATTTGCAGGACGGGTTGTGGCGCGAACTGGCCGCGCAGGCGAATGCGCGCTGCGATGCGCTGGCCGAGGAGCTGGAGGCGCTGGGACTGGAGATCGTCAACCAGACGCGGGCCAACATGCTGTTTTTCCGCGCCCCCCTGCGGGTGCATCAGGCGGCGATGGCGGCGGGCGCGGTCTATCACCTCTGGGGCAATCCGCCGGACGAAGTTGAGGCACTGGCCACTGCGCGGCTGGTGTGCAGCTGGTCAACGGGCGAGCAGGAGGTGGCGGATTTCCTGCAAGCGGTGCGCGCGGCGTTCTGAGCCTTTCGCGGAATCGCGAGTGATCGTAGACTCTCCGGCATGACGGAGGACCCGCGATGGCACAGCTTGATTTCTGGTATTCGATCGGCAGCACCTACAGCTACCTGACCGTGATGCGCATGGGCGATTACGCGGCACGGCACGGGCTGGACGTCCGTTGGAGGCCCTTCAACGTGCGCGACATCATGGTGGCGCAGAACAACATTCCCTTTCGCGACAAACCGGTAAAGACCGCCTACATGTGGCGGGACATGGAACGGCGCGCGGAGATGTACGGCCTGCCGATCAAGGTGCCCGCCCCCTACCCGCTGCCCAACCTGCCTTTGGCCAATCAAGTGGCGGTGCTGGGAATGCGTGAAGGATGGGGGCAGGCCGATACGGTCGAGACATACAGGCGATGGTTCCAGCGCGGACAGGCGGCGGGCAGCGAGCCGAACCTGAGCGACAGCCTGCGCGCCGTGGGACAGGACCCGGCAGAGGTGGTCGCCCGTTCCGAGGGCGACGAGATCAGGGCTGCGCTGGAGGTGGAAACCGCCGAGGCGATGGCGCTGGGGGTCTTTGGCTCCCCCAGTTTTGTGGTGGGATCAGAGGTGTTCTGGGGCGATGACCGGCTGGAGGATGCCGCAGGCTGGGTGCGGCGGAAGGGCTGACCCCCGGACATGAAAAGGGCGGGGATTTCCCCGCCCTTTCGCGCCCCAAGGGACAGATTTACTGGATGCGCTGGCCATTGGCCAGGATGTGGCCTTCGGCATTGATCTCGATCTTCGAGGTCGCGGTGTCAGGCTCGTCGCCCGGCACGGTGAACATGGACAGCATCATGCGGGCGCCCATGGCGTCCTCTTCGCCCATCAGCCCCATCGAGATCAGCTTATCGATGATGCCATTGGCGCCGGAGACCGACAGGTTCAGCTCACCCTCGGGACGCGGCACGCCCGGAATGGTGGTGAAGTCGCTCATGTCGAAGTCAAAGCTGCCTTCGCCCAGGATCACGCCGCCGACCATGTCGACCACGAAATCGCTGAGGGTGACGGAATGCAGCTCACCCGGCATACCGCCGTTCATCGCCATTTCTTCCATCTTTTCGGTGTCCAGCAGGCTGACCAAGGGCGAAACCTTGGCGTCGAGGTTCAGCGCGACGGTGGCCGGATCACGCGGCAGCGTCTGACCGGGATCGAAGATGTTCCACAGCATGTCATCCATGACGAAGTTGGCCAGGACCACTGACAACGAGGCATCCTGCGGCGCATCCGCAGGCGACAGCGGCATGGTCAGGGCAAAGCCCATCTCATCCACTTGCGCATTGATCGGCAGCGGAATTTCCGGACCGGACAGGGACACGGTCTGACCGGTGCCGGAGACGGCGTAGGTCAGTTCCTGTTCAGAGACGGCAATGCCGAATTCGCCGCCGGTCGAGCTGAACTTGCCAACCGTCGCGCCCGAAGGTTCCTGCACGGTGAAATCGGTGCGCCCGCCGGTGTGCGAGATCACGACGTCAACCGAGCCGCCATTCTTGAACATCGCTGTCGGATCTTCATAGTCGATTTCGTTCGGCAGGACAGTGCCGCCGCTTCCCTTCAGCCCGCGGAGCTGACCATTGAACAGGCCGGTGTTCTGGCTGTTGTCCGGATCCTGGAATTTCACGTCATAGGTCAGGTCGCCATAGGTTACGTCCTGTTCGACCGAGCGGAAGGCGTCATCCTTGGTGATATGCGAGGTGCCGCTCAGCGGACCCATCGCCATAGTCGCGCTCAGCATGTCGCGAGTGATTTCCTCACCCTCGCCAAAGACGCGGGTCAGTTCCAACGCGATGCTGTCGCCGGAATAGGTATAGGTCATGTCACCGGGCGAACCGGCAACATTCACCACGACGTTGCTTTGGGTCATGGTGACGATGATTTCGGCAAAGGTCTCGCCGTCCTCGAGCAGATTCACCACGATATCCGAGACGTCGGGATAAGAGACGTTAACCGATCCGTCGCCGTTATCGGCAAAGGAAAGCTGTGGCATGATCACCTTGACCTCTGCCCCTTCTTCCTCGGGGATCGGGACGGTCATGGTGACATCGCTGACAGTCAGGGTAGAGCCATCCATCGACTCATTGGCCGTCATCGCGTAGCCAAAGCCGGCCATGTAGGATTCGAAGTCATCCCAAACTTGTTGGGGGGTCAGATCGGCCCATGCCGGGCCAGCCATGACCGCCAGGGCCAGCACGGAGGCTGTCGTGTACCGTTTCATAATTCTTCCTCTCTGTCGGTGCAAACGAATGTGAGCGCAGTCTCAAGTGGTTCCAAGGGAGGGTCAAGGGACTGGATTCCATACTATTGAGCGATTACGACGGAGGCGAGACGACTTTTGTGGCGCTATCGGAAAAATTGCAGGAGGCACGCGGGATGAGCGGCGATCTGAAGGACAAGACCGTGATGATCACCGGGGCAAGTCGGGGAATCGGCGCGGCGGCGGCGCGCGCCTTTGCCGAGGCAGGCGCCAAGGTGGCGCTGGTGGCGCGCGGGGCTGACGCGATTGCGGACCTCGCCGGAGAGATCGGCGCGCAGGCGGTGGCGATCCCCTGCGACATCACCCGTTACTGGGAGGTCGAGCAGGCGGTGGCCAATTGCGTGACGGCGCATGGCGGGCTCGACATCCTTGTGAACAACGCCGGCGCAATCGAGCCGATTTCGCACATGGCAGAGGCCGATCCGGCGGCCTGGGGCGAGGTGATCGACATCAACCTCAAGGGCGTCTTTCACGGGATGCGCGCGGTTTTGCCGGTGATGCTGGACGAAGGCGCGGGCACGGTCCTGACCATCGGATCGGGGGCCGCGCATGGGCCGGTCGAGGCGTGGTCGTCTTACTGTTCCTCCAAGGCTGGCGCGTTGATGCTGACCCGGATGCTGGACAAGGAATACCGGGACAAGGGCATCCGCGCGCTGTCGCTGTCACCCGGCACGGTGGCGACCCAGATGCAGCGCGACATCAAGGCCAGCGGCATCAACCCCGTCAGCCAGCTGGACTGGTCCGATCACATTCCGCCCGAATGGGTCGCCAGGGCGCTGGTCTGGATGTGTTCTTCCGAGGTTGACTCGCATCTGGGCAGCGAGATTTCCCTGCGGGATGAAAGCGTCAGAGCGGCTGTAGGCCTGCAATGATCCGTCTGAGCAAGGAAGACGGCCTGTGGATCGCGACCATCGACAGGCCGGAAAAGGCCAATTCGCTGACCGCGCGGATGCTGGAAGACCTGTGCCGGATCGCCGAGGACGCGCTGACAGAGGCGCGGGTTCTGGTGCTGACCGGCGAGGGCAAGGTGTTTTCCGCCGGGGCAGACCTTGAGGCCGCCAAGGCCGGGCTGGCCGTGTCGCCCTTTTGGGAACGTTTGTCCGGCGCGATTGCGCGGCATCCCGGCCTGACAATCTGCGCGTTGAACGGCACGGTGGCCGGAGGCGCGATGGGGATGGCTCTGGCCTGTGACCTGCGCATTTCCGTGCCGGGGGCCAAGGTGTTCTATCCGGTGATGAAGCTGGGGTTTCTGCCGCAACCCTCGGACCCGGTGCGCCTGCGGGCGCTGGTGGGACCGGCGCGGGCCAAGATGATCCTGATGGCGGGACAGAAGGTGATGGTGGATGAGGCACGCGACTGGGGCTTAATCGACCGGGTGGTCGAGGGTGATCTTCTGGCCGAAGCGCGGCAGATGGCCGCCGATACGCTTGGCGCGGGGTCAGATCACGCAGGGGCAATCAAGAGGCTGATCGGGTAGTTGGGGGGCGGTGTGCCGGAGGCACGCTTTCAGCAAGCTGCCCGTCTCGCTGCGATCACCGCGCCGGGGGTCAAACCGCCAGCCGGGCAATCACGCTGTCTGCGCTGACCCGGCCAATCGGCGCCCCCTTGTCGGTGACGGTCAGCGGCCCCTGTTTGAGCAGGGGCATCAGGTCGCGGATCGGCGTTTCGGCCGTCACCTCTGCTCCGCCCTCTCCGGGAACCATCACGTCGCGCGCGGTCAGCACGCCCAGAGGGTTCATGTTGGCGACAAAATCGGCCACATATTCCGAGACCGGATCAGAGAAGATCTCACGCGGGGTGCCGGTCTGGACGATGCGACCGCCCTCCATGATGGCGATGCGATTGCCGATCTTGAAGGCCTCGTCGAGGTCGTGGCTGACAAAGAGGATGGTGCGTTTCAACTCGCGTTGCAGGTCCAGCAACTCGTCCTGAAGACGGTTCCGGATCAGCGGATCAAGGGCCGAGAAAGGTTCGTCCATCAGCAGGATCGGCGCGTCTGTGGCAAAGGCGCGGGCCAGCCCGACCCGTTGCTGCATCCCGCCCGAAAGCTCGCCGACCTTGCGATCCCCCCAATCGCCGAGACCGACAAGGGCCAACTGGCGTTTGACCGTTTCATCCCGTTGCGCCGTGGCTTGCCCTGCGAGTTCGAGGCCAAAACCCACGTTTTCCGCCACCGTGCGCCAGGGCAGCAGGCCGAATTGCTGAAAGACCATCGCCACATGGCCCTGCCGCACGCGGCGCAGCGCGCTGGCCGAACAGCTGGTGACATCGGTGACCTCGTCGCCGCAGGTCACGTTGACGTTGCCCCGGCTGACCTTGTTCAACCCGTTGACAGCCCGCAGCAGGGTGGACTTGCCCGAGCCGGACAGCCCCATGAGAACGACGATCTCACCCTCGGCCACGTCAAGCGAACAGTTGTGCACGCCCAGCACCTGCCCCGTCGCCGACTGGATTTCGGCCCGGGACTGTCCCTGATCCGCCAGAGGCAAGGCGCGGCCCGGGTGATCGCCGAAGACAATCGAAACGTCCTGAAAGGAAACCGCCGTCATTTGCCACCCACCCGCAACGCCCGGTCCAGCATGATGGCCACGACCACGATGATCAGACCGGCCTCGAACCCAAGCCCGGTGTCGACGCGGTTCAGCGCGCGCACCACCGGCACGCCCAGCCCGTCGGCACCCACCAGCGCCGCAATGACAACCATCGACAACGACAGCATGATCGTCTGGTTCAGCCCGGCCATGATCTGTGGCAGGGCGGCGGGCAGTTCGACCTTCCACAGTTTCTGCCGCGGCGTCGCGCCGAAGGCATCCGCCGCTTCGGTCAGTGCCCGGGGTGTCGAGGAGATGCCAAGATGGGTCAGGCGGATCGGCGCAGGCACCACAAAGATCACGGTGGCAATCAGCCCCGGCACCATGCCGATGCCGAAGAAGACGATGGCCGGGATCAGGTAGACAAACGTGGGCAGGGTCTGCATCAGGTCCAGCACCGGCCGCATCCAGCGATAGATGCCCGGGTTATGCGCGGCAAAGATGCCGACGGGCACGCCAACCCCCATGCAGACCACGCAGGCGGACATCACCAACGTCAGGCTTTCGGTCGTTTCCTCCCAATAGCCCTGATTCAGGATGAACAGAAACCCGGCGAAAACCAGCGCCGGAACCTGCCAGCGGCGTTGCAGGGCGAAGGTGGCGGCGGTCAGTACGGCGACGACGATCAGCGGGTGGGGTTCCTGCAACACCCAGAGGATCGCGTCGATCAGCGCCTCCATCGCGATGGCCATGCCGTCAAAGAACCAGCCGCCACTTTTTTGCAGCCAGTTGAACGCCGCCTCGGCGGCGTCGCCCACGGGTATCTTGTGTTCTGTCAGCCAGTCCACGGTGCCCTCGCGTGTTGTTTTCCCATTCATGCGGGGTTTCGCCGGGAATGTGAAGCGGAACGCAAAACTTCGGGGTTTGCCAGAGGACCCTTGCGGTGGCACGCTGCACGGCAAACAGGAGGGCCATCATGACGGAACTGATTTTCTACACCAATCCGATGTCGCGCGGGCGCATTGTCCGTTGGATGCTGGAGGAATGCGGGGCAAGCTATGACACCCGCGTGGTGGCCTACGGGCCAGAGATGAAAGGAACGGCCTACCGGGCGATCAACCCGATGGGTAAAGTACCCGCGATTGTCGATGGCGACACGGTCGTGACCGAAGTTGCGGCAATCTGTTGCCATCTGGCCGAACGCTTTCCCAAGGCCGGACTGATCCCGGCAGCGGGGGAGCGTGGCGCGTTTTATCGCTGGATGTTCTTTGCCTCGGGGCCCCTAGAGACGGCGGTTGTGAACCAGTCTTTTGGCTTCGAATTGCCCGACGATCCTCAGGCCCGCGGGCGCGCCGGGTGGTGCGCGCTGGAGGAAGAGACCGACATTCTGGCGGAACTGTTGTCGGACGGGCGGGCCTGGCTGCTGGGCGAGTCGTTTTCTGCGCTGGATGTCTACCTCGGATCACAGATCGCATGGGGCCGCCAGTTCGGCACTCTGCCGGATCGTGCAGGCTTCGACGCCTATACAGGCCGGATAACGGCGCGCGAGGCGGCGGTGCGGGCACGGGCGCTGGATGACGCGCTGATGGAGGGGTGAAGGCTCCTGGGGAGAGGCGATCGGAGGACGCTGAGCTCCAATGTCCGGACATAGCCGAAGTTGGCGGGATCATTTCGAACGGCAGATCAATGACTAATATTCGGCGAGGGCTACAAAGACCCCTGTTACAGACCTATCTTTGCAGCGGAGCAAAGGTGAGGACTGTCTGATGGCACATCCATTGAACTCGGCCATCGAAATGGCGATGAACGCCGCTGAAAAAGCGGATGAATTCAAAGACCTTCCGGGTGCCGGAAAGCCCTTGGAGTTTCTCTCCAATCCCAAGGACGCGGTGATTGATCGTCTTATGAAGGAAAATCAGGCAAAGCCACGGGCCGTGCAGTTGAAGAACAAGATCACAGAGCTTCGAGACGCACTAAGGGCCGAAACGGATGAAGCGGCGCGCAAGTCTTTGATGAAAGAGATCGCGGACCAGCAACTGAGGCTGGACCTTGAGCTGGAAGCCATGCGTAAATATGGCTGAAACGGTAACGTGCTGAAATAGCTTGTTCCGAGTGCGGCTTGGCGCCCTCCTGAAATCAAATGACGAACGCAGGTGAGTTCAGGTTTTCTGGAAATTACTTGTGAAGCTGCCCGTCGTGGCATTGCAGCATAAGACATTCCGGGCTCAAAGCATCCCGTGTAAAAGGCCCCGCCAACGACAGGGCCTTCCAACAACGGGAAGAGACGTCCCTTTTACTCCAGCGCCGCCTTGACGGCCGCCATCGCGTCGCCGCCGTCCTTGGCGGTCACGCCGTCCAGCCAACCGTCCAGCACGCCCATGTTGGCCGAAAGCCATGTCTTGGCTGCGTCCTCCGGATCCTCACCATCGTCGAGGATCGCGCCCATGATCTCGTTTTCCATCGCCAGCGTGAATTCGAGGTTCGTAAGCAGCGCGCCGACGTTCGGGCACTCATCGACATAGCCCGCGCGGGTGTTGGTATAGACCGTCGCGCCGCCCAGATCCGGACCAAAGTAATCGTCGCCGCCGGTCAGGTAGGTGAGGTCATAGTTGGCATTCATCGGGTGCGGCTCCCAGGCGAGGAAGATCACAGGCTCGTCGCGGTTTACCGCGCGGCCAACCTGCGCCAGCATCCCCTGTTCGCTGCTTTCCTTGACCTCGAATTCGCTCAGGCCAAAGGCGTCGGCGTCAATCATGTCGATGATCAGGCGGTTGCCGTCATTGCCCGGCTCGATGCCATAGATCGTCTCGTCCAGCGCATCGGCGTGGGCGGCGATGTCAGCGAAATCCTTGATCCCCAGCCCGGCGCCGACGGCATTGGTGGCCAGCGTGTATTTCGCGCCCTGCAGGTTGTCGCGCACGGTGTCGACGGTGCCTGCCTCACGATAGGGGGCGATATCGGCCTCCATCGTCGGCATCCAGTTGCCAAGGAACACGTCAATGTCGCCCGCCGCCATCGAGGTATAGGTGACCGGAACCGAGAGCACCTTGATGTCGGTCTCATAGCCCAGCGCGTCCAGCACAACGGTGGTGGCGGCCGTGGTGGCGGTGATATCGGTCCAGCCCACGTCCGAGAAGGTCACGGAGTCGCAGTCGGCCAGCGCCGCCCCGGCCGCAAGGCTCAGCGCGATGGCGGATGTGAAGGTCTTTGTCATAGTCGTCTCCCAGATTGGTTTTGCGGCGAGTAGACCGCGCCTTGGCCGCCATTGCAACCGGTGCAGAATTTTTGGAGCGTCGCCCCGTGTGACGCGCCGCCGCCTCTCGCCCCGGCCCGTGGCCTGTGCCATCATCGCGGCAAACAGGACGGAGGCAGACAAATGGCAGAGTTGGAACAACGGGTTGCGCAGGGGCGCGGGGATGAACCGGCGGACCTCGTGCTGCGCGGCGGGCGGGTGTTCGACCTGATCACCGGTGCCTTGCTGGACGGCGACGTGGCGATTTGTGGTGATACCATCGTGGGCATCCTTGACCGCTACGAGGGGCGCGAGGTTATTGACGTCAGCGGGCAGATCCTTGTGCCCGGCTTTATCGACACGCATCTGCACATCGAATCTTCGCTGGTGACGCCGTTTGAATTCGACCGCTGCGTCGGGCCGCGCGGGGTGACGACCGCCATCTGCGACCCGCACGAGATCGCCAATGTGATCGGGGCCGCCGGGGTGCGTTATTTTCAGGAGGCCAGCCGTCACACGCTCATCGACTTGAAAGTGCAGCTCAGTTCCTGCGTGCCCTCCACGCATATGGAAACGGCAGGGGCAGAGTTGACTGCGGATGAGATTGCTGCGCTGATGGGTCATCCGTCCGGGCTCGGGCTTGCGGAATTCATGAACTATCCCGGCGTGATCCACTGCGACCCGGGCTGCATGGACAAGCTGCGGCTGTTCGAGGGCGGGCATATCGACGGCCATTGCCCGCTGCTGTCGGGCAAGGATCTGAACGCCTATATCGCCGCCGGGATCCGCACGGAACATGAGGCAACCAACCCCGATGAGGCGCTGGAAAAGCTGCGCAAGGGGATGCGGGTGCTGATCCGCGAAGGCTCGGTTTCCAAGGACATGCATGCGTTGCAACCGCTGCTGGATGAGCGGACCGCGCCTTATATGTGCCTTTGTACCGACGACCGGAACCCGCTGGATATCGCGGAACACGGGCATCTGGATTACATGATCCGCGAGATGATCCGGCTGGGCTCGCCGGTGCTGGCGGTCTATCGCGCCGCGACGCTGTCGGCGGCAGAGGCCTTTGGCCTGAAGGATCGCGGCATGATCGCGCCGGGCAAGCGTGCGGATATCGTGTGCCTTGGGTCGCTGGAGGCCTGCGATGCGCAAATGGTGCTGGCAGGCGGCGTGGTGCTGTCGGAGGCGGCGTTCTCGGCGCGGGACACCCTGCCGCCCGTGGGCCGCCATTCGGTCAAGGCGCCAAAGATTGCGCCCGAAGATTTTCGGGCCAGAACCAATCGGGTGGAAACCGATGTGATCGGCATCCGCGAAGGCCAGATCCTGACCGATCATCTGAAAGAGGACGTACCCGTTGTCGACGGCGACAAGGCGCCGGATGTCGCGCGTGACCTTGTGCGGATCGCGGTGGTGGAGCGGCACGGCAAGAACGGCAATATCGCGACCGGGTTCGTGAAAGGCTTTGGGCTAAAAGCCGGGGCGATAGCCTCGACCGTCTGCCATGACCATCACAACATTGCCTGCGTGGGCGTGCATTATGCGGACATGGCCCTGGCGGCGAACCGGCTGTCCGAGATCGAGGGCGGATTCGTGGTGGCGCGGGACGGGCAGATCCTGGCCGAACTGGCGCTTCCGGTGGCCGGTCTGATGAGCCTTGAGACCTTTGAGGTGGTGCATGAAAAACTGGTGCCGTTGCGGGCGGCGGCAAAATCGCTGGGGGTGACGCTGGAAGAGCCGTTCCTTCAGCTGGCCTTCCTCGCCCTCCCGGTGATCCCGGCGTTGAAAATCACCGACCGGGGCATGGTGGATGTGAACCGGTTCGAGATCATCGGCTGAGGCCGATGCAAATTGTCGGGCTTTGTCGGCAGCACGGGGTCAGCGGCGACGGCCACTCACACCCCGGAAACGCGCACCCGCCACCACTCGTGCCGTCGCAATGACAGCCAGCCCGCAGAGGATGGCCTTGGTTACCGTCTCCATAGTGCCTTCGATCAGCAGCGCGTGGACCACGCTGCCCGATACGATCACCACGCCCAGCGCCAGATGCGCGCGCCGCCATGTCCGGTGCCTCAGGGCCAGCCGATGACGGACGGCGGCCAGACCGGCGGTGAGCAGCAGGGCCCACATGGCGATCACACCCCAGTCGGAAAATGGCGTCGGCGAGGTAAATGTCAGCGCGTCGATCACGTCCGGCGGGCTGGTCAACCACAGCCCCGCCACATGCACCACGATCGCCAGCACAAGCGTGGCCCCGACCCAGCGATGCACCCGCCGCCCCTGCAGGATGCCCAGCCCCGGCATCAGGCCCGCCGCCAGCAAGGGTTGTAAAAGCAGCAAACCCATGGCCAAGACCCCGGCGAATCCGGCGGCGATATAGACCGGATCGCGCCATGCCAGCAGCGGGCTGGCCGTGGCGAAGGCAAACGGCACGGCAATCGCGGCCAACAAGGCGGCCCAGATCAGGACCGTGCGAACAGTGGGCATGGGTGCCTACGGCCTAGGCCGGTTGCAGGACGAAATGCGCCTCAAGGCTGGTGTCCTTCGACGAGCGCATCACCGGGCGCAGAAAGACCGTCTTGAAATCGCTGCTGTCATAGGCGAGGTGCCCGTGTGGCTGGCCGAAGGCGGGGACAATCTGCGGCATTTCCAGCCGGAACACACCGTCGGCATCAGTCAGGGTCGCGCCGTGGCTGTGCCAATCGCGCTCATGTCCTTCGGTGGTATGAGCCCAGATCTGGATGCGCTGTCCTTGCAACGGCGCACCATCATTTGCCCGGCGCACCGTGCCCGTCATCCAGAACCCCCCGCCGCCGATCCGGTCGACGACAGGCGCGCCGGGGCGATAGTTGTTCGCGCCGCCGCGCATGGTGGAAGTGGGGTCCAGACCCTTGGCGCGGGCAGGCAGGGTCAGGCCGGAAACAGCGGTTACAACCGAGGCACCGCCGGTGGCCAGCAACGTTCTGCGGTTGAACAAGCGAAGTGTCATGGGTCCTCTCCAATGCGGATGCAGTACCGAGTCGGGGGCGGATCGCCCTCCGTGTGATCGTCTTAATGGAAAATAGTGTTTTATGCCCCATTACCCAACCACGCGGCCCGGTGAGGGGGCCGATCCGCCTCCACAATTTCGTGAGCTTTCAGGCGCTGTGGTCCAAGTCAGGACCCGTGGACGAGAAATCAACGAAAATTCCTATGCATCACGGCCTGTCCTGACGGGCTGCTTCCGCCAGGGGAATAGAAGTAAGCATATGATCTAAGTATGAAATTCTTGAGTTTACCACTTTGATGGTTTAGGCAAGTCATCAATACAGCCCATACGGTAGTTCACACGCCGTTAGGCATTGTCCCGCTAAGTGAGAGTTCCTTGACCCATCAAGTGGACGCTTGGCAGGAGTACATGCAGTGAAATCAATCGCACATAGGGGGCAGCGCTTTTCGGCCCTGCACGTCGTGATTGTCGCACTGTCACTGACAATGACAATCGGCGCGTGGCTCTATTCCAAGCATCAGGTCGACCTGCAGATCGAAGCGCGCTTTGACGATGCCAGGGAGCGGGCAATCGGCCTGATCGTGGACCGCATGTCACGTTACGAGGATGCGCTTTGGTCCGGGGTCGCCAAGATCGACGCCGGGAAAGGGCACTTGGGCCACGACGAATGGCGGGCCTTTTCCGCATCGCTCAACATTCCCGAAAAATACCCCGGTGTGAACGGGATCGGCGTGATCTATCACGTCCCCCGGACCGATTTTCAAGCATTCATGGATCTGCGTTCCACGGAAGAGCGCAGCTTTGCCATCTATCCCGAACATGCCTTGGACGACCTGCTGCCGATCACCTTTATCGAACCGGAGGCAGCCAACGCCGCCGCAGTCGGGCTGGACATGGCGCATGAGACCAACAGGCGGACCGGTCTGCTGGCCAGTCGGGACACCGGGACCGCCCAGATCACGGGACCCATCTATCTGGTTCAGGACAGCGGCCATACACCCGGCTTCCTGTTCTACACGCCCTTCTATGACGGGGGGGCGACTCCGGCCACGCTGCAAGACCGGCAGGAAAAATTCGCCGGCGTCGTCTATGCGCCATTCGTGGTCCAGAAACTGGTCGAGGGCCTGCTGTCCAAGGACCTGCGCGAGGTCCGTTTCAGCATCCGGGACGGCGTGCAGACGATCTACGACGAACATAGCCGAAACGAACCCTTGCGTGATGACAATCCCATGTTCTCCGAAACCGTTGAACTGGACATGTATGGCAGGAACTGGGTCGTCGACATCCGCACCAACCTGGCCTTTCGCGCCAGGAACGCATCGGAGCAGCCGACACTGATCCTGTTGGGCGGTCTGATCATCGAAATCCTTGTGATCTCGATGCTGGTCATGCTGGCTCAATCCAACAAACGGGCGCACGACTATGCCCAGCGGCTGACCGAGGAATTGCGCACCAAGTCGGAAAACCTCGAACACGCCAATGCCGAGATCGAGCAATTTGTCTATATCGCCTCACATGACCTGAAAACGCCTGTGCGCGGAATCGGGTTCCTGGCGGATGCGCTGGAAGAAGATCTGGAAGAGGTGATCGGCCCGATTGACCAGCAAACGGAAATCAAGATGCACATCGACCTTATCCGCGACAGGGTCGGACGGATGAATGACCTGACCAAGGGCATCATGGAGTTCTCCCGCGTCGGCAATTATGGCAATCATGACGAACCGGACATCTCGATCGGCGCAATTGTGGCGGATTGCCTCGCGGACTTTGAGGTCTCACCGTCTCAGATCACGGTGGAGGCCGAAGTGGACAGGATCGCCTGTGACAGCCACAACTTCCGCCGCGTTCTGGAAAACCTGATTGGCAATGCCTTCAAGTACCATGACCGGCGCGGCATTGCCCGGGTCTGGCTGAGGATTGCGGAAATCGGCGACCGGTTGCAGGTTTCGGTTCGCGACGACGGGCCCGGCATCGCTCCGGAGTTTCATGAAAAAATCTTTGAGGTCTTCCAGACACTGCGCAAGGCAGGTGATCCGGAAAGCACCGGCATCGGGTTGGCGATCGTGCGCAAGGCCGTGCAGCGCCACGGCTTTGACATCCAAATTACCTCGGCCGACGGGCAAGGCACCGAATTTGCCTTTGATTGGCCAAGGAACAGCAGTCGCGAAACCCTCATCACCGAAAAGGTTGCCTGAATGTCTCGCCAGATGAATGTCCTGCTCGTCGAGGACAACACCCTCGACGCCATTATGATCCAGCGCGCCTTGTCCAAGGTCGCGCCGACGGCCACGATCACCCACGCAACAGACGGTCTGGACGCATTGGAGGTTCTGCGGTCGGACAAGCTGCGACACCCCTATTTTGTCCTTCTGGATATCAACATGCCGCGCATGAACGGTCATGAGTTCCTGCGGACAGTGCGGCATGCGGACAGGGAGTCCGATTGCATGGTCTTCATGTTCACCACGTCGGACAGTCCCCGGGACATCGCCCGGGCCTACGGTGAAAGGGTTAATGGCTACATCATCAAACCGCACAACAGGGAGGGCATGAACAAGATACTCGGGGCGCTTCAGGCGTTCTGGAATGTTTGCGAGACACCGATACTCAAGGACTGTGCTACAGCGGTTGACGGCACGGGCTAGGCGCAGGCCTTGCCGTGATCAGAGACAAGGCCTTGCGACACCGGATCTGGCGCGCGTCAAAGCCGGTTGAGCAGAGTCGGGGTCGGCCAGGCATCCGCCGGCATCCCCAGTTCACGTTGGACCATACGCACCGCGTTGCGCGTGCCCGCACCCAGAATGCCGTCGACCTTGCCCACATCATGGCCGCGTTCCGCCAGTTTCGATTGCAGGCGCTTCATCTGCTCCCCGGACAGGCCCGGCTCTGGATTGCCTGCGTCATAGACCGGCGCACCTTGGAGGCGGGTGCCAAAATAAGCTGCGGTCAGAACGTAGGTAAAGCTCTGGTTCCACTCGAAATAGACGTTGAAGTTCGGGTAGGCGATAAAGGCCGGCCCCTTGCGCCCCTGCGGAATCACAATCGAGGCGTCCAGCCGCCCGTCATCCAGTGGGCCGTGTTTGCCGCGCACGCCCAGTTGTTCCCATTCCGCCACGGTCTTGGTGGCGTGCATCCCGGTGTCAAACCAGTCCAGGTCCGCAGGCAATTCAACTTCCTGTAGCCAGGGTTCGTTGGGACGCCAGCCGAGATGCGACAACATCTTGGCCCCGGACATCAGCGCATCGGGGGCCGAGGTCTTGGGGGTCACGTGACCGTCCCCATCGCCATCGACACCGTTGATCAGGATGTCCTTGGGCAGCATCTGCACCATGCCGATCTCTCCGGCCCATGCCCCGGTCGTGGTGCGCGGGTCAAAATCGCCCTGTTCGTACAGGGACAGCGCGGAAAAGATCTGCGGTCGAAAGATTTCCGGCCGGCGGCAATCATGCGCCAGCGTCACCAGCGCGTTCAAGGTGTTGAAATCACCCTGGAATGCGCCGAAATCAGTCTCAAAGGCCCAAAACGCCAGAAGCACGCCCCGCGACAGGCCGAATTCGCTTTCGATCCGGTCAAAGACACTGTCATAGCGGCCTGCCATCTGGCGACCCTTGTCCAGCCGGGACTGGCTGATCAGCTTGCGCGAGAAGGTGATGAACGGATCCTGAAAGATCCCCTGTCGGCGGTCAGCCCGCAGCACGCTGTCGCTTTGCTGCGCGCTGGCAAAGAAATTGCGCACCGTGTCGGGGTCATGCCCCAGCGTGACCGCCTCTTGTTGCAGCCCGCCGACGAATTGCGAAAAGCCGCCGCCGCAGGGCACATCCTGCGCCTGTGCTGCACCAGCAGCCAGCGCCAAAGCGCTCAAGAAAGCCGTGAACCGCATGAAGTCTCCCCGTTCGATGCTTGTGGCGCACAGTATCAAGACGCGCGTGCGGGGCAAGCGCGCTTCTCGTGCAAGGCGGAGGACCGCAGAGCAAAAAATTAACCCTGTATTCAATTTCTTTCGCGTAATTAACGAAATATTCACCTTTCTGAAGGATTCCTGACTGGTCGACATTTCTTTGTGAATGTCAGGAGGCCGACTTGAATGTTCTGATTGTCGGGAGCAGTCAACCTCTGGCACAACTGTGGAAAGGTCACCTTGAACGCAGCGGCGCACATGTGCAGATCGCTTCCTCTCAGGATGCAGCCATTGAGCAGTTGGACAGCCACAGGTTCGAAATCATCATCCTCAACCTTGTGTTGGAGGATGGCAGCGCATTGGCGGTGGCGGACCTGGCCCAGTTCCGCCAGCCCGACGCGCGGATCATCTTCGTGACCAATACGACCTTCTTTTCGGACGGGTCGATCTTCAATCTATGCGCCAATGCCTGCGCCTTCCTGCCCAGCAGCACGTCCCCGGACGATCTGACCAATCTGGTGCATCACTACGCCAAGGCGCTGTAGCCGCCCGACGCGCCTCAGGCGGCGCGCAGGCTTTCGCGCCCGTGCGGGGCGGTCAGGTTCAGGTCAGGGCCGATCGGGACGATACGATGCGGATTAACCGACTCGTGGCTGCGGTAATAGTGATGCGTGATGTGGTCAAAATTCACTGTCTCCGCCACCCCCGGCCACTGGTACAACTCGCGAGTGTAGGCCCAGAGATTGGGGTAATCCAAGATCCGCGCGCGGTTGCACTTGAAATGGCCGTGGTAGACCTTGTCAAAGCGGATCAGCGTGGTGAACAGCCGCCAATCCGCCTCGGTGATCCGGTCTCCCATCAGGTAGCGATTGGCTGACAACCGCTGTTCGAGCCAGTCCAGCGTATCGAACAAAGGCTGCACCGCGCCATCATAGGCCCGCTGCGTGGTGGCAAAGCCGGATTTGTAGACACCGTTGTTCAACGTGTCGTAGATGCGCGCGTTCACCGGTTCGATCGCCTCGCGCAGGTCCCCGGGCCAGTAATCCGAGGTATTGCCGGTGATCCCGTCGAAGGCGCTGTTGAACATCCGGATGATCTCGGCCGATTCGTTGGAGACGATGGTTTCGCGTTTCCTGTCCCAGAGCACAGGCACGGTGACCCGGGTCGTCGCATTGGGATCGGCCTTCAGGTAAATGTCGCGCAGATAGGACTGGTCGTAAAGCCGGTCGCCGGTGGCGCCCGCCTCATCCGCGTCAAAGGACCAGCCTTCTTCGCCCATGTAGCTGTGGACAATGCTGACCGGGATCAGGTCGTCCAGCCCCTTGAGCTTGCGAAAAATCAGCGTTCGATGGGCCCAGGGACAGGCAAGGCTGACATAGAGGTGATAGCGGTCCGGCTCTGCCTTGAACCCGCCCTCGCCCGTGGGACCGGCGCTGCCGTCGGCGGTGACCCAGTTGCGAAAGTGCGACTCGCTGCGCTCAAACTTGCCGCCCGATTTGCTGGTGTCGATCCAGCCCTTGTGCCATGTGCCGTCTACGAGTTGTCCCATGGGCTCCTCCTTCTGTGTTTCATAGGAGGTAGCGTCACGAGGGCACCGAACAAATCCCGACCGGCGCGCAGCGGGCTTGCGTCAGCGCACAGGAACGTTCACCGCATATAGGTCTGATAGACCCAGAGCAGCAGCAACGCGCCCAGAACCGCGCCCACCAAACCGGCCAGCAGGCCCGAGATCGCCAGCAGAAAGCGGATGATCAGCCCGCCGATCAGTGCGCCGCCGATGCCAATGGCGATGGTGGGCAGGATCGGCGTGTCCATCCTCATCAGGCGAGTGGCGATGAAACCGGCAGCGGCACCGACGATGATAAGCCAGACGACGGGCATGTGGGATCTCCTGATCAGGTCGGGCATAATACCTTTGCCACGATAGTCCAGCGGACCGAAGGGCGACAGGGAAAACGGTCAGAGACTGGCCCGCCCTGTCAACGCTTGCGCCAATGGGTCGGCACGATGATCAGCGCCCCGATGGAGGCGAGAATGGCGTTCACGCCCGGGCCGCCAAATCCGATGCGGAACATGACAGTCACGAAGTAGAACAGGAACGCCCCGCCGATACAGATGATGATGCTTTGCAGGATGCCGTTGCGGGTAAAGCCGCTGCGTTCCGACAGGTAGCCGATGATACCTGCGATGACGACGGTTCCGATCAGGGTGGGAAACATGGGGCCTCCTGTCAGGTGCCAAGCTGCGTGCCGCGCGGAAGCGGGCAACCGTTGAGAAAAGTGGCCGCATCCTGCGCGCCCTTGCCCGCGCGCTGAGCGCGGGTGATGCGCAGGGCACCGGTTCCACAGGCGACAGAGAACCCGTCGTCCAGCGTTTCGCCCGGTATCCCCTGCCCCGCTGCCAGTTCCGTACCAAGCAGCTTGATCCGCGCGCCGTTCAGCGTCGTCCAGGCCCCGGGAAAGGGCGACAGCCCCCGGATCTGGCGAGAGACCTCGGCGGCGGGTTGGGACCAGTCCACCGCCGCTTCGGATTTGTCGATCTTGGCGGCATAGGTCACCCCCTCTTCGGGCTGCGGGTCCGGGGTCAGATTGTCCAGCTGTGACAGCGCCTCGACGATCAGCCGCGCGCCCATTGCGCTGAGGCGGTCGTGCAATTCGCCGGTGGTCTCGGTCTCGCCAATCGCCGTGGCCTCGCGCAGCAGCACCGGGCCGGTGTCCAGCCCGGCCTCCATCTGCATGATGCAGATGCCGGTTTCCACGTCACCTGCCATGATCGCCCGATGGATCGGGGCCGCCCCGCGCCAGCGCGGCAGCAACGAGGCGTGGATGTTCAGGCAGCCATGCTTCGGCGCATCCAGAACCGGTTGCGGCAGGATCAGGCCGTAGGCGACGACAACGGCGACATCCGCCTGGAGGTCCGCAAAAGCCTGCTGGTCCTCGGCGGCCTTCAGTCTGACGGGATGGCGCACCGGCAGGCCCAACGCCTCGGCCCGTTGGTGGACGGGCGTCGGGCGGTCCTTCTTGCCCCGACCGGCCGGGCGCGGCGGCTGGCAATAGACGCAGGCGATGTCATGCCCGGCATCGACCAGTGCCTCCAGCACGGGAACGGAAAAATCTGGGGTGCCCATGAAGACGACGCGCATCGGGGATCCTTAGGTGGTGTCGCAGGGTTTTAGCGCAGGTTTCAGCGCGACCCAAGGTTATGCGCGTTTACGGGCCTTGCGCAGCAGCATGTCGCGTTTGACCTTGCTGAGCCGGTCGAAATACATCCGCCCGTTCAGATGGTCGATCTGGTGCAGGACCGAGGTCGCCCAGAGGCCGACCAGATCCTTGCGCACCTTGATGCCCTGCGCGTCTATATAGGACACTGTCACCGCGCGCGGGCGGCTGATGGTGGCGCTGACACCGGGCAGGTTGGGGCTGGCCTCTTCGTGGTCGCGGAATTCGACCGAGGCGTGCAGGATCTCCGGATTGGCCATGCGGATCGCCTGCCCCCGTTTGTCCGAGGCATCGACCACCGCCAGCCGCAGCATCACGCCGATCTGCGGCGCGGCAAGGCCGACGCCGGGCATGGCGTCCATTGTCTCGATCATGTCGTCCCAAGTGGCGCGGATCTCAGCGGTGATCTCACCGACCGGATCTGCGGTTGTGCGCAGGCGCTTGTCGGGCCACGGAACAAAGGGGCGCGCGGGCATCAGGCCTGTGTCCGTTCGTAGTCGGCCAGCAAGGCATCGCGCGCCGCTGGCTCGATCCGGTTGAAATGCATCACACCGTCCAAGTGGTCCAACTCGTGCTGTGCGACGGTCGCCGCCGGACCGGTCAGAGTGATTTCCTGCGCCTGTCCGGTCAGGTCGGTATAGGACAGCGTGATCTGGTCCGGGCGCGTCACCATCGCCGAGACACCGGGCACGGACAGGCAGCCCTCCTCGCGGGTGGCGCTGTCCTCGGATCGGGACAGGATCGCCGGGTTGAGACAGGCCAGCGGCGCCATCTCTCCGTCCTTCCAGCCCGCATCCATGACGAAGACCCGCAGCATGACACCGACCTGCGGCGCAGCGAGGCCCCGACCCGGCGCGTCATACATGGTTTCGAACCTCTCGGTGACGAGGGTTTCGACCGCTTCCGGATCCTCGACCGGCGCGCAGGGCTGCGCCAGCCGGGGATCGGGCCATTTCAGGATCGGCAGGATGCTCACGCCTTCTCCCGCGCGCGCTCTTTTTTCAGTTTGACCATCTTGCGGGTGATCATCTGACGCCGGAGCGGTTTGAGGTAGTCGATGAACAGCTTGCCATCGAGGTGGTCGATTTCGTGCTGGACGCAGGTGGCCCAGAGCCCGTCAAAGGTTTCAGTGTGAAGTTTCCCGTCGCGGTCCATCCATTCGACGTCCACCACCCTGGGCCGTTCCACATCGGCATATTGATCCGGGATCGACAGGCAGCCTTCCTCATAAACGTTCATTTCGTCGGAACTGGCGATCACCTTCGGATTGAACATCACCAGCGGGCGCGCCGCATTGCCGCTGTCGGATTTTATGCAGTCGATCACGATCAGCCGCGACAATACGCCGATCTGTGGCGCGGCAAGGCCGATGCCCGGCGCGTCATACATGGTTTCCAGCATATCATCCGCCAGCACCCGCAACTCGTCCGACAGATCGTCAACGGGCGCGCAAGGCTTTTTCAGGCGGGGGTCGGGGTGGATGAGGATCGGCCGTTTCATGGCAGGTGATTTAAGCGGCGCAGCCGGTTTAGGCAAGCATGTGCCCTTGCCATCACGCGCCAGACCGCTAGCGTGCCGCTGCAAAAATCAGAAGGATCAGGAAATGAGCCGTTTTGACGAAGTGATCGACCGGGTCGGCACCCACGCGTTGAAGTGGGACATGATGCAGGCGCGCTATGGCGTTCCGCCCGAAGACGGGCTGGCGATGTGGGTTGCGGATATGGATTTCCGCCCGCCCGAATGCGTGTCGCATGCGCTGCAGGGTATGGTCGATCACGGGGTCTTCGGTTATTTCGGCGATGACCGCGCCTATCTGGAGGCGATCCGCTGGTGGGCGGCAGAGCGTCATGGCTGGCAGATTGACCCGTCGACGATCTTTTCCACGCATGGGCTGGTGAACGGAATCGCCATGTGCCTGTTGGCCTTCACCCGGCCGGGCGACAGCGTGGTGCTGTTCACTCCGGTTTATCATGCCTTTGCCCGCGTGATTCACGCCGCCGGCCGCAAGGTGGTTGAGTGTCCGCTGGTCCTGCACGACGGGCGTTATGTCATGGATCTGGACGAATACGACTCTCTGATGACGGGCGAGGAAAAGATGGTGATCCTCTGCTCTCCGCATAATCCCGGCGGGCGTGTCTGGAACAAGGCGGAGTTGCAGGGCCTTGCCGCCTTTGCCGAACGGCATGACCTGTTGCTGATCTCGGACGAGATTCACGCCGATCTGGTGATGCCGGGCCACAGCCATGTGCCGATGGCGGTGGCTGCGCCGGATGTCACCGACCGCCTGATCATGATGTCCGCCACCACCAAGACATTTAACATCGCGGGCGCTCATATCGGAAATGTCATCATTGCAGACGACGGATTGCGAACCAAATTTTCGAAAGCGATGGCCGGCATGGGCCTGTCGCCCAACTCGTTTGGCCTGTTCATGGCCACGGCGGCCTATTCGCCCGAGGGCGCGGCCTGGGTCGATGAGCTGGTCCAGTACCTGGATGGCAATCGGCGGCTGTTTGACGAGGGACTGAATGCCATTCCCGGCGTGTGGTCAATGCCGATGGAGGCGACCTATCTGGCATGGGTGGATTTCGCCGGGACCGGCATGGAGCGCGAAGAGTTTACCCGCCGGGTCGAGCAGGTGGCGAAGATCGCCGTCAACCACGGGCCGACATTTGGCTATGGCGGCGAGCGGTATTTGCGGTTCAACATTGCCACGCCGCGCTCCCGCGTGGCCGAGGCGGTGAACCGGATGCACGAGGCCTTTGGCGACTTGCAGTAGGAGGGGTTGGAGCGAGGGGCCAGCCCCTCGCGCTCCCCGCGGTATTTGTAAAACCAAAGAAACAGGGGGCCGCTATCGGCTGCGCGGCGGGCGCGGTTTGTAGACCGGCAAGCGCCAGCCCAGCGCCAATGAGCCAGCACGCAGGGCAAAGGTGACGGCGACCGTCAGCGTGGCCGTAAGAAGCGACGACGCGCCGAGCGTGGAAGTGATGACCGTGGCGAGAGAGCCGACAAGAGCGCAGGTGACATAAAGCTCACCCTGTTTCAGCACCAGGGGCACCTCGTTGGCGACCACGTCTCGCGCCAACCCCCCGGCGCAGCCGGTGGCGATGCCCATGACCAGCACAACCGCCGCCGGTTGCCCCATCCCCTGCGCGACGCCCGCGCCTGCGGCCACGGCCACACCCAGCGCCAGGGCATCCAGCCAGTGGATCGCCTTGAGGCGGCTTTCGATCAGGTGGGCGGTGAAAAAGACCAGAACCGCAGCCAACGTGACCACGGCAAGATAGGTCGGATCGGCGATCCAGACCGGAGTCCTGTCCAGCAGCACGTCGCGCAGGGTGCCGCCGCCAAGACCGGTCACCCCGGCCAGAAAGGCAAAGCCCACGATGTCGAGCTGCGCGCGGCTGGCCACCAGTGCGCCGGTCAGGGCAAAGACCAGCGTCGCGGCATAGTCGAGCAGGACCAGGGCGGTCATTTCTTGAACGGCGCCATGCCCGCGCGCGCCAGTTCGTCGGCGCGTTCGTTCTCCGGGTGGCCGGCGTGGCCCTTGACCCATTCCCATGTCACCTCATGGCGGGCCTGCACCTCGTCCAGCCGCTGCCAGAGTTCGACGTTCTTGACCGGCTTCTTCGCGGCGGTCTTCCAGCCGTTGCGCTTCCATCCGTGGATCCAGCCGGTGACGCCGTTCTTGACGTAGGCGCTGTCGGTGACGACGGTGATCTTCGAGGCGCGCGACAGGCTTTCCAGCGCGCTGATCGCGGCCATCAGTTCCATGCGGTTATTGGTGGTCTGCGCCTCGCCGCCGCTGAGTTCACGTTCCTTGACGATGGTGTCGCCGTCCGTGGCGCGCAGCAGCGCGCCCCAGCCGCCGGGGCCGGGATTGCCGGAACAGGCGCCGTCTGTGTAGGCAAAAAGCTCAGGCATGGGCGGTCACCGTGATCCAGGGGGCGACGACACCGTCCAGCCCCTTGTCCGCGCCATGTGTATAGGCACCGGGGGTCAGGCCGGCGTCCTGCAGCAGTGCGGTCAGGCTGGTGGCGGAGTAATAGGTGTAGTGGCGGCCAAGGCTGTCGCGCTTTTCGCCCTCGCCTTCCTTGACGCCAATGTGAAAGACCCCACCCGGCTTCAACGCCCGCGCGATGGCTGCAAGATGGCGGGGCATGTCGGCGCGGGGGGCGTGCAGCAGGCTGAAATTGGCCCAGATGCCATCATACGCCGCCTCTGCATCCAGATCGTCGAAACTCGCCTGTCTGGCGGTGACGCCGGGGCGATCGGTGGCCAAAGCCACCATTGCCTGAGAGGCATCCCAGGCCTCGACCGTCAGGCCCGCCGCCGCCATGTGGCCGGACGACAGGCCCGGCCCACAGCCAAGGTCCAGCACGCGCCCGCCCTGTGGCAGGGCGGCGATGAAGGCGGTCAGCGTGGCGTCGGGACCGTCCGAGGCGGTGACCTCGGCGTAGTCATTGGCCCGGCTGTCGTAGATGCGGATGGTTTCAGGATCTGTCATGGCCGTGGTTTTGCCTTTTCCCGCGCGCATCGCAAGGGGCCTGCGCCGTATTTGAGTATTTGAAGAGAGAAGAAACCGAGGGCTCAGGCCAGTGGGATCACTGCAAGACAGAGCACGACAAGGGTCGTTAGCAGGACACGCAGGCGCATCCACCAAGCGGGCGCGAGGCCCCATCGGGTAAAGGCGTGGTCCAGCAGCAGCAGCCCGAGAAAACCGCAGATCAGGTTGATCGCGGCGCGGCTTTCGCCGCCGCCCGTAGTGAAAAAGGCCCAGAGCGCCGGCAGCGTGGACAGCGCATAGCCGGTGGCGGCACGACCGCCCTCTGCCTTGGTGGCAAATCCCCAGAGCACGCCAGACATGAAGGATAGAATTACGGCGCCGTAAAACAGGCCCACATAGGGACCGACAAATCGCGGGCCGACGGTGGCCACTCCCCAGTCCTGCAGGCCGGGAAACAGGATTGTCAGCGCGCCCCAGGCAAAGGGCAACACCCCGGAGAGGCCGAGGATGAGCGCGGAGCGGGGGATTGGTTGCAACATGGGTCCACCTCTCAGCGGATGCGGCGACTTTGGGTTTGTGGGGCCAGCCCCTCACACTTCCCGGGGGTACTTCGACCAAGACAGGAGGCGCACGGCAAGGGACAGTGGACGGGGCAATGCTACGGCCAGGGGCCGGGACACGCATGGTCCGCCGTCACGCCGGTTGGCGCAACACGCGCGGCACCTTGAATTCCACGTTTTCCTGCGCCGTTTCAATCCGTTCCACGGTGACGGAAAAGCGTGCCCGGAACGCTTCAATCACCTCGTCGATCAGCACCTCGGGGGCCGAAGCCCCGGCGGTGATGCCGACCGATCCGATCCCCTCAAGTGCGCGCCAGTCAATGTCCGTGGCGCGTTGGACAAGCTGGGCATAGGCGCAACCCGCCCGGCGGCCCACTTCGACCAGCCGTTTCGAATTGGAGGAATTCGGCGCCCCCACCACCAAAAGGGCATCGGCCCGTGGCGCCAGCGTCTTGACCGCTTCTTGCCGGTTGGTCGTGGCGTAGCAGATGTCTTCCTTGTGCGGGCCGACGATGGCCGGAAAGCGCGCCTTGAGCGCGGCGACAATACCGGCGGTATCGTCCACCGAAAGCGTCGTCTGAGTGACAAAGGCCAGTCTCTGAGGGTCGCGCACCTCGACCGTGGCCACATCCGCCACAGTCTCGACCAGCAGCACCTCGCCCTCGGGTAGTTGGCCCATCGTGCCGATGGTTTCCGGATGGCCCGTGTGGCCTATCATGATCATCTGCAGGCCGTTCTCGGAATGGCGCGCCGCCTCGATATGCACCTTGGAGACCAGCGGGCAGGTCGCATCGACGTAGATCATCTCTCGCCTGGCCGCTTCTGCCGGGACCGCCTTGGGCACGCCGTGGGCGGAAAAGATGACCGGGCGGTCATCGGGGCAATCGTCCAACTCCTCGACAAAGACAGCGCCCTTGGCACGCAGATCGTCCACAACGAACTTGTTGTGGACGATTTCGTGCCGCACGTAGACGGGCGCGCCCCATTTCTCCAGCGCCATCTCGACGATCTTGATCGCCCGGTCGACACCGGCACAGAATCCGCGCGGCGCGGCAAGGTAAAGCGTGAGAGGGGGGCGGCTGTCAGGCATCTCGGGACCTTTCTTCAGAACACCCCCTTCACCTAGTGGTGGAGCGGCGCAAGGTCCATCCCATGCAGCATTTCGGCGAAATCGCACCGCCGAAGGGAACAGGGGCCCGGGTGAACGGCGGGTGAGTGACCGCCGATCCGTTCCGGGCCCCCGTCGGTTCGTTAGCTCGACGCAACTTCAAAGTTGCGTTCGACCTGTGTGTCGCGCGGCGGGCGGCCGATGACTTCGCGCAGTTCGTCAAGCTCGATGAAGTTATCGGCCTGGCGGCGCAGTTCATCGGCGATCATCGGCGGCTGCGACCGGATGGTCGAGACCACCGAGACGCGTACACCCTGACGCTGCAGGCTTTCCACCAGGGGGCGGAAGTCGCCGTCGCCGGAGAAGAGCACGATGTGATCGACCCTTGGCGCAAGCTCCATGGCATCGACCGTCAGTTCGATGTCCATGTTGCCCTTGACCTTCCGGCGGCCCTGACTGTCGGTGTATTCCTTCGCGGGCTTTGTCACCATGGTGAAGCCGTTGTAGTGCAACCAGTCAACCAGCGGCCGGATCGGCGAATACTCGTCGTTTTCGAGAAGCGCCGTGTAGTAGAACGCCCGGACCATCTTGCCACGACGCGCAAACTCCTGCCGAAGCAGCTTGTAGTCGATATCAAAACCGAGAGCTTTGGCGGCTGCATAAAGATTCGAGCCATCTATGAACAGCGCAAGCCGTTCGTCCTTGTAGAACATCAAATTCCCTTTCGTCCAATCAGCCCGCCAGTTCCGTGAGTGTGAAGAGTGGTGGCGGACAAGGTCGACACAGAGTATGTGTTTTTTTGCGCTTCGCAAGGCGCACTCAAGTATCAAAAGAATAGTCTTAAACCTACCATGGCACAAGATTTCCTTGTCGCGCTCGGGTCGAATCTTGGCTCTTTCGCGGGAAATGCGACAGAAACACTCGCCGCAGCGTTGTGCTCCTTGTCGGCTGGAGGTGCGACGCTGCGCCGCATCAGCCGGTTTTTCGCGACCCCCTGTTTCCCGGCCGGTGCCGGCCCGGATTATGTCAATGCCTGCGCGGTGTTACGGTTCGATGGCAATGCGGCTGCATTGTTGGAATTGCTGCACCGGGTCGAGGCGGAGTTTGGCCGCGCGCGGGTGCAACGCTGGGGCAGCCGAACGCTGGACCTCGATCTGCTGGCCATCGGCAATATCGTGCTGCCGGACGCCGTCACGCAGACCGAGTGGCGGAATATTGACGTCGCGGCACAGCAGGCGCGGGCGCCGGAACAACTGATCCTGCCGCATCCGCGCCTGCAGGACCGGGCCTTCGTTCTCGTTCCTCTGGCTGACGTGGCGGCGGATTGGCGTCACCCGCTGACCGGGCAGAGCGTGGCTGAGATGCTGTCTGCCCTGCCTGCCTCGGACCGTGCCGAGGCCCGCCCGATTTGAACAGGGGAACCGTGCGCACCCCCTTGTAAATCAGGGGGCGGCGCGCTATGTCCTCGTTTTCTGAGGTCCTCAAGTACAGAAACGGAGCATCCATGGCCCGCGTGACGGTAGAAGATTGCGTTGACAAGGTTCCCAACCGGTTCGATCTGGTGATGCTCGCCGCCCATCGGGCGCGCGAAATCTCCGCCGGAGCCGCCATTACGGTGGACCGCGACAACGACAAGAATCCGGTCGTCGCCCTGCGCGAGATCGCGGATGAAACGCAGTCCACCGATGAACTGCGCGAACGCCTGATCGAGTCGAACCAGACCCAGATCGAAGTTGACGAGCCTGAAGAGGACACCATGGCATTGCTCATGGGTGCCGAGCAGGACAAGCCGCAAGAGGACGACATGTCCGAGGAAAAACTGCTGCGTGCTCTGATGGAGGCACAGGGTCAGGGCTGATCCGGTGCCGGGGTGAGGCCGCATGATCTCTGCAGAAGACCTGGTCGACCTTGTTCGCAACTACAATCCCAAGACCAACGCGGAACTGATCACCGCGGCCTATGACTATGGCCGCGAGATGCATGAAGGTCAGGTCCGCAAGTCGGGTGAGCCGTATTTTTCGCATCCGGTCACGGTGGCGGCCATCCTGACCGAACAGCACCTTGACGATGCCACCATCATCACCGCCTTGCTGCATGACACCATCGAAGACACGCGATCGACCTTTTCCGAGGTCGAGCAGCGCTTTGGCAAGGAGATCGCCGATCTTGTCGATGGCGTGACCAAGCTGACCAACCTGCAACTGTCCAGTTCCGAGACCAAGCAGGCCGAAAATTTCCGCAAACTTTTCATGGCCATGTCCAAGGATCTGCGAGTGATTCTGGTCAAGCTGGCCGACCGTCTGCACAACATGCGCACCATCAAGGTGATGAAGCCGGAAAAGCAGGTGCAAAAGGCGCGTGAGACGATGGACATCTTCGCCCCCCTCGCCGGGCGGATGGGGATGCAGTGGATGCGCGAGGAACTGGAGGATCACGCCTTTCGCGTGCTGAACCCCAAGGGCCGCGACAGCATCATCCGCCGCTTCATCACGCTGCAACGGGAAACCGGCGACGTGGTTCAGCGCATCACCAGCGACATGCGGCACGAGCTGGAAAAGGCCGATGTGGACGCAGAGGTGTTCGGCCGCGCCAAGAAGCCTTATTCGATCTGGCGCAAGATGCAGGAAAAGAAAATCGGCTTTTCGCGCCTGTCCGACATCTATGGGTTTCGCATTATCACCCGGTCAGAGGCCGACTGTTATGCCACGCTGGGGGCGATCCATCAGCGCTGGCGCGCAGTACCCGGCCGATTCAAGGATTACATCAGCCAGCCGAAGTCGAACGGCTATCGCTCGATCCACACCACGGTGTCGGGCCGCGACGGCAAGCGGGTCGAGGTGCAGATCCGCACCCGCGAAATGCACGAGGTGGCCGAAACCGGCGTCGCCGCCCATTGGTCCTACCGTGACGGGGTGCGGGCCGAAAACCGCTTTGCCGTGGATCCGGCCAAGTGGATCACCTCTGTCACCGAACAGTTCGACGCCGAGGAAGACCATGACGCGTTCATGGAGGCGGTCAAGCTGGAGATGTATTCCGACAAGGTCTTCTGCTTTACCCCTCGGGGCGACGTGGTGAAACTGCCGCGCGGGGCGACCCCCATCGACTATGCTTATGCGATCCATACCCGGATCGGCTCGCGCTGCGTGGGGGCCAAGGTCGATGGCATCAGGGTGCCGCTCTGGACCCGGCTGCGGAACGGCCAATCGGTCGAGATCATCACCGCCGAAGGTCAGGCGCCTCAGGCGACATGGCTGGACATCGCCACCACCGGCAAGGCAAAGACCGCCATTCGCCGCGCCCTGCGCGAGGCCAACAAGGGCCGCTATGCCCGGCTGGGCCATGAACTGGCCCGCGCCGCCTTTGAGGGGCGCGGCAAGAAGGCCACCGACAAGGTCCTGGAAAAGGCGGCGGCGACCCTGCGGCTGGAGGATGTGGAAACCCTGCTGGCCCGTCTGGGCAGCGCCGAGGTGACCGCGCGCGAAGTGGTCGAAGCGGTCTATCCCAACCTCGCCATACAGGACGACGGCGAGGTCGAGATGGCCCGCGCGGTTGTGGGCCTTGAACACGGACAAGGATTCGAACGCGCGCCCTGCTGTCAGCCGCTGCCGGGCGAACGGATCGTGGGGCTGGCGCATCGTGGCCGCGGGGTGGCGGTGCACGCCATCGACTGCGCCGCTCTGGCCGATCACGAGGATGAGCCGGAGCGCTGGCTTGACCTGCACTGGGCCGAGGGCAAGCACCCGGCTGTCTACGGTGTGTCACTCGAACTCACCATCGGCAACGATGCCGGTGTGCTGGGACGGATTTGCACATTGATCGGCGAGACGAAGGCCAATATCTCGGATCTGAACTTCATAGATCGGAAACCGGATTTTTACCGCCTCATGATGGATATTGATTTGCGCGACGTCGAACACCTGCACTCCCTGATCTCGACGATGGAGGCGGAACGCGACGTCGCCTCGGTCGAGCGGCGACGGGATCCCGGGCTCGAGCGTGTGCCAGAGGCGGCAGAGTAGGCAGGAAAGGCGCATTAGTGTTCAAGCGACGCGACAGACGGCCGATCTGGAAGATCGTGCTGGAGGCGCTGTGGCCCCGTGGCGGTTGGGGCCGGGCTGCGCGTTATGTCAGGCTTCGCCTGAATCGCCTGCCTGATCCGCCCGACCGCATCGCCCGCGGCATCTTTGCCGGGGTCTTGACCACCTTCACGCCCTTCTACGGCTTTCACTTCTTCACCGCCGCGCTGATCGCATGGGTCATGCGGGGGAACATCCTGGCCGCGATCCTGTCCACCTTCTTCGGCAACCCGCTGACCTATGTGCCCATCGGCGTGGTCTCGATGAAGACCGGCTACTGGCTGCTGGGGCTGGAAGCGGATCCGGATCACGGCAGTCTGGGCAAGAAATTCGTCAAGGCGGGTGAGGACCTGTGGCGCAACTTGCTGTCCGTTTTCACGCCAGAGCACGCGGACTGGAGCCATCTGCGAATCTTTTACGACGAAGTGTTCTTTCCCTACATGATCGGCGGGATTATCCCCGGGATCGTATGCGGAATCATCGCCTATTACATCTCGATGCCGCTGATCACCGCTTTCCAGAACCGTCGCAAGGGCGTCATCAAGGCCAAGCTGGCGGAATTGAAAAAGAAGAAGAAAAAGAAGATCGGCAGCCAGCCCTGAGGTCGCGCATCGGGGGCTCTGCCCCCGCCGCCCTTCGGGCGTCTCCCCCGAGGTATTTTCAAACCAAAGAACAAGCAGTTTCTGCCTGGAACGCCTGGACCGCGCCGCAAAAAGCGGTTTTCTTTTGCCCGTCCCGCCCCTAGGTTTTGATCAAATTGTTCAACCGGGAGAGCGCGACCATGACCCAGTTTGCCGGACAGCTGCGCCTTGGCGTCAACATCGATCACGTGGCCACCGTGCGCAACGCGCGCGGCAGCGCCTATCCCGATCCGGTCCGCGCAGCCAAGATCGCCGAGGAGGCCGGGGCGGATGGCATCACCGCCCATCTGCGCGAAGACCGCCGCCATATTTCGGACCGGGATATCGACGCGCTTATGGATCAGCTGACCGTCCCGCTGAATTTCGAGATGGCCGCCACCGATGAGATGCAGCGCATCGCCCTGCGGCACAAGCCGCACGCGGTCTGCATCGTGCCCGAGAAGCGCGAGGAAAAGACCACCGAAGGCGGGCTGGAAGTGGCGCGCGAGGAAAACCGTCTGGCCCATTTCATCGCGCCACTGCGGGATGCGGGCTGCCGGGTGTCGATCTTCATCGCCGCCGACCAGCGCCAGATCGAGGCAGCGCACCGAATCGGCGCACAGGTGATCGAACTGCACACCGGTGCCTATTGCGATTTTCACGCCGAAGAGCGGTTCGAGGACCGGGACGCCGAACTTGAAAAGATGCGCGAGATGGCGGCTTTCGCCCATGGGCTGGGCCTGGAGGTCCACGCCGGGCACGGGCTGACCTATGACACCGTGCAGCCTGTCGCCGCCTTTCCCGAGGTCATGGAGCTGAACATCGGGCATTTCCTGATCGGCGAGGCGATCTTTCGCGGACTGGCCCCGGCCATCGCGGAAATGCGCCGCCTGATGGATGACGCGCGCGCCTGAGGATCACAGCTGACACCGCACCGGCAAGAGTTCCATTTTATTGCCTCAAAGTCGCGGTAATGCCGGGGTCAAGCGCGTGCCAGCAGAGGAATCAGTCATGCCCGTCATTCCGATGGACCCCGAAACGCTTGCCATCGACGCCGCCGCTGCCAAGGCCGCAGGCGCAGCAGCCGCCGAAACCTATCGCAGCCGTCAACCCTATCCCTATGGCAGTTTCGAAGACTTCCTGCCCGAAGAGGTGCTGGAGCGTGTCCTGCAGGAAATTCGCACCCTGCCCGAGGCGGAAACCATGTTCGACCGCCCACAGGAAAAGCTAAAGTCCAGCTACCTGCCCGAACGTCTGCCTGCTTACACGCGCAACCTGTTCTACGTTCTGAACTCGCGCCCCTTTGTCCGCTTTCTCGAAGAGATGACCGGCATCAGCGGGTTGATCCCTGACCCCTATTTTGCGGGCGGCGGCGTGCATGTGGTGGCAAATGGCGGGCATCTGGATATCCACGCCGATTTCAACCACAACGCCAAGCTGAACCTCGAACGCCGGCTCAACATCCTGATCTACCTGAACAAGGACTGGAAAAAGGACTACGGCGGCTCGTTCGAGATCTGGAACAACGACATGACGGCGCAGGTCGAAAGCTTTGTGCCGGTGTTCAACCGTATGTGCTGTTTCAACACCGGGTCCGATACATGGCATGGCAACCCCGAGACGGTGAACCATCCGGACGGAGAGCCGCGAATGTCACTGGCGCTGTATTACTACACCGCCACATGGGACTACACGCGCAAATCCCACACCACCCTGTTCAAGCCGCGCCCCGGAACGCAGGACAAGATCGACAAGCAGGTGAAACGCGCCGACATGCTGCAGGAAATTCTGCCGCCCGCGGTCTTTCGCCGGGTGATCGGGCGGCTGCAGCGGCTGGGATTCTGAGGCTGGAAATCCGAGGCGGTCGGGAAAACCCCGCCTCGCGCCACTGCCACGATCGGGCTATGCATTGGCGGATCGCCTCACAAGGATTGGCCCCATGACCCGCCTGCTCTGCGCCCTGCCCTTCGCCCTGTTGCCCGCGTTTGCGGCCGCGCAGGAAAACAACGTGACCGTGCTGGACTGTGACTGGCAGGCCAGCGCGGCGGCCATTGCCGAGCCGTGGGAAGAGAACAGCCGCACTTTTTCCAACGGCAAGACGCGTCTCGCCCTGATGGACACCATCGAACCGGCAGCGGCCTGGGCCTGGATGCTGGTGCTGTCGCCGCCCTATTCGGAACTGGGCGACCGCCAGTGCAAGGTCGTGGGACTCAATGGCATGGGCTTTTCAGGCATGGAATTCTCCGCCCTGACCGCCGAATACGATCCCGCCACCGGCCTGACCTTTACTGTGCCGGTGCAGGCCTATGACGCCGCGACGGCGGATTTCGGCGGGTTCACCTTGCGCTTCACGCTCAATCAGTCAACGGGCGCCATCGACGGCCAGCTGCTGCCCTGAGCTTGACCTTCGCGCCCTGCCGGGGTTTCTGAACCGGGGCCACGCGGGCCACGGGAGGCAGAGCATATGATCCTCGGCATCGGAACCGATCTCGCCAATATCGAACGGATCGCCGGTACACTGGAGCGGTTCGGCGACCGCTTCCGCAACCGTGTCTTCACCGAGGTCGAACAGCGCAAGGCCGAACGACGCAAGGACGTGGCGGGCACCTACGCCAAACGCTGGGCCGCGAAAGAGGCCTGTTCCAAGGCACTGGGAACCGGATTGCGCATGGGCATCTCGTGGAAGGACATGGCCGTTTCGAACCTGCGCACCGGCCAGCCGGTGATGGAGGTGACGGGCTGGGCCAGGGAACGGCTGGACAGCATGACGCCCGAGGGGCACGAGGCCATCATCCACGTCACCCTGACCGACGATCACCCCTGGGCGCAGGCCTTTGTGGTGATCGAGGCGCGGGTGAAGGTGTGACTATTCCTTGTTGTCGTTGCGGATGACCTGACCGGCATCGGGTCCGATGTAAAAAGCGCCTGCCTTGTTGCCGCGCAGATCATTGCCAATGAACGTGCCTTTGCCACCCTTGTTGACGAATACGGCAAACGTTGAACCGGGGCCGATCCCGTTATTGCGCAGCACAGGGTCACCCTCCAGGGTGACGCTGACCTGGGCATTTTTGTTGCCGAAGATTTCGTTGCGCTCCAGCGTGCCCCTTCCCTTTAAAGCGACGAAGACACCGATCGACTTGCCATCGTGGATGACGTTGTTGCGCAGCACAGGATTGGCGCCTTTGAATATGCCAACAACGGGGGCTCCCTTCGAGGGACCTCCCAGCGAGGTAAGGTCACAGTTCTCCAAAAGCGCCGAACCGCCCGAGAATCTGACGCTATAAAAACTTTCGCCCGTTTGGCTCAGGCTCAGGTTGGCGATCCGGCCCATTGGCGCGACCCAACTGATGACGTCGGCATCCTTCGCTTCCCAGATGATCTTGTCCCGGTCGCCGATCCCGACGATTTCAAGCTCTTTGCCAACCCGAACTCCGCCATTGTAGGTTCCGGGGAAGATTTCGATTCTTGTGCCCGGCCTTGCTGCCTTCACCGCCGCGGCGATGGTGCGATAATCGCCGCTGCCGTCCTGCTTGACACTCAAGGTCGGAACAGCGGCAACCGCCGCGCGCGCCTCTTTCGCGGCATCCGTTCCCGGGTAACGCTGTTCCACCATCGACAGCGCCCGCCGCCGCATGTCCGGATCGGACATGGCAAGGGCACGCGCCAGCGCGGCGCGCGCATTGGCCTTGGCCGCGCCATCCACCACCGCCGGTCTTGAGGCCGTCAGTTTTGTGACCGCCGCGCGCGCCTCTTTCGCGGCATCCGTTCCCGGGTAACGCTGCTCCACCATCGACAGCGCCCGCCGCCGCATGTCCGGATCGGACATGGCAAGGGCACGCGTCAGGGCGGCGCGCGCATTGGCCTTGGCCGCACCATCCACCACCGCCGTTCCCGAGGCCGTCAGTTTTGCGACCGCCGCACGCGCCCTTTTCGCAGCATCCGTTCCCGGGTAACGCTCTTCCACCAACGACAGCGCCCGCCGCCGCATGTCCGGATCGGACATGGCAAAGGCACGCCCCAGCGCGGCGGTGGCGCTTTTCTCCGTATCACTGCCGCGCGCCGCCGGTTGCTTGGGTACGGCCACCGGCCTGGCAACCGTTTTTGCCACAGGTTTGGTCGCCACCGCCATTTTCGCCAGCATCGCTTCGGCGCTTTTGGCCGCCGACGTCCCGGAGAAATCCTTCAGGATGGCCTCAAGCAGGGGCCGCTGCGCTGCATCGTCCGGCGCGCGCAATGCCGCCAACAGTGATGCCATCGCCTGATCGTCGCGCGATGGGCCCTTCGATTGCAGGAACACCAGCATACGCTGCGCCCGGTCCGCCGCCCTTGTCTGCGCAAAGTCGCGCGCAACCTGTTCCAGCGCCGCTTTTTGCTGCGTCGGGTCGGACAGCCGTTCAGCCGCGTCCAGCGCATCATTGGCCCGGTCCTCGTGCAGATCTGCCCGCTCTCGCGCCGCAAGCGTCGCCGCCCGTGTGCCCGCGTGGTCCCGTTCCACCTGCGCCAGAGCTGCGGCCCGCCCGTCCAGCGCAAGGATCAGGAGCGCCGCGGTCAGCGCCGCCTGCGCCTCGGACTCGGGATCGACCCTGGGTTCTGGTGAACGCGCTTCCTTGAAGCCCAGCTTCAGCGCCGCCTCGACCGCCGCGATCTTGTGTCCACCGTTAAAGCCGCCACCGTCATGCAACCCGGCACGGTTGTGCAGCCCTACAACCGCCAGTGTCCGCGCATCCAGAAGAAGCGCGCCCGAAGAGCCGCCCTCCGTTTCGCAACTGTGGCGCAGAAGAGACGAGCCGGCGGGCACTTCATCCTGGTCCGGGTGGATCTGACAGGTGCCGGACGAAAACCGCTGCGGTTGGCGCAGCGGGTGGTGGATGACGGTCAATGCACGGCGCGGCGTGGCGTGGGTTTCCATGATCATCGGGATATGCCCGCCAATGATCTCGTTGGCGTCCGCGCCAACGATCTGCATGACCAATGCATCGGTGTCGGCGTCCTGCGCCAGTTCGCGGGTCGCCACGCGAAAGGTCTCGACATCCCCGATCAAATCAGCCGAGACATAGCCAAAGTTGATCCGCGCCTCCTGCACAAAGGTGAATCCCGCCTTCACCAGCGTAGGTTCATAATAACAATGCCGGTTCGCCAGCAGGCGGTTGCCGGGCAGCAAGGCGGCGGTGCAGGTGGTGACATAGGGGCTTGGGATGTCCACGCTTCTGCCGCCGATGACGACAGTGCGCGGCTTGCCGTCCGGTGTCACGAGGCAGATGTCCAGACGCCCGATGAATCGCCCGATCTGCTGCACGTCATCCGGCGCTTCTTGGATCGGGCGCCAGAAACCGCCGCGGTCCCGCGCGCCGTTGATCAGCGATTGCAGGGCGCTGCTTTCGTGATTGACCTCGAAATTGAAGTCGCAGTCGGTCAATGCAAGCGCAGGCGCGGCCCCCATCAGCATCGAAACAAGCAAGCCAATTCGAACCACGGCGAAAATTCCCGGTGTCACAATTCCATGAAGCAGCCTATGCTCCCCTTGATCAACCCGTCAACCGCCGGACCTCCTGCCTTGACACGCCTCCCCCGCCCGCTCATGAAGCGCCAACCAACAGGGTGAGGCAAAGGGCAGATCACATGGCCAAGCAAGAAAAGAAGGGCGGCATCGTCGAAACGATCAAGACGGTCGTGTACGCGCTGCTGATCGCGGGGGTCTTTCGCACCTTCCTGTTTCAGCCCTTCTGGATCCCCTCGGGCTCGATGAAGGACACGCTGCTGATCGGCGATTTCCTCTTTGTGAACAAGATGTCCTACGGCTATTCCTACGCCTCCTGCCCCTCGATCATCATTCCCCGCTTTGGCATCAACATCGACGCGCAGGACATCTGCGGCTGGGCCGATGGCGACAACGCCCGTCTCTTTGGTGGCGAGCCCGAGCGTGGCGATGTGGTCGTCTTCCGCCACCCGGCGACCGGCCGCGATTTCATCAAGCGTCTGATCGGCCTGCCCGGAGAGCGCATTCAAGTGCGCGGCGGCGTGCTGTTCATCAACGACCAACCCGTGATCGTGCAGCCCGACGGCACTTTCGATGAACTGGCCGCCCCCCAAGGCCCGCAACGCCTGCGCCCGCGCTGCGCCAATGGAACGGTCGGCGACGGCGCCACCTGCACCAAGGAAAAACTCATCGAGACCCTACCCGGCGGCAAAAGCCATTCGATCCTGAACATCGCCATGCAGGGATCGGACAATACGCCGGTCTATACGGTCCCCGAGGGACACTATTTCTTCATGGGGGACAACCGCGACAACTCTTCGGACAGCCGCGTGCCGAATATCGCCGGGGGCGTCGGCTTTGTACCGTTCGAAAACCTCGTCGGCCGGGCTGACCGGGTGATGTTCTCCTCTGCCGGCCGCTCGATGCTGTTCTTCTGGACATGGCGCAGCGACCGCTTCTTCAAAGCGATCGAATAGGCGGGCGCGGATGAGGGTCATCCAGTCCAACACGCGCGGATGAGGTTCATCCGCGACGCCTTTGACTGGGGCGGGCTGACCGGGCGCGGCGGCTTTGCGCTGGCCGCGATCTGCCTGCTGGTCGTCCTGCTGAGCCCTGTCCTGATTCCGCCGCTGGGCCTTGCCGGGGCGGCGTTCGCCCTCTTCGCGGCCTGTGCCACCCTGCTGTTCTGGGGCCACGCCAGACGCCGCCTGCGGGATATGGGCTGGTCCGGCTGGCTGCTGTGGCTGCTGCTTGTCCCTTTCGTTTCGCTGGTCCTGGTGATCGCCATGATCATCAAGCGTCCCGACCCGGAGGCCGTTCCCGGCCCCTACAACCGCACCGGGCTTGTCGCCGTCTGTATCGGCGCGGCCCTGATGGCCAGCCGCATCGCATGGGCGCCCTACATCATCCCTTCGGCCAGCATGACACCCACGCTGCAAACCGGGGATTACGCGCTGGCCACCCGCAGCTTTGGCACGCCTGAACGCGGCGACGTGGTGGTCTTTCGCCATCCCTTGAACGGCTTTGACTTCATCAAGCGGGTGATCGGCCTGCCGGGCGACACCGTTCAGATGCAGGCCGGTCAGGTCGTCCTGAACGGCACTCCCCTGCGCCAAGAGCCTCTGCCCGACTGGACCGAACCCTACGTGCGATCCGCCGCAGGCACCTATCCGCGCTGCGTGGTCCCCGTGACACTGGGCGAGACCTGCGCCAAATCCGCCTTTGCCGAGACTTTGCCTTCGGGCCGCACCTACAGGGTGCTGGATCTCGGCCCCGGCCCCGCGGACGAAACCGAACCGGTGGAAGTGCCAGAGGGCCACGTCCTTGTCCTTGGCGACAACCGGGACAACTCGATCGACGGCCGCTTTCCGCAATCTCTGGGCGGCGTCGGGTTTGTGCCGATTTCCAACATTGCTGGACGCATGCGTCTGGTGATCTATTCGCAAGAAGGACGCGAGGGGCGCGTCCTGAGGACCGTGAAATGAAACTCTCTGCCGATCAGATCGCCTTGCAGGACAGGCTGGGCCACGTCTTTGCCGATCCGGCGCTGTTGCGCCGCGCCGTCACCCATTCCTCGACCTCCGGTCCGGGGCGCGAGGACAACCAGCGTCTCGAGTTCCTTGGCGACCGGGTGCTGGGCCTCGTGATGGCGGAGGCGCTGCTGAAACGCGACCGCGCCGCCACCGAAGGCCAGCTTGCGCCGCGCTTCAACGCGTTGGTGCGCAAGGAAACCTGCGCCGATGTCGCGCGTGAGATCGGGCTCGGCGACGCGCTGAAACTGGGCCGCTCGGAACAACTCTCGGGCGGGCGGCGCAAGCAGGCACTGCTGGGCGATGCAATGGAGGCGGTGATTGCCGCCGTCTATCTCGATGCCGGGTTCGAGGCGGCGCAGGACCTCGTTCTCAGGCTGTGGGGACCGAGGATCGACAATGTCGACGAGGACAGCAAGGACGCCAAGACCGCGCTGCAGGAATGGGCGCAGGGGCGTGGACAACAACCGCCCCGCTACGTCGAAACCGCCCGCAGCGGCCCCGACCACGCCCCCGTCTTCACCATCGAGGCCCGGCTGGCCAGCGGTGAAACCGCCGAAGCCACCGCAAGTTCAAAACGACAGGCGGAACAGGCCGCGGCCAGGGCGTTGCTGGACGGTCTTACCCGCTCTTAGAGCCCTTCGCGGCCTGCCGCTCTTCGAACCTTTTCCACACATGCATGTGGCCCTTTTGCCGCGCCGCCGCCAGCCACATCTTCTTGCGGGCGTCAGGCGTTTCCAGCGACGCGTAAACACCGTCTGAAAACTTCGGCCAATCAATCGCCATGCCCTGCTTGACCATTTCGGCAGACAGATCGCGCCCATCCGGAAGATAGCATTTCGCGACCGTGCGCTCATGCGCATCCACCGCGATCAGTTTTGCGCGGATCTCCTGCCCCTTGCACAACCTGACGAGCGCCCACTTCGCTTTCTTGCCATAGGGGTGGTTGATCTCCGGGGCATCGACACCGAAGAGCCGGATCTGCGTTCCCTTGATGACGATAGAATCGCCGTCAATGACATAGGCCGGTCCCACGCATTCAGCGCCTTCCGGCAGGCGCTTGGCGTCATCATTGGGATCAAAGGGTCCGGGGGAAACTGGCTGAGGTCTTGCCTTGACCGCTTCGGTTCCCTGCGGGGCCGCAAGCCGCGGCATTGCAGGCTCCTTGTTGACCGGCGGTGCGGGCCGAAGCTTAGGCAGGTTTTCCTTTTCGCAGGTCTGCTCGCGTGCTGTCTTGTCACTTTCGTTCGTTCCAGTTTTCCGGAGCAAGACGAACAGAACGAGCGCCGCAGCCAGAGCCACAAGGATAAACTCAACCATCTAAAATCGCTCCACTATCTTGGTCTTTCAAAGCATTCCTGACGTGAATAAGAACCACCCTGAAATCAAAGTCACAAGGCTTTGCCCAAAAAATCATCAAAGAACTTGCTCTAATCACACAGGCATGGGAAGTCGGCGAAACGCTGGGAAGTGCAATTGACCGACAACCTCAAGGGCAGCCTCTGGATGATCCTCGCCATGCTGGGCTTCGGGGTCGAGGATGCGTTCTTCAAGGCCGCAACCGGCTCGGGCGGCATCTCTCCCGGGCTTGGCACCGTGCAATTCGGGCTGATCGCCATGACGATCTACGCCTTTCACGCGCGTCGCCGGGGCGTGCCGCTCTGGGATCCTGCCTACCTGCAAAAAGGCCTGCTGATCCGCACCGGGTTCGAAGTCCTCGGGCGGTTGTTCTTTGCGCTCAGCCTCGCTTACACGCCGCTGTCGACCACTTCGGCCATCCTGCAGGCCGCGCCGCTGGTGGTGATGCTTTCTGCCGCGCTGATCCTTGGCGAACGCATCGGCCCGCACCGCTGGGCCGCCAGTGCCGTGGGGTTCGCCGGGGTCCTGCTCATCGTCCGCCCCTCACCCGAGGGGATCGAGGCCAATGCCCTCTTCGCCCTACTTGGCATGATCGGCTTTGCCGGGCGCGATGTCGCCACCCGCACCGCGCCCGCCCATGTCCGCCCCTCGCAGCTTGGCGTGCTCGGCTTTGCCGTCGTGACCTTTGCCGGCCTTGTCATCATGGCGTTCGAGCCGCCGCCCGCCCTGCCCACGCCCGTTTCTGCCCTGCTGATCTGCGGCACCGCCTGCGCGGGCGTCATCGGCTACACCGCGCTCACCGCCGCCATGCGCACCGGAGAGGTCTCTGTCGTGGCTCCGTTCCGCTATTCCCGCCTGATCGTTGCCCTGGTGCTCGCCTACACGCTGTTCGGCGAACGGCCCGACGCGATGACCCTGACCGGCGCGACGCTGATCGTGGCCTCGGGCATCTATTCGCTCTGGCGCGACGGGCTGCGGCGCGGCCCGCTGCGGCCATGACCGGCTTCCTCCCCCGGACATGCGGCGCTATCCTGTTCCGACACCAACCGGACAGGGAGGCCCGGAGATGACCCCAGACACCACAGCCTCATGACCCCGCTTGCCTTCACGCAGGCCGGGCTCAACCTGATCCAGCAGGCGCTGACGATCTACGACGCTGACCTGCGCCTTGCGGTCTGCAATGCCCCCTTCGCCCAGATGTTCGACCTGCCGTCCGACCTGACCACCCCCGGCGCCAGCTTTGAGGACACCATCCGCCACCTCGTCATGCGCGGCGAATACGGCGATGTCGGCGATCCCGAAACATGGGTTCGCGACCGAGTGGAAATCGCCCGCGCGTTCGAGCCGCATTACATGGAACGCACCCGCGCAAACGGCCGCACCATCAGCGTCGAGGGCGCGCCGCTGCCACAGGGCGGCTGGGTCACCGTCTATACCGACATCACCCAGACCCGCACGCAGGAACAGTTGCTGCGCACCCGGTCCGAACTGCTCTCCGACGAGGTGCTGAAACGGTCCGAGGAACTGGCCCGCACCAACCGCCGCCTCGCCGCCACCAACAAGGCCCTCGAAGAGGCCCGACGCGAGTTGGTCGAAACAGAGGCCCGCACCCGCGCCACCACCCAGATGATGCCCGCCCATATCGCCCGCGTCGATGCCGAGGGGCGTTATACCTTTTCCAACAACCGCCTTGGCGACGTGATGCCCGGCCGTCCGACCCATGTCATCGGGCTGCACATCTCGGAAACGCTGGGCCCGCAGGCCTATGCCCGTGTCCTGCCGCATCTGGACGCCGCCCGTAAGGGGCAACCCTCGACCTTCGAATTCACCGACGAAAGCTCGTCCCACCGCATCCGCGCCGCCTTTACTCCCGACCCGATGGAGCCGGGCGTCTACATCCTCAGCCAGGACGTGACCGAGGAATCGCAGGCCCGCGCCGCCCTGCAACAGACCCGGCGGCGCGAGATCGCGGCACAGCTTACCTCGGGCCTCGCCCATGACTTTTCCAACCTCCTGACCATCATCCTCGGGATGCAGTCGAAATTGGCGCGCATGGAGCTTGGGTCAGAGGCCGATCCGCTGATCACCGCCACGCTCTCGGCGGCGCAGCGCGGCGGGCGCCTGCTGGACCGGATGGCCGACATGACCAGCCAACGCGGCTGGCAACCGCGTCCCCTGTCCCTTGGCCCCTTTCTTGACGAACTCGAAACGCTGGCCACCCCGTCGCTGCCCGACACCATCACCTTGAAGATCAACGACCAGACTCAGGGTTCCTACATGGCAGATCCCGGCCTGTTGCAGGATGCCCTGCTGAACCTGATCCTGAACGCCCGCGATGCCTGCGGCACGGCAGAGGGCCGCATCATCATCTCCGTCCGCGACATCCAGGACACATGGCTGGAACTCTCGGTCGCGGACAGCGGCCCCGGCTTTTCCGACAGCGCGTTGCAACACGGGCTGGAACCCTTCTTTACCACCAAGGGGGGTGAGGGCTCGGGCCTCGGTCTGGCGATGGTCTACGACATGACGAAACTGGCCGGCGGCTCTGTTCGCATCGCCAACACCGGCCGGGGCGCGCGTGTCTCGCTGCGCCTGCCGCTGCGCCGCGCCGACACCCCTGCGGAAACCGGCCTTGCGCTCTTGGTCGAGGACAGCCCGGACCTGCGCGAGACCGTCCGCGACATGCTGACGGACCTTGGCTTTTCGGTGGTGGAGGCCGCCTCCGTCGATGAGGCAACCGCCCTGGCCGAAGGCCTGCCGGACATCGCGCTGGTCCTGTCGGACATCTCGCTTGAGGGGGACACGCCCGGTCTGGCGCTGGCAGAGCGCCTGCCGCATCTGCCGCTGTGCTTCATGACCTCGCTGCCCGCCGATCACCCGCATCACGCGCAGGCCCGCCGCCTTGGCCCGGTCCTGCCGAAACCCTTTTCCGCCGCCGATCTCTCTGCCGTCCTCTCGCCCCTTCCGGATGCCGCGCAATTCGGCTAACTCCGGTTCATGACAAGCCCCCTGGTCACCATCCTCGACGACGAACCCGCCATCCGCGACATGCTGTCCGAGGCCCTGACAGAGGCCGGGTTCCGCACGCTCTCTTTTGGCCGCGCCACCGAGTTCGAGGCCGCCCTGCGCCGCGCCACACCGGACGTCTGCCTTGTGGACCTCGGCCTGCCGGACCGTGACGGGCTGTCGCTGGTCCACCGACTTGCGCTGGAACAGGGGGCGACAGTCATCATCATCTCGGGCCGCGCACAGGTGCAGGATCGCGTCACCGGACTGGAACTGGGCGCCGACGACTACATCATCAAACCCTTCGACCCGGCAGAGGTCGTCGCCCGTATCCGCGCCCGCCTGCGCGGTCCGAAACGCGCCGCGCCCTCTGACACCGCCCGGTTCAACGGCTGGACCGCGCATTTCGACCGCTACGCGCTCGAGGACGACACCGGGCAGGAAACCGCCTTCAGCCATGCCGAGGGCGAGGTGCTGCGTCTCTTTCTCGAAAGCCCGAAACGCCTGATCACCCGCTCCCATATGCAGGAAAGCCTTGGAGGCGCTGCGGGCGAAAGCTTTGACCGGGCGATGGATGTCCGTATTTCACGCCTGCGGACAAAACTGCGCGAAGACCCGAAAAACCCGCGCCTGATCAAGACGATCTACGGCGCGGGCTACATCTTTCTGGGCAATGTCGACTGGAGCTGACCCTTGGTGCGAATTTCACGCCCCGGGTCCCGACTGCTGTAGGGCGGGGTTCACCCCGCCGCCACGACCTCCACCAAGACGAAAAACGGTAGACAGCGCATCCAGCGCCCGCCGCGCATCGCTCACAACAGACGGCCGGATGGGTTTTCAGCCCATCGTCGCGCCGGTCGCCGCGATTTACGGTCCAGCAAAGCTGTACCCGGTGGTCTGGCCAAGCAGGGAATGGATCCACGGCAGCACCATCACCGCCACCACACCCACTGCCGCCCCGATCCCCAGGCGGATCGGCGCCGCGCCCAGATTTGGTCCGGCAAGGCCGAGCACACCGCAGACGGTGGCGTAAAAGACAAGCGAAACAGGGTCCATATCGGCACCTCCTTGCGCCTCAGCCTAAAACAGCACTGACGTTCGGGGAAGGTGGAATCCCGCCCTTCCCGCGACTGAAGGTAACCAGCTTACCCGGCCAGTTTCTGCGCCGCTCCTGCCAGCACCCGCAGGCCGGTCACAAGGTCCGTCTCGGACGTATCCTCGGCAAAATCATGGCTGATCCCCCCGATGGACGGCACGAACAGCATTCCCACCGGCATCACCCCGGCGAGGTTCGAGGCATCATGCAGCGCGCCCGACGGCATCTCTCTCCAGCGCCCCGGAACCACCTTCTCTGCCGCAGCCCCCAGGGCCGTTCGGATCCCCGGATCCATCGCCTGCGGCGTCACGCCCAGCATCGGCCCGAAATCCACCTTCAGCCCGCGCCGTGCCGCCACCTCGGCCGCCGTCTCACGCACGATCCGCTCCATCCGCTGCAGCCGGTCCTGATCCCCGTCCCGCCATTGCATCGAGAATTTCACCCGCCCCGGCACAATCGAATGCGCATTGGGATGCACCGTGACATGCCCCACCGTCCAGACGGTCGCCGGCGTGACCACGTTCTGAAACCGCGCATTGATAAGCGTGTTGAACTCTCCCAGCGCCTGAAAGGCATCCTTTCGCAGCGCCATCGGCGTGGTGCCCGCATGGTTCTGCTGGCCTTCGAAACTGATCACCATGTCCCGGATGCCGACAATCGCCTCGACCACACCCACCGCTTCACCCGAGGTGTCCAGAACCGGCCCCTGCTCGATATGCATCTCCAGAAAGCCGATGAACCGCGCGGGATCAATCCAATCGCCCAGCCGCGCCCCCATCGCCGCCCGCGCCTCACCCAGCGTGACACCCCTCGGGTCGGTCAGCCCGTCGACCTCCTCACGCGGCAAGGGTCCGGTCCAGGCCGCGCTGCCGGTGGTCACGCCAAAGCGCCCTTCCTCATCCTGAAACGACACGACCGAAACGGCAGCCCCCCCGGCCTCGCGCGCCGCCCGGGCCACTTCCAGCCCGGCGATGACCCCCAGCGCCCCGTCCAGCCAGCCGCCCTCCGGCTGGCTGTCCGAATGCGAGCCGACCAACAGCGAAGGGCCCTCAGTCAGCCCGAACAGCGACCCCATCGGATCGAAGGCCGGCGTCAACCCCGCCTCGGTCATCCGCCCCGCCAGCCAGTCCCGCGCGGCGATATCCGCCTCGGAATAGGCAGGTCGGATCACCCCCTTGCCGACCCCCGCCGCCCCGAAGGACCGCAGGGTGTGAAGATCCTTCAGAAACCGCTTTTCATCGACCGCGACCATATCCGTCCCTCCAGGTTCAAGTTCCAGGCGACACTAACCCGGAGCTTCCAGGCTCTGCAAATGCCCGGCGCGGATGTCGCCAGCCACTTCGCAAAGCGCGCTCAATTCGGAAAAAGTCCCGACGGATCTCCCATGCCGAAACGATTTTCCCGATGCCACTGAATATTGGCGGGATGCGGCCAGTCCCGACGATCGTGCGGCAGGGTCAATCGTCTGTCTGCCCGGATCAAACGATCCGCCACCTCGCGCGGCACCTTGTTGTCAGATACCAAAATCCGAACATCCCCTGGGTCCGCCGGATCTGGAACGTCCAAGGCGATCAATCCTCGGTCGAACATCCAGTGCAGCGTGGCCGAGAGCGCAAGGCCGTTGCGCACGGAGTCAGAGCCGTTTTCCTCGACCGGGCGAATATGTGCGGCCTGCACTTCGGGGCGTCCGCCCCCGTTCCTGAGGCCAAGCCCGGAAATCGAGCAACGTTCATCGTAAGCGGCCCGCACTTTTCGCCGAAAGGCGACGTCGCGATAGGCGCGCCGTGTCAGGCGCTCGAGAATCGGCCGTTCAAAGGGCCTAGCAGGATCGTCGACCTCATGTCTTGGAGCATATCGGCGTGCCTCGATGTCTTCCAAGTCTACCGGAAGTCCGAAGTTCACGATTTCTGCAAATTCTCTTTCCGGCAGCCCCCGAACCGACGCAGTCCGGGAACCGCCGTGTTTCAGGATAAGACCGTCGGGTCCGGCCAATTCGCTTTCAAAAGGACGGCCTTTGACTTCACGCGGTACATCTTTGTCGAACTCAAGGTAGCTTTCAGGCTCGATAGCGATGCAATAGTAGTCCGCTTTTCCCGGAACGGCTTCCACCCCCGCGACCTTGGCAACTGCAAAATAGCGTCGTGCTCCTTTGCCTTTCCCCGGCTCATAGTAAACTATCCAGTCCCCTACCGCTTGCCGCGCTCGAGACAGATAGCTTGGGTTCCGCTTCGATGAAAACTCGTAACGCTTATCTGGCTCGTCTTCATATTCTGAGCTATTTTTGTGAAGCAGGACAAGTTTCGACATGGCGCCAGAAGAGCCCTACCTTTGAAGAAGAGGCAAGGCTCGTCTGACTGCAATGCTCACTCTGCCGCGATTTCTCCGGTCTCGACCGCCTCGACCCGGACAGCGGAATACTTGAACTCGGGTATCTTGCCGAAGGGGTCCAGCGCCGGATTGGTCAGGATGTTGGCCGCAGCCTCGACATAGGCAAACGGCAGGAACACCATGTCCTCGGCCACGGCCCTGTCCGCCCGCGCCATGACCTCGACGGATCCGCGCCGCGTGGTCAGCCTCACGAAGCCGCCCGGTTCGACCCCCAGCCGCCGCAGCGTCTTGGGGTGCAGGGAACAGTTCGCTTCCGGTTCCATCGCGTCCAGCACGCTCGCCCGTCGCGTCATCGACCCGGTGTGCCAATGCTCCAGCTGCCGCCCCGTGGTCAGGATCATCGGGAAACTTTCGTCCGGCACCTCGGCGGGTGGCGTCACCCGTGCGGGCGTGAACTTGGCGCGACCCGCGCGGCGCGGGAAACCGTCGCCAAAGACCACGGCCTGCCCTGGATCGTTCGGCCCGGTGCAGGGATAGGTCACCGCCGACTCGGCCTCCAGCCGCTTCCAGGTGATGTGATGCAGGCTGCGCATCGACATCTTCATCTCGTCAAAGACCTCGCGCGGGTCGTCGTAATCCCAGTCCAGCCCGATACGCCGCGCCAGATCGACGATGATCTCCCAGTCCTCGCGTGCCTCGCCCGGCGGGTTCACCGCCTTGCGCGCCACCTGCACCTGACGGTTGGTGTTGGTCACGGTTCCGGATTTCTCGGGCAGGGCCGAGGCGGGCAGGATGACATCCGCGAAATTCGCCGTTTCCGTCAGAAAGATGTCCTGCACCACCAGGTGATCCAGCTGCGCCAGCGCCTTGCGGGCGTGCTCGACATCCGGATCTGACATCGCCGGGTTTTCACCCTGAATATACATGCCCTTGATCTCGCCGCGGTACACGCGGTCCATGATCTCGACCACGGTGAGGCCCGGGGTGGCCTGAATCTCCGTCCCGCGCCAGATGTGCTTGAACAGCGCCCGCACTTCCGGGTCCGTGACCGGCTGGTAATCCGGCAGCACCTGCGGAATCAGCCCGGCATCCGAGGCACCCTGAACGTTGTTCTGGCCGCGCAGCGGGTGCAGGCCGGTCCCGGACCGCCCCACCTGGCCACAGAGCAAAGCCAGCGAGATCAGGCAGCGCGAATTGTCCGTGCCGTGGATGTGCTGCGATATGCCCATGCCCCAGAAGATCATCGCCCGTTGTGCACCGGCATATTTGCGCGCAACGGTGCGGATGGTTTCGGGATCGACACCGCAAAGCTCGGACATGCGCTCGGGCGTGAAGGCCCGGATATGGTCGCGGAACTCGAAAAAGCCTTCGGTAAAGCCTTCGATGTATTGCCGGTCGTAGAGCTTTTCCTCGACGATCACGTTCATGATCGAGTTCAGCAGCGCCACGTCGGTGCCCGGACGGAACTGCAGCATATGCGCCGCGTGCCGCTGCATCGCCGTGCCGCGCGGGTCCATGATGATCAGCTCGCCGCCGCGTTTGGCGAATTGCTTGAAGAAGGTCGCGGCCACCGGGTGGTTCTCGGTCGGGTTCGCTCCGATCACGATGGCCAGATCGGCGTTCTCGATTTCGTTGAAGGTGGCAGTCACGGCGCCCGAGCCGACGTTTTCCATCAGCGCCGCCACACTGGACGCATGGCACAGCCGGGTGCAGTGATCCACGTTGTTGTGGCCAAAGCCCTGCCGGATGAACTTCTGGAACAGGTAGGCCTCTTCATTGGTGCATTTGGCCGAACCGAAGCCCGCCACCGATGTGCCGCCGTAATACGACCGCAGGTCCGCCAGCCCGTGGGCGGCCTTGTCCATCGCCTCTTCCCACGTCGCTTCGCGGAAATGCGTCAACGGGTTGTTCGGGTCGACGTTCAGCCCTTTCTCCGGCGCGTCGTCGCGGCGGATCAGCGGCTTGGTCAGCCGGTGCGGGTGGTGGATGTAGTCATAGCCAAAGCGCCCCTTGACACACAGCCGGCCCTCGTTCGCGGGACCGTTGATGCCCTCGACATATTTGACCTTGCCGTCCTTGACCTTGATCGAAACCTGACAGCCGACGCCGCAGAAGGGACAAACGGATTTCACCTCTTTGTCGAAGTCCGCCCGGTCGCCAACCTGATTTTCGTCCACCACTGTCGATGGCATCAGCGCGCCGGTCGGGCAGGCCTGAACACATTCGCCACAGGCCACGCAGGAGGAGTCTCCCATCGGATCGGCAAGATCAAAGACCGGATAGGCGTCATGGCCGCGCCCGGCCATGCCGATGACGTCATTGACCTGAACCTCGCGGCAGGCCCGGACGCACAGGCCGCACTGGATGCAGGCATCCAGGTTAACCTTCATGGCGATATGGCTATCGTCCAGCAGCGGGATGCGCCCCGCTTCCAGCGTCGGAAAGCGCGACTCCGAAACCCCGGCCTCTGCCGCCATGTCCCACATATGCGAAGACTTGTCATGCGCCTGCGCCTGTTCCGGCTGGTCGGCCAGCAACAGTTCCATGACCATCTTGCGCGCGGTCTTGGCGCGGGCGGTGGCGCTCTGGACAACCATGCCCTCTTGCGGTTCGCGGATGCAGGAGGCCGCCAGCACGCGCTCCCCCTCGATTTCGACCATACAGGCGCGGCAGTTGCCGTCAGGCCGGTACCCTGGCGCAGGCTTGTGACACAGATGCGGGATCTTCAGGCCGCGGCCATTGGCCACTTCCCAGATCGTCATGCCTTTTTCGGCCTCGACCTCCTGGCCGTCGAGCGTGAATCGGATGGTCTCGGACATGCGTGTCTCCCGTCATTTGCCGCATCTATAACCATGCCGCAGGGGAGGCGCGCCTTACAATCCCGACCTTCAGGGGCGTTTTTGCGGCTCGGCGGGTTTCCGATACGCGACGACAGGGCGTGACGACGACACGTTCGCCGCCCTTGGAGACGACAAAGCGCCCCGGGGACCGTGACCGTCCCGGCAGCGGACCGGAGCGCGGGGAGCGGCAGAAACAGGAAAAAAACGCGGCGCAAGGCAGCCACCGGCGGCCTTCCAACGGGGCGCCGGGCGCACACAGTGCACAAATAACTCCCGTTCGGACGGAATATGTTCAAGACGCTACGTCAGCCGCCAACACATGGGCCGCTTTCGATTCCGCCTGCGCGCCCCTCTGGACCTTCCCGCCCCGCCTGCCTACCGTTCGCCCAAACCGAAGGAGACGACCATGGCAACCGGCACAAATATCCGCACCTATTTCAATGGCAGCTGGCACGAAGGCGACGCCATGGTGATGCGGGCCGCCGACCATGGCGCATGGCTGGGGTCGTCGGTATTCGACGGTGCCCGTTTCGTACAGGGGGTCACGCCCGACCTCGACCTGCATTGCGCCCGTGTCAACCGTTCCGCCGAGGCTCTGATGCTCAGACCCACGGTCAGGACCGAGGACATGGTCGCCATCGTCGAAGAAGGGCTAAAGGCCTATGCCCCCGGCGCCGCCGTCTATATCCGCCCGATGTACTGGGGCATTCATGGGGATGTGACCGCCATCGTCCCGCAGCCCGAAGAGACCGGATTCGCCATCTGCCTCGAAGAAATCCCCATGGCGCCGGACACCGCCAGTGCAACGCTTGGCTATACCCGGTTCCGCCGTCCGGTGCTGGAAGATGCCGTGGTCAATGCCAAGGCGGGCTGCCTTTACGCCAACAACGCCCGGATGCTGGCCGAGGTCCGATCGCGCGGCTTTGCCAATGCGCTTGTGGCGGACGCCCTGGGCAATGTCGCTGAAACCGCCACGGCGAATATCTTCATGGTGCGCGATGGTCTTGTCCTGACCCCGATTCCCAATGGCACCTTCCTGTCCGGCATCACCCGCGCCCGCCATATCGCCAACCTGCGCGCCGATGGCGTCGAAGTGCAGGAGACCGTGCTGAGCTTTCAGGACTTCAACGACGCCGATGAGGTCTTTATGTCCGGCAATATGAACAAGGTGACCCCCGTGACCGGGTTCGAGGACAAATCCTATCAGGTCGGCCCCGTGACCCGCCGTGTCCGGGATCTGTATTGGGACTGGGCGCTGTCGACCTGACGGCGCTTTGTGGGGCAGGACGCTGGACAGGTCGCCCGCCCTCGGCCATGATCCCCGGTCAGGAGAGACCAAATGCGCAAGTTCCTCGTCGTCCTTGATGACAGCCGCGAATGCCTGAATGCCATGCGCTTTGCCGCCATGCGCGCGGCCAAGAGCAAGGGCGGCGTCGCCATCCTGTCGGTGATTCCGCCGGATGAATTCAACCACTGGATCGGCGTCGGCGACATCATGCGCGAGGAAGCGCGGGAACGCATTCAGGCGCATTTCGAAGTCTTCGCCAAATGGATGCGCGACAAACAGGGCGTGGACCCGGAACTGGTCATCCGCGAAGGCGACCCGATCACCGAGATCCTTGCCCAGGTCAAGGAGGATCAGGAAATCGGCCTTTTGGTATTGGGAGCGGCGGTGGACAAGAAAGGCCCCGGCCCGCTGGTCAGCCAGATGACGCGCTCTGCCGGAACGCTGCCGATCCCGATCACTGTCGTGCCTGGCGACATGTCCAAGGAACGGCTTGAGGCGATCACCTGAGGTCCTCGGCCGCCTTCCTGTTGCCCTCGCAATCGAAATCGGGCTGCATTTGCGGTTCGCGGAACGTGTCCGTGGTCGCCAGGTCAATACGTTTCCACAGATCGTCGAACCCGATGGCGGGATGTTCGGCGTCCGCCCAGGACAGCGCATCCCTGACCCGACGGACCGTCTCGGCCAGAATATCACGCTGTTCGGAGAGCCGTCGGACTTCGGCAATAAGGTCAGTTTCGCTGCGTTCCACCATGACCTTCAATATGCGGCCCGCGCCAAATTGCGGCAAGAGATGTAGTTTAGAACCGTTCCAATCCTTGACGCTGAGCGCAGCGGGGCGCATATAGACAGCACGCCATAAAAAGGTGATCCCAGATGTTCATTCAGACCGAATCCACGCCGAACCCCGCGACGCTCAAGTTCCTGCCCGGTCAGACCGTGCTGGATATGGGAACGGCCGACTTCCCCTCGCCCGAGGCGGCAAGCGCCTCGCCGCTGGCCCAGCGCCTCTTTGCCGTGGACGGCGTGACCGGCGTCTTCTTCGGCAATGATTTCGTGACCGTCACCAAGGGCGACGTGACCGATTGGGACCACGTCAAACCGGCGATCCTTGGCGCGATCATGGAGCATTTCCAATCCGGCCAGCCGGTGATGGCCGATGGCGCGGCACAGGCCGGTGGCCATGCCGAACACAGCGGTGAGGACTCCGAAATCGTCGGCCAGATCAAGGAATTGCTGGACAGCCGTGTTCGCCCCGCCGTGGCGCAGGACGGTGGCGATATCACGTTCCACGGGTTTGATCGCGGCGTCGTCTACCTGCACATGCAGGGCGCCTGCGCCGGTTGCCCCTCGTCCACGCTGACGCTTAAGATGGGCATCGAGAACCTGCTGCGCCACTACATCCCCGAAGTGACCGAGGTGCGCCCGGTCGCCGTCTGAGATGACTGCTGCCACGGTCACAGGGCGCTGCTATTGCGGCGCCTCGATTCTGGCTGCCTCGGCGGCCCCGCTGATCGTGGCCTATTGCCACTGCACCGACTGCCGCCGCTGGACCGGTGCGCCGCTGCCTGCCTTTGCCGCCTTCGACGAAGGCACGCTGAGCGTGGAACCGGCCCTTGGCGCGGCGCTGGAACAGGTCCCCGGCGTGCAACGCTGGTCCTGCCCACAGTGCGGATCGCCCCTCGTTGCGCGATTCGCCTATATTCCCGGACAGATCTACGTGCCTTTGGGCCTGCTTGATCAGGCCGCAAACCTGCCCCCCGGCTTGCATTGCCACGAGGACAGCCGGTTGCCCTGGCTGCATATCCACGATGACCTGCCGCGCAATGCCGGCTCGGGCCGGGATGCGCTGAACGCCGGGAAAGGCCAAGTATGAGCCTGATCCTTGGTTTCGATACTTCCGCAGCCCATGTCAGCGCGGCGCTTTTCGACGGACAGACCGTTCTGGCGGACGCGCATGAAGTGATGGCGCGTGGACAGGCAGAACGCCTGATACCCCTGCTGGAAGAGGTGCTGGCCGTGGCCGGGCATGGCTGGGCCGACCTTGACGCCATCGGCGTTGGCATCGGGCCGGGCAATTTCACCGGCGTGCGCCTGTCCGTCGCAGCGGCACGCGGGCTGGCGCTGTCACTTGGCATTCCGGCGGTGGGTGTGACCCTGCTGGAGGCCGCCGCGCTCGGGTCAGACGGTCCGGTCCTCTCCTGCCTGCAAGCGCCACGCGATCAGGCATATGTGATGGGACAGGGCACCGCCACCGTCATCGCGCCGCAATTGATTGCGATCGCGGACATCCCACAGAGTTGGGCACAGCCTGGCTTGATCCTCACCGGTTCTGCCACCGGGGCGGTGGGTACGCATCTGGGCCTTGGCGCATCGCCTGCGCGCTATGCGCCCGCCTCTGCCGTGGCGCGCATCGCCGCCCGCCGTTGGCAGGACAACCCGCCGCGCCCTGCACCGGTCTACCTGAAACCCGCCGATGCCGCGCCCGCGCGCGATGCACCGCCGGTGATCCTCGATCCCGCGGTTAGCGAAAAATGACACCGGATCAACTGGCCGAGGTGGCCCGCCGCGCCTATCGGCACATGCGACCATGGACGGCACCGCAGTTCGCCGACACTCTGGCCCGCCCCCATGCGCTGCTCAGCACCACGGCAAACGCCTTTGTGCTCGGGCTGGTCATTGCCGATGAAGCAGAGATTCTCGCGCTTGCCTGTGACCCGGATTTCCAACGTCGGGGCGAGGCCGCGCAGGCGTTGACGGGGTTTCACGCCGCCGCCTTGGAACGGCAGGCGCAGCGCGTCTTTCTGGAGGTCGCCGCCGCCAACGACACGGCCCGCGCCTTCTATTGCCGCCACGGCTATGCCCGGGCGGGACTGCGACGGAACTACTATCCGCAACCGGACGGAACCCGCGACGACGCGGTGATCATGACGCGGGCACTGCCCTGACGTCACGTGGTCTGTCACTGCGCGGCGGTAAAAACCGGTTGACCCCTCCCCTGCCCTACGGCTTTGATTGCCGCATCACAAACTGAACGGGAGGCCTGTCCCCCCGTCACACCCAGGGAGTTTTCCATGACGTTCTTTGCCAAGACCTTCGGCACCGTCGCCGCGCTGGCCCTTACCGCCGGTGCCGCGCTGGCCGATGCCGCGCTGATCTATGACCTCGGCGGCAAATTCGACAAGTCGTTCAACGAGGCCGCCTTTAACGGGGCCGAACGTTTCGCGACCGAAACCGGAGGCACCTACCGCGACATCGAAATCCAGTCCGAAGCCCAGCGAGAGCAGGCGCTGCGCCGCTTTGCCGAGGCCGGCTTCAACCCGGTCATCACCACCGGCTTTGCCTTTGCCGAACCGATCGGCTCTGTCGCGCCCGACTACCCGGACACCAAGTTCGTGAACGTCGACGGCTGGCTGCCCGAGGTGCCTGAAAACGTGCTGCTCATCAACTTCCAGGAACATCAGGGGTCTTACCTTGTCGGCATGCTGGCCGCGATGAAATCCGAATCCGGCACCGTCGGTTTTGTCGGCGGCATGGATATTCCGCTGATCCGTCACTTTGCCTGCGGCTATGCGCAGGGCGCCAAGGCCGTGAATCCCGACATCGCCATCATTTCCAACATGACCGGCACCACGCCCGCCGCATGGAACGACCCGGTCAAGGGCGCCGAACTGGCCAAGGCACAGGTCGGCCAGGGTGCTGACATCATCTACGCCGCCGCCGGCGGCACCGGGCTGGGCGTGCTGCAGACCGCCGCGGACGAGGGCATCCTGTCGATCGGCGTGGACAGCAACCAGAACCACCTGCATCCGGGCAAGGTGCTGACCTCCATGCTCAAGCGTGTCGACGTGGCCGTCTATGAGGCGATGCAGGCGGGCCCCGATCTGGAAACCGGCAAGTTCATGACTCTCGGGCTCGAGGAAAGCGGTGTCGGCTACGCGATGGATGAAAACAACGCCGACCTCGTCACCGAGGAGATGATCGCCCGCGTCGAAGAGGCCAAGGCCGCGATCATCGACGGCTCGCTGGACGTGGTCTCCTACTACGCCGACGACAGCTGCCCGGCGCTGGACTTCTGATCCCCGTGCGGACCGGGGCCCCTTGCGCCGGTCCGCCCC
>JAXMNQ010000011.1:0-128745 GCA_034670345.1 Paracoccaceae bacterium | reverse complement strand
GATCAAGGACCTGAACCTCCTCTGGAAAAGATTCGTCAGCATCACCAAAGGGGGTATCCCCAAACACCTTCGAGAAGCATTACCAGCATTGACGCGCTGAGGCTGACCTTGCCGTCCTTGGCAGCCGGCCAGACGAAGCGCCCGCGCTCCAGGCGCTTGCTGAACAGGCAGGCCCCCTGCGCATCCCACCAGATGATTTTCAGAAGATCGCCCCGGCGCCCGCGGAACACGAACAGGTGGCCCGAATACGGGTCTTCCTCGAGCGTCTTCTCGGTCTGCGCCGCCAGCGTGTTGAACCCGCGTCGCATGTCGGTGACCCCGGCCGCCAGCCAGATCCGCGTGTTGCTCGGCACCGGGATCATGTCATCAGGCCCTGGACCAGCCCCAGAACCGACGACAACGCCGTCGGACCCTCCACCACGACCCGCCGCCCGTCAGACAGCGTGATGTCGACCCGCTGCGCAAGAACGGGCCCGTGCGCCTCAAGATCAGATATCGGATCAGGCTCGGCGGCCAGGCCGGTGATCTCGACCGGCAGGAAGAGAGTATCGTCCCCTGGATCGTCGGGCGCGTCAACTTCGGCCGCCGCGAAGCGCGGATCACGCAACCAGGTGAAGATCAGGTTCGAATTCATCGCATACCGGCGCGCAACCTGCGCCACGGATACACCGGGCGCGCGTGCCTGCCGGCAGATCGAGCGTTTCTCCTCGTCAGACCAGAACCGCTTCCTCTGCCCTTTCCTGCCCGCCATCGAGTGCCTCAAGATGTCCATTGTCGATCATGGACATTATCGACAGCAGACCCCCATCGTCAGAGCGGTCACAGCGGACGGATACAGTGTGACGCGCAATGTAAGTTTTATAAAGGGATCGCGACCCTAAGTCAGGATCGTAAGCAGTAAAAGTGTGCAAATCGTGTGCGAACCAACCTGAAGGTTCGCAAAACCTTCTGAACCAGACATTAGCGCAAGTGCAGCGAAACGAATATTCGCTCGGCACGAGCCCCAGATAGGCCATCAATTTCACCGGGGACTCGAAACGACGCACATCTCCGATTTCGGCCATGAAGGTGACGGCACTTATCAGCGCCACACCCCGCAAGGCCTGCAGCGCATTTACAGCCGGTGCGAGGTCCCATTCTGGCACGAGAGCTTCGATATGTCCGGTCAGCCGGTCATGGCGTTCTGTGGCATTGCGCTCAGCCTGCAGCATCTCCTGAAGGGCGATTTGATGCGCCGGATGATCGAAGATCTGGCTTTGCAGCCATCGGCGATATCGCATCGTCCACGGCTTGGTCCGGTGATAGATCCGTCCGTGGCGCAGCATGAAGGCCGAAACGAGCTGGCGCTTGTGCCGCTGGTCTTCGGCCGCGCTTTCCCGGGCCCGAACCAAGTCGCGCATCGCCTCATGTGTTTCATCAGGAACCCAGATCGGCGTCAGCTCCCCGGCGCGAAAAAGGCGGGCCAGTCGAATGGCATCCAGTCGGTCTGTCTTTACGCGATCACCGGCACGCACCGGAATCAACGAGGGCGCAACAACACAGCATTCGAAACCGAACGCTCGAACCTGCCGATAAAGACCATATCCCGTAGGTCCCGCTTCATAGCATACCGAGACAGGCAACCCACGCCCGGAAAGTTTTTTGAGCAGCCGGTCAACGCTGGCAGGGGTGTTCCCGAAGGTGCCCAAGCTAAGAACCTCATCACGCACCCCACCACCGGCAATTGCAACTGCCAGCTTGTCTTTCGAAACGTCGATCCCGACATGGATCCTCAGTTGTTCTTTCGTCATGCCTTCCTCCATCGCAGATCGACGGCACCTGCCGCTCTGCGATCAGAATACAGGCTGATCCGTCATGCGCGGCCCGCTGGAAAAAGACATGCGGTCTTACAAATCATCTACAGATGACTGCTTCGATGTGCGCTTCATATCGTTCCAACGCCTCACGCATCTCCGGCAGATACGAGTAGCGATTGTAGATGGCCGCGACGCCGGACAGCTGGCTCCGGTGATCGATGATTTGCTCGGTCACGTGAAGTGGTACACTTAAGCGAGCCATGGTGCTGGAGAAGTAGCGGCGGCAATCATGCAATACCCAGTCGACTACTCCGCTCTGCTTATCAAGGCGAGCCTTCGACTTGCTCCAGCTATTGAATGAGAACGCCTCGTCGGGGAGGTATCGTCGGTAGCTGGTTACCGGGATCGTGTGGCTGCGCTTGCTCTTCATGACCGCGGCCGGGAACGTCAGTTCCTCGTCTCTCAACCATGCAGGGTCGTATTGCCAGATCTGGTTGCGGCGTTGACCGGTGAGAAGCAAAAGCTTCACGATGTCAGAGAATGGCCTCTGGTCGACCTGCCAAATAGCAAAGACCTCATCGTCGGATAGCAAGCGGTCGCGGACGGCGAAGCGCACTTTGCGACGGATATATGGGTTCCGATCGTAGATGCCGTGATCGATACACCAGTTGTACAGGGCTTTGAGCGCCTTTAGCTGGTTTGGGTCTTGCCGACTCGTGCTGAGTTGGTCCAAGCGCTCGTTCTCAATGTCTTTCAGCGCATAATGGTACCGCTCGACGGTGCTGGGTCTCAACCGCTGCTGGCACTCGCGCAGAAAAGCATCGCGAGTGTCGTGGAAGTACGGTGCCCGGGTAGTTGAAGGGATAGGGTTGGCGAGCAGCTGCTTGGCCGCCCGCCGGGCGTCTTTGAGCGAAAGATCCGGCCACTTGCCGAGTGTCTTCAAACGCCGATCGGCCCCGTACATGACAAAGAACGCCTTGGAACGCACTGTGCAGCGAACCCCAAAGCCGGGCAGTGATGGGTCGAGGTGCTTGGTGCTGCCTGAAGGGGGATGAGTCAGCTTGCGGATAGTTAGTTCAGTGAGGGCGATCACGGCATTGTCTCCTTTTTGTCTCGGAAGTGGCGGGCGTATGGAGTGTATTCAGAGGTCAACCATGTTCACCTTCATTTTTCTAGGGCGCTGAAAATAAAAAATTTTGCAACGCTATGTTCTAAGGTGAAAATATGGAGCACTGTCTTCGGGAGGCAGGGGCCGGAGGTTCGAATCCTCTCACTCCGACCAATGAAATCAACGGCTTTCGCGGAAACTGAAAATTGGAAGGCGTGCAACGCTGCACAACTTGCACAGAATCGCGAAGGTGTTCTCATGAAAAGCCTGGTCCCTTACCTCCGTCAGCGCAAGGACGGCATCTCCGTTTGTTTGCGGCGATTTGGACGGTGTCAAACGATGTTCGAATTCATGTGCGCTGGTTGCCGCCCGTTTGCGCAGACCGAAGAGCCGGTCGGTGAACTCCTTGCCGTAGCACGTCGGGAAGAAGGGCTGTCTTGAAGTTATGGCCATGCGCGGAACCTTCAGATAGCGCAGCGTGTGGCCATACTCTGGTCTCAGGTCTCAACAGCGGTATTGCGCAACCACACCGCCGAGGGTGCGCAGCGCGCTATGACCGCCACCGATAAAACCGAGTCGACGTTGAACAAGGCCAACGTGGTGATCTGCATCGCTCTCTCCGTCCCGTGAAGCCCCAAGAACTGATCGTGCCATGAAAAGCGCAGACCGACGAAGGGCCATGTGATCATCCGGGATGGAACTTGAATGAATGCGGGACAACGACGGAAAAATATTGGCATTGTCCGTCCGACCGTGCCTCGCACTCAACGTGATGCAGGCGCTCACCAGCTTGCTGTCACTGTCAAACCGAATGTAGACATGTGGTGCCTTAAGCCGCTGCCTCAGGATGAAATCCGTCCGCGTTGTTCACCCGGCGCCATGTCGAATGTCTTGCGGTAGAGCCGGGCAAAGTGGCCAACGCTGTGAAACCCGGAGGCGACTGCGATCTCGGAAATCGACATTTCGGTCTGGATCAGCAGGTTGCGGGCCCGGTCCAGACGCAATTCCATGTAATAGCGGCTGGGCGAGGTGTTGAAATAGCGGCCAAACAGACGCTCCATCTGCCGCACCGAGATGCCCAGTTCCTGCGCGATCACCATGGGGGGCACAGGGTCTTCCAACCGCTCGCGCATCATGCTGACGGCCTTGGCCACATGGGGGTTGCGCATGCCAAAGCGGGATTGGAAAGAGACCCGCTGTTCCGCATCCCCCTCTCTCACGCTGGCGTAGACCATCATGTCCGACACGGCGACGGACAGGTCATAGCCGTGATCCTGCTCGATCAGGTGCAGCATCAGATCCGCCGTGGCGGTGCCGCCAGAGGCGGTGATGTGTTTTGCGTCCGCGACAAAGACGCTGCGGACCAGGGTGACCTCGGGAAAGCGTTCGGTGAAGGCATCGTGGTACTCCCAATGGATCGCGGCCTTCATGCCGTCCAGCAACCCGGCCTCCGCCAGAATCCATGCGCCCGAGCACAGCGCGCCAACCCGTGCACCCGTGGTGCGGGCACGCCGGACGGCGCCAAGCAGGGACGGCGTGACATGCTCTGTCATGTCGAGTCCCGGGATGACCAAGGCCCGGTCACATTTGGGCAGGTCGGCAAAGCTGTGCTGCACCAGCGACTTCACGGCATTGGAGGCTGTCGACGTGACCCCGTCCTCGGAGGCTAGCGACCAGGAATACAGCTCCTGTCCGCTGATCATATTGGCGATCCGCAGCGGTTCAGTGGCGCAGGCCAGCGTCAGATGCGTGTGATTCTCGACCAGGAGGAAAGCAAAGTGCTGTGGTTTCATGTGGCTCTCGGGGTGACGGGAGACCCGCCGATCCAGTCCGGGATTTGGTATCTGGACCGCAGGGGTCCCAAAACGTTATGCAAACATTTATTCACGGCGCAATCCTGCAGTCGCGGTCAGGATGCCGAGATATGATTGCCCTCAGAAAGAGCAGAGGTCGATGTCCGTCGAGCGTCGTTGGAACCAGTGCGGGCAATAGGTGGTCGGATCTGGCATTGCTGCCCTTGTTGAAACCAGAACCGGGCGATTGACCGCCCGGCTGCAATGGTCCGATCAAATATCCAGTGCGACCGCACCCATCGGGTTGGAACAGCAGGCGAGGACATAGCCTGCTTCGATATCGTCCTCGGAGATGCCGCCGTTGTGCACCATGTGCACGTCGCCGGAGAGCTTCTTGACCTTGCAGGTGCCGCAGACGCCGAAGGTGCAGCCCGAGGGAATGACAATGCCGGAGTTTCGGGCGACCGCCAGCAGCGTATCGGTCTGGTTGCAGTCAGTGGTAACTTCCGAGGTTGCGAAGGTGACACTGGCCGAAGCGGCATCGTCCAGAACCACGTCGTCCGGTTCGGGCAACTGCTCCTCGGATTTGACAGGCGCCTGAAAGCTTTCCTGGTGGTAATGCTCCATGTCATAGCCGAGCGCGATCAGCATCTCGCGCACCGCGTTCATGAAGGGTTCGGGTCCGCAGCAATAGACCTCGCGCTCCAGGTAGTCGCCCGAGATCAGGCCGATCATGATCTGGTTGAGCCGCCCGCGCAGGCCGGTCCAGACCTGGAACGGATCATCCTCTTCGACGATGAAGTACAGCTTGATCGACGGCACCCGCGCGGCCATGTGTTCCAGCCGATGGCGGGCAATGATGTCTTTGGGGCGCTGCGCGCAATTGACAAAGATCACGTCGACCCCGGTGCCCCGGTCGAACAGATAGGTCGTCATCGCCAGCGAGGGTGTGATCCCCGATCCGGCCGAAATGAAGAGGTATTTCTTCTTCTCTTTGGTCGGCAGGGTGAAGATGCCCGCCGGGCCGGTGACCTTGACCTGCATTCCCGGCTTGAGGTGGTCCAGCATCCAGCGCCCACCGACACTATTTTCCTGCGCCTTGACCGTGACCGAAATGGTCAGCGGCCGCGACGGCGAGGATGAGATCGTGTAGGTGCGCCAGACCGTGCCCCCCGGCACCGGCAGTTCCAGCGTCAGGAATTGGCCGGGCTCGTATTTGAACTGCGCGCCGCCAGGCGAGATAAAGCTGAACGTGGCTGTATTGGGCGCTTCGGGAACGACCGCGCAACATTCCAGAAGCTCGGTATCTTTCCAGATGCCGGCATCCGCCGAGGCCGTCAGATCGGTATGCAATCCCATGGGTTACTCCGCGGCGATGGTTGCGGGGCGGGTGATGGCCCGGATGAGCGTGTCGGCATACCAGTCGACGAACTGGATGTTGCCGCCTTCGTGGGTCGGTGAGTAGGGGCCGGGTTCGTAGACCGGGGACAGGATGCCGCGCTGGTTGTTCTCGACAACTTCGCGGTCCTCGTCATTGGTGGCGACCCAGACCTCGGTCAGGCGCTTGAGGTCGTAATCCCGCCCTTCGACCGCATCCTTGTGGACCAGCCACTTGGTGCAGACCTCGGTCTGGGTCGCGCTGATCGGTGTGACCCGGAAGACCAGCGCATGATCCGACAGGAAGTGGTTCCAGCAGCCCGGGTACTTGTATTTCAACAGCGAGCCCGCGTCCCTGAACGGGATCGAGGAGTTCGGCTTGGACACCGCCACCTTGCCGTCCATCGTGTAGCTTTCGCCCGAGCCCAGCAGCGGCGTGCGCACAAAGCGCCAGTCCCCCTGCGCCGCCTCCTTGAAGGCCGACGGGGCGCCGACCGCTTCGCACCGCTTGACGTGCTTGTCCAGAAGGCCGGACAGCGCGCCGCTGTCATCGTTGCCGATGGCGCGCGGGTCTTCCGGGAAGGTGCGGCAGAGCGACGGGTGGTTGCCCGAGCAGTGATAGCATTCGCGGTTGTTTTCCCAGACCAGCTTCCAGTTGCCGTTCTCGATGATCGTGCTCTCGAAAGCGACCTTGGAATTTTCCAGATCGTGGGGCGCAAGGTAGCGCGCGGCCTCGGCGGCGAAGGTCTGGAATTCCGGCGCGTGATCGGCGAGGCAGAGATAGACCATGCCTTTGACATTGCGGCAGTGCACCTGCTTGAGCCCGTGTTTCGAGGCGTCGAAATCCGGTCCCATGTCGCGCGCCCAGAGCAGGCGGCCGTCCAGTTCGTAGGTCCACTGGTGGTAGGGACAGACGAGTTTAGGGTTCGACCCCTTCTTCGACTTGCACAGCACCGAGCCGCGATGGCGGCAGGAGTTGTGGAAGGCGCGGATCTCGCCGTCGTTGCCGCGCACGATGATGACCGAATAGCCACCGATCTCATATACGACGTAGTTGCCGGATTTGGGGATCTCGCAGGACGGAATGGCAAACAGCCATTCGCGGTACCAGATTTTCTCCATATCGACCTGAAACACGCCGGGGTCGCAGTAGAAGTCCTGCGCCATGGAATAAGCGGGCCTGCGCCGCATGAGCATCGACAGAACGTCCGGTTCGCGCAGCATTGTGGCATCTCCTGTGGCCGGCCCGCGCGGATGTGGCGCCGGGTCGGGGGGTATCTTGTGTTGGCCTTTGGACGGGCGACGAGTCAGCGGACCGATCCCGCGCCTTTGAGGGCCTTTCAGCACGGAAACAGGCCGCGGGACTTCGCAATTTGCGACACCCGCGACACTGGCCGCGACGTGGCGCAAAATCAGTTTCGCAGTTGTCCGGTCAAGTGCCTAGGAATGCGGCGATAAAAGAACACCCACGGCAAAACTTTCTTCGCGGTTCCGGGCCTGCGCCTTGCGGTATTCCGCCGGTGACAGCCCGCGTTCGGCCTTCAGCATGCGCGCCAGATGCGGGGCATCACAAAAGCCGCAGGCCAGGGCGATCTCGGCAATCGGCGTGTCGGAGCTGCGCAGCCGCAACATCGCAAGTTCCAGCCGGAGGTCCAGGTAGACCTTGTGCGGGGTCTGCTTGAGATCAGCCAGAAAGCGCCGCTCCAGCGTGCGCCGCCCCACGCCAAGCGCGCTGGCGAGGTCCTGGATCGGCAGCGGCACCTCGATATTCTGCTGCATCCGCAAGACGGCCCGTTTGACCAGCGTGTCGGTGGGCTTTCGGGCCAGCTGCTGTCCGGGCTGCGGCCGCTCGCCGCTCAAGACGTCGTCGATCATCATGATGTTGAGGCTCTTGATCGCGGCGGACTGTCCGACATGGCGCTGCACGAGGAAGGCCGCCAGATGCGCCGCGCCGTGTCCGCCGGAACAGGTCAGCCGGTCGCGGTCGACCACGAAGATCTGGTCCGAGACCGGCAATTCCATCTCGAACCGGTCGACGAAATCCTGATGGTGGAACCAGCTTACGCAACAGCGATACCCTTGCAGCAGTCCCGCCTCCTGCAGGATGAAGACGCCGGTGCAAAGCCCCGCGATGGGTTTGCCCGCCGCCGCTGTGGACTGCATGAAGTCCATCAGGGCGGGGCTCAGTTTTGCCTTGTCATCCATCACCCCACCGACCACGACGAGATAATCGAACGCACCTGCCTGACGCAGCCGGGTGTCGGGCTGGACGCGGACGCCGCAACTGGACCGGACCGGTTCCATCGTATCCGACAGCACCACCCAGTCACACAGGATGGGACGCGACTTGTCAGCCTCGTCCGCCGCCAATCGCAGCACGTCGACGAAATTGGCAAAGGCGGACAGGGTGAACCGGTCGGCCAGAAGGAAGGCGACCCTCAGCCGTTTCCCGGGCGCCGCGCTGTCTGTGGTCATGACGCAATCCTGCAAACGTGGTGACGCAAAGCTACACGCGACTCGCATTGTTCGCAAGTATTGCTCCGCCAATCCACCCGGAAAAGGCGACCCTCCTCATGACGCGCTTCAATGCCTTCAACCTCCTGAAACACGCGCTGACCGGCCACAAGAACTGGGACGCGCAATGGCCTGACGCCGAACCGAAGGCGGAATATGACGCGGTGATCGTGGGCGCGGGCGGCCATGGCCTGGGCACTGCCTATTATCTTGCCAAGGAACACGGGCTGACCAACATCGCGGTGATCGACAAGGGCTGGCTGGGCGGCGGCAACACCGGGCGCAACACCACCATCATCCGCTCGAACTACCTCTACGACGAAAGCGCGCGGCTCTACGATCATGCACTCGACCTGTGGGAGAACCTGAGCCAGGAGCTGAACTACAACGTCATGTTTTCGCGCCGCGGCGTGCTGATGCTGGCGCATAACGTGCATGACGTGCAGAGCTTCAAGCGGCACATCCATGCCAACCGGCTGAATGGTGTCGACAACCGCTGGCTGACGCGCGAGGAGTGCAAGGACTATTGCCCGCCCCTCAGCATTTCGCCGAATGCCCGCTACCCGGTGATGGGCGGCGCGTTGCAGGAACGCGCCGGGACCGCGCGGCATGATGCGGTGGCCTGGGGTTACGCCCGTGGCGCCGCGATGCGCGGCGTCGACATTATCCAGAACTGCCCGGTTACCGCCATCCGCCGCAATCCCGACGGCTCGGTCGCCGGGGTGGAAACCGCCAAGGGCTTCATCAAGGCGAAAAAAGTCGCCGTCTCCGCCGCCGGGCACACTTCGGTGGTGATGGAGACAGCGGGTGTGCGCCTGCCGCTGGAGAGTTATCCGCTTCAGGCGCTGGTCTCCGAGCCGGTCAAGCCGGTGTTTCCCTGCGTGGTCATGTCGAACGCCGTGCACGCCTATATCAGCCAGTCCGACAAAGGTGAGCTGGTGATCGGCTCTGGCACCGACCAGTACACCAGCTATTCCCAGCGCGGCGGGCTGCCGCTGATCGAGCACACCGTGGCCTCGATCTCGGAGGTCTTTCCGATCTTCAACCGGATGCGGATGCTGCGCAAATGGGGCGGCATCGTCGACGTGACGCCGGACCGCTCGGCGATCGTCTCCAAGACGCCGGTCGAGGGGCTGTACGTCAATTGCGGCTGGGGCACCGGCGGGTTCAAGGCGACACCGGGTGCGGCGCATACCTTTGCCTGGACCGTGGCCAAGAACGAACCGCATCCGATCAACGCGCCCTTCACCATGGAGCGTTTCCGCACCGGGCGGCTGATCGACGAGGCGGCGGCTGCGGCTGTGGCTCACTGAAGGACACCGGCCAAGCGGCGGGGTGAACCCCGCCCTACGCCAAGAGGAGACCGAGATGCTTCTGATCCAATGCCCCTATTGCGAAGAGACGCTGCCCGAGGCCGAGTTCACCTACGCCGGCCAGGCCCATGTCATCCGCCCCGAGAACCCCTCTGGCCAGACGGACGACCAGTGGGAAGAGTTCCTGTTCATCCGCGCCAACCCCAAGGGGCCGCATTACGAACGCTGGCGGCATTTCCACGGCTGCGGGCGGTTCTTCAACGCCGTGCGCGACACCGTATCGGACAAGTTCCTGACCACCTACAAGGCGGGCGCTCCGCGCCCTGACCTCTCCAGCCTGACGGAAGGCCTGAAATGAGCCAGTACCGCGTACAGGGAAAAGGCCGCGTCGACACCGGGCGGCCCGTCACCTTCACCTTCGACGGCAAGACCTGCAAAGGCGCTCAGGGCGACACCGTCGCCTCGGCGCTGCTGGCCAATGGCGTGCACCTGATGGGCCGGTCGTTCAAGTACCACCGCCCGCGCGGACCCGTGGCCGCCGGAACGGAAGAGCCCAACGCGCTGATCGGCACAAGCCGGGGCAAGGGCCGGTTCGAACCCAACACCCGCGCCACTGCGCAGGAGATCTGGGAGGGGTTGAAGACGACCTCGCAGAACAAGTTCCCGAGCCTGAAATGGGACGTCGGCGCGGTCAATGACGCCGCCTACATGCTGTTCTCGGCGGGCTTCTACTACAAGACCTTCATGTGGCCGAAGTCCTTCTGGGACAAGGTTTATGAGCCGTTCATCCGCGCCGCCGCCGGTCTTGGCGTCAGCCCCTCGGAGGAAGACCCGGACCATTACGCCTCGCGCTACCTGCATTGCGACGTGCTGATCGTCGGGGCCGGTCCCACCGGGCTGGCCGCAGCGCGCGCCGCCGCTGTGGACGGGTTGAAGGTCGTGCTTGTGGACGAGAACGCCGAAGCGGGCGGCACCCTGCTGTCCGAGCCGCAGGCGCAGATCGACGGCACCCCGGCCTGGGACTGGCTGGCCTCGGAACTGGCCGCGCTGAAAGAGGCGGGCGTCAAACTCATGACCCGCACCACCGCCATCGGCTATTACCACCAGAACATGATCGGCATGGTCGAAAAGCTGACCGACCACCTGCCCACGCTGCCCGCAGACACGCCGCGCGAACGCATGTGGCGGGTACGGGCCAAGCAGGTCGTGCTGGCGCAGGGCGCGCTGGAAAAGCCGCTGGTGTTCCACGGCAACGACCGCCCCGGCGTGATGCTGGCGGGATCGGCGCAGACCTACTTGAACCGCTATGGCGTGCTGGTCGGACGTAGACCAGCCGTGCTGACCTCACACGATTCGGCCTGGTACGCCGCCTTTGACCTCGCTGACGCGGGCGCAAGGGTGCAGGCCATCGTCGACACGCGCGCCACCGTGCGCGACGACCTGCTGGCCGAGGCGCAAAAGCGCGGCATCAAGGTCAAGCTGTCTCATACCGCCACCGCCACTTCGGGGCGTCTGCGGGTGAAATCACTGCGCGTGAACCCGGTCAAGGGCGACACGGTGGGCGCGCCCTATGTCATCGCATGTGACGCGGTGCTGATGTCGGGCGGCTGGACACCGTCGCTGCATCTGTTCTCGCATACCAAGGGGTCGCTGGCGTGGAACGACGACCTGACCACATTCCTGCCCAAGGACACGCCGGAAGACTGCGTGATCGCGGGCGCCAGCCGTGGGCTCTGGGGCATTGCGGCAGCGCTGACCGACGGCGCAGAAAAGGGCCACGAGGTTGTCGCGGCGCTGGGTCGTGGTGGCGGTGCGGGCGGAGACGTGGCAGGGGGCGCTGCCCCCGCTCCTGCGGAGCCCCCCGAGGGATTTGGAAAACCAAAGAAGACGGGCGCGGGAGCCCCATTCCGGGTCGCGGGCGACCGCCCCGGCAGCGGTGTCAGCCACACCGAACTGCCCACCGACCTGAACCCGGGCAAGGCCAAGGCCTTTGTCGATTACCAGAACGACGTGACCGCCAAGGATCTGCGCCTTGCGGTGCGCGAAGGCATGCGCTCGATCGAGCATGTCAAGCGTTACACGACCAACGGCATGGCGACCGATCAGGGCAAGATGTCCAACATCAACGGTCTGAACATCGCCGCCGATGCGCTGGGCAAGGCGCCGCCGCAGGTGGGGCTGACCACCTTCCGCCCGCCTTATACGCCGACTTCTTTCGGGGCTTTTGCGGGTTATCACCGGGGCGCGCATTTCGAGGTGACGCGCAAGACGCAGATCGACGCCTGGGCCGAGGAGAACGGCGCGGTCTTTGAGCCCGTCGGCCAATGGCGGCGGGCGTGGTACTTCCCGAAATCCGGCGAGGACATGGACAAGGCCGTGGCTCGCGAAAGTGTCGCGACCCGCGCCAGCGTGGGCATGTTCGACGCCTCCACCCTGGGAAAGATCGAGGTCGTGGGCCCGGACGCGGTGGAATTCATGAACCGCATGTACACCAACCCCTGGACCAGGCTGGCGCCGGGCCGCTGTCGCTATGGCCTGCTGTGCGGCGACGACGGTTTCATCCGCGACGACGGGGTGATCGGCCGGCTGGGGCAGGATAAGTTCCACGTCACCACCACCACCGGCGGCGCGGCACGGGTGATGAACATGATGGAGGACTACCTTCAGACCGAATGGCCCGAGCTGAACGTCTGGCTGACCTCGACAACCGAGCAATGGTCGACCATCGCCCTGAACGGCCCCAACGCCGCCAGGCTGCTGGCACCGCTGGTCGAGGGCGTGGACCTGACTGACGAGGCTTTTCCTCACATGTCCTGCGTGGAATGCACCGTCGCGGGGATGCCCGCGCGGCTGTTCCGGATCAGCTTTACCGGCGAAATCGGGTTCGAGGTCAACGTGCCCGCACCGATGGGCCGCAAGCTGTGGGAGACCCTCTGGGAGGCCGGTCAGGCATACGACATCTGCGCCTATGGCACCGAGACGATGCACGTCCTGCGGGCCGAGAAGGGCTATATCATCGTCGGTCAGGACACCGACGGCACCGTCACGCCGCATGACGCTGGCATGGGCTGGGCCATCGGCAAGACGAAGCCCGATTTTGTCGGAAAGCGCGGGCTGTCGCGGCCGGACCTGACGGCCCCGGGACGCAAGCAGCTTGTCGGGTTGCTGACCGAGGACAAGTCCAAGCTGGAAGAGGGCGCGCAAATCGTGTTCGACCCGGACCAACCGGTGCCGATGAAGATGGTGGGGCATGTGACCTCGTCCTACCATTCGTCCGCCGCTCAGCGCCCGATTGCGCTGGCCCTGGTCGAGGGCGGGCATGATCGGATGGGCGAGGTCGTCCACATCCCGATGCCCGACCGCACCATCCGGGCAGAGATCACCGGCACGGTCTTTGTCGATCCCGAGAACGCACGTCTGAAAATCTGAGGACCCGAAAATGAACGCACCTATTTCCGCCTTCACCCCGCAGGTCCTTGCCGAAAGCGCAGCGGCGCGGGTCAGTGTTGCCGCGCCTTGCTCGCGGCTGTCACTGCGGGCACGCGGCGACCTTTCCCCGCTGAACGCCGCGCTTGGCCTGACCTTGCCGGCCCGGATCGGGCAGCGGGCGACGGCAGGCGAGGTCCAGGTCATCTGCCTTGGCCCTGACGAGTGGTTGCTGCAGGCGCCCGAGGCCATGACCGATGGCATCCTGTCCGCCTGCGGCGAGGTCTACGGCACCCTTCCCCACAGCCTTGTCGACGTGTCGGCCCGCGAGGTCACCTTTGTGATCGACGGTCCGCGCGCCGTGGACCTGCTCACGCTGGGCTGCCCGCGCGACATCGACACGATTCCCGTGGGCGAAGGCCGCCGCACCAATCTGGACGGCGTGACGGTTGTGCTCTGGCGCGATAACGCAGCCCGGTTCCGTGTCGATTGCTGGCACAGTTTCGCGCCGCACCTGCTCCACCTGCTTGAAACCGGCTGCCGTGAACTGGCCGCCGAAGCATCCTGAGACAAGGGAAAGGCGCCACCTTCGACACCCCCGGATCTGAAATCCGGTAAGATCTGGGTCTCACCGGATTTCAACGCGTCAAACCCTGTGGGTGGCCAGATAATCGCCGACCACGCCCCGCGCATCACTGATGAAGCGCGCATTGCGGGATGTGGCGCCCTCCTCACCCATGCGCGATATGTTCCACCCCACATAAGTCGCCGCGCGGAGCGCGAGGAACAGGTCCAGCAGGTCGAGATTCAGGGGCCGGACAGATCGATACCCGGCAATCAGCGCTGCCATCAGCGCCGGATAGTCTGGTTCGGCCAGGTGTTTGAGCAAGGCCGTGGCGATATCGAAGATGCGGAAGCCGAATCCGCCATCGTCGAAGTCGATGAAATGGATCTGGTCATCATCGACCATCATGTTGGCGCTCACCAGGTCCGCATGAATCAGACCGTAGTCGAGATCGTCCTTTGCCTCTGACAGAACGGCGTTTGCCGTGTCGCGGAACCGGATAAAAAACGTCCGTTCATTCCCGGTCAGTGCGGGATTGGCCCAGAAGCGGCCCCAAAGCGGGGTCTCCCCCACAAGCCCCGCGCGATTCCAGGCGCAGCGCTCGAACCCTTCGGGCAGGGGCCATGCGTCCGAGGTTTCGTGCAGGCGGGCCATCTGCTGGCCGATGTCGTGGAACAGTGCTTCGCGGGCTTTCGCGTCGGCTTCGGACATTGCCCGGGCCACCGTATCGCCGCGCAGCCAGGTCAGAACATCAACTTGCACCCCGTCCACGATTTGCAGCATCTCGCCCGAGGCTGACGGCACCGGCGCGGGGACCTTGGTGCCGCCTGCCGCGATGGCCACCCGGGATTACACCGAACGCGACGGTGAAATTACACCACTTACTCGGACACTACCGCGAGAAGCTGGTCGGTGTTGCGGGTCATAGGAGTCATGCCTTTGAGGGGTCGGCGTTGCCCATGCATGGGGCTCAGATGGCCGAGAAACCGGCGTCGAGCGCGGACAGGATGGTGTCGGCGTCGGCTTCGGTCAGGACCAGCGGCGGGGACAGGATCAGGTTGGGACCTGACACGCGGACCATGGCGCCACTTTGATAGGCGATCTCCTGAACTTTCATCGCCGAACCCGGGTCGATGGGTTTCTTGGTGGCGCGGTCGCTGACCATTTCGACCGCCGTCATCAGGCCATGGCCGCCCCGCACGTCGCCGATGATGTCGTGTTTTTTCATCAGCTTCAGGCAGCCGTCATAGAGCTGGGTGCCGCGTGCAGCGGCGTTTTCGACGACGTTCAGCCGCTTGGTTTCCGCAAGGCAGGCCAAGGCCGCCGCCGCGCCCACCGGGTGGCCGGAATAGGTGTAGCCGTGGCCGATCTTGGCAGAGGGGTTTTCCTCGAACGCCTCGATCATGCGGTCACCCAGCATCACCGCGCCAAAGGGGAAGAAGCCGTTGGTGATCGCCTTGGCGGTGCACATCATGTCCGGCTGGATGCCCCAGAGCCGCGCACCGGACCATGCGCCGGTGCGGCCATAGGCGGTGATGACCTCGTCGGTGATCAGCAGAATGCCGTGGCGGTTGCAGATCTCCTGCACCATTGGCGCAAAGGACTTGTGCGGCGGGATGACGCCGCCCGCGCCAAGGATCGGCTCCATGATCAGGGCGGCGATTGTGTTCGCGCCCTGAAAGGCGATCTCGTCCTCAAGGGCGGCAGTGCAAAGCTGTGCCAGCCGCTCCGGGTCGGTCTCGTTGAAAGGGTTGCGGTAGGTGTAGGGCGCGGGGATGTGGAAGCAGCCGGGCAGCAAAGGCTCATAGGCGGTGCGGAAATTGGCATTTCCGTTGACCGAGGCGCCGCCGATATGGGTGCCGTGATAGCCCTTTTTCAGGCTCAGGAACTTGGTCCGGCCCGCCTCGCCGCGCAGCTTGTGGTACTGTCGCGCCAGCCGCAAAGACGTTTCGACCGAGTCCGACCCGCCCGAGGTAAAGAAGGCCCGGCTCAGCCCATCAGGCGCGAAGAATTCACTCAACTCCCAGGACAGCTCGATTGCCACATCGTTCGAGGTGCCGCGGAAGGTGGAATAATAGGGCAGGGTGTCCAGTTGCGCCGCGATGGCATCCTTCACCGGCTGGCAGGAATAGCCGAGGTTCACGTTCCACAGACCGCCGACGCCATCCACGACCCGATGCCCGTCAATGTCGGTGATGCAGACCCCGTCCGCGCCGGTGATGATCTTTGGCGGGTTATCAATGCTGTCCTGCGGCGAGGTCATCGGGTGCCACATCAGGCGGCCGTTGTGCTCTTTCAGGAAGTTCGAGTCTTTCATGATCGGGATTCCACTACGTTCGGTTTTGACAGGGATCTGGCCCAGAGGGCCTCGATATTGGCGGGAACGGTGCCGCCCCAGTTGCGGGTGATCTCGCGACTTGCCTCGGTCAGGTTGGTCTTGATGATCCGTTCCAGTTCGGGCGTGAGACGGGATGCGACGCTGGCGACGGACACGGCGCCGGCAAGCTGCCCGGACTGGTCGTACACCGGTGCAGAAAGGCCGTGGATCTCGGCCTCATAGCCCTGATCGGACCGGCCAAAGCCGGTGTCCCGGGCCAAGGAGACCACGGCCTTGAGGGCTTTGGCCGTGGTCGGGGTGGCCTTGGTGAAGGGGTCGAGGTTTGCCTCGGCCACCTGAATGAGGTCCTCGGGCCCGAAGGCCAGCGCACAGATGCCCGATGCGGTGGCATGCAGGGGGAAGGTGTCGATGTCGATGACCGCCCGAAGGCCATGACGCGGCGATTCGCAACTGGCCAGCGCATAGAGGGTCGCGCCTGAAAGGACAGTGGCATGCACAGTCTCTCCGGTTGCGTCGGCGAGCGCCGTCAACGGGCCAAGCGCCCCTTCCTTTCGGGGGACCGTCGACTCGCGCACCTGTGCAAGCTGGAGGACGGCCGGGCCGAGGCGGTACTGCCGCGTTTGCGGATTTTGCTCTACGAATCCAACGGATTCAAGCGACTGGAGATGTCGGAATGTCGTCGCCTTGTCCCGGCCCGCGATACGGCACAGCTGGGACAGACCGATCTCTGGCCGGGCGGGCGAGAAGTGGGACAGCAGGGTGAGCGCTTTGGTGGTGGAAGACATCGAAATCATCTCAATTCGCCTCGGTTCAAAAAAAAGTTTGACACATGGTGATTAACAAGGCAACCTTTTTATCGAAACGATGGTTCAACATACGAACCGCACCCAGGGAGACCGAAATGTCCAAGATCACGAAATCCGTAACCGCAATGGCGCTGGCCCTCGCGGCTGTCGCCGGTGCCGCTCAGGCCGAGTACCCCGAAAAGCCTGTCGAATTTGTCGTGCCGTGGCCTCCGGGTGATCTGGAAGACGTGCTGACCCGCATGATCGCCGAAGACTTTTCCGCAGCCTACGGCGTGCCCACGGCCGTCGTGAACAAGCCCGGCGGCGGTGGTGGTCCGTTCCCCGGCGCCATCGAGGTGGCGAATGCACCGGCTGATGGCTATACCGTCGGCTCTTTCATCATCGCGATCCCGGTCGTGGGGCCGCAGATCGGCATTCCCGCCCTCAATCCCGATCCCTTCATCCCGCTCGGCAACTTCCTGACCTATCCTTTCGTCATCGCGACCTCGGGTGATGCGCCTTATGACGACATGGATGGGCTGGCCGCCTATGCCAAAGAGAACGACGTTGTGCTGGGCCACTTCGGCGCGCCGCTGGTGCCGACGCAAGTGACTTTCGGTCTGGCCAAGGAGATGGGTTTCTCCTTTGCGGCCGATGCTGCATTTGACGCGCTGGACTGCAACTCGCTGGCCTCGGGCGATGTGGATGTCATCAACACTACGCTTCAGCAGATCTTCCCCTGTCTGGATGAAGTGAAGGTGCTGGCGTCGATCGGATCAGAGCGGATTCCGCTGACCCCGGATGCGCCCACGGTGGCCGAACTGGCGCCCGAACTGGACGTGGCCCTGTGGAACGGGCTGTTCGTGCACAAGGACACGCCGCAGGACGTGCAGGACAAGATCATCGCGGTTGCGAAAGAAACGGTGATGTCCGATCGCGCTCAGAAGCTGGCGGCGGACACCGGTGCGGCAGTCTACTGGCAGCCCGCAGCGGAAGTTGTGGAACAGATCACCAAGGACATCGAGACGCTGGCCCGGATCGAGGCGATGCTGGCCGAATAAGGCGGAACACCGCGGCCGGGCAGATATATTGCCCGGCCGCGTCTGTGTCAGATCGAACGGAGGGCCGGCCATGTCGCACGTCAAGACACTGCAATCGCTGTTCAGGCGCTATCGCCGCCCCGGGGACATCGTGTTCGGCTGGTTCGCCCTGATCTTCAGCCTGTTGCTGCTGTCGCAACTGGCCGATCAGACCGCTTGGAAGGCCGGCGGCAAGCTGTTCACGCAGCCGCGGTTCTGGCCGGCGGTATCCTTGGGGGGGATGGCGGTCTTTGCGGCCTTCCACCTGCTGGGATCGGCCCTGTCCGAGCGTATCCAGGGACGTTGGCAGGAAGTCTGGCTGTGGGTCCGCTCACTGGAATATGCGGGCTGGTTCATCCTTTATGCCATGGTCGTGCCCTACGCAGGGTATTTGCCGACAACCGTGATCTTCGCGGTCGCTCTGGCCTTGCGCGTGGGCTATCGGCGCGCGCAGACCCTGATTGCGGCGGCGCTCTCGGCGGTTGTGATCGTGGTCCTGTTCAAGACCCTGCTGAGAGTGAATTTGCCCGCCGGGGACGTCTACGAGGTGCTGCCGGATGGGCTGCGCCAGATCATGCTGACTTATTTCTGATCGGACAAACCCATGGAAAACCTCCTCGCAGGACTGGAAATGCTTGCCCGATGGGACGTGATGGTGGCCTTATTGGTCGGGTCCATCGGCGGCGTCATCATCGGCGCGATCCCGGGCGTGGGGCCTGCGGTGGCCATCGCCATCCTGCTGCCCGCGACCTTTTCCTTCGACCCGATCGTCGGCTTGACGATGCTCTTGGGGATCTATGGTTCGTCGATGTATGGCGGGGCGATCCCGGCTGTGCTCATCAACACGCCCGGGACGGCGGTGAATGCGCTGACATCCTACGATGGCTACCCGATGACCCAGCGCGGCGAGGCGCATCGCGCGGTGTCGCTGGCCTACAGCGCGTCGTTCTGGGGCGGTATCTTCGGCATCGGATGCCTGATCCTGCTCTCTCCGGTGCTGGCAATCATCGCGCCGATGTTTGGCAGTCGAGAGATCTTTCTCGCGGCCTTGCTCGGCATCCTGCTGGTCATTCTCGCCCACCGGGGACAGATCTTTGCGGCGGGCATGCTGGCGATGTTCGGCATCTTCCTGCAGACCGTCGGTCTGGACGCCGTGACCTATACGCAGCGCTATACCTTCGGCCTGTCGTTCTTCAGTTCCGGCATCAACCTGATCGTCGTCGTGCTCGGCCTCTTTGCACTGAGCCAGGCGTTTTTCCTGCTCACGGAGCCAGACAGCAGCCCCGACGCCAAGCCGGTCAGGGGCAAGATGTCCGCAGGCATCAAGGAACTGATGAAGCACAAGCGGGTCGCCACTGTCGCCGCCGGCTTTGGGGTGATCCTCGGCATGATCCCCGGCACGGGCGAATTCACCGCGCAATTCATGAGCTACACCTACGCGCAGAAGACGTCGAAGACGCCGGAGGAGTTTGGCAAGGGCTCACCCGAAGGGTTGATCGCGTCGGAGGCGGCGAACAATGCGGTGCCTGCCGCCGCGATGATCCCGCTCTTGGCGCTGGGCATCCCGGGAGAGGCGCTGACGGCGATGATGCTTTCGGTCTTCTACGTCCACAACGTGATCCCCGGACCGCAACTGTTCCAGAACAATATCGACTTGGTCTACGGGCTCTATTTCGCGCTGATCGCGCTGAACGTCATTGTGATGATCTTTCTGCTGTTTTCGACGAACCTGCTGACCAAGATCATCCGCATTCCGACGCGCTTTCTGGGTGTGATGATCCTGCTGCTGTCATTTGTCGGCGTGTATTCCCTGCGCAACTCGCTGACGGATTGCATGATTTCCGCAGTGTTCGGCGTAATCGGCCTGATCCTGAAGCGGCTGAACCTGCCGATTGTGCCGATTATCCTCGGTATGGTTCTGGGCGGGATCATGGAGGTCAAGCTGCGCTCGGCGCTGCCGCGTCTCAAGTCACCGCTCGACATGATCGACCGGCCCATCGCGGCCATCATATTCGCGCTTATCCTGCTGGTTCTGGCGCTGCATGTCCGCACGCTGGTCCGGGAATGGCGCGCTCACCAGGTCGATGAAGACCACGACATTCACGACAGCCAGACAAGGTAATCCGATGGACCAAAACAGGATAGATGCGCTTCGAGCGGAGCCGGTTGCCGCCTTTTCGCACCTGATCGACGGGCGGTCCGTGGCGGCCTCGGACGGGGCGGTGATGGACGTGATCTCGCCTATCGACGGGCAGGTCCTGACGACCGTCGCCAGGGGAACCAAGGCGGACATGTACTCGGCGATTGCCTCTGCCCGCGCCGCGTTCGAGGACCGGCGCTGGGCAGGTCAGCCGCCGGCGGCCCGCAAGAAGGTGTTGTCGAAGTGGGCCGATCTGATCGAGGCCAACGCGCTGGAACTGGCCGTGCTTGGGGTCCGTGACAACGGCACTGAGATCGGCATGGCGCTGAAGGCAGAGCCGGGCTCTGCGGCGGGCACGATCCGCTACTACGCCGAGGCGCTGGACAAGATCTATGGCGAGATCGCCCCGACCGCGGGTGACGTTCTGGGCCTGATCCAGAAAGAGCCGGTGGGCGTTGTCGGCGCGATTATCCCGTGGAACTTTCCCATGATGATCGGCGCGTGGAAGCTGGGCCCGGCTCTGGCGATGGGAAATTCGGTGGTGCTGAAGCCTGCGGAAACGGCCTCTCTGACTTTGATGCGCATGTGCGAACTGGCGCTGGAGGCGGGCCTGCCGCCCGGCGTCCTGAACGCGGTGACGGGCGAGGGGGCGGTCGTGGGCGAGGCGATGGGCCTTTCGATGGACGTGGATGTTCTGGTCTTTACCGGTTCGGGCGGCACCGGGCGGCGGCTGATGGAATATTCCGCCCGCTCCAACATGAAACGCGTGTATCTGGAACTCGGCGGCAAATCCCCGAATATCGTGTTTGCCGACGCGCCAAACCTTGCCGAGGCGGCTCAGGTGACCGCCGCCGGCATATTCCGCAATTCCGGTCAGGTCTGCGTCGCCGGCTCTCGTCTGCTGGTCGAGGCCGCGATCCATGATGAATTTGTCGCCGAGGTCGCCAAGGCGGCAGAGGCCATGCGTGTTGGTGATCCGCTGAAGGTGGACACGCATATCGGGGCGGTGAACTCCGAAATCCAGCTGACGCAGAACCTGCGGTTCGTCGACACCGCGCGGGCCGAAGGCGGCAAGGTCGTCACCGGCGGCGGTCGCATCCTGGCCGAGACGGGCGGCTATTACATGGCGCCGACCGTCGTCACCGGTGTCACACCCGATGCAACGCTGGCGCAAAAGGAGGTCTTTGGCCCGGTCTTGGCCGTCACCCCATTCGAAACCGATGCCGAGGCGGTGCGGATCGCCAATTCCACGGTCTATGGCCTTGCCGGTGCGGTCTGGACGTCGAACCTCGGCCGCGCCCACCGCATGATACGCGATGTGCGCACGGGACTCATGCATGTGAACACCTATGGCGGCGCGGATGGCACGGTGCCTTTGGGCGGCGTGGGTCAGTCGGGAAACGGGCACGACAAGTCTCTGCATGCAATTGAAAAATATATCAATCTCAAGACTGCCTGGATCAAGCTTTAGGGGGGCGCCATGACCGACAAGACCATTCTGGTGATCGGCACGTTTGACACCAAGGACGACGAACTGGGCTATCTTGCCGGTGTGATCCGCGATCAGGGTGCCGCCGTCGTGACGATGGATGTGTCGGTGTTGGGCGATCCGTCCCAGCCGACGGATTACTCCAAACATGACGTCGCCGGAGAGGGCGGCAGTTCGATCAAGGCGGCCATCGACAGCGGCGATGAAAACCACGCCATGCAGATCATGGCCAAAGGGGCCAGCCTGCTTGCCGCGCGGCTCTATGCCGAAGGTGCGTTTGACGGGATGATCGTGCTGGGCGGCACGATGGGCACGGATCTGGCGCTGGATGTGGCCTTGGCCCTTCCGCTTGGTGTGCCGAAATACATCGTGTCCACGGTGTCGTTCTCTCCGCTGATTCCGCCGGAACGTCTGGCGGCTGATGCCCAGATGATCCTCTGGGCGGGCGGGCTGTATGGGTTGAATTCCGTGTGCAAGGCCTCGCTGTCGCAGGCCGCGGGTGCGGTGGTGGGGGCCGCGCGTGCGGTTCAGAAACCCGATCCGGACAAGCCGCTGATCGGGATGATGTCGCTGGGCACCTCGGCGTTGAAATACGTGATCCCGCTGATACCAGCGCTGGAAGCGCGTGGTTTCGAGGTCGCCGTGTTTCATGCCACGGGGATGGGTGGACGCGCGTTTGAAAGCCTTGCGGGGCAGGGGGCCTTTGCCTGCGTCTTCGATTTCTGCACGCAGGAGCTGGGCAATCACGTCCACGGCTCCAACATTTCGGCCGGGGCGGACCGGCTGACCAATGCAGGCTTCAACGGGACGCCGCAGATTGTGGCGCCCGGATGCTATGATTTGGTGGACATTGTCGGCTGGCAACCGCTGCCAGAGAAGTGGACCGATCACCCCAAGCACGCGCACAACCGCCTGCTGACCTCAGTGGTGCTGGACACCGAAGAGCGCAAGACGGTGGCCCGCGCCCACGCCCGCCAGTTGGCAACCGCCAAGGCCCCCGTCGCGCTGATCCTGCCTGAGCGTGGGCTTGGTGAATGGGACCGCGAAGGGGCGGATCTTCACGACAAGGCGGGGTTGGTGCAGTTTCTGGATACGCTCGAGGAGTCGCTGCCGAAGAATGTCGTTGTCTGCAGGATTGATTGCCACATCAACGACGCGGAATTTGCGGACAAGGCCCTTGAGATATTTGACGCCTGGTGTGCTGAGGGGACGGTGCGGGGTCAGTCGCGTGCGCCGGGGTCGAGGAGCGCCAGCAGGTCGAGCAGCAATTCGTAGTTTTGTGGCCCCATGGTTGTCTTGAAGCCTTCGACGATCCGGGCGGCCTGGTCGGTATGATCGTCGATGAATTTCTGGCCTTGGGGGGTGATCTCGATAAACTGGCGCCGGCGGTCGACGTCGTCGCGGGTCTGGGTGATCAGGCCCTTTTCGCGCAGCGTCGCCACGATCCGGGTCACGCTGGGGAACAGCAGGCTGGAGCGGTCGGTCAGGGTCTTGGTGTCCACCCGGCCATGCTCGGACAGCACGCGCAGCACGCGCCATTGCTGTTCGGTGATCCCGGTCTCGGCAAGCATGTCGCGGATCGGGGACATCACGCCCTCGCGCGCGCGGATCAGCGCGATGGGCAGGGACCGGGTCGTCGAAGGGAGTCTGGACGTCATGGGGGCCTCGGTATCTGTCTTGAGGGTCACATGCACTGTGATTCAGGTCTTGACAACGGGGCACCAAATTACTTAACTTAGCAACAATTAACTTGTTAATGACAATCCGGTTGCCGCACGGTCCTGTAGAGTCCCCGGCAAACCCCGATCGGGCCGTCGCCGGGATGCGGGACATCGGCGCCGATCCTTGCCGGAACCCCGGACATGTCCGCGACCCCCTGGAGGACATCGCATGAGCGCGCTTGACGACAATATCGCGAAACTGAACGGCTATCTGCAACGCTTCCGGGAGACCGGCATCCTGAACCGCATCGGCGGCAAGGATGTTGCGGGCGGGGCAGGGGGGTTCCGGTCGACCTCGCCGGTGGACAGATCGGTGATCTGCGACGTGGCGCATGGCACCGCCGAGGACATCGACGCGGCGGCCAATGCTGCACACGCGGCCTTTGCCGCCTGGCGCGACATGCCCGCGCTGGAGCGCAAGAAGATCCTGATCCGCGTCGCCGAGGGCATCGAGGCGCGGGCCGAGGAAATCGCGCTGTGTGAGTGCTGGGACACCGGGCAGGCGCTGAAGTTCATGTCCAAGGCGGCGCTGCGCGGGGCCGAGAACTTTCGCTATTTCGCCGACCAGGTGGTGCAGGCCCGCGATGGCCGGCACCTGAAATCGCCGACGCTGATGAACATCACGACACGGGTGCCGATCGGCCCGGTGGGGGTCATCACGCCGTGGAACACGCCGTTCATGCTGTCGACCTGGAAGATCGCGCCGGCCCTGGCCGCCGGCTGCACGGTGGTGCACAAGCCGGCCGAGGCCTCGCCGCTGACCGCGCGGCTGCTGATCGAGATCGCCGAGGAGGCGGGCCTGCCGCCGGGCGTCTTGAACACCGTGAACGGCTTTGGCGAGGGTGCCGGCCGCGCGCTCTGCGAACACCCGAAAATCAAGGCCATCGCCTTTGTCGGCGAGAGCCGCACCGGCAGCATGATCACCAAACAGGGCGCCGATACGCTCAAGCGCAACCATCTGGAACTGGGCGGCAAGAACCCGGTCATCGTCTTTGACGACGCCGACCTGGAGCGGGCGCTGGATGCGGTGATCTTCATGATCTACTCGATCAACGGCGAGCGCTGCACCTCCTCCTCGCGCCTTCTGGTGCAGGACACGATCCGCGCGGACTTCGAGGCCGGGCTGGTGGAACGGGTCAACGCCATCAAGGTCGGCCACCCGCTGGACCCGGCGACCGAGATCGGGCCGCTGGTGACGGAAGAGCATTACAACAAGGTCACCCGCTATTTCGACATCGCCCGCGAAGATGGTGCAACCGTCGCGGCGGGAGGCGAGACGGTTGGCGATCAGGGCTTTTTCGTGCGGCCCACGCTGTTCACCAATGCCAGCAACCAGATGCGCATCGCGCAGGAAGAGATCTTTGGCCCGGTGCTGACCTCGATCCCGTTCTCGACCGAGGAGGAGGCGCTGCAGATCGCCAATGACATTCCCTATGGCCTTACCGGCTATGTCTGGACCAACGACCTGACCCGCGCGCTGCGCTTCACCGACAGGCTGGAGGCCGGGATGATCTGGGTGAACTCGGAAAACGTCCGCCACCTGCCGACGCCCTTCGGCGGCGTCAAGGCCAGCGGCATCGGCCGCGACGGCGGCGACTGGTCGTTCGAGTTCTACATGGAGCAGAAGCACATCGGCTTTGCGCTGGGTCAGCACAAGATTACGAAACTGGGCGCAAGCTGATGGACGTGGCCCGGCCCCCGGAGCCCGCAAACCCGCCCTGTACCGACCCCGCGACATGACCCTTCGGATTTGAGGAGATCCCGATGCCCGTTCCCGCCCCCAATCTCTACCCCGAGTTCAACACCATCCGCCTGAGCCATGTCTGCCTGAACGTGTCCGACCTGGCCGCGTCAAAGACGTTCTACACCGAGATCCTCGGCCTGCAGGTGACGGATGAAAGCGACGGCCATGTCTACCTGCGCGCGATGGAGGAACGCGGCCATCACTGCGTGATCCTGCAAAAATCGGATCAGCCCGGCACCGTCGAGGTCATGGGCTTCAAGACCTTTGACGAAGGCGATCTGGACAAGGCCGAGGCCTACTTCAAGGCCAAGGGCCGGCCGACCGATTGGGTCAAGCGCCCCTACCAGGGCCGCACCTTGCTGACCTCGGACAACATGGGCATCCCGCTGGAATTCTATCACAAGATGGACCGGCTGTCGCCGATCCACCAGAAATACGCGCTGTACCGGGGCGTGAAGCCGCTGCGCATCGACCACTTCAACTGCTTCAGCCACGACGTGGATGCCTCGGTCGCGTTCTATTCGGACTTCGGGTTCCGGGTGACCGAATACACCGAAGACGAGGACAGCAAGAAGCTCTGGGCGGCCTGGCTGCACCGCAAGGGCGGCGTGCATGACATGGCCTTTACCAATGGCACCGGACCTCGGATGCATCACGTTGCCTTCTGGGTGCCGACGCCGCTGAACATCATCGACCTGCTCGACCTGATGGCGACCTCCGGCTACGTCTCCAACATCGAACGCGGACCGGGCCGGCACGGCATCTCGAACGCCTTCTTCCTCTATATCCTCGACCCCGACGGTCACCGGATCGAGATCTACTGCTCGGACTACCAGACCGTCGACCCGGACCTGGAGCCGATCAAGTGGGACCTGAAGGACCCGCAGCGTCAGACGCTGTGGGGGGCGCCCGCGCCAGAGTCGTGGTTCAAGCACGGCACCACCTTTGTCGGGGTCGAGACGCGGGACTCGACCATCAAGGCCAGCCCGATCATCGCGCCATGAGGGACCCCATGAAATTTGCAACCTACACCGCGCAGGGCGGCAGCTTTTACGGCGCCGTCACCGACGCGGGCATGATCGCCCTGAACGACGCCTTCCCTGAGTGGCCGACACTGTTCGACGCGGTGCAGGCGGATGGGCTGGGCGCCCTGGCGCAGGCCGCCGAGGGCAGGCCCGTCACCCACACGGATGTGCAATACGAGATGGTCCTGCCCAACGCGCGCCGCATCCTCTGCGTCGGCGTGAACTTTCCGGACCGCAATGCCGAGTACAAGGACGGCAGCGATCAGCCGAAATACATGTCGCTGTTTCCGCGCTTTGCCAGCGGCTTCACCGGCCATGACCGCCCGCTGATCCGCCCGCCGGAAAACCACACGCTCGATTACGAGGGTGAGGTTGCCGTGGTCATCGGCAAGGGCGGGCGGCGCATTGCCCGGACCGAGGCCTATGACCACATCGCCGCGCTCACGCTCTGCAACGAGGGCACCATCCGCGACTGGGTCCGGCACGCCAAGTTCAACGTCACCCAGGGCAAGAACTGGGACCGCTCCGGCGCGATGGGGCCCTGGCTGGTGCCCTTCACCGAGCCTGCGCAACTGGACGAGGCGCGCATCATAACGCGGGTGAATGGCGAGGTCCGGCAGGACGACGTGCTCAGCCGCATGATGTTTCCGATCCGGCGCGAGATCGAATATATCTCGACCTTCATGACGCTGGAGCCGGGCGACATCATCGTCACCGGCACCCCCACCGGATCCGGCGCGCGGCTCGACCCGCCGCAATACCTCAAACCCGGCGACGTGGTCGAGGTCGAAGCGCGCGGAATAGGCACCCTGCGCAACACCGTCGAGGACGAAACAACATGACCCCCGAGGATCACGCACATGCCGCCAGCGAAATCGCCCGAATGGCCCTGAATTGAACCAGCAGACATGACCGGCCCGGGCCCGGGCCCGGCCAGCGCCTGCGGCCCCAAAAGGTGCCTCAGGCGCTGAGACACCGCCCCGGGAGGAAACCATGTCATGACCCGAGAACTGGAATTCGACTAACTTATCGTCAGCGGCTGTTCTGCGGTTTGCGGGTTGGATTGCTCAAAGACATAGCGCGCGCCGAAGGACATGCCGACGCTGCGCAACGACTATGCGCAAGTCTCGATGATCGACGACAACGTGGGCCGGGTGATGGACACCCTCGATCGGCTTGGCTTGGCAGAGGACACGATCCTTGTCTTCACCTCGGATCACGGCTTGTCGCTGGGCCATCACGGATTCTGGAGGCATGGTACGGCGACCTATCCCGCCGACACGCATCGTGCCGCCCATTCCGTGCCCCTGATCCTGCGCCATCCGGGCAGCATGGCACCGGGGCAACGCTCGGCGGCCATGGTGTCGAACATGGATCTCTTTGCCACGCTGCTCAATTGCGCCGGTCAGCCCAGCGATCAACACCGGATGAGACTGCCCAGCCGCACCCTCAAACCGTTGGCCACGGGGACTGGCGAAGCCCGGGGCGAGGACGCGGTCATTTCGGAGCAGGAAGAAACCAGCGTCGTGCGCACGCCGAAATGGGCTTGCTTCAAACGTTTCAAGGATGGCCCGGGTGCCGCGTTCGAGGACGAGCTTTTCAAACTCGGAGACGACCCCGGAGAAACACGGAACCTGGCCGTGGATCCGGCCTGTGCCGACATTCGCGCGGCGCTGGAGATCATGCTGACCGACGTCTTCACGCAACACGCCCGCCCTGTGGCCGACCTTTGGCAGGGCGGCGTGCCGATCCAGCATTCCGAACGCAAGGTGCTTTGGCACGCGGCATGCCTTTGATAATTTTCGATCCATACGTCCGGGCCGATGCAACACTCGGCACGGTGAGCGATGCCCTGGTGGAAGGTATCGACTTGGCGCCGACCTTCGTCGACGAGGCGGGTGGCGACTCCACCAAACTTGATCACGTACTTGAAGCTCAGTCTCTGCTGCCGATGATCCGGGGCGACGCGGCGCCCAGGCGTGATTACTGCATCTGCGAATTCGATTTCTCGGCGAGCCTGACGTGCGATCGCCTTAGCATTGACCCAAAGGACGGACGCATGTTCATGGCCGCCGACAGGACCTGGAAAATGATCCACTTCGAGCGCAGTCATCGCCCGATGCTCTTCAACCTTGAAAACGACCCCGGTGAACTGGTCGATCTGGGGGCGGCGACGTGGTCTCTGCAAGATCGAGGTGATTGCCCATGGACGGCGCAGAATTTCCACAAGAACCCGCGATCGCGTGGCGTTCAAAGCGACCTCACTGGAGGTCGGGTGCGTTCGCGCGCGTCCGCGCGGGCCGGTTTCTTGCCAGATGTACAAGCCGCGCTTCGGGCTTTCACGGCCTGTGCCGGGCTCGTTGGTGATTGTGGACTTGACAGGAGCCCCAGAAAACTGATGTATGTATTCTAATAAACAGCGTCGTTCCAAATAACGGAACAACCATCCGGAGGGATCCTTGTTCAAACGTACTGACCCCGTCGCGATTGACCGCATCATCAATCCGCAATCCATCGCCTTGGTCGGCGCTTCGGAGGACTATTCGAAGTTCGGTGGACGCATCCTGCATCATCTGCTCGATCACGGTTACAAAGGCCGGGTTCTGCCGGTCAATCCAAAGCGCGACGCTGTGCTGGAGATCCCGTGTTTCAAGTCCATCGCCGACATCCCGGAGCCGGTCGACCTTGCCCTGTTGGCGGTGCCGGCGGCATTGCTCGAAAAGAGCATCGAGGATTGCGGCAAGGCCGGTATCGGAGCCTGCGTGGTGATCACTGCCCAGCTCGGCGAGTTCAGCGCCGAAGGTGCGGCGCTTGAAACCCGGATCGTCGAGATCGCCCGTCAGTACAACATGCGGCTGATCGGTCCGAACTGCATGGGGATGATCGTGCCGGGGGCCGACCTCGCCCTGTCCTCGACCCCGACCCTGCGCTACGCAAAGACCCTGCCCAAGGGCGGTGTCGCCTTTGTCAGCCAGAGCGGGGCGATGATGGGGACGCTGTTCCTGCAGGCCTACGATCACGGCGTCGGCCTGTCCGGCATGGTCACCGTCGGCAACCAGGCGGACCTGGAACTGTGCGATTTCTTCGAGGGATTCATCGAGGATGCCGGCACCCGTGTCATTTGCCTTTATGTCGAGGGATTGAAATCGCCCGCCCGGTTCCGCGACCTGTGCCTGCGGGCGCGACAGGCCGGCAAGCCGGTGCTTGTGGTCAAGGCCGGACGGACCGATGCAGGAACCCGACTGGCCAAGTCGCATACGGCCAGCCTTGCGGGATCGTATTCGGCTTTCGAAACCTTGTGCCGTGAGACCGGGGTGATCGTGATGGACGATCCCGACGCGATGATCCTTTGCGCAGGGGTGCTGTCGGCAAATCCGCCCGCGAAGGCGGCGGCGACCGGCATAGTATGTGGCTCGGGAGGCGGGGCGGCGATCATGGCCGACCAGATGGCCCTGCATGATCTGCACCTTGTCGACTTTGCCGCCGAAACCCGCGCGCAACTGGGTCAGGACTACCCCGGCTCACACCAGAACAATCCGCTCGATCTGGGCGGCCATCGTGGCACGCTGGAGTTCGGCGTGTTCGCACGGGCCATCGACGCCGTCCATGACGATCCCGACGTTGGTATCTTTGTCTATGTCATGACCCCGCAACCGCTGATGCCGCAATCGGTCGAGCATGTGATCGAGCTATGGAAGCGGGGACAGAAGCCGGTGGTTCTGGTGATGAACCTGTCGCGTTTTGGCCCGGAATTGCGCGACATGGTGCTGGAGGCCGGAATGCCGTTCATCCAACGCACCGACGATCTGTACAGGTTGCTCGAAGCCTATGGCGGGGGTCTTGCCGTCCAATCGGGCGTGCGGGCGTCGGAGCCGGATCGACCCGCTGACCTCCGACAGCCGGAGATCGCCGGCCAAGGGTTCCTGACCGAGCCGGAAGCCAAGGAAATCCTTCAGTCCTACGGCGTTCCGGTGCCAAAGGCGACATTGACCCGCGATGTGGACGCCGCAGTCACCGCCGCCGGTGAAATCGGCTATCCGGTGGTGCTGAAAGGCGTTGTGCCCGACGTGGTCCACAAGAGCGATCTTGGCCTCGTCAAGGTCGGTTTGAACGACGAAACGTCCCTGCGCGCGGCCTATGCCGACGTCGCGGCAGCGATTGCCAGCGCCGCGCCCGGGGCCGAGATCAGAGTCGACATTCAGCAGATGATCGGTGCCGGGGTCGAACTGATCGTCGGGATGACCGGCGAGCCCGGCTTCGGCCCGCAACTGGTGATCGGCGCGGGTGGCATCCACGTGGAGCTATTGCGCGATGTGGTCCAGCGCCGCGCGCCGGTCACTCCGGGGGATGTGCGGGAGATGCTGGAATCCCTGCGAATCTGGCCGCTTCTGGCGGGAAGCCGAGGGCAGGCGCCGGTGGCGGTGGATGCCGCCTGCGAGGCCATCGCGCGGCTGTCCTGGCTGGGTCCCGATCTGGGCGACAGGCTGGTGGATTTCGAGGTGAACCCGTTCCGGATCACGGAAACCGACGCCCTCGCATTGGATGGACGCGGCACGCTGAACGCCTAGGGCGCTTCCGAAGGGTGGCGAACCGGGAAGGCGCAGAGGGCCTGACCGAAAACGTGCGTCACCCTGCCATCACCCGACGCCTTGTGACCATTTGCAAAAGCCCCAAGACATTTCATTACCTCCGGTCAAACAGATGCGGGCCCAAGTCTAGTGGCGACCGTCCGGCCAGGCCCGCTCGATCAGCCCGGCGTGCTCCTTGAGCATTGCTGCATAGCGCTCGATCAATTCTGGGCTCAATTCTTCCATGGGGCCGGATATGCTGATCGCTGCGGACACCTCGCCGTGGCGCGACTGGATCGGCGCCGCGACCCCGCGGGCCGCTTCGTTGACCTCGTGGATCGCGGTCGCATAACCACGCGCGCGGATCGTCGCGATCTCTTCGGCAAGCCGTGCGGGATCGGTGATGGTGTTCTCGGTGAACGGGGTCAGGTTCCGCGACACCTCGTCGATGACCTCCTGTGGCGCGAAGGCGAGCAGCACCTTGCCGCCGGAAACCGCATGCAGCGGGGCACGCGCGCCGAGATAGGCGAAGGTGCGGACAAAGGCGCGGCTCTCGATCCGGTCGACGACAAGGCTGGTCAGCCCCTCACGGATGCTGATCATGACATTCTCGTCCACCTGTTCGGACAGGCGTTTCAGGATCGGATGGGCGGCCGCGATCAGGGAATTGGAGGCGACCTTTCGCGCGCCAATCTCGAAGACCTTGAGCGTAAGTTCGTATTGCGACCCGTCTTCGGTCTGACGGACATACCCCAGCTCGCGCAGCGCCTGCAGCATCCCGAAGGCGTTTGAGCGGGTTATCCCGGCCGTTGCCGCGACGTCGCGCAGCCGCATTGCCCCCTCGGCCTCCGACAGAATCTCGAGCAGCCGAAGCGCCTTTGCCACGGATTTGATCATTGCGGGTCAGTTCCAATTTTATCGGGCCCGTCTTTTCCGTGTCCGTCTTTTTCGGTTTGCCCCGGCGACCTCGGTGCCGTTTCGGCAAAGGCACGGCTGGCAAAATCGCGCACAGCCTGCATGTGGCCGGGCAGATCGGACTCGGAAAAGCGCATCGCGGGACCGGTAACACCGATGGCGCCGATGATAGTGTCCCAACCGGAACGCACGGGTGCCGCGATCTCGAAAATGCGCCGTGTCTGATGACGCCGGATCATTGCGATCCCATCCTTTCTTGCGGCCTCGAGATTTTCCCGGGACCCGGGCGCCGCTTCTTCGTCTTGCATCAGTATTTCCGCCTTCCTTTCGGGCAGCGCCGAGGCGATTGCAATGCCAAAGGCAGTGTCGTCCCAGCGCAGGGAAAGGTTGTCGGGGACCACCGAGGCTACGCTTTTTGAAGGCAGGGCATTGGCGATGAAGATCACGCTCGTGCCATCGAGATAGACGAAGTGCGCACTTTCGCCGGTCTGCTCCACGAGCCCTTCGAGCACCGGATACACCGCTGTCCGGAATGGGAAGCGCGCCGCGATCCGGCTGCCCATCTGCGTCAGTTTCAACGACGGGTAATACCGCCGCGAATCGGGATCGAAGCCCAGGTAACCGGCCTCGCGGAGCGAGGTCAGCGTGCGATGCACATTGCTTTTGGGCAGGCCAAGCTCTCGTGCCAGAGAGGACACGCCGACCGGATCGTCATCGGCCACGATGCGTTCCAGAACGTCCAGACCTTTCAATAACGTACTGTCCATTGGACCTCCTGATCGAACATATCGCAAAGCATTCGAAGCTTCGCAATCGTTCTGATATATAGAACATGATTAATTATTGCGCAACAAATAGCGACATGCTAGCACTGATCGAAGGGAGAAATGGCCAAGTACGGCCGAAAGTTGACACAGGGAGGAATTGCTATGATTTCGAGGAGACTGTTGCTCGCGGCTGCTGGGCTTTCGATGCTCGGTGGAACGGCCTTTGCACAGGATTGGCCGACCAAGCCGGTCACAATGATCGTTCCCTACAACCCCGGTGGCACCACCGACATCCTGGCCCGTCTGGCTGCGGATGCGATCGCCGAGGCGATCGGCCAGCCCGTCGTGATCGAGAACAAGCCGGGCGCGGGCGGTGTTGTCGGCGCAACCCTGGCCGCCGGCGCGCCGAATGACGGCTACACGATCTTTTTCGGCAACAACGCCACCAACGCGATCCAGCCAATCATCAATCCGGCCGTGTCCTACGACCCGGTCGACAGCTTCGCCGGCGTCGCGACGACGGCTGACGCAGTCACATTCGTTGGTGTCGGTGCTGGCGCGGGCGTCACCGATCTGGACGGTTTCGTGACCTACCTGAAAGAGAACAAGGCGAAGTACGGCTCTGCCGGCGTCGGCTCGAACGGCCAGTTCGCCACGATCTACTTTCTTCAGGAAAGCGGCACCGAGGCCACGCATATTCCCTATCAGAGCAGCAACGACGCCGTCGCCGCCATCCTTTCGGGCGAGATCGAGTTCATGGCGGATCCGGCGGTTACCCGCCAGATCGACAGCGACAAGATGAACGTCATTGCCGCGCTCGCACCGGACCGGCATCCCGCCTATCCCGATGTTCCGACGGCCGTTGAGCAGGGCTATGACATCACGCTGAGCGGCTGGTTCGGCATCTTCGCGCCCGAGGGAACCGACCCGGCGGTCATCGCGCAGATGAGCGCGCCTCTCGAGGCCATGGTTGCCAGCGACGCCTATAAGGAGCAGGTGCTGAAGATGGGTCTGCTGCCGGCCTACCGCGATCCGGCGGCGACCGACGCTGTCGTCGAGAAAGATACGGCGATCTTCACTGCGATCCGCGATTCCGCGGGTATCTCGATCAACTGAGGATATTTTTCCCGAAGGGCCGCTGGCGTCAGTTGGCGGCCCTTTTTCCGTTCAGGTCCGGGGGGCAGAACATGAACTTCGAGAATATCCTGTATGAAGAGGCGGACGGGATCGCAGAGATCACGATCAGTCGCCCCGAAAAGCGCAATGCGATGACGTCGCAGATGTTCGCCGATTTGCGGGCCTGCTGGGACCGGTTTGCCGAGGGTGAGGCCCGCGTGGCTATCCTGAAGGCCGAGGGCGACAAGGTGTTCTGCGCCGGGGCCGACCTGACCGATCCGCCCGCTTTGTTCTGGCAAGGTGTGCCGGAATTCGGCTTCCAATGCGATAAGCCGATCATCGCCGCGATCAGCGGCAAGGCGATCGGCGCCGGTCTTGTCCTGGCGATGATGTGCGATTTCGTCGTGCTGACCGAGGATGCCGAACTGATCTACCCCGAGGCGCGGATCGGCGTGGCCAAGGGCGGTGTGACGGCGCTGGTCAATCGCGGCCCGTTGCGGGTTGTGCTTGAAATGATGCTGCTGGGTGATCCGCTGACGGCACAGCGTGCCTATGAGTGCGGCATGGCCAACCGGCTGGTTCCAGCGGGCGAGCATGTCATCGAGGCACGGCGCATGGCCCGCCAGCTTGCGGAGAACGCGCCGCTGGTCGTAGAGATGCTCAAGCGGCTGAGCCTGGACACTATCGGCGAAACGCCGATCCAGTCGCTGTTCGACACCACGCGCCGCGTGGAGAAAGTGATGAACAGCCAGGACGCGGCGGATGCTCTGACAGCGTTCCGCAACAAGGAAAAACCGGTCTTTCGGGGACGCTAGTCCTGAAACCGCGTGGGGAGGAAACCGCCATGCAAAACCGTTTTACCGCAGCATTGACGTCGAAATCGGGCCTGGGTGCGCTTTTGCTTTTCATCCTAGCCGGGGTCACGTTTTCGGAAGTGGTCGGCCTTCGACTGGGAACGCCCGATGCGATGGGGCCGGGGTACTTTCCGGCACTCCTGGGTGTGCTTTTCATCCTGTTTGGCTGCATGCTGCTGGTCGAAGGCTGGCAGAATCCGAATGAGCGCGTCGAATTCGGACAGATTCGTCCCGTGATCTACCTGTTGGGCGCCATCGTACTGTTCGGCGTGACCTATCCCTTTCTGGGCGGCGCTATCGCCATTGCATTGCTGCTGGTCGTCTCTGCGCTGGCCGAACGGGGCCGGACCCTGCGTGAACTGGTAACCCTCGTGATCGTCGTGGTCGCAATGGTCTGGCTGATCTTCGTGGTCGCCCTGAACCTGCAATTGAGCATGCTGCCGCCTTGGGTGACGTCATGATCGACAACCTCATCCTCGGTTTCCAGGTCGCCCTGTCCTGGGAGACGCTGATGTTCTGCTTTGTCGGCGTCTCCATCGGCATGTTCATCGGCGTCCTGCCCGGCGTCGGACCGTTGGCGGCCATCTCCATGCTGCTGCCGCTGACCTATTATATCTCACCGACCGATGCGCTGATCATGCTGGCGGGAATCTATTACGGCGCCCAGTACGGCGGCTCGGTCGCCTCGATCCTTCTGCGTCTGCCCGGGACGGCCTCCTCGGCGGTCATCTGCATGGACGGCTACGAGATGACGAAGAACGGGCGGGCGGGCGCTGCCCTGTTCCTGTCGGCGGTCGCCTCCTTCATCGGCGGCAGCATCGGTATCCTGTTGATGGCGGGCTTTTCCCCGGCGCTGGCAGAATTCGCCCTGCGCTTTGGCAGTCAGGAATACTTCCTGCTCATGGCGCTTGGCCTCGTCGCCGCCTCGACCCTTTCCGAGGGGTCGGCCGTGCGCGGACTTGCCATGGTCGTGCTGGGCGTGCTGCTGGGGATTGTCGGGCTGGACCTCACGTCCGGCACCATGCGCTTTGTCTACGGCCAGTTCGAGCTGATGGACGGCGTTAGCCTGGTCGCCTCGGCCATGGGGTTGTTCGGCCTGTCGGAAATCCTGTCCAACATTGGCAAAGGGGACCGTCCCGCCCCAAGTGGCAAGGTCTCGATGCGGTCGATGATCCCCACGCGACAGGAAATGATGGACAGCTTGCCGGCAATCTGGCGCGGATCGGCCATCGGCTCATTCTTCGGGGCACTTCCGGGAACGGGATCGACGATCGCCTCGTTCTTTTCCTATGCCACGGAGAAGAGGTTTGCCAAGAATCGCGCCAGGATCGGCCAGGGCATCGTCGAGGGCGTTGCCGGGCCGGAAGCCGCCAACAACTCCGCCGCCCAGACCGCATTCATTCCGACACTGACGCTGGGTGTGCCCGGTGACGCGGTCATGGCGCTGCTGCTTGGCGCGATGATCGTGCATGGCGTCAATCCGGGTCCGCAGATGCTGAACGAGACACCGGAGATGTTCTGGGGTCTGGTCGCCAGTTTCTGGCTGGGAAACCTGATCCTGCTGGTCTTCAACATTCCGATGATCGGGCTTTGGGTCTCGATGCTGCGGATCCCGTACAAGCTGCTCTATCCGGCGATTCTGGTGCTTGTCGTGATCGGCACCTACTCGATCCGTTACTCGATCTTCGACATCTATCAGTTGCTGGCCTTCGGCGTTCTGGGATACGTGCTCCGGCTCTTGAGCTTTCCGGCGGCGCCGCTGGTTCTGGGCCTCGTACTGGGCCCCTTGATGGAAGAGAATTTCCGCCGTTCGCTAATGTTGTCGGACGGCCAATTCTCGACCTTCGTCACCCGCCCAATCAGCGCTGTCCTGACCGCATGCATCGTCCTGATCCTGCTGGCTCAGATCGTCAGCCCGCTGGTGCGCCTCGCGCGGCAAAAAAGAGAGGTCTGACAGACATGCCCCTTGCCGATGAAGCCCATGTGGCATTGGCCACGCTGCTGGGGGACCGTTTTTCGGAAAAGCAGGCTGATCGCGATCATCACGCCGGCACCGAGGCGCATCACACGCCCGCCCCGCCCGATGCCGTGGTCTGGCCGGTAAGCACCGACGAGGTCGCCCGGATCGTGAAGATCTGCGGCAAGTACCGTGTTCCGATGGTGGCGCATGGCGCAGGCTCGTCGCTGGAGGGCCATACCTGCACGGTCCGCGGTGGTGTCAGCATCGACCTGAACCGCATGAACCGCATTCTCGATGTGCGCCCCCAGGATCTGGATTGCACGGTCGAGGCAGGTGTCAACCGTGAGGAACTCAACGTCCACCTGCGCGACACGGGCCTGTTCTTTCCGATCGACCCCGGCGCCCATGCTTCGCTCGGCGGGATGGCGGCAACGCGCGCCTCGGGCACCAATGCAGTCCGATATGGCACGATGCGCGAAAACGTCCTCAGTCTGACAGTGGTGACGCCGGACGGCGAGGTCATCCGCACGTCGCGGCGCGCGCGCAAATCTTCGGCCGGTTATGACCTGACCCATCTGATGGTGGGGTCCGAAGGCACGCTGGGCATTATCACCGAAGTCACGCTGAAACTATATGGCCGGCCCGAAGCTGTGCGCGCGGCGGTCTGCACCTTTCCCGATCCCTCCGCGGCCTCGCGCACGGCGATCGAGGCGATACAGGTCGGGCTGCCATTGGCGCGGGTCGAATACCTGGACGATGGCTGTATTCGTGCGGTCAACGCCTATTCCAACCTGAACGAGGCCGTGGCCGATACCCTCTTCGTGGAGTTCCACGGCTCCGAGGCCGGGGTCGCGGAGCAGGTCGCGCTCTTCGGCGAGATTGCCGACGCCAACGGGGCCGGGAATTTCCGCTGGGCCGAGCTGGAAGAAGACCGCAACAGGCTGTGGAAGGCGCGGCACAATGCCTATACCGCCACCGTCAATCAAAGGGCGGGCTGCCGGGGCTGGGCAACCGATGTCTGCGTGCCGCTGTCGAAGCTGCCCGAATGCATCGACCATGCAAAGGCGCTGATGAAGGACTGCGCTGTGCCGGCCTCGATCATGGGCCATGTGGGCGACGGCAACTTTCACGTCGTGTTTTCGGTCGACCCGGCCTCCGGCGCAGAGTTGGACGCGGTGTCGCATATCAATTCTGCCATTGTGGAAAAGGCACTGGCCTGCGACGGCACCTGCACCGGCGAACACGGGGTGGGACTGGGCAAGCGCAAGTACATGGAGGCCGAACACGGCCCCGCGCTGACCCTCATGCGCCGCATCAAGGCCGCACTCGACCCCGAAGACCTGATGAACCCGGGCAAGATCCTGCCCCCGGCGCCGACAAGGGAAGCCGCAGAATGACCGACCCGCTGGTGACCGCCGACTGGCTTGCCGACAATCTGGACAAGGTCATCGTCCTAGACGCGACCTACTACCTTCCGCCCGATCCGGAGCGGAGCCGCCGCGATTTCGACACCGCGCGCCTTCCCGGCGCACGGCAGTTCGAAATCGACCAGATCGCGGACAAGGACAGCGACCTGCCGCATATGCTGCCGGGGACAGAGACCTTCGCAAGTGCGATGGCGAACCTCGGAATCGACGGCACGCGGCCAGTCGTTGTCTACGACCGAAGCGCCAACCATTTCAGCGCGCCACGCGTCTGGTTCACCCTGCGGCTGTTCGGGTTGCAGGACAGTTACGTTCTGGACGGCGGCCTGACCGCATGGACCGCTTCCGGGCATCAGGTGGAGACGGGTGAAAGCGACGTGACCACGGCAACGCGGACCGAATGGTCGCTTGATGAAAACCGTGTTCTGTCCGGACCGGACCTGGCCGCGCGGATCGCCGCGGGCGGCGAAACCGTGATTGACGCAAGATCCCGGGACCGGTTCGCCGGGGCCGCGCCAGAGCCGCGGCCGGGACTGTCTTCGGGTCACATGGCCGGGGCATCCTGCATGCCCTTCACGGAACTGACCGATGCAGAGGGACGCTTTGCCGAGCCCGACAGGCTGCGCGAAATATTCTCCACGGCGGCGGGAACCGCCCCCATTGTCACTTGCGGGTCGGGCATGACCGCATGCATCCTCGCCCTGGGCATGGAACGCATCGGCGTCCGTGCAAGACTCTATGACGGGTCGTGGGCAGAATGGGGTCAAGGCGCGCTTGGCGCGATCCATACCGCCGACTGAACATGGCGCGAGCGGCAGGGCCGGCAGCACGGTTCCCGCCTGAACGAGGAACGAAGCGATGACAAAACACACATCCGCCCATTGGGGCGTCAGAATTGCCGAACAGGATGCAGCCGGTCACGTCTCGCTTCGGCCCCATCCGGCGGATCCGGATCCGAACCCGATCGGGCTTGATCAGCTGGGCGAGGGTGTGCAGCGCGTCCGGGTTCGCCACCCTTCGGTGCGCCAAAGCTGGCTGGAGCATGGGCCCGGTGCGAAACCGGAACTGCGCGGCCACGAGCCATTTGTCGAGGTGTCCTGGGACAAGGCGCTGGACCTCGCGGCGGCCGAGATCGACCGCGTCCGCAAGCAACACGGGAACGGCGCGATCTTTGGCGGATCCTATGGTTGGTCGAGCGCTGGCCGGTTCCACCACGCCCAAAGCCAGGTGCACCGTTTCCTCAACGCGGCCGGCGGCTATGTCCGACACGAAAACTCTTACTCTTTGGGCGCGGCGCATGTGATCCTGCGGCATATCCTTGCCCCGATGCCGTATCTGATGGCCCACCACACGTCGTGGGATGTGATGCGCGATCACACCGAGTTCCTGCTGTGCTTCGGCGGCGTGCCCTGGAAGAACGCCCAGATTTCGGCCGGTGGCATTCTTCGCCATCAGGTCCGGCCCGGCATGGCGGCGATGGCGGCGGCGGGCATCCGGATGGTCAATATCGGCCCCGTGGGCGACAACATCGAACCAGAAAGCGCCGAATGGGTGCCTGCGCGGCCGCATTCGGATACCGCCGTGATGCTGGGCATGGCCCATGTCCTGCTGGAGGAAGGGCTGGAGAACCGGGCGTTCCTCGACACCTACACAACCGGATTCGACCGCTTTGCCGATTACGTCATGGGTGCCTCGGGCCAGCCTGCACGCACGCCCGAGTGGGCCGAGAGCCAGTCGGGCGTGGCGGCTGAAACCATCCGGCAGTTGGCCAGGGACGCCGCCTCACACCGGACAATGATCAACATGTCCTGGGCGCTGCAACGCGCGTCGCACGGCGAACAGCCCGTCTGGATGCTGGTCACGCTGGCCGCGATGCTTGGCCAGATCGGTCTGCCTGGCGGCGGCATCGGTTTTGGTTACGGCGCCGCGAACACCCTTGGCAGTGACGAGGGACTTCTGCCCGGCCCGACGCTTCCGCAGGGAACCAACCCGATCAAGGATTTCATTCCGGTGGCCCGGATCGCCGACCTGCTCTTGAACCCGGGCGGTCGGTACAAGTACAACGGCGAGGATCGCACCTATGCCGACATCCGTCTGGTCTACTGGGCCGGTGGCAACCCCTGGCATCACCACCAGGATCTGAACCGGCTGGAGAAGGCCTGGCAGAAGCCAGAGACGGTCATCGTCAATGAACAATACTGGACCGGCACGGCCAAACACGCTGACATCGTGTTTCCCGCGACGATCACCGCCGAACGCGAGGATATCGGCTTCTCGACCCGAGAGGGGCACCTCGTTGACATGCAGCGTCTCGCGGCGCCGCTCGCGGAGGCGCGCGACGACTACGACATCTTCACCGATCTGTCCCGGCGACTTGGCTGCGAAGAGGTGTTCACCGAAGGGCGCGACAGCGCGGGTTGGCTGCGCAAAATGTACGAGGGCAATCGTTCGGTACTGGCCAGGCGCGGGATCGAGACCCCGGATTACGACGGCTTCCGCGCGCAGGGGCTGATCGACTTTGCGGATCACAAGGCGCCGGTAGTCTTCCTGAAAGCGTTCCGCGAGGATCCGGTCGCCAACCCGCTGTCCACACCATCGGGCCGGATCGAGATCTTCAGCGAGACGATCGACGGATTTGACCTGGAAGATTGCCCGGGCCACGCCGCCTGGCTGGAGCCGGACGAATGGCTCGGCACCGCGCGACCTGACCAGTTGCACCTGCTGTCCGACCAGCCGGACCGAAAGCTGCACAGCCAGCTCGATGCCGGTGCGCACAGCGTTGCGGCCAAGGTGAATGGCCGCGAGCAGGTGCACCTCAATCCCGGGGACGCCGCCGCGCGCGGGATCGGTCACGGCGACACAGTTCAGCTTTCAAACGAAAGGGGGGCCTGCCTCGCGGCGGCTTGCCTGAACCCGAGGATCATGCCTGGCGTGGCGCGGCTTGCGACCGGGGCATGGCACGATCCGGACGAGACCGGGCGCGACCGGCACGGCAACCCGAACGTGCTGACGCTGGACAAGGGAACATCGACGCTTGCGCAGGGCAGCGTCGCCCAGACCTGCCTAGTCACCGTGACAGGGCCGGTCAACGTCCCGCCCTGCACGACCGCGTTTGATCCGCCAAAGTTTGTCGCATTGACGGACGAGTGAGACGCCGTTCGGCAAGCTGTGCAGAAAACGGTCCTTCTCTGCGTGGGCCCTTGACTGGCAAGATGCGCAGGACACCGGCTTTGCACAGTCGGGGGTGCGATAAGGGCCAATGACGAAGCGGCGATAATTCTGTTCGACGGATACCGGTCCATCCAGAGTTCGCCGCCTAACATAAGATTCCCTTTGGAAGCAGAGCATCGGACACAGGTCTAAAAACCTGAGTGAAACGATCAGATGACTGCTCAGAACCCGGAGTGACGGATATCTGCTCTGCAGCGAATGGCTGCTGCCCCGATATTGCTTGAATCGCTCAACAACGGCTAGGGCTTGAAATGGGAATTTTTGTGGCGTCAAGCGATGGAGTATGAGCATGTCTCAGAAACGTGTGCGTTAGAACGCTTTCGAGTGAACAAGTTGCGGACGAGCAGAGGTCAACATAAATGGCAAATTTAACAATTTCAGATGCTGATTTCTTTGCAATCGTAAAGACGAAAGAAGAAAGCCTTGAATTTGAGTTCAAGAGAACGCTCGACCTGTCAGACAATGGCGGCAAGGCGAAACTTGCCAAAGAAATCTGCGCGCTTGCTAACTACGGTGGCGGTTGGATCGTCTTCGGGCGCGACGACGACGGTGAAACCGTCGATGAGTTACCCAAAGAACTTATCGGCATCAATCAAGATACGGTCAATCAGATCTCTGCAAGCTACTTGACGCCTGCGCCCCACTGCACGTTGCGATGGATCAGAGATGAAGAAAAAGACATCGACCTTCCTATCGTGTGGATTCCTAGCCACGGAACGGAACCTATCTGTGGAGCAAAGAATGGCCCTGACGACAAAGGCAAAATCACCGGCATTAGGATTGGCACGTACTATAACCGCACCGCCGGGCCAGTGTCCGCCCCCATGTCTTCACCTGCCGAATGGAAAGACGTAATACGTCGTTGTGTACTAAGCGATAAGTCTCAGTTGCTTAGCGCCCTTTCTGTCATGATGTCCCAGCCAACGTCGAAGCAAGACGATGAGGAAAGCGCATTGGACGCTGACTTTGCCTTCATTATTAATGAGTGGCTCGAACGGGTGGCGGAAATTGATGAAGAGCCGGCACCTGCCAAGAATTTCGTTGCGTTTGGTTTTGAGCTAGTTGATGCTGCTGAACTGACCATTGCCAAGATTAAAGATGCATTGCGATCAATGCCTTCTCGCGACCGAAGCCCGCACCATTTTTTTGAAGCGGGTTATCATGGGCACATGGCACCACACGTAATCGAGAATGCCGGGAATGATGGGCTGCAAGCAGACATCACGAGAGACAATGACGGAAATTATGATGAATGGCCGTCACTGTGGCGCATCAGTGAGTTAGGTGCGGGTGTCAGTGTAGGAATTTACTGGGAGGACTCGGCTTGGATAAAAAGGGCGGTCGAGGGTAAATCGAGCCGAACATGGGAACGAGGGTCGAACATCTGGATGGCATCTCAAATTGCCAGCATAGACAGCTTCCTCTCCGATATTTGGAGCTTTTCTGGTAAAATGGAGTTCAATGGTCAGGTGCGCATTAGAATTGCCTATCACGGCTTAATGAACAGGACGTTGAACACACCTCGGTCAAGCATGACCTACAGTCGCACATATGTTTCGAAGCAGGAAGCTAGAACTATTGACCTAACTTTTCAGCTTGATGCTCTTGAAGATACAGTGAGGAGTTCCGCTGTCGCCTCTATCGCGCAGCAACTGAACAAGCCGTTCCAAGGTCCTGCAATTGATTCTGACGTGGTTTTGCGCTCACTTACTGATTACAGGCGTGGATAGGCGTTTCCGAAAGGACCGCTTTTTGACCGCTGTCGAAAGCCGCCGTTGGGCAGTCGCAGCGAAAGCTCACTTTGTCCCGCATAGCTGCGCTCGGACCTTCGTCCGAGCGACCCTTGACGCACCAGAGGCTGAATGGAACCAATTGTCAGGTGGGGAACACCAGAGACCCGACACTTCGAAACGCGACGCCACCCCTCGGGGGCCATGTCGAATTCCGGCTCAATTTCCGCCGTAGGTGCGGTCTTCTATGCTGGTTGCCGAAAGCGAGGTCTCGACCGCCGCGAGGAAGGCAGCCTCTGCAGCGGTGAACCTGCGGGCGGGGTTGCTGATGAGGTGGATGCTGACGCGAGGCAGGTCGGTGTAGGGGGGCAGTTGCCGGATGCGGCCCGCCGCGACGTCCTGTTGCGCGACGTGCACGGGCAGGGCTCCGATCCCTATGTTTGCGGTGATCATGCGCCGGATCTCATTGAGGCTCGATGAGACGCCGCGCCATTGTGGCGACAGTTTCAGCCGGACCCGCAGCCGCGAGATCTCCTCGAGCGGGCCGCCGGGGGTTTCGGTCTGGAAGGCGACGAATGGTTCGCCCTCCAGGTCCTTGGTCGAGATTGTCTCGGCCTGAAAGAGCGGGTGTCGCGGGCCGCAGTAAAGCCCGAAATACTCCCGATAGAGCACCGTGCGCTTCAGGCCCTTGGGCGGCGTCGCCAGCAAACAGATGCCGAAACTGGCCCGGTTGAGCGTGACCATGCTTTCCACTTCGTCGCTTTCATGCACAGCAAAGGAAAAGGTCACGCCGGGATGCGTCGTTGAAAACCGGTGCAGAACATCGTCGAAATGAGGAGAAATGACGGAACTGGTGACCGAGATCGACAAATGCCCGCGCAGTTCTGCAACTTCCTCGTCGAGCACGGCGGGGAGCTGCGAGACGGTGCCGAAGATGTTGGCGCATTCGGTGTAGAGGCGTTGCCCGGCGCGGGTTGTGGTGAATTCGTTCGGCTTGCGGAGTATGAGCCGCTGCCCGACCGCCGTTTCGAGCCGCTTGAGTGCGGCCGAGACTGTCGGCTGTTTGAGGCCGAGAACGTTCGCCGCTTTCGAGATGCCGCGCTGTTCCACGATGACCGTGAAGGTCCGCAGGAGATTCCAGTCAAGGTTCCAGGGAAAGCGGCGGCGGTGCGGCGGTGATGTCATAGATCTTATCTATATTGAGGATCATTGCTATTTATTTGCGCGATACTCTGACAGATGCAAGGCTTGATCACAGAGCGGAATCAATCCGCCGTTTGTTGTGGGCTGTCTGCCCGTTCAGAGAATTCCCGACATGGAGACCGAAATGACGTCACGCCGTATGATCCTCAAATCTTCTTTCCTCGCTGCAGCCTTTGCCGCCGCAGGTTTCGCCTGCGCCGCCGAGGAACTGGACACGCTCAAGGACAAAGGCGTCATCCGCATTGCCATGTCTGGGGCCTATCCTCCCTTCAACTTCGTCAATGACCAGAATCAGGTCGTGGGCTTTGACCCGGCCATTGGCACCGAGATCGCCAAGCGCATGGGCCTTGAGGTCGAGATCGTGACCACGGCATGGGACGGTATCATCGGCGGTCTGCTTGCCAACAAGTATGACGCCATCGTCGGCTCGATGACGATCACCGAAGAGCGCGACGAGGTCGTCGATTTCGTCGGGCCCTATTATTCCGACAAGCGCGCCATCTTCACCAAGCCGGGCTCGGGGATCACCAGTCTCGACGATCTCGATGAGGTCAAGGTCGGCCTGACACTGGGCGAAACCCACGAGGCCTGGGCCCGTGAGCGCGGCTATGACATCAATACCTACAAGGGTCTGCCCGAGCTTCTGCTGGAGCTGGAGAACGGCCGCGTCGATGCCATCGTGAACGATTCCATTGCGGCCATTCTTGCGATGACTGCCAAGGAGCAGGAATTCGAGATGTTCGCCGACCCGACAACCGAGCCCTTCGGCGCGGGCATCGCGATCCGCGAGGGCAGCCCGATGCTGGCCGCCGCGATGCAGGAGGCGCTGGATTCGATGATGGAAGACGGCACTTATCTGGCGATCGCCGAGGAGTGGGTCGGCGCCGACATTCGCTGACACAACAGCCCCGCCGTCCGCTATTCCGGGCGGCGGGGTTTTTGCGACTCAGGCGGTGCTCTGACCGCCCCGACCATCATAAGGATGCGCACCCGCCGCGCCGCTCCGGCTTTTCTTGCTCCGTCACCAGGTGCTTTGACGCCGCACGGACTGCACTCAGCCAAAGGGATGAAACATGGACTTTGACCTCATGCTCCGGGTCTATCCGTTTTTCTTGCAGGCAGCGCTTGTCACGATCCAGCTGTCGGTCCTGACCGCGTTGCTGGGTCTGTCCATGGGCGCGCTCGGCGCAGCAGCGCGCCTCTCGCGGTTCGCGCTGGTCCGCTTCATCGGCGCGGCCTATGTCAGCGTCTTTCGAGGCACGCCAGCGCTGATCCAGCTCTTCATCCTCTATTTCGGCGGCCCCCAGATCGGCATACAACTCGACGCCTTCGAGGCCGGGGTCATCGGACTTGGCATCAACGCCGGCGCCTACATGACCGAGACGATCCGGGGCGCGGTCATCTCCATCGACAAGGGTCAGGGCGAGGCGGCACGCACGCTCGGCCTGAGCCAGCTCCAGACCTTTCGCAAGGTGATCCTGCCGCAGGCGGCGCGCCTCATGGTCAGGCCGCTGGGCGTCAATCTCAACATGCTGATCAAGGCCACGGCGCTTGTCGCCGCCATATCCGTCGTCGAGCTGACCTATACCGCACAGCGCTATATCGGCTCGACCTACAAGCCCTTCGAGATGTTCCTGCTGGCGGGGATTCTCTACATTGTCATCATCTATGCGACCGGACGGGCCGTGGCCTGGCTGGATCGCCGGGTGCAGATCACCTGACGGCCGGGAAGGAACAGCGACATGGGCCTCGATTTCACGGTCATCCCGAAATACATCGACATCGTCTTGCTGGGCTGCCTGTGGACCATCGGCATCACGGTCGCCGCGGCGCTGCTGAGCTTTTTCGGCGGCATCCTCTTTGCTGTCATCGCGCTATATGCGCCCGCCGCACTGCGCTGGCCCTTCAAGGTGGTCGAGTTCGTCTTCATGGGCACACCGCTGCTGTTGCAGCTTTTCCTGATCTATTTCGGTCTGGTGCAGATCGGCATCGACCTGCCGGCCTTTGTCGCCGGGGTCATCGGGCTGGGGCTGCACTTCGCGGTCTACAATTCAGAACTGATCCAGACCGCGATCCTGTCGGTGGACAAAGGCCAGATGGAGGCCGCCCGCACCGTGGGACTCAGCCGCGGACAGGCGCTGCGCAAGGTGGTGGTGCCACAGGCGGTGCGCGCGGTGATCCCGCCCATCGGCAACAACATGATCGCACTTCTCAAGGACAGCGCGCTGGTCTCGGTGATCGGGGTGAGCGAACTGACCCTTTCGGCCCAGCGCGCCATCGGGGCAACCTATCGGCCGTTCGAATTCTACCTGCTGGCTGCGGCCTTCTACTACGTCATCAACCTCGGCATGGAATGGGTGCAGCGCAGAATCGAGCGCCGCATCGCGCTTTCCCGCTGATCTTCCGCGAGGGATTACATGAGCGACAAACCTGATTTCGTCCAGATCCGCCACGCGCAGAAGGCCTTCGGCTCGCTCGAGGTGCTCAAGGACATCAGCCTGACGGTCAAACGCGGCCAGATCGTCGCGATCATCGGGCCTTCGGGCTCTGGCAAGTCCACGCTGCTGCGCGCGATCAACGACCTCGATCCGCTGACCGGCGGCGAGGTCTGGCTGGATGGCACCCAGGTCAACAAGAGCCTGCCGCACCGGCAATACGAAAAGCACATCAACGAGATGCGCCAGCAGATCGGCATGGTGTTCCAGCACTTCAACCTCTTTCCGCACATGACGGCGCGCGAGAACGTCACCATGGCGCCGAAAATGCTGAAGAACCTGAGCGATGCAGAGGCCAATGCCCTGGCCGTGGAACAGCTGGACAAGGTCGGGATGCTGGAGCGGATCGACTATTACCCCTCCCGGCTCTCGGGCGGGCAAAAGCAGCGTGTCGCCATCGCCCGCGCACTTGCGATGAATCCCAAGCTCATGCTCTTCGACGAGGCGACCTCTGCGCTTGATCCCGAACTGGTGGACGAGGTCAACCAGGTCATGAAGAAGCTCGCCGAAGAGCACATGACCATGATCATCGTGACGCACGAGATGGATTTCGCCGCTGCGGTCTGTGACAGGGTGCTTTTCATGGATCAGGGCGTGGTCGTCGAGGAGGGGCCGCCGGAGGTCGTCTTCAAGACACCCGAGAAGGAGCGCACCCGCGCCTTCCTGCGCAAGCACCTTGAGAACGCGCCATGAGCGGCCGGACTGACTATCTTTTTTACCAGTCGCGCAACCCGCGCCCGTTTCTGGACCGGGGCGAGGGGGTCTATCTCTTCGACGAGTCTGGCAAGCGTTATTTCGATGGTTGCTCGGGTGCGATGGTTTCGAACATCGGCCATTCCAACCCCCGCGTGCTGGCCAAGATGAAGGCGCAGATGGACAAGGCGACCTTTGGCTACCGATTGCATTTCCGCACCCATCCGTCCGAGGACCTTGCCGCCAAGACGGTCGCCATGACGCCCGAGGGGTTGGACCGAGTGTTCTTCGTTTCCGGCGGTTCAGAGGCGGTGGAGAGCGCAGTAAAACTCGCACGGCAATATGCGCTGACACAGGGACAGGGCAGCCGTCACAAGGTCATTTCGCGCTTTCCCTCTTACCACGGCTGCACCTTCGGCGCGCTCGACCTGACGGGGTACGACCCGCTGCGCGCGCCTTTTGCGCCGATGATGGAAGGGATGCCCAAGATCGACGCGCCCACCACCTATCTCGACCGCGACGACCTCAGCGAACACGACCGTGGCTTGCGCTATGCCGAGCTTCTGCGCGCGAAGATCGAGGCCGAGGGACCGGAAACGGTGCTCGCCTTTCTGATGGAGCCTGTCGGCGGCGCGGCGACCGGTGCGCTCGTGGCGCCCGACAGCTATTACACCCGCATCCGCGAGATCTGCGACGCCTATGGCGTGTTGCTGATCTACGACGAGGTGATGACGGGCGCGGGCCGCACCGGCAAGTTTCTCGCCGCCGAGCACTGGAGTGTGACCCCCGACATCGTCGCGCTCGCGAAGGGTTTTGGCGCGGGCTATGCGCCACTGGGCGCCATCGTTGCGGGGGCCCGGCTGGTCGAACCGGTGCTGGACGCGGGCGGCTTCCTGCACGGCTTCACCTATGCTGGTAACCCGCTGGCCTGCGCCGCCGGTCTTGCCGTGCTGGAGGAGATCGAGGAGCAGGGGCTGATCGAAAACGCGGCGGATATGGGCGAATTGCTCAAGGCGCGGCTGTGCGCGCTGATGGATCGCTATCCCTTCATCGGCGACGTGCGTGGAAAGGGGCTTTTGCTGGCCTTCGAGATGGTGGCCGACCGGGACACGATGCAGCCGTTGCCGCGCGAGATGAACGCCTATGCAAGGCTGGTCGAGATCGCCTATGACCTCGGCCTGATCCTTTATTCCCGGCGCACCCGCGGCGGCCACGAAGGCGACCATTTCCTCGTCTGTCCGCCCCTCATCATCACCGAGGTGCAGATCGACGAGATCATGACCCTGCTCGACGCCGCACTCGCCCGTTTCGCGGACGAGTGCGCACCGACGCTGCGGGAAACGGCGTAAGCCATGTCCACGATTCTCATCACCTGCGCCATCACCGGTTCTATCCACACGCCCTCGATGTCGCCCTACCTGCCCGTGACCGCCGAGGAGATCGCCACCCAGGCCATCGACGCCGCCAAGGCGGGGGCCGCGATCCTGCACCTGCACGCCCGCGATCCCCAGACCGGTCGCCCCTCCGCATCCCCTGCGCATTTTGCGGCCTTCCTGCCGCGCATCCAGCGGGCGACGGATGCCGTCCTCAACATCTCCACCGGCGGCAGCGCGGTGATGACGCTCGACGATCGGCTGGCCGCGGCGCGACAGGCCGAGCCAGAGATGTGCTCGCTCAACATGGGCTCGATGAATTTTGCGCTCTATCCGGCTGCTGCGCGCATCACGGCGTGGAAACACGACTGGGAAAAGCCGTTTCTCGAAAACTCCGACGATCTGGTGTTCAAGAACACCCCGCGTGACATCGAGATGATTCTGCGCGATCTCGGGCAGGCACGGGGGGCGCGGTTCGAGTTCGAATGCTACGATCTCGGCCATCTCTACATGCTGCGCCATTTCGCCGACCGGGGCCTGGTAGAGCCGCCCTTCTTCATCCAGTTCGTTTTCGGTGTGCTGGGCGGCATGGGACCCGATCCCGAGAACCTGACCCACATGACGCGCATCGCCGACAAGCTTTTCGGCGACGATTACACCTTCTCGGTGCTTGCGGCGGGCCGCCACCAGATCCCGCTGACCACCATGGCGGCGGCGATGGGCGGGCATGTGCGCGTGGGGCTCGAGGACAGCCTGATGCTCTCACGCGGCGTGCTCGCGCATCGCAACGCCGACCTTGTGGCGAAGATCCGGCGCATCGTCGAAGACATGGGCCGCACCCCCGCCACGCCCGACGAGGCCCGGGTCATGCTCGGGCTCAAGGGGGCAAACAGGACTGCGATCTGACCGGTTGGCCCTCGCAGGATCAGATCCGCTGGAACACGCTTCCCCAGCCGGTCACGCGACCTGGGTCGAGGCCAACCTCTCGCATGCAATGAGCTGCCGTAACGGCGACGGAGTCCAGCACGGGAATGCCCGTAACCTCTTCCAGGCGTGCGGCAATTGGCGCGCCGCGGAAATTCGTACAGACGATGGCGATGGCGTCCGGCTTCGCCTCTGCCACCTGTTCCACCATCGTGCCCACCTGTTCGGGCGGATAGGTGGCAAAGCTGTAGTTTCCCTTGTCATCAAGCCGCGCGGTGCTCACCACTTCGATGCCAAGCGCCGCGTAATTGGCAATCATCCGGGTTTCGATGTCTTCGATATAGGGCGTGACCAGGCCCAGGCGCGTGACGCCCATCGCCCTGTAGAGCGCGTCATAGGCGAGGATGGTCGAGGTAGCAGGGACCCCTGTGCGCGCGGTGATCTCGGCGCAGAGCGCGCGGTCTTTCTCCAGTCCCAGCCAGCTAGCCGAGGTGCCGTTCCAGCAGATCAACGCCGGCTCCGCCTCGGCAAGGCGTTCGGCAGCGTCAAGGATCGGCTCGAGCGTGAATTGAGATTGCGATGCCTCGGACATGGAGATTTCCACGACCCGAAAGCGCCCGAAATGGACGCTGGCCTCGTCGCCGAACGGTGCGAGCATCGCTGAGGTGTATGGTTCGAGAACCGTGTTGGAGGACGGCGTCAACATGCCGATGCGGCGACCGTCAACGGGCAGGAAAGTCATGGTGTTACCTCTGGTTTTGCCCGCGCGACGTGCCTGCCGTCCGGGGTGCCCACGGGCGTGCCGTTCAACATGACGGTCTGGCCGCGCAGAATGGTGCGGACCGGCCAGCCCGTGACATCGAACCCCTCCCATGGCGTATAGTCGGAACCGTGATGCAAATCGTTCTGCGTAATCTTGCGTGTCGATGACGGATCCCAAAGCACGATGTCGGCATCCTTGCCGATGGCGATGGAGCCCTTGTGTTCCAGCCCGTAGATGCGCGCGTGGTTGGTGGCTGTCAGCGCGGCGAAGGTTTCAAGGCTGATACGGCCCTTGCTGACACCCTCGGAAAACAGGATCGGCAGGCGGGTTTCAACGCCGGGGATACCGTTGGGAATATTTCGGAAGGACGCGCGCGCACCCGGCGCGTCCTTGCCGGCGGTGTCGGCGAACCGGAACGGGCAATGATCGGAGGAGAACACGTCGAACGCGCCCTGTTCCAGACCGGCCCAGATCGCTGCCTGTTCGTCCGTGTCACGTGGCGGCGGAGAGCAGACCCACTTGGCCCCTTCGAACCCGGCGCGATCAAGGCTGTCCGCAGTCAGCGTAATGTATTGCGGGCAGGTCTCGGCAAAGACACGGACGCCACGGACTCTTGCGCGCCGGATTTCCTCCAGGGCCGCGCCGTTCGAGACATGGACGATCATCACCGGCACATCCGCCACCTCTGCCAATGTGGTTGCACGATGCGTGGCCTCGCGCTCGACCGGGACGGGACGCGTTCGCGCGTGATGGACGGGCTGGATGCGACCGTCGCGCTCTGCCTTGTCTCGCAGGAACTCGATCGCATCCTCGTTTTCCGCGTGCACCATGGTCAGCGCGCCCTGTTCGCGGGCAACGTCCATGACCTGAAGAATTTCGGCATCCGTTAGGCGCATGCCCTCATAGGTCATGAAGACCTTGAAGCTGGTCATGCCCTGCGCGATCAGCGCTGGCAGGTCCTGTCCCAGTGTAACCGGGTCGACCGACTTGACGATCAGGTGAAACGATACATCGGTCAGGCACTGCCCGTCCGCCTTGGCCAGATAGGCAGTCACCGCCTGGCGCAGGGTCTGCCCGTCCTCGGGCAGGCAGAACGGCATGACAGTGGTGTTCCCACCGCAGGCCGCCGCCCTTGTCGCAGAGGCAAAATCATCCGCCATCTCGATCCCGGGCCCGGAGGGCTGCGCGATATGCACATGGCTGTCGATGCCGCCGGGCAGGGCGATCAGGCCCGTGGCGTCGACAACCTCGGCGCCGTCCAGTTCGGTGCCAAGCGCGACGATCCTCCCCTGCGTTACGCCGATATCACACTGCGATACGCCGCCTGAGGTGACGACGCGCGCATTGCGGATGACCAGATCATGCTGCATGGCGGCGGCCTTTGGTTGAATTGCTCATGTATCGTGGTGCCTTTTGCGAGGGGTGGGGCAGACCGAAACGAAAGGCGATGCCGCCAGTCCCGGCAACTCCGGCCGCATTGTTTCCTGGTGTTGGAACCGTGAATGGGTCGTACCCGCGTGCATCCGCTCAATAATCAACGGAATTGCCAAAAGTTCGGGCGATCTGCGATGAAACCTGCCGACACTGGCGCGGTTGTGCGCCGCCCGCCCGGACCAGACCCGATCGAAAAGGCGCGCGCTATCCAAGCAGGATCTCCTCGAGCGTGCGGGTATCTGCGGAATGCGGGTTCAGATCGACGCCTGCGGCGATGGCATCTATGTGGTTCTCGATCCTGCGGGCAATCAGATCGGCCTCCCCGGATTGCAGCGCGTCGAGGATGTCGCCGTGCTCGTTCTGCGTGCAGACGTCCTGCTGGTGGGTGCCGAAAAGCTGGATGATCAGGGATTCCCGCGCAACGAGATCGTTCAGATACCGTTTCAGCAGCGTGTTGCCCGCGATCTCCGCGATCAGTATGTGGAATTCCCCGGAGAGCGCCACGACCTTGGCCCAATCTTCGGTTTCGCGCGCCGCTTGCTCCCGTGAGATGTGTTTTTCAAGCCTCTTGACCGATTGAGACGTAAGTTTCCTGGCGGCCATCCGGGCGATCGCCACCTCGATGCATTTTCGGGCGGCGAACAGGTCTTCTGCCTCCTGAGGGGTCGGCTGTGCAACCGAGGCGCCGCGGTTCGGTTCGTGCTCTACCAGACCGTCAAAGCTCAGGCGGTCCAATGCCTTGCGCACAGCGCCGCGTGACGCGCCCAGAATCTCGCCCAGGCGCATTTCGCGCAGCCGGGTGCCCGGTGCGAGTTTGCGCGACAGGATCGCGTCGCGCAGACACTGAAAGACCGCATCTTCAGATGCGTGGCGGGGTTTCATCCGTAATTTCCCTGACCTTGTACTCTGCTGAAGATACGGGCAACGGCCAGAGTTTCAATCAGTCAATCGCGGGGTAGGGCAAAACGCGCGGCGACACTTAAGATGCTGATAATAAAACGCATAAAATTATATCCGCTCAATAATCAGGTCGATTGACCGATTTTTGTGCGCAAAATTAACTTGAATCGTTAACAATCTCTCCATCCCAATCATGTGGCAGATTGACGTCTTCAGGACCGCGCGCCCGCACCCGTCGGATCCCGGTCAGCGGCGCGCGAAGTCCTCGCTCCGCAAATGCAATATGAAAGGAAACCCCTCGTGACCCACTTCTCCGTCATCGCAGCTGCCCTGACCGCTTCTCTTGCTCTGGCAGGCGCGGCAGAGGCGCAATCCATGCGGCTGATTACCCAGAACCAAGAGCAGCGCGCGCAGTATCCGGCAGAGGCCGATGCGGTTGCTGCCCTGTCCGACGCCGGCTTCGATGTCAGCCGGAGCGAATACCAGGCGGTGGGCATCAATCTCGCAGACGGTCTGCGCCTTCTGAGCACCGGCGCTTTCGACATGGCAACGATCCAGGTTGGCAGCGTTGCCAAGGACGATCCTTTCCTTGAGGGAATTGACCTGATCGGCGTCTCCACCAACATGGAGGATCTAAAGACTGTGGTCGACGCCTACCGCGATGCGTTCAACGCACGGCTGGAAGAGAAATTCGGCGTCACTGCCGCGGCGATCTGGCCTTTTGGACCGCAGGTATTTCTGTGCAACGCCGACATGGCGACGCTGGACGACCTTGACGGGCTGAAAGTAAGGTCCTTCACCGCCTCGATGTCGACGCTTCTGGAAAACCTGGGCGCGACCCCGGTCACGCTATCTTTTCCCGAGGTCTATCCGGCCCTGCAGCGCGGCGTCGCCACCTGCGGCGTGACCTCGCCGACATCTTCGAATACCGGCAAATGGCCGGAGGTGACGACGCATCTCTATCCGCTCTCGGTTTCGGGGTCGGTTCAGGCGCATATGGTCAATCTCGACTGGCTGAACGGGTTGAGCGAAGAAGACCGCGCGGCCTTTGACGCCGCAATGGCCGCGATGGAAGCGGAATTGTGGAATGTCGCCATCAACACGAACGGCACGGCGCAGGCCTGCTCGACCGGCGGCGAGTGCCCCGAAGGCGGGATCTATACTTCTTATGACATGACGCTGGTTCCGGTCAGCGACGCCGACAAGGCCCGCGTGGCCGAGATCTCGGCCTCTGCGGTGCTGCCGGAATGGGCCGAAAAATGCGAAGCGTCCTTCCCCGGCTGCACAGCTCTCTGGAACGAGACAGTCGGGACCGCCCGCGGCTTGAAGATCGAGTGAGGGCAGGCCAGGCATGGATGCGATCCTGCGCACCGTCGAACACGTCGCTGCCACGCTCGCGCTGCTTGCGGGCGTGGCCATCGCCGTGTTGGCCGGTCTGATCACCATCGACATCGTGGGCCGGGACTTCTTTGGCGCGTCTATCCAGGGCACCGACGAGATCGGTGGCTATGTTCTGGCCTTCGTCGGATCGCTTGGCATGGCTTTGACGCTTCTCAGGCGCGGGCATCCGCGGATCGAGCTGTTTTTCCGGTTCTTTCCACAGGTAATGCGCGACGGTCTGCACGTCTTGGCGCAAGTGTCGATGGCGGCTTTTGCGGTGTTCATGGCCTGGCATGCCTGGGGCGAGTTGCAGACGACTCTGAGGTTCGGAGCCATCACCAACACACCGCTGCAAACGCCGCTTTGGGTGCCGCAGGCGGTCTGGCTGACCGGCATGGCCTTCTTCGCCCTGACCGCCTGCCTGGCCTCGCTGCATGCCATTGTCCTGCTGCTGACCGACCGTCCCTCGGTCGAGCGGCGCTACGGCTCGCCCACCGTCGAGGAAGAGGTGAGCCAGTACATCCAATCGGAGGGCGACAATGCTCGGGATTGAAGACGCGGCCATCGGTTTTGCGTTGTTGCTGTTCCTGCTCTTCATCGGGATGCACATCGCCACGGCCCTGTTCATCGTCGCGATTGCAGGCGGCTATTTCTTTATCGGGAATGCGATGATCCGTCCGTTCGGCACGATGATGTGGGGCACGCTGAACAACTTCCTGCTGGTCGCGATCCCGCTTTTTGTCCTGATGGGCGAAATCCTCGTGCGCGGGGGCGTCACCGAACGGATGTATCGCGCCTTGGCGGATTGGACAAAACCGCTGCCCGGCGGGCTTTTGCACACCAATATTGCCGCCTCGACGGTCTTTGCGTCGATTTCGGGCTCTTCGGTCGCCACGGCGGCCACGATCGGTACGGTCGCCTTCCCGACATTCCGCAAGCAGAACTATTCCGAAGCCTGGGTCGCGGGCAGCGTTGCCTCCGGCGCGACATTGGGCATCCTGATCCCGCCGTCGATCAACCTGATCATCTATGGCGCGATCACCAACACCTCGATCGGGGCGCTCTTTACCGCCGGCATCCTGCCGGGCGTCCTGCTGGCGCTGTGCTTCATGCTGATGATTGCCGCCGCCGCGCTGCTGAACCCGGCGGTGGCGGGGCGTCCTGAACCGATTGCGCCCTGGCCCGAGCGAAGGAAGCGACTGACCGATCTGATCCCGCCGCTGGTGATCTTCATCCTCGTCATGGGCTCGATCTATCTGGGCTTTGCCACCCCGACCGAGGCCGCGGGCGTGGGCGTCATGGCGGCGTTGGTGCTGACCGCCTGTTACGGAACCCTGCGCTGGGGCATGCTGCGCCAGGCGATGATGTCTGCGGTCACCACCACCGGCATGACCCTGCTGATCCTCATCGCGGCCTTCTATCTGAACTTCATCCTCGGCGTGCTGGGCGTGCCGGCGCAGGTTTCGGCCTTTGTGGCCACGTTCGACGTGGCCCCTTTGACGATGGTCCTGCTGCTGGTGGTGCTTTACATGCTGCTCGGCTGTTTTCTGGACGCGCTGGCGATGATGATCGCCACGATCCCGATCGTGCTGCCGATTGTCACCTTGCTGGGCTATGACAGCATCTGGTTCGGCATCTTCCTTGTCCTGATGTGCGAACTGGCCCTGATCACGCCGCCGGTCGGCATGAACCTCTATGTCACCCAAAGCGTGCGGGGCCGCGGCCATGTCGGCACGGTGATCGCAGGTGTCATGCCTTTCGTACTGTGCATCCTTGCCGTCGTCGCCCTGATCGCGGTGTTCCCGGGAATCCTGATCTGATGTCCAGGCGCATCCTCGTGGTGAACCCGAACACCTCACCCGAAGTGACCGAAGCTTATGTCGCCGCCGCCCGTGCGCTGGCCCCGGAGGGCGTGACCCTGACCGGCGTCACGGGCCGCTTCGGGGCCCGGATCGTATCGACAGAGGCCGAGAACGTGATCGCCGGTCATTCGGCGCTCGATCTCGTGGCGGAGCACGCGGCGGGGTATGACGGCGTCATTCTCGCGATCTCGTTCGACACGGCGCTGGATGCGGTGCGGTCCGTCCTGCCCGTGCCAGTCATCGGGATCACCGGCGCTGCGTTGAGCGCGGCCGCGCATCAGGGACGCCGGGTCGGCGTGGTGTTTTTCGGAGAGGTCAGCCGCGGACTCTACGAGCGCGTTGTGGCCCGCAACGGGATTGTTCCGGCGGGAATGGCAGCCGTCGATGTTGGCGGTGTGTCCGATTATTTGTCACCCAAGGCAAAGGATGCGGCTGTCCTCGACGCTTGTTTGGGCCTGAAAGCCCAAGGGGCCGAAGCCATCGTGATCTGCGGCGCTGCCATCGTCGGCATGGCTGCGCGTCTTGCACCGGACCTCCCGCTGCCGGTCTTCGACGGGATCGAGGCGGTCGATGCCTGCCTCGCCGCCCCTTGCGAGACGACAGGCAGGCCCAGGCCATTGGCCGAAAGCGTGGGATTGTCACCGGCGCTAACCCGGCTCTTGGACGGGGACTCGCGGTGAACACTACGATTCTCTTCCGCGATGTCTGCCTGCTCGACCTCGAAGCGGAGGCGGGCATGACGGGGCCCACGGATCTTCTGGTCCGCGACGGGCGCATCGAGGCAATCGGGCGGCAGTACGAGCCCGAGGGCGCGCGCGTCGTCGACGGCCGTGGCGACCTGCTGATGCCGGGGCTGGTCAACGCGCATTTCCATTCCTCGGTAAACCACATGAAAGGGCGCCTGCCTTGCCTGCCACTGGAGCTTTTCATGCTCTACGAAAGCCCGGCGCTGGAATCCTTGCGGCCGACGCCCCGCCAAGCCTACCTGCGGACGATGCTGGGCTGTATCGAAATGCTGCGGACGGGCACGACGGCGGTCATGGACGATTGCTTTTTTGTGCCCGAGCCCACGCCAGAGATCATCGACGCCGTGGCGCAGGCCTATGCCGACAGCGGCATCCGAGCGACCCTGGCACTGGACGAGCCCGAGCTTTCGGAATTGGAGAAACTGCCCTTTCTCGCAGACCTCGCTCCGGAGCCGCTGCACGCCGGTCTCGCACGACGTCCCAAGCTGACAGCCGACGATCTGCTCGCTCTCTATGATCACCTCATCGAGCGGTGGCATGGCGCCGAAGGTGGTCGTATCCGCGCCGCGGTGTCCTGCTCGGCGCCCCAGCGCGTCAGCCCGGAGTATTTCGCCGCACTCGATGCGCTCAGCCGCGCGCACGATCTGCCTCTGTTTGCGCATATGCTGGAAACCAAATTGCAGAGGGTTCTGGGACACGAGAAATTCGCCGGGCGGTCCCTGGTGCAATACACCCACGACCTGGGCCTTTTGTCCGATCGGATGCAGGTGATCCATGCCATCTGGGTCGACAGCGACGACCTGGATCTGATCGCGGCGACCGGGGCGAAGGTGGCGCACAACCCGATCAGCAACCTGCGTCTCGGGTCCGGCGTGATGCCGCTGCGCGAGATGCTCGATCGGGGCATTTCCGTATCGCTCGGGGTCGACGAGGCCATTGCGGATGACGCGATAAACATGTGGTCGGTGATGAAGACCGCCGGGATGATCCATACGCTATCGGGCGATGATCCAGACCTTTGGCCCACGGCCCGCGAGGTGTTGCGCGCCGCTACAAGGGGCGGCGGCGAGGTGATGCGGCGGCCCGGTCTGGGGATATTGGAGATCGGCGCGCCTGCTGATCTGATCCTTGTGGACCTGTCATCGCTGGCTTTCTTGCCGCTGAATGACCTGCCGCGCCAGTTGGTGCATGTCGAAAACGGCAATTCGGTCCGGCTGACCATGGTCGCAGGCCGCGTGGTGGCGGAAGGGGGGCATGTTACGGCTGTGGACGAAGCCGCGCTTCTGGCCGAAGCGCGGGAGGAGTTCGAAGGACTCGCACCCGTCTTGCGTCGCGCGGCGGACGAGGTCGCCGAATTGCTGCCGGTCTACCGCGCCATGCACGACCGAGCCGCCGCGCGCGATGTCGGCATGATGCGCAAACTGGGAAAGGGGCTGGGATGACCTTGCCATGGAGCTTCTCTGCCCTGCCAACGCGCCCGGTCGGGACATGGCCAAACGGGGCGCATGTGGCGCTTTGGGTCGCTGTCGGGATCGAGAGTTATCGCCCCGACGACGGCATGACCGAAGACATCCTGCCGCGTGGCGCCGCCCCGGATCTGGTGAATGCGGCGTGGCGCGACTATGGCAACCGCGTGGGCGCGTTCCGGCTGTTCGACCGGCTGGCCGGGATCGGCATTCGGCCCGCCGTTCTGCTCAACACCGATGTCTACGATGAGGCACCCGAGGTTCTGGCCGCCGCCCGTGCCGTGAGTGCCGAGATTGTGGGGCATGGCCGGTCGAATTCCGACAGCCTGACAGCACTTCCGGCGGGCACCGAGGCGGCCTATGTCGCTGAGGTTGCGTCGCGGATCGAGGCTACGGAAGGGATGGCGCCCGGCGGCTGGTCTTCGCCGTGGCTTGCCCACACGCAGACCTCGCTGGCCAACCTCACCGCCGCAGGTTACCGCTACTTGCTCGATTTGCGGCTCGACGATCAGCCGGTCTGGCTGACGACCGGCGCGGGGCGGATGCTGGCCATCCCCTATGCTGCCGAGCTTAATGACAGCACCACGATGATCGGGCGCCAGTTGGACGCCCGCAGTTTCGCCGATATGATCCGGGACGAGGCGGAGGAATTGCTGATGTCCCAACAGCCGGTGGTGATGAGCGTCGTCCTGCACAGCTTCATCTCCGGGCAGCCCTGGCGTCTGCGCCCGGTGGCGGCAGCGCTGGCCGAGATCTCCGGGATGAACGGCGTCTGGTGCACCACGCCGTCCGAGATCCACGCCGCCGTTCTTGACAACCCTTCGCTCGCTGCAGGGTAAGTGATGCGCATTCTGTTCCTCAATCCCAACACGTCGGATGCCATGGCAGAGGTCATGGCGACTGAAGCCCGTCGCATCGCGGCGCCAGACACGCGGATCGACGTCTGCACGGCGCCCTTCGGATCGGACTACATCTCGACCCGCGGCGAGGCTGCGGTGGCCGGACACGCCTTGTTATCCGCGATGGCGCAGAGTTTCGATGATCATGACGTGGTGATTGTCGGCGCTTTCATCGTGCCGGCCGTAACGGCAGCCGCCAAGGAGATGTGCCCGTCACCGCTCATCGCCACGGGCGAAGCAGGGCTGGCGGCGGCATCACTGCTGGGGCAGAGCATCGCGATCCTGTCCATCGGTGCGCCCTCCCGTAGAATGACCGAGGAAACCGTCGCCGCCACCGGACTCGCGGATCGCGTCGTGTCTATCCGGGATATTGGCCTGTCCGGCACGGCTTTGACCGGGGATCAGCCGCGCGCCGACGCCACGGCGATCCGGCTTGCCAAGGCGGCGGTGGAAGAGGACCTTGCAGATGTGATCGTTCTGGGCGCGGGGTCCATGGAAGGCATGGCCGCGCGCATCCAGCCGAATGTGCCGGTCCCTGTGGTCTCGCCCGTTGGGGCGGCGGTCTGCATGGCCGAGATGATATGCCGACTGGGCCTGCCCAAACCCACTGCGGGCGCCTTTGCGCAGCCTTCGGGCATCGCCATGGCGGGGCTAGACCCGTTACTGGCGAAGCTCTTTCGCGGCGCTTAATCTTCGCGGGCAATGTGGCGCGCGAGGGCGTCGGGCAGGCCCGTCGATTGTTTGCCCGGAGGTCGCCGGTAGCTGCCGCCTGACGCGCCCTGAGGGGCCAGTCGCGCCAGCGCCACCGCTTGCAGAACCGCCGCCTGCACCGGGTCGATCAGGACCGCGTCAATCTCGCTCCTCAAGGTCTGGGCCAGCCCGGCCAACGGGGCACCGGAGAGGATCAGCACATCCGCTCCGGACTCCATCGCGCGGTGGCATTCGGCGATGAGTGGTGCGCGCAAGTCGCTGTCAATCTCTCCGATCTGGCCCAGCGGCACATCCGGCGTGAACGTTCCGGCAAAGCGCGGCGCCAACTCGGCCTGCCGTACCTGTTCGTTGTACCAGGGCGCCATGCGCGGCGTGAAAGTCACGAAGGCGAAGCGCTGCCCCAACATGCAGGCCGACAGCATCGCGGCCTCGGTCATTCCGGTGATCGGCATGTCAAAGGCCTCTCGCGCGGGCAGAAGGCCGGGATCGCCAAAGGCCGCGATCACTGCAGCGTCGAAGTCCGCGCCAAGTCGTGCCAGCGTCTCCAGCACGCCGACACCGGCACAATGCGCCTCCGCCCGCGACGAAATGTAGGGAAAGCCTTCCTCTGCCGTCACGGAAACCAGATCCACATCCGGGGGCAATATGGCGCGCGCGGCCTCGTCCAGCTTGTCGGTCAGCACCTGGGAGGTGTTGGGATTGATCAGCAGGATACGCATCAGTAGCCCATCGCCCTTGGCAGCGATGTCACGACGCCCGGGAAGACCATGCACAAAAACAAAACCGCATACATCGCGGCGATGAAGGGCCAGCTTTCGCGCACCAATTCGGTCATCTTCACGCCGGTGATGCCACAGACGACAAAGAGGATCACGCCGACCGGCGGTGTCAGCATCCCGATCACCAGGTTCAGCACGAAGAGAAAGCCGAAATGCAGCGGGTCGATGCCGAACTGCAGCGCGATCGGATGAAAGAGCGGGACCAGCATGATGTTAGCGGCGTTCGATTCAAGGAACATGCCCACGACCAGCATCATCAGCGCCACCAACAGCAGAAAGATCATGGGACTGTCGGTAAGTTCCTTGATCGCACCGGCCAGTTTGATCGGCAGCAGGTCGATGGTGAACAGGAACGTGACGGTAGAGGCAAAGGCGATCATCGCGCCGACCATCGCCGTGGTCTTTGCGGCGGTCAGCAGAACGCCCGGCAAGTCGGACACCTTCAGCTTGCGGGTGACGAAAAACCCGATGATGAGCGCGTAGCACACCCCGATGGCAGCACCCTCGGTCGGGGTGAATGCACCGGCGACGATACCGCCGATCACCACCACCGGCATCATGAATACGATGACGGACCGGCGCGTCTCGCGCAGGGCGTTGTGCAGGTTGAAGCCTTCCCCGGCCAGCGGGTAATCCCGCTTCCACGAGATGAACCAGCACAGCGCCATCAACGTCAGGAACAGGATCAGGCCCGGGACAACCCCGGCCATGAACAGGCCACCGACCGAGACGCTGGAACCGGCCATGAAGGCATAGACGATCATCGCCCCCGAGGGCGGAATGATCGGTCCAAGATTGGCGGCGGCGGCAACGACCCCCGAGGAAAAGCCTAGCCCGTATTGCTTTTTCAGCGAGGGCACCAGCGTCGAGGACAGTGCCGAGGCATCCGCGACCGCCGCCCCCGAGACCGAGGCAAGCCCCGCACCCGCAATGATCGACACCTGCGCAAGCCCGCCGCGCATCCGCCCGACAAAGGCATTGGCGAAATCCACCAGCCGGTCCATGATCCCGCCTTTCAGCATCAACTCACCCGCGATCATGAAAAGCGGGATGGACATAAGCGGGAAGGAGTTGACCGCGTTCATCATACGGCTCGCCATGATCGACGGATCGAACCCCGTCATCCAGAGGCCGAACAGCGCCGCGCAGCCCAAAGAAAAGGCCAGGGGCATGCCGAGGAACCCCAGAACGAAGAAACAGGCGATGACGGCGAGGCTCATGGCAGTGTCGTTTCCGGTTTGGCGGCCAGATGCAGAAGATGCACGGCCGAATGCAGGGCACCCACGATAACGGGAAAGAAGAAGACAGAGGACGTGACGTTGATGGCGCCCAGCCGCTCACTCCACGTGGCACCCGCGACCTGGATCGCGGCCCAGGTGACGATCAGAAGCATCAGTCCGGCAAGCGCACTGGTAAATCGTTTGACCAAGCGCCGGGGAAGGGTGGGCAGACGGTTCACCATCAGATCGATGCCCACATGCGTGCCGTCCCTAATGCCCAGCGGAATGGCCAGAAAGATCGTGGTGACAAAGGCGAGGCGCGAGACCTCCTCTGCCCAGTCAAAAGAAGAATTGAAGCCGTAGCGCATGACCACCTGCGCCGTGACAACAACAACCATGATCGCCGCCGCGATGATCGCGGCGTAGCGCGCGCCCTGATCGGCGCGCGCAAGGATCGTGGAAACGATCGCGTTCATCGGGATCAGTTCGACACGGTCGACATTTCGGCGTCGAGCAGTTCCACCAGTGCCGGATCGAGGCGGGCCTTGGTCTCTGCGGCGACGCCGGCCACGGTTTCACGCAGTGCCACGGCGAGTTCCGGCGAAACCTCGGTATAGGTCATGCCCATCTCGATGATCTTGCCCAGGGCCGCACCGTCCTGCTCGGCCGCCAGCGCGCGCTGTTCGGCGACGGCCGCGTTCATCGCCTCGGTGACCCAGCCCTGCTTTTCCGCGCTCAGACCGTCGAACCAATCCTTGTTCGCCACAACGGAAATGAAATCGAAGAAATGCCCGGTATTCGACACGTGTTCCTGGACTTCCGGGTAGCCTGCAACCTGGATGATCGAGAACGGGTTCTCCTGCCCGTCGACCACTTTCTGTTCAAGCGCCGAGTAGAGCTCGTTCACATCCATCGCCAGCGGGTTGGCGCCCAGGGCGCGGAACGTGGCGAGGTGCGTCTCGTTGGGTTGCAGGCGGATCTTGAGGCCCGCGATGTCCTCGATCTTTACGATCGGGCGGACGGAGTTGGTCATCTGGCGAAAGCCAAGCTCCATGTACCCGAGAGAAGTGATGTCCTGCGCGGCAAGCTTTTCATCGAGTGCTTCGCCGACCGGGCCGTCGACGACCTTGAAGGCCTGTTCGCGGCTTTCGAACTGGAAAGGCAGGCCGACGATCTCAAGCTCGGGCACGGTGCGTGTCAGGTAGGCGGTACCGACCCAGATGATCTCGACCGCGCCAAGCTTGACCGCCTGCACGTTCTCCGCCGCGCCGCCCAGCTGGCGGGCCGGAAAGAGATTGACCTCGAATTCGCCGGCCGACACCTCGGCCAGAGTTTTGGCGAATGTCTCCATCGCGACGGACGAGGAGTGGTCGGTGGCAAAGTTGCCCGCGACGCGGATGGTCTCGGCCTGCGCCGCAGCGGCAAAGGCAAAGACGGAAGTGGCAAGTGCAAAGATCTGGCGTTTCATTTTGGTGTCTCCTGAGTTTCGGAAAGTAAAGGCAAGGCGGTGTCAGACGCCGCGCCAAAGGCGTTGCGGCAGCGTGACCGGATCACCGAGGCGATCTCGGCCAAGGTAGTGGTGTGTTCTTCGAGTGGTGTGGCTTCCAGCCGCCGCTCGAAGGTTGCAAAGAGCGTGGCGCGGTCCGGAACCCGGTGCAGCGCGATGATGAAAGGATGGCCAAACCGCGCCCGGTAAGCGGCGTTCAGCGCCCGCAGCCGCTCGGCATCGGCGCGCGGCAGTCGGGTCAGCCCGAGCCGCGCCTGTTCCGAGGTGCTTTCTGCCGTCATGCGCCCTTCGGCGGCCTCGGTCCCCGACAGCTCGGGATGCACGTTGAAGAACGCGAGGCGCCGTGACGGGGAGGCGGAAAGGATAACCTCGACCAAGGCCTCGGCGATCCCTGCGTCGGACGAGAATGGGCGCTGGTCGACCACTGCCTCGGCCACCCAGGGCGAGCGTTCCACGAGGGGCGACAGGACAACAAGAGCCTGGTCGCGCCGAGCCGAGTTCAGCGTGTCGAGAGCAGTGGTCATGAAGATATCCGATTGGTTCTGTCCGTTACGCTACAGGATTCGGCGCATTGCAATCCATCACATAAAAAGCCACACTCCATTCGAAAAATTAGAATGGGTACGGCCGTGTCTCTGCACCTCGTTCCTCGCGTTCTGCGCTACGTCGAAGCGGTGGCCGAAAATGGCTCGATCCAGGCCGCGTCGCGGGCTCTGGGGATTTCAGCTTCGGCCATCGACCGGCAGATCAAGTTGCTGGAAGACCGGCTGGACCTGCAGCTGTTCGACCGGCAAAGCACCGGAATGGAGACGACCGCTGCCGGCGAGATGTTCATGGTGCTGTCACGCCGCTGGCGCGCGGACGAGACAGCAATTCTGTCGGACGTGAAACAGATGCAGGGTGTCGATCTTGGCCTGGTGCGGCTGGCCACCATGGACAGCCTTGCGAACGGACCGCTGCCGCGCCTTCTGACCGCCATTGCGAACGAGTTTCCGCGCGTTCAGATGGAGGTGGAAATCATGACGCCCGACGATGCGGTCACCGCTCTGAACGAAGGGCTGGCGGACCTTGCGTTGGGGTTCAACCTGCGGCCTGCCCGTGATCTGCACGTTCTTTGGACGGTGGATCTGCCACTGGTCTGCGTCTGCGCCCCGGATCATCCGGTGGCGGGGATGACATCGATCCAGATCAAGGAAGCGCGGGCTTATCGCCTCGTCGTCCAGAGCCGGGCCCTGGCGATCCGGCGCATGCTAGAGGCACGGCATTCCTGGCTCTTTGCCGACGCCCAGCCTCCGCTGGTCACAAACTCGCTGCAGCTTCTCAAGCAGATGGTCGTTGCAGGCACACATATTGCATTGACCTCGGAACTGGATGCCGCGACCGAACTGACGAGCGGCCGATTGGTTGCCATTCCGATTTCGGACGTGCAGGTCCGCAGCCAGTCAATCAGCCTTGCCGTAAGCGTCAAACGCTCGCTGCCACGTATATGCACCACGGTTTCCAATGTTCTGATCCGCGAGATGGCCGCCCTCTTGCAGGAAACTCTGCAGACTGATGGCTAGCGCGGCTCTCCTGCTCGCCGTGCCGATAGCCCGTCGAACCTCTTGATCGACAGCACAGGGTTCAAATTCTTGGGTGATGGCGAATGGCAGGTCCGCAAGCATGGTGTAAAAGGCCGACGGCAATGGCGCAGGGTGCATCTGGCCATGTGCATTGCCGCATCGGACCTCCGCTCGGTGGCGTTTGTCCCCTGCGGCCTCGATTCCTCTCGTCGTAATGCTTCACAAACCACAGCCGGGCAATGGACAGCCCGGTTCTGCCGGAGTTGTCGGACCAGACCCCCGCAGTCGAAGAGATCGGCACAGTGACGGCAGACGGAGTATATGACACACGCCGCTGCCACCCGGTCATCCCGATCTGCAAGAACGTGCGTTTTGGAAAAGATGGACCGCATACCATCTCCAAAGCCGAATCGAGGCGAAGACTCTCGTCAGATTGCTGCGTCATGCGCTGTCGGCCGGTGGAGGCGATGTCTCAAGTCCTTCTGAGACAGAATTGCAGCCAGAGATCCAGACCTTCCAGCAGTCGAAATCCAAATCCACGTCGTCCTGATGAACCGCTTCTCGGCCCTGGGAACGGCCGAGATTGTCCGCGTGGCGTGAAGACAGCGGGAAAGGGGCTCGTTTGCCACAGCCCTAAGATACGCAGCAACGCCGAGCAGTCACATCAGCAACGCCATCCTCGAACAGCGGCGGCTGGATCGTGGTGGCCCTGGCCTGCAGGCAGTGTCAGCCCGACAAATGGCGCTTGACAGCAGGGCTTGGCGCTCAGTAAACAGAAAACAGTTAACTAAATTGGGGACGCAAGATGACACCACCTCCATTCGATGGCATGAGACTTCCGGCGATCGCGGCGCCGATGTTCATTAATTCCTCGCGCGATCTAGTGGTGTCTTGTGTGAACGCCGGGATCGCCGCCGCCTTTCCCTCGCTGAATCCGCGTGAAGCTCCGGTCCTTGCCGATTGGATCGACGAGATCGGGGAGCGCACCAACGGGATCGGACGGCACGGGGTCAACCTGATCGTCCACCGCACCAACGCCATGCTCGACTCGCATCTCGAAGTGGTCTGCCGAAAAAAGGTGCCCTTTGTCGTCACCTCGCTCGGGGCGGCAGGTGACGTGGTTTCCGAGATCCACGCCTATGGCGGCAAGGTCCTGCATGACGTGATCAGCCGCCGCCACGCCGAAAAGGCCATTGAGGCCGGCGTGGACGGCCTGATCCTGGTATCCGCCGGGGCCGGGGGCCACGGGGGCACCCTGAACCCGCTCGCCTTTGTTTCGGAGATCCGTGAAATCTATGATGGCCTGATCATTCTTGCCGGTGGCATCAGCACCGGGCGGGGCATCGCCGCCGCGCGCGCCGCTGGGGCGGACATGGCCTATCTGGGCACACGGTTCATCGCAACGCATGAGGCCGAGGTCGATGACGCCTATGTCGACATGATCACCCGCGCGCGCGCAGCTGACGTGACCTATACCAATCGGGTGTCGGGCGTTCACGGCAATTTCCTGCACGAAAGCATCGTGGAGAACGGTATCGATCTGGAGGCGCCTGCCAAGGCCTATGAACCGGGAGCGCTGCGCAAGGACGACAAGAAAAAGGGCGCCTGGAAACGCATCTGGTCGGGCGGTCATGGCGTCGGCACGATCCACGAAAAGGTTGGTGTCGCGACGCTTATCGACCAGTTGGAATCCGAGTACGAGGACGCGGTCCGCGACCTGGCCGGCGGACTGCGGAAAGCGGCTGAATGAACGATGTCGTCATCCTGTCCGCGGCGCGCACGCCGATCGGCAAGGCCTTCTCGGGGGCCTTTAATGCCACCACCGGACCGACGCTCGGGGCGCTCTCCGTTTCCGGGTCACTGGCCCGGTCGAGTCTGGCTGCGGACCGGATCGAAGAGGTCGTGTTGGGCTGCGCGCAGCCGGTCAAGACCTGCGCCAAGATCATCGGGCGCACCGCGGCGCAGCGCGCGGAACTGCCCGACAGCGTGGCCGGGCTGATGGTGAGCCGGGCCTGCGCCTCGGGACTTCAGGCCATTGCCACGGGCGCGCACATGATCGCGCAGGAGGGTGCCGGGCCGGTCATCGCCGGTGGAATCGAGACGATTACCCTGAATTCCGACGCCCGCAACAATCCCGACGCTGAAGACCCCTGGCTGGCCAGGCGCAGGCCCGACACCTACATGACGATGCTGCAAACCGCCGAGAACGTGGCCTCGCGCTACGACATCGCGCGGGATGATCTGGACGACTATGCCTATCGCAGCGAAATGCGGGTCAAGACGGCCAAGGCGGCTGGCCGGTTCGACAAGGAGATCGTTCCGGTCGAAGTGGAAAAACGGGTCAAGACCGGCGACGGCGAGAAGGTGTTGAAGCCGGTTCGGGTCGATGCCGACGAATGTGACCGCCCCCAGACCACGCGCGAGGGACTGGCGGCGCTGGAGCCGGTGCTGGGTCCGCAGACCCGCATCACCGCAGGCAACGCCTGCAACCTGTCGGACGGCTCTGCCGCACTGGCCCTGATGGATGCGCGGCAGGCCGAGCGAGAAGGGTTGTCGCCGCTGGGTGCGTTTCGCGGCCTTGCAATAGCAGGGTGCCGGGCGGACGAGATGGGGATCGGCCCTGTCCATGCCATCCCGCGCCTGCTGGAGCGTCACGGGTTGAAGGTCGACGACATCGACCTGTGGGAGTTGGACGAGGCCTTTGCCAGCCAGGTGATCTATTGCCGTGACTTTCTGGGCATTCCGGACGAGCGGCTGAACGTCAACGGCGGCTCCATCGCGCAGGGTCATCCCTTTGGCATGACCGGGGCGCGGTTGACGGGGCACCTGCTTTTCGAAGGCGCGCGGCGGGGTGCGAAGCCGGGCGTGGTGACCGTGTGCATAGGCGGCGGCATGGGAGCCGTGGGCCTGTTCGAGATTTACTGACTTCATGGGAGAAAAGAACATGGCAAGGGATATGGAGACGTCCGGTCTGGACGTGCTGTTTTCGGCACGGTCCATCGCGGTCATCGGGGCATCCGACAACGCCGAAAAGATCGCCGGGCGGGTGTATCACTATCTCGCTCACGGCGATTTCGACGGAGAGGTCCATGCCGTGAACTCGACGCGCGACACCGTGCAGGGCGACCGTTGTCATGCCACGCTGGCCGAAATCGGGGCGCCGGTGGATCTGGCGATCATTGCGGTGCCGTTCAAAGCCGTCCTTGGTGCCGTGATCGACTGCGTGGCCCAGGGCGTCGGTGCGGCCGTGCTCTTTGCGGGCGGCTTTGGCGAGACCGGCGAAGCGGGGCGGCGGGCCGAGGCCGAAATCGGCGAGATCGCGGCCCGGGGCGGTCTGCGGCTTCTGGGGCCCAACTGCATGGGCTTCATGGACTTCGGCCGCAGCCTTTACGCGAGTTTCAGCAACACCATCCCGGAAATCACCGGGCCGGCCACCTCCGGCGGGATCGCGGTGGTGTCGCAAAGCGGCGCGCTCGGGAATTTCATGCTGACCCAGGCGATGGACCTGGGTGTTCCGATCGGCAAGTGGATCGCGACGGGCAACGAGTGTGATATCGAGTTTGCCGAGGCGCTCGACTACATGGCGCAGGATCCAGACGTGCGCGGCATCGTGTGCTATCTGGAAGGTGCGCGCAACGGCAAGCGGCTGAAATCCGCACTGGCCAGGGCGCAGGCCAACGACGTGCCGGTGGCCATCCTGAAGGTCGGTTCGACCGAGAAGGGCGCCGAGGCGGTCAGGTCGCATACCGATGCGGTGGTGGGCGATGACCGGCTCTATGACGCGCTGTTTCGCAAATACGGCGTGCAACGGGTGCATTCGGTCGCCGACCTGCTCGATATGGGCGCGATCTTTGCCAGCCGGGCCAGGGCGCATGGCGACCGTTTGCTGCTGACCTCGATCTCGGGCGGTGTCGGCGTCATCATGGCCGAAGCGGCCATCGGCGCGGGGCTGGAACTGCCGGGACTGTCGGACACTGCCGCCGCCGATCTGAAGGCGCGGCTGCCGTTTCTTTCGGCCAACAATCCGCTGGATGTGACCGGACAGGTGGTGCAGGATTTCTCGCTTCTGGCCAATGCCATCGACGTGGCGGCGCAGGACATCAAGCCCGACGTGGTCATCAATTTCGTCGGTCGCATTGCCCGGATGCCGGAGATGCTGGCGCAGTACGAAGCCGCGCTCGACCGGTTGGAGGCAGAATTTCCCCGCACCGTCTTTATCACCGCCGGCATGTTCGACAGTGCGACGCAGGACAGGTTCCGCAAGGGCGGCCGCCTGATCGTGTCCGACCCGACGCGCGCCGTCTGGTCGGCCGAAGTGCTGGTGGCGCAGCATCGCGGACGTGTTGCGCCGAGGTCCGGGCACACTGATACGGCGCGCTTTGCCCGCAGCGCGCCCGCCGGTGCGCTGGATGAAAGCGAAGGCTATGACCTTCTCGCCGGGATCGGCATTCCGGTGCCCACTTACCGGGTTGCCGCTTCGGCGCAAGACGCGGGCGGGCTTTTGAAAGCCTCAACAGGGCCGCTGGTGATGAAGGTCCTGTCGGCCGACATCGCGCATAAATCCGACTACGGGGGCGTAAAACTGAACATTGCCTCGCCCGAGGAGGCTGCTTCGGCCTTCGAGACCATCATGGCCAATGTCGCTGCCAGGGCCCCGGACGCGCGGTTGCGCGGCGTGCTGACCATGCCGATGGAACGTGATTTCACCGAGATCGTGATCGGCGCCAAGGTCGATCCGAACCTGGGCGCGTCGATCATGGTCGGATTGGGCGGCATCTTTGTCGAGGTGCTGGAAGACGTCGCCATCCGGCCCGCCCCGGTCACCCCGGACGAGGCGGCAGAGATGCTTGCGGAGCTTAAGGCTTTCCCGCTCCTGACCGGCGTGCGCGGCATCCGGCCCCGGGATGTGGCTGCCGTGGCGCAGGCGGTCAGCGACCTGTCGCATTTTGCGGCGGCCAATACCGATTGGCTCGATTCCATCGAGATCAATCCCTTCGCTGCAAGCTCCGAACCCGGCCAATCCAGGGCGCTCGATTGCGCGCTGCACCTCAAGGAAGGCGACAAGTGATGAGCTTTCGTTTGTTGCAGACCCCCGTCGGCCGGAAATTCGGCCTGAGCACGCCGATCTTCGGCTTCAGCCATTCCATCGAGACCGTGGCCGCGATCACCAATGCGGGCGGGTTCGGCGTCTACGGTGCCACCCGTCGCTTCGACCACGAAATTCGCGACGAACTGGCATGGATCCGCAAGCATGTCGGCAACCGGCCCTTCGGTGTCGATCTGGTGATCCCCGGCAAGATCCCCGAAAAGAACGACCGCGCGGCACAGGAAAAGCTGGTGCCGCAGGGGCATCGCGACTTCATTGCCGGACTGGCCCGCAAATACGATGTGCCAGAGGCGACCGAACCGGGGATGCGCACCCGTTTCATCCGTTCGACCGAGATCATCGCCGCACAGGTCGAGGCCGTGGCCGAAGCCGATGTCGACATGGTGGCCCTCGGGATTGGCTCGCCGCCCGAGATCGTGGCGCGGATGAAGCAGGCGGGCAAGTTGACGGTCGCGCTTGTGGGGCAGGAGAAACACGCCCGCCGCGCGCTGGATGCGGGGGCCGATATCCTCGTCGCACAGGGCTATGACGCTGGCGCGCATACCGGTCCGGTCGGCACCTTCTCTCTGGTGCCGCGCATCGTCGATCTGGCCGGTGACGTTCCGGTTCTGGCCGCCGGGGGCGTCGCCACCGGGCGGCATATCGCGGCGGCGCTGGCGCTGGGGGCACAGGGAGTCTGGGTCGGCACCGCCTTTCTGCTGACGACCGAGAACGCGCCGCACATGTCGCCGGGACAGATCGAAAGCCTGATCCGCTCGGGCGCCGCCGATACGGTGATCACCCGCGCCGAAAGCGGCAAGACCTTCCGGCAGACGATATCCGCCTGGTCCGAGGAATGGGCCGCCGAAGGCGCGCCCCAACCGCTTGGTCACCCGCTGCACGATGTTCTGGTCGGCGACATTCTGGGCGCAATCAAGGAGCACGACGTCAAGGCCCTGGCGCATTCCGGTGCGGGGCAGGGTGTCGGCTGGTTCGACTGCATCCGGCCCACCAGTGACGTCCTGCACCAACTCAGCACCGAGGCAGAGACCGCGATCAAAGGTTTCTCACGGCAAGAGGTGGCGGCGGAATGAAGGATTTTCCTGAACAGACCGAAGATGCCTTTCGCACCGAGATTGCCGAGTTTGTGGCAACCCGGACCGATGCCGAGATGCGCCGAACGGTCGAACAGGGCCAGCCGCTGGGCAAACAGGGTTACATCGACTGGCAGCGCAAGCTGGATGAGCGTGGCTGGGCCGCGCCGCACTGGCCGGTCGACTGGGGTGGCACCGACTGGTCGTTGCGCAAACGCTTTGTCTTCGACGAAGAGATGGCCCTGCAGGGCGCGCCGCACATGGTGGGGTTCAACACCCGCATGATCGGCCCGATCCTGATTGCCTATGGGAGCGATGCCCAGAAGGACCGGTTTCTCGACCGCGCGCGGCGCTTTGACGATTGGTGGTGCCAAGGCTATTCCGAGCCGTCCTCGGGCTCGGATCTGGCGTCGCTGCGGACCCGCGCGGTGCGCGACGGCGACGACTATGTTGTCAACGGTTCCAAGATCTGGACGAGCTACGGCCATTACGCCAACTGGATGTTCTGCCTGGTCCGAACCGATCCGGATGCGGAGCGCCCGCAAAAGGGCATCTCTTTCCTGCTGATCGACATGAACACCCCTGGAATCAAGGTCGAACCGATCCGCCATTTCTACGGCGCGCATATCTTCAATCAGGTGATTTTCGAGGATGTGCGCGTGCCGGTCGCCAACCGGATCGGCGCGGAAAACGAGGGCTGGACCATTGCCAAGGCCCTGCTCGAACATGAACGCCTGACCTCGGCTCGCCATACCGAGGCGCGGCGCAAGTTCGAGCGGCTGTTGCGCCTGTCCCGGCGCGGGGACGACGCGTCCGGTATTCGCTCCACGATCGCCGGTCTCGGACGCCAGGTCCGGGCGCTGGAATGCGCCACCATGCGGGCGCTGGAAGGACTGATCGAGACCGGCAAGGTCGGCACCTTTGCCTCGCCGCTCAAGCTCAAGGGCATCGCGGTGAACCAGAAACTGGATGAGGCGATCTTCGATCTTCTCGGGCCGGACGCTTTGCCTTCGGCGGCGGCGCATGACAGCGAGATCGGCGATCTTCTGGCGCCGGACGGGCGTTATGTCGCCGAGGCCCGGTACTATTTCCGCGGCCCCGCCATCGCCGGCGGCAGCGCCGAAGTGCAGCGTGGCGTCATCGCCAAGCGCATACTGAACATGTGAGAGGCGCGAGATGCGATTTTCCAGAACCGCAGAAGAACAGATGATCGAGAACACGCTGGAGCGGGTGCTGAGTGAAACCTGGGACGTGCGTTCAGCGGCGGATTCTTCGGGCGCTGACCTGCGGGCTGGACCCTTGCGGCAGACGCTGGTGGATCTGGGGGTGTGGGGGGCATGGCTGACCGAGGAGCAAGGTGGCGCGAACGGGGGGCCCTGGGCGCTGATGGGCACTGCACAGGCCTTTGGCCAACATCAGGTGCGGGCCGATTATCTGTCTTCCGTTGTGCTGGCCGCCGCGATCCTGCGCCGCTGCGAAAACGGGCAGAAGACCTTGCACCGCATTGCCAATGGCGCGGCGAGCGTTGCCACGGCCATTTTTGAACCCGGTGCGCGCTATGACTGGCGCAAGCCCGGGACGGTGGCAGCGTTTGATGACGGCCGTTACCGGGTGACCGGCGCAAAGGCGCATGTTCTGGACGGTGGCATCGCCGAAGCCTTCATCGTCAGTGCGACCCTGCCCGAAGGTATGGCGCTTTTCCTTGTGCCTCGTGACGCGCCGGGCCTTACCGTGGCCGACTACACCGCCTTCGATGGCAGCGACTTGGCGCATCTGTCCTTGCAGGACGTGGCGCTCGACCCCGCTGCCCTGCTCGCCGCGCCACAGAAGGCCCCCGCCGTACTGCGCGAAGGCCTGGCGATGGCCGCCCTTGGCGCCGCCGCCGAAATCCTCGGCGCGTCCGTAGCTGCACTGAAAGAGACGCTGGAGTATCTGGAAGTCCGCGAACAGTTTGGCCGCAAGCTGGCCCGGTTTCAGGCCCTGCAGCACCGCGCCGCTGACCTCCACATGGAACTGGAAATGCTGCGCTCGCTGGTTATCGGCTGTGCCAATGGGCTGGAAGACGAATTCTCGGTCCGGGCCGAAGCGGATGCCGCGGCGGCGGCGGCCTATGCCTTCGAGACCGGCGATCTGATCGGGCGGGAGGCCATTCATCTGCATGGCGCGATCGGCATGACCGAGGAACTCGGCGTCGGTCGTCACCTTTTGCGGATCAATGCGCTCAGCCGGTTCTTCGGCGATATCGCCGCGCAGAACGAGGTCTATCTGGCGGCGTTGGAAAGGGCGGCGGCATGAACGCCGATCTGCCAACCGCCGCGCGATACGAGGTGAACGGTGCCGTCGCGACACTGACCATCGACGCGTTCAAGATGCGCAATTCGCTTGGCGCGCCGGGCGTGCGGGAAGGCCTCGACGCCGCGATCGCAGAGTTTGAGGCAAACCCCGAATTGCGTGTCATGGTCCTGACCGGGGCAGGCGGGGTGTTCTCTGCCGGAGGCAATCTCAACAAGCTGCTGGACATGCGCGAAATCGACACGATCCGCGCCCGCCTGGAAACCGGCGGCCGGACGCTGGAGCGCATCCTGAAGTCAACGAAACTCTATATCGCGGCAGTCGAGGGGCCAGCTTTTGGCGCGGGAATGGGGCTGGCGATGTGTTGCGATCTGGTTGTCGCCTCTGACACAGCAAGGTTCTGCGCCGCGCAAATCCGCGTTGGCGCGGCGCCGGACGGAGGCTTGTTCTGGGCCTTGCCGCTGCGCACCGGCCCGGCCGTCGCGCGTCGGATCCTGCTTACCGGAGAAGAGATAAGTCGCGATGCTGCACTCGCCGCCGGGATGGTGGATTACGCTGCACGCGATGGCGCCGCTCTGGATGAGGCGCAGGCAATAGCGGCCCGCCTCGCTGCCGGTCCTCCGCTGGCGCAGGCATCGGTCAAGGCCTTCTTTGTGGAACGCGTGGGCAAGGCTGAGGACGTTCTGGCCTGGGAGCGCGAAAATGCCGCGCAGAGTTTCATGACCGACGATTTTGTCGAAGGCGCGACGGCCTTTCTGGAAAAGCGCAAAGCCCAGTTCGGAGGCCGTTGATGCCCGACCTTGTCAAGATCACCAATCATGACGGATTGCGCCTGTTCACCATTGCCAATCCGACTGTCAACGCGCTGTCGGACGACGTCCGGATCGCCCTGCTCGACGCGGTGCAAAAGGCCGCTGGCGACACGCGGGTGACGGCATTGGCGTTCTGCGGCGAAAACGGGAAATTCTCGGCCGGAGCGGATATCAAGGGCTTCAAGGCAGGGCGCAGCGGACCGCGCATTTCGGCCATTGCCGACGTCATCGAGGCCAGTGGCAAACCCAGCTTCGCGCTGATCGATGGGTTCGCGCTTGGCGGAGGGCTGGAACTGGCGCTTGGCTGCGATATGCGGATCGCGTCGCCGGAGGCCAAACTTGGCCTGCCCGAAGTGGAGATCGGGATCTTTCCCAGTGCCGGGGGATTGCAACGTCTGCCGCGCCTGATCGACTTTGGCGAGGCCGTCGACCTGATCCTGACCGGGCGCAGAATTTCTGGCCGGCAGGCGCTTGAACTGGGGCTGGTGGACCTTTGCGTGCCGCCCGAGTCCCTCCTCTCGGAGGTTCTTTCCCGGTTCGCTGCGGCGGGCGCAACTCGCCGGCAGCCGTTGGGTGAGCGTCCGTTGCCGGACAGCGCCGAACGACGTGCGATCCTGCAGGCGGCCCGCGCGAAAGTCACCCGCAACGGACGGATCAGACTGGCGCGGGACATGATCCTGAAGCGGCTTGGAGACAGTCTGGGCAAGGCTTATTCCGATCAGATCGTCGAGGATGGCAAGGCTGGCCTGATGTTGATGCAAAGCCCGGAAAGCCGCGCGCTTCGGCACCTATTCGCCGCCGAGCGCAAGGCCGCGAGGGCAGAGACCGGCGGCGTCAGTGCAAGGGTGCCGGGATCCGTCGGGATAGCCGGGGCCGGAACCATGGGCGGCGGCATTGCAATTGCGACTGCCGCAGCTGGTCTGCGGGTTCGGCTCCATGACCCCGACGGGCAGGCCCGGGACCGGGCCATTCAGCGCTGTCGCGACCATGCCGCGCGGCAGGTTGCCAAGGGTCGCATGACCCCGGAAGAAGCCGAGCGTTTCGTCGCGCGGATCTTTCCGGTCGAGGCACTTGCGGGATTTGGGGATTGCGACCTGGTGATCGAAGCCATCGTCGAGGATCTGGACATCAAGACGGCGTTCTTCGCGGAGTTGCAGCGGGTGAGTGGGCCGGACGCGGTTTTCGCCACCAATACCTCCTTCCTCGATCTCGAAGCCATGGCCGGGCGGCTGGAGAGGCCGGAAAGGCTGTTGGGGCTGCATTTCTTCAGCCCTGCGGAAATCATGCCCTTGCTCGAGGTCATTCGCGGCGATCAAAGCTCGGATGCGGCCTTTGGCATCGCGGCGGCTTATGCCCGCCTGATCGGCAAACGATTCGTCGTCATGAAATCCTGTTCCGGCTTCGTTGCAAACCGCAGCCGGTTTCCGATGATGAACGAGGCGCGGCTCCTGGTCGAGGGCGGGGCGACGCCGCAACAGATCGACCGGGTGTTGAAGGATTTCGGGTTTCCCATGGGGCCGTTCAAGACAGCCGACAACAGCGGTTTGGATGTCTACCTCCGGGGTGTCGGTTTCATCCCTGCCGAACTGCGGCCGGGCCGACAGTCGCGGATCGTTTTCGATCTGGTCGGGGCCGGACGTCTGGACCGCAAGAGCGGGGCGGGATGGTACAGGTACGAACAGGGCGTTCGTACACCCCGGATCGATCCGGCGCTTGACGACATCCTCGTCTCCTATCGCCGCCGTCACGGCATCGTTGCACGCGAATTCAGCGAAACCGAGATCCTCGAACGCTGTCTCTACGGCGCGGTCAACGAGGCGGTCCGCATCCTCGAAGACGATATCGTCGCCGATGCTGGGGCCATCGATTCTATCTGGGTGAACGGCTTCGGCTTTCCCCGGGAAAAAGGCGGACTGCTACATTGGGCCAGCGCGCTGGGTCTTCAAAAGATCGAAGCGAGAATTGCCAGCGATTTCCGCCCGATGGACCCCGAAAGGTGGCCGGAGGCAAATTTCGGGATGCTTGACCCGCATGCACACATTGAGAAAAAACTTGTAAACGGTTAACTGTTTGCTAAAAAGGTAAACGCCCGACACGGCGGAGGAGCTTGGTTCGTGTCGCGGAAAACAGGGAGAAATCTACATGTCAAACATCGGATTATTTGCACGCTTGGCGGGACGGACGGCGCTGATTGCGGGTCTTGCCTTCGGCGGTGTAAGCGCTCAGGCCGGGGAGTTTCGCGCCGAGACCGCGGGCGTCGGCGCAGGCGCCTATCTGTCACTGGTCGCATTCTCGACCATCATCTCGAAGCACACCGATCACACGATTGAGGTCAGCTCGGGGATCAACGGCGTCAAGGCAATGATCGGCATGGCGCAAGGCAAGAGCGACTTCGCAGCCGTGATCCTTTCGCATTACGAACAGATGAAGACCCGGGAAGGCAATTACGAGAAGCTGGCGAATGCACCGGAACTGGCTGGTCAAATCCGTTCGATCATCAGTTATCCGGCGGGCACCTATCATGGCGTGGTCTGGGAGGGCAGCGGCATCAAGACGCTTGCCGACCTGAAGGGCAAGAAGGTCTTTTTGGGTCCCAAGAACTCGGCCGCGCACTACTACGGACAGAAAATCATCGACGGCGATACCGGGTATGCCGCAGGCAAGGACTACGAACTTCTTGAACTGGATTTCGCAGGGGGCGAACAGGCGTTCACCGACGGCCATGTCGATTTCTACCTGCGCACCGCGCCAATCGGCAGCGCCATCATCGAACAGGTCGGCGTTTCGCGGCCGATGCGGCTTCTCGGGTTCAGCGAAAAGGGCAGGACGAACGCCGAAGTGCTTGCCGTCACCAACGAACCGGGCCGGTCCTTCGACGTGATCGATCCAAAGACCTATTCCGGCCAGATGAACGAAGAGCCGGTGGTCACCATGGGGTTCTGGCTGGGTTTTGGCGTCGGCAAACACGTCGACGAACAGGCGGTTTATGAAATGACCAAGGCACTGTGGGAGCACATCGACGAATTCAAGGGCACGTCAAAGGCGCTGTTCAAGCCGCTTTCTCTGGAAACCGTGTTCGATCAACTCGACGTGCCACTTCATCCCGGGGCCTACCGGTATTACAAGGAAATCGGTCAGAACGTCCCCGATCGCCTGGTTCCGCCCGAAGCGGAAAGCTGAGCCGGAATTTCCACATCACCACGCGTCAGGGAGGGCAACACGGTGGCCGATCAGACAGACAAAACCGCTTTACCTTACCACGACCCGGTTGGTCGGATTGTCGGTTACGTGGGCGCGGCCATGGCGATCGCTGTGTCTCTCAGCGCGCTATACACTTCCGGGTTCGGTGCCTTGTCGCCGGACCTGCACCGAACCATCATGGTGTTCGCCTGCGGGGCGCTGCTGGTGATGACACGTTATTCGCTGGCTGGCCGGGTAACCCCTGCCACGCAAGGGGGGCTGTGGCTGTGCTGGGCGGCGGACGCGGCGCTGATCGGGGCGCTTGGCCTTGCGGTCTGGTGGTTCCATCCGGTCTTTTTCCGCATCGAAGAGGAATTCGGAAGCCCAGAAAACTGGGATGTCCTGATCGGCTTTCTCGGCCTTGCGTCCGTGCTTGAGATCGGCCGCCGGGTCTGGGGGTTTCCAATCCTGATCGTGACCTGCCTATTTCTTGCCTACCTGCTGTTCGGAAACTACCTGCCGACCGGCATCGGGCACTTCCCCTATGAAACCTCGGCCGTCATCGAAACCATCTGGTTCAGCTACAGCGGCGTGTTCTCGACCATCCTGGGCATCGTCCTGAACCTCGTTTTCGTGTTTATCGTCTTTGGTGTGATGCTTGAAGCGACGGGCGCAGGCGCGTCGCTTCTCAAGATCGCCTTCTCGCTCACCGGGCGGTTCCGGGGCGGACCGGCACATGCCGCGATCGTCGCAAGCGGGATGTTCGGCATGATGTCGGGCAGCACGGTTGCCAACGTGGTCGGCACCGGCACCTTCACCATCCCGATGATGAAGCAGCGCGGATTCAAACCTGCCTTTGCCGGTGGGATCGAGGCCACGGCCTCGAGCGGCGGCCAGATCGTGCCACCGATCATGGGGGCGGCGGCCTTTGTCATGGCCGACCTCGTCGGGGTGCCTTACCTGATGATCGCCACGGCGGCGCTGGTTCCTGCGGGGCTTTACTACTTCAACCTCTTCACCAGCGTCACGATCGAGGCGCGCAAGCAGGGCATTGAACCGGTTCCCGCGGCAGAGCGCCCGCAACTGGTGCGCGAAGATTTCTTCCGTTCCTTCATGTTCCTGCTGCCGATCCTTGCGGTCGTGCTGACCCTGTTCAGCGGCCGGTCACCATCGCTGGCGGGCTTTATCGCGGTTGTCACCGTGCTTCTGACCGGTTTGTTCAATCCGGACTTCCGCCGAGAACCGCTCCGGCTGGTCCGGGGACTGGTTTCGGCAGGGATCAACGCGTCCGGCGTCCTGATCGCCATTGCCATGATCGGTGTCATCATCGGCACCATGAACATGACCGGTGCCGGGCTGAAATTTGCCAGCTACATCGAATACCTGGGCCAGGGTCAATTGTTCCTGTCGCTGGTACTGGCCATGATCGGGGCGTTGATGCTGGGCATGGGCATGCCGACCCTGCCGGCCTATCTGATCATCATTCTCGTGCTTGGTCCGGCGATCGAGGCAATGGGGCTGTCACTTCTGACGATCCACATGTTCGTGTTCTACTATGGGGTGGCGTCTTCGATCACACCGCCGGTCGCCCTGGCGGCTTATGCGGCTGCACCAATTGCCGGGGCCGATCCGCTTCGCACTGGCGTCATGGCGGTGCGATTGGGGGCGGCGAAATTCCTTGTGCCGTTCATGTTCGCCTTCAACCCTGAACTGCTGCTGGTCGAAACCTTCGATCCGATCAGCTTCGCCTTGGTCCTGGGCCGGACGCTTCTGGCATTCTGGCTGCTGGCCACCGTGATGGCGGGTTTCCACCAGAAACCGCTGACATGGCTGGAAATGGCCGCACGGGCCGCTGCCGCCGCGCTGCTGCTCCTGTCGTTCGGCTGGTCGCAGATGGCGGGCCTTGCATTGGCTGTCATCGTCGTCGGGGCGCATTCTGCAGCCCGGCCGCAACTTGCTAAGGAAAACGTGCAATGACCCGTTCCATGACAACCGCAGACCGGCTGAATGCCTTCATGCAGACCGAGATCCTGCCGCGGCATCTGGAGATGCACAGGTTCGTCTCGGCCAATCCGTCCGGCACACGGCCTGCCTTTATGGAGGATCTGAAGGTCAAGGCGCGCGAGCAGGGATTGTGGAACCTTGGCCTTCCCGACCTGACAGCGGATATGCCGGGCACGCGCCTCGACAATTCGGGTTTCGCGCCATTGGCCGAAATTCTGGGGCAGGTCTACTGGGCGGCGGAGGTCTTCAACTGCCACGCCCCCGACCTTCCCAACATGGAGATGCTCGCCAAGATCGGAACGGAGGCCCAGAAGAAGCAATGGCTTGCCCCGTTGCTGATGGGAGAGATATCCTCTGCCTTTGGCATGACGGAGCCCCGGGTCGCCTCGTCCGATGCGCGAAATATCTGCTGCAGCATCGAGGAGGATGGCAACCATCTGCGCCTCAACGGGCACAAGTGGTTCGTTGGCAATATCACCCGGCCCAACCTGAAGTTCGTGATCATCATGGGCGAGAGCGATCCCGAGGCCGGACCCAACGCGCGCCATTCGGCGGTGATCGTCCCCGTCGATACCCCCGGTTTCGAGATTGTCCGCGAGGTTCCGGTGCTGGGCTTTCAGCATCGCTATCGGCCGCACGGCGAGGTGATCCTGAACGATGTCCGGGTGCCGAAAGAAAACCTGCTTGGTGCCTTGGGCAGGGGCTTTGCGGCAGCGCAGGTGCGTCTTGCCACCGCGCGTATTCACCATTGCATGCGGTCGATCGGCGGAGCCGAGTTGATGGTCAGTCTGATGGTCGAGCGGGCAACCCGGCGCAGCACCTTCGGCGTACAGTTGTCGGAGCGCGACAAGATTCAGGAATTCGTGGCGCTGAGCCGGGTCGAGATCGATCAGGCACGCATGTTCACGCTCGCCGCCGCCAGAACGCTGGACGAGCAGGGCAGCAAGGCGGCGCAGCGCGAAATCTCGATGATCAAGCTGGCAGTGGCACGCGCCTGCTATGCGGTCGCGGACCGGGCTGTGCAGGTCTTTGGTGCCATGGGATTGACCGACGACTCTCCCGTGGCCGATTATTATGCGGCCATGCGTGCCTTCCGCATTTACGACGGGCCGGACGAGGTCCATGTGCGCACCATTGCAAAACATGAATTCAAGCGGCAGGAACAGGCCCGTGAAAAGCCGCTGCTGGATCTGTTCTGTACCGATTTCAGCCAGCCACGACCCCGGATGAAAGATTTTGCCTCATGACCGATCTTCCCAGCCAGCCGACATCCGAACTTATCACCATGACGATCCCCGAGCAGATCGCAGTGCAATTGGCCAAGGATATCCTGAACGGCGTCTTCGAGGTCGGTCAGAAACTGTCCGAATACGCATTGGCCGAACGATTTGGGGTAAGTCGCGGCCCGATCCGGGATGCGATGGAATTGCTCGAGCGCAACGCCTTCGTGCGGTCGAAACCCCGGCACTCGGCGCGGGTCAATTCCACCGATCGCTACGAGGTCGAGCAATTGTTCGAAGTGCGCGGCCGGGTGCTTGGGCTTGCCGCGCGCTATGCCGCGCGCAATGGCAGCGTGACGGAAAAGCAGATGTTGTGCAGCGTCGTCGATCAGATCGAAGCACGCCACAAGGCCGATCCCACCGACAGCGTCCAGTTCTTCCTGGAAATCCAGCGGGCCTGGACCTGTCTGTTCAAGTGCTCGCACGCACGGACCATCGCGCATGTGAATGCCTCGATCGCAGGATCCGCGATCTGGCAAATGGCTATCCGTGATCGGATAGAGCAATCCATCAGCACCTTGCCCGGCACCAAGATGATTGCCATCTGGAAGAAGCTGGCGGCGGCCGTGACCGCCGGTGACGAGGACGAGGCGGAAATGGCGGCCCGCGCGGTGACCGCCAGCACCTGGAGCATGCTGCGGGACACTTTCCCGGAGGAAGCCGGGCGAAGCCGGACCGCCACCGGAGAATGACTGTCCAGAAGGACATTGTCGCGCTGCTTGCCCTGCGCCTGCCGAACCAGTCGCAGCAGATCACGCCGCGCGACGCGGCGATCTATGCCATGGGCATCGGCATTGGCGACACGCCTGATGAACCGGCGGACTTGCCATGGCTGCTGGGGCCAAGCGAAACCTTTCCTTCGATGGCCACCGTCCTCTGCCATCCCCGCAGCCTCCTGAAACAGGCGGTCGATTGCGTGAACTTTACCCGGACGGTGCATTCGCGGCAGGAACTGGCGCTCTGTCGCCCGATACCCTCTGACGTAGCCGTTTCGCCCACGGCCCGCGTGACCGACGTGCGCGACCTCGGACCGGGACGGGGCGCAATGCTCAGGCTCGAGCGCGAGATCGTGAGTGCCGACGACGGCGGCCCGCTGGTCAATGTCATCAACACGATCCACGAAAGAGGCGGTGGCGGTTTCGGCGGCCCGCCTCCCACAACGCGCAAAGCGGCAAGCGAGCCGAAAGGCCTGCCGGACAGGATCGAACGGATCGTCACAAATCCGAACCTGGCCCTGATGCACCTGCTGAGCGGTGACCTGAACCCGTTGCATGCCGACCCCGACCATGCGCGACGCGTTGGCTTTTCCGGCCCGATCCTGCGTGGTCTGGCAACTTACGGGCTGCTCGCTCGCGCCATCCTGAAGGCCACGGGCCGCCGGTTCAGCCGGCTTGCGGTGGACTTCAGCACGCCGGCGTTTCCCGGCGATACACTTACGGTAGATCTATGGAAGATCGGCGGGGATGAACTGGCCTGCTCGGCCAGGGTAAAGGGACGCGACGCGCTGGTTCTGAAACGCGGGCCTGCGGTCCTGGGCGAGCGCGCGTCATGACCGCCAGCGTCATGGGCGGGCTGATGGCCTCGTTCCGCAATCCCGGCTATGCCCGCTATACCTTTGGCAATTTCGCCTCGATGACCGGCACCTGGATGCAGCGGATGGCGGTGGCCTGGCTGACATGGGAAATGACCCACTCCACGATCTGGCTGGGCATCATAGCCTTTTCCGACCTCGCGCCTTCGATGGTTGTCACGCCGCTGGGCGGGGCGCTGGCCGACAGGGTCGACCGGATCAGGGCAGTCATTCTGGTACAGTCCCTTGCCTTGCTGATCGTGATCGGCCTGCTGGTCAGCCAGATGATGGGGGTGCTCGACATCTCGATCCTGATCGTGTTCGTGTGCCTGCTGGGCATCATCAACGGCTTTGACCTGCCGATAAGGCAATCGCTCATCGGAGACATCGTGACCGGCGACAACCTGCCGGAAGCTGTGGCCATCAGCGCGATGAGCTTCAATTTCGCCCGGATGCTGGGCCCGGCGCTGGCGGGCTTGGTGATTACCCTTGGCGGTGTCGGGCCGGTGTTTGCCATCAACGCCGCCAGTTTCATGTTCTTCATCTGGATCGCCCTTCGGCTAAACCCGGTCCGGCGCGACCGCCCAACCCAACGTGACAGCATCCTGTCGGACATCATCGCCGGTCTTCGGCTGATTTGGCGCGATGCGTTCCTGCGGTTCGTGATGATCATGCTGTTCACCGTCAGCGCCCTGATCCGGCCGGTCTTCGAACTTTTGCCGGCATTGACCGGACGAATGGAGGTTCTCGCCAGCGGTTCGGCTGTGGCGCTTTCCATCCTGACCTCGACCCTCGGCATTGGCGCCGTTCTCGGCGTGCTGGCCGCGCCGTTTCTTCGGGTCGCCGTGGGGTTGCGTTACATGCTGATTGGATCGGCCTTTGCCACCGCGATTTCGCTGATGTGCTTTGCCATCGTTGAACAGGCCCTGGCTTCGCTCATCTCGCTCGGGCTGGTGAGTTTTTTTGTGCTGATCAATTCGGTGGGCATCCAGGTTGCCGTGCATACCGGCACACCGGCGGAATTCCGAGGCCGGACACTTTCGGTGCAGGGGCTGATTTTTCGCGGAGCCCCTGCAATCGGCGCCCTGGGCATGGGCGTTCTCGGCTCGGCCTTCGGGTTGCAGGTCACGCTGCTGGCAGGTGGTGTCGTCGCCTTGCTGCTGCTGTTGCCTTGGAGCCTGGTAAAGGCAGGCACGCAGGGCCCGCCCGCGACCGCGACGAAATCGAAGCCCGGTGAGAACGTGGAATAATCAGGGACCGGGAAAGGCATCGCACCCTTGCAGACAGCTGGATCTCTATTTCACATCATTGATCCATCACACGGATCGCGGCGGGCACCAATTGTCCATTTGCAACATCGAGGGCTTGGCCGAAGCCGGATCGAGCCAATAATCGGGAGTGTCGGGGACTCCCATGACAATGCCTTCACTGAGACGATCAACAGCCTCTACAAGACCGAACTGGTCAATCGCCAGGGGCCGTGGCGCAACATGCGGGATCTGGAAATGGCAACCTACTGTTCGCAGTCTGACACATGCTGCCGGTTTCCGCGGATTTCATCGAGCTCGTTAAGCGCACGGCGTTCGCGGGCGAGGATGTCCCCAGCGGTCTTCGTCCAGGTGAAGGTTTTCGGCTTGGCATTGTGTTGCAACAGGTAGTCGTAGATTGCGCTCTCCAGGTCGTCGTCGCTGGTGTAGCTGCCGCGCCGGATGCGTTTTGATGTGTTTTGGGCGAAGAAGCGTTCGACCATGTTCAGCCATGACGCTCTGGTCGGCGTGAAATGCAGCTTGAAGCGCGGGGTGAAGGGCGTCTTGGAAACGATCCGGTGGATCGTTTGAGCCCTGAACGGGCGGAGCCCCGGGTTTCTCCAGCCAGGCCTTCACCTCGGGCGTCTTGTGAGTGGCATGGTTGTCGAGCACCAGGTGCACTTCGCGTGGCCCCAGGACGGCGCGGTCGATCCGGCGCAGGGAAGCGGATGCGATAGTTGCCGTGCCGAGACGTGCACAGATAGGCTGCGAGGCGCATGGAGTGTCCCACCTTTGTGGCCCACATGCGGGTTGCGCTGCCTAAGTCTCTGGTTTTGTCGAGAATGGTGGGCGACCCTGGAATCGAACCAGGCGTGCGTCTCCGCGAGGGAGTTACAGTCCCCTGCCACACCTTGCGGCCTGTCGCCCACCGAACACCGGTCGAGACCAGTGTGGGGGGCTGATTACATCCGCCCAAAAACCCCGTCAACAGGAAATTCCCTTGGCAAAGCCCGTGATGCGATGCAATGGCTGTGGGCCTCAGGCAAAGGGGCTCGGCATGGCGAAGAAACCGAAGTGGGTGATCGAGAAGGAACAGGCGCGCAGGGCCTCGGCGGCGGAAACCGTCTGGCTGTTCGGGCTGCACGCGGTGCGTGACGCGCTGATGAATCCGCGCCGGGAAAAGCTGCGTCTGGTGCTGACGCCGAACGCTGCGGACAAGCTGGCCGAGGCGGTCGCCGAGTCCGGCATGCAAGCCGAGATTCAGGACCCGCGCAGGTTCGACGTCCCGATCGACCCTGCTTCGGTGCATCAGGGTGCGGCGTTGGAGGTCAAGCCGCTGGATTGGGGCAAGTTGGAGGATGTGGCGCTGACCTCCGAGAGCGACAGACCGCTGCGTCTGGTGCTGCTGGATCGGGTGACCGATCCGCATAACGTAGGCGCCATCCTGCGCTCGGCCGAGGTGTTCGGCGCGCAGGCAGTGATCGGCACGCGCCACCACGCGGCCCCCGAAACCGGGGCTCTGGCCAAGACGGCCAGCGGCGCGCTGGAACGGCAACCCTACTTGCGGGAACGCAACCTCGCCGAGACGATCCTGGCCCTGCGCAACATCGGCTACATCGTTCTGGGCCTTGACGGCGAGGCTGACCAGACAATCGAGGCGGCGCTGGAAGGGCGGCGGGATCAGCCTGTGGCGCTGGTACTGGGGGCCGAGGGTCCCGGCCTTCGCCCCAAGACCAAGGAAACGGTCGACGGGCTGGTTCGGATCGACTTTGCGGGCAATTTCGGCTCTCTCAACGTGTCGAACGCGGCCGCCGTGGCGCTGTACGCGGCGCGCGGCTAGGGCCGCAATGCGTGTTTCCGCGACGGAACGGCCCCGATGGTGCGCATGCACTGAGGCGGGCGTTGAAGCGGGTGGGACCCGTCCCTAGATCTGCTTCATGGCCCAGACAAAGATTGCAACCTGTTGTTATTGCGGCGCCCGTGCCGCGCTTGTCCTGCGCGGGGACGTCCGGCACGAACTGACGTGTTCGGCCTGCGGCGCGCCCTTGCAGGACATGAAGCACCTGAAGTCCGATGCGGTCGGGACGGGCAAGAAGGCCAGGCCAAAGGGACGCAAGGCTGACAGGGCGCCAGACCTGACCACAGCAACGCGTCACCCGGTTCACCACCCCGTCCGCAAGAAGAAAAAGAAGCGCAAGAAGAGCATCGGGTCCCGTTTGTTCGATGAGGCTTTGGACATGCTGGAAGACATCTTTGACTGAGCGACTGCACAGGTTGTCTTGTCTGGTGCACACTGCGTCGCTCTGCTTGCCTCTGGCCTTTGTCCGGTCTGTCAAGTATCCCGCCTGAGACAGGCAGGAGAGAGACCCGATGCCCCAATATGAAACCCCCGGCCAGGTGGAACACGACTGGTCTGACGCGATTTCTTCGGTCGAGGAAATCATCGACGATGCCCGCAACGGGCGGATGTTCATCCTTGTCGACCACGAGGACCGCGAAAACGAGGGCGACCTTGTCATTCCCGCGCAATGGGCGACGCCGGATGCGATCAACTTCATGGCGCTTTATGGGCGCGGGCTGATCTGTCTGGCGATGACCTCGACCCGGATCGAGGAATTGGGCCTGTCGCTGATGTCGACAAACAATTCGTCCCGACATGAGACGGCGTTCACCACCTCCATCGAGGCGCGCGAGGGGGTGACCACCGGCATCTCGGCGGCGGACCGGGCGCGCACGATCCAGGTGGCGATCGATTCCAGCCGAGGTGCGGCGGATATCGCCACGCCGGGCCATGTCTTTCCGCTGCGTGCGCGCAAGGGCGGCGTGTTGGTCCGGGCTGGCCATACCGAGGCGGCCGTGGACATTTCGCGACTGGCCGGGCTGAACCCGGCAGGGGTGATCTGCGAGATCATGAACGAGGACGGCACCATGTCGCGGTTGCCGGAACTGGTGGGATTTGCCCAGAAACACGGGCTGAAGATCGGCACCATCAGCGACCTGATCGCCTATCGCCGCCGCAACGACAACCTTGTGAAGGTACGCACGGAAGAAACGCTGCACTCGGAATTCGGCGGCGATTGGAAGATGCGCATCTACACCGACGAAACCCATGGGGATGAGCATATCGTCCTGATCAAGGGCGATTTGTCCACGCCCGAACCGACCCTGGTGCGGATGCATGCGCTGGACCCGATGCTGGACGTGATCGGCTCTGGTCCGCAGGGGCGGGCGCATGAATTCCAGCACGCCATGCAGGCGGTTTCCGAGGAAGGCCGTGGCGTCGTCGTGCTGTTGCGCGACACCTCGATGAAGCTGAACGTCACCGAAGGTGTCTCGCCCGGCACGCTGCGGCAATACGGTCTGGGGGCGCAGATCCTGTCCTCTCTGGGGCTGTCCCAGTTGATCCTGCTGACCAATTCCCCCACCCCCAAGGTGGTGGGGCTGGAGGCCTATGGCCTTGAAATCACGGGAACCCGCAAGATCTCGGAGTTGGGTTGATGGCATCGAACGAAACGCATCACGTGCTGGAGCGCCCGGTTTTCGACAAGCCGGTCAAGGTGTTGATCGTGGTGGCGCCTTATTACAAGGACATCGCGGATCAGTTGGTCGCCGGGGCCGAGGCCGAGATCGAGGCCTGTGGCGGCTGGCATGAGATCGTCGAGGTGCCCGGCGCGCTGGAGGTGCCGACCGCCATCGGGATCGCGGAGCGGATGTCGAATTTCGACGCTTATGTTGCGCTGGGCTGCGTGGTCCGGGGTGAGACAACGCATTATGAAACGGTCTGCAATGACAGTTCCCGCGCCCTGCAACTGCTGGGCCTGCAGGGGCTGTGCATCGGCAATGGCATCCTGACGGTCGAGAATTACGAGCAGGCCCGTGTGCGTGCCGAGGCCAAAGGCCAGAACAAGGGCGGCGGCGCGGCGGCGGCGGCCTTGCATCTCTTGGCGCTGGAACGTAAGTGGGGCGGCTCTCGCAAGGGGGTGGGATTCGTCCCCCTGGGCGAGGAAATCCAGATCGCAGGCGACAGCAAGGGCCCCACCACCGCATGACCCAGATTTCGGGCAATCAGAAGCGCAAGATGCGCAGCGCCTCACGACTTTACGCCGTGCAGGCGCTGTTCCAGATGGAGCAGTCGGACTCTTCCATCGACAAGGTGAAAAGCGAATTCCTTGAATATCGTTTTGGCGCGGAGGTCGAGGACGGCACGGAGATGATCGACGGCGACGTCAATTTCTTCGTCAAGCTGGTCGAGCAGGCGGTGAACTGGCAGGGCAAGATCGACCAGATGACCGACCGGGCGCTGGTGGCAAAATGGCCGATTGCCCGCATCGACCCGACGCTGCGGGCACTGTTTCGTGCCGCTGGCGCGGAATTGGTGGCCATGGACACGCCGCCCAAGGTGGTGATCGTCGAGTTTGTCGAAGTGGCAGGGGCGTTTTCCCCGGACGGGAAAGAGACCAAGTTCGTCAATGCGGTTCTGGACCACATGGCCCGCGAAGCCCGGCCAGAGGCGTTCTGAAACCGGGTTTTGACGGGAGACCCTGCGAGGGATTCCCGCCGGTTTTGACCAAAGACACCAAGCGGCCGGGCCTGTCGCCTCTTGCTGCTTGAGGTTTGCGCCCTAATTTGTATTCTAAACATGGAATGCGAAGGAGTTGCCATATGCCCAGGCTCATCCGACTTTACATCACGCAGGTTCTGATCGGCTTTGGCCTTTCGGCGGTTTTTGTCGCGGCACTGCTCTGGTTCAACGTGGCGAACCTCTGGCACCTGATCTCGGGCAGCGACATTGGATTTGTCGCCGTGGCCATGCTGTTCATGTTCAACGGCATTGTCTTCGCCAGCGTACAGTTCGGCATTTCGATCATGCGCTTGGGCGAAGAGGACGGACCCAGCGGTGGCAAGCGCGCGCCGCGTCCGGTTCCGCGGTCGGCCCCGGTGCATGTTGCCGCAGAGGCGCCGAAATCACGTTTGATGCGCGTTCTGTCAGTACGCTGACTAAAGGGGAAGGGCCTCCGGGCGCCCCGACCGAGCCTTTCGGCTCAGCGGCCCACCCTCCAGGCCACTTCCCGGACAGGCGGAACGCCATTGGCATGCGGCGGGAACCACGCCAACCGTGTGGGTAGTGCATTCCCGAGGACCTGTATATACAGGTGGGCGCCAGGTAATCAGACCACGGCCTGAACAGAGCCAGCTCCCTCGGATTTGCTTAAGGCCACCGGAATGTACCCGTTTACGAGAAGGGCAGAACCCGCCATCGCCTGAGTTATGTCGGCTGCGGGGTCATGACAAGGCCATAGCTTCGATTTCGTGCAGATTGCCGAGAAAGCCGTGCCATCCCTTGTCGAACGCCAGCACCAGCCCATAGCCTTCGCCATCTTCGGGCAGGCCGGAATGTTCCAGCGTCAGGTGTGTCCCACCGGCGGTGGGCGCCAGGTGCCAGTCGACGGTTGTCATGGTGCCGTTCAGCGGTCCGACAGTGAAGGACCAGCGCATGTGATCCTTGGGTGACAGCTTTTCGACGGTGCCCCAGCACATGCGGTCGCCGTCCTTTTCCGACAGCAGGGTGTAGTCCTGCCCCTCGGCCAGGTCGGCTGTCGCCGGATGGAACCATTTGCCCAACAGGTCTGCGCGCGTCAGGTGATCCCAGACAGTGGCGGGGTCGGCGGGCAGGAAAACGGATTTGCGGATGGTCAGCGTCATGATGCGTCCTTGTCGGAGAGGGTCCGGGAGAGGGCCGAGAGCCGGTCGTCCCAGTAGGTTTCGAAATAGCCAAGCCAGTCGGTGACAGGCTTGAGCGCCGGGCCGTTGAGCGTGGATATTGTTTCGCGCCCTTGCCGCCGGATGTGGATGAGGTTGCCTTCTTCCAACACCACGAGGTGTTTTTTCACCGCCGCACGGGTCATGGCGCAATGTTCGGTTATGTCGGCCAATGTCATTTCACGCGCTGAAAGGCGGCGCAGGATGTCCCGACGGGTCGGGTCGGCCAGGGCGCGGAAGGCGGGCTGAAGGTCTGGTTGCATGGCGGCTCCGTTGTGATGCGATTCGCATTCAGGATACCATTTGGTGTCTTATTTTGCGATACCAAATGGTATCCTTTTGTGCAATGGGCCTCAGGAGGCCGTTTCGGTGGTCATTCCGAAACGGGTCAGTTCCTCGGGCAACAGGATGTAGATTTCATCCGGCGGAGTGGCGAGGGCATGGCGCATGACCATCGGATCGATGCCCATGTCGGCAAGATAACCCATGACCTCGGCCTGCCCGCGCTGGATGTCCTCGACCGCCACAAAGGCCGGCAGCAGGGTGCTTTCGCCGAAATAGTGCTGATGTACGCCGATGGAGGCAGAGGCGGCCGCGTCGCGGGTGACGCCGCCTGCGAAGAGGTAGGGGCAGGCGGAGTAGCAGAATTCGCCGGGCAGCATCCGGGTCGCGATCCCTGCCGTGCGCAGGTGGCGGCCCAGGTCGATCGCATCGCGGACGGAGCCGCCTTCGGATTGCAGGATCAGGGTGTCTATCGGGGGACTGGCGCGCTCGATCTGGGGGATCAAGCGCTGCGCGTCCCCTTCGGCAATGGCCCCTTCGAGCCGCCAGGTCCCGTCGGCGTAGGTGAGGGTCAGCCGCTCGGGCAGTTGTCCGGGATCGCGTTCCGGCGAGAGCATGGGCCGGTCGCGGCCCGGATTGAACAGGCGGCGCTGGTCGCCGGGGCGCACCGGTTCGGACAGGCGTGGGGCGTCGGGACGGAAGTTTGGCAGGGTCATGCCGCCGTCGCGGATATCACCGAAGACCAGAAGGACGCCGATGCCAAGCTGAAAGATCAGCACGGCGGTCAGGGTGCGGGCGACGGAGCGGTTCATCGGCAGGACTCCGGTTTGGCGCGGAGGACGGCGGGACGGACCCGCTTGCTGGCGCACATCGCCCCACCCACTTTCCCGTTGAGGGGGATTTGTGATCTTGCCTTGCCCATCCGCTCAGGCCGATTTGCCCTTGAGGGGAGTGACGTCATCGCCTTCGGGCCGCGGGGTGGCCGCGACTGCCGCGGCAAGTGGCGCGGCGGGGGGCTGGGCGGAAACGGCCTCGACCTCGCGCAGGGCGGTGACAGCGGCGCGCAATTCGGCCAGTGTCAGCGTGTCCTCGACGCCCGCGCCCTCGCGGCCCTGCCGGATCGCGGCATGGGTGATGGCGAGGATAAAGACCAGAACGGCGGGCAGGAGGTCGATGGCGATGGCACCGGCCCAGGATGGCACGAAATTGCGGGCATAAAGGATCACCGCATCGGCGGCCGACAGCGGAGTATAGGTCACGTCTGTGGGCTGTTGCAGCGCCTGAACGTTCTGCGCGGCCTTTTGCAGGGTCGTGGCCCGCTGCGCCAGCACCTCCAGAACCGAGGTGATCGTTGCAGATTGATCGGCGCGGCCTGCGGCGGTGGAACTGTCCAGTTCCGGCAGAACGACCGAGGCGGCAAGATCCTGGGCCGCACGCTCGACCAGCGGCGCGACCGAGAGTTGCCGCAACTGGGTGATGAGGCCCTGCAGGCGGACGGCGGCTTCGGAAAATTCGACCGAACGGGCCTCGACGCTGCCCGGTTCCACCGTCAGGGCGCGCATCCGGCTGAGGATTGTGTTGCCCTCGGTAAAGGCGGCCACGACCAGCGGGGTCTGCGCGGCAATCTGGGTCTCCAAAGCGGTCAGTTCGGCAGATTTCTGGCGCAGCACGCGGAACACCGCGCCGCGCCCGGCCAGACCGGAGAGCGAGCCGGCGGCCTCCTGCTCTGACAGATCCTCGAACGACTGCCGCACGCGGGCGACATCCCGTTCCAGCGCCTGCCCGGTCAGGGCAATCTCATGCGCGCGTTCCAGAGCAACCTGATAGTCCTGCACGGTTTTGGCGAGGTGCTGTTCCACTGCGGCCGACCCGGCCAGCGCGGCAGCGTTCAGCCAGGACGACATGGCGACGATGGCAAGGCTGCCCAGACCCATGGTCGCCAGCAATCCGGCGCGGGCGCGGGTGGTGCGGACCGCTGGAAACAGCCGCAGCATGTAGGACCAGAAGACGAAAATGCCGACAGAGACGGCGGTCGAATAGGCGATTGCGGCAAAGACCGACATGGCGCCGTTTTCATCCAGCAGCGAGGAGACGCCCAGATAGGTATAGATGCCTGAGGCGACCGACAGAACACCCAGGGCCGTCCCCGAGAAGGTATCGAGCCAGGTCAGATGGCCTTCGAGTTCGCGGGCCGCGCGGACGCCTCGTGCCTCTTCACGTGTCAGGTGGTGGTTGGAGCCGGGCGTTTGGGTCATTCGGATGCTCTCACTGCAAATACGGACGCGACCCTAATGTTTTTGCCGGGAGAGGGAAGGCGGGGCGCGGTGGGCTTGCATTTGTTCACCTAATGTTCAACACTTTGAGCATGGAATTGCCTGTCGCAAATGATCTGATGCCCGGCCAGTTGCTGGCCCGGGGTGTCTGCCGTCACCTCGCCGGGCATGGCTTTGCCGCGGTCGAGGAGTTTGTGCCTGACCGGGGGCTGCGGGTGGATGTGATGGCGCTGGGCCCCAAGGGGGAGCTTTGGGTGGTCGAATGCAAATCCAGTCGCGCGGATTTCATCGGGGATAGCAAATGGCAGGGCTATCTGGACTGGTGTGACCGCTATTTCTGGGCCGTCGATCAGGAGTTTCCGACCGACCTGCTGCCCGAGGGGACGGGACTGATCATTGCCGACAGCTATGACGCCGAGATCCTGCGCATGGGACCCGAGGACAAGCTGGCGGCGGCACGGCGCAACAAGCTGATTCGCAAATTCGGCTTTCACGCCGCGCGCCGGTTGCAGGGGCTGCGCGATCCCGGCGCAAATTTGCAGGGCTGGTAACGGGGCGGGGATGCTGGACCGGGTCTTGCAGGTCGAATTGCTGACGTCCGTGGTATGGCGTGTTAGACTGACGCAACAGGCGCGAGGACGCTTCAAAGGGGAGAGAGATCATGCAACTGGGCGCGTTTTCCGTCAGCCTGTCGGTCAAGGACCTGGCCGCATCACAGGAATTTTATGGCAAGCTGGGATTCGAGACCGTCGGCGGAGCGGCAGAGGAAGGCTGGCTGATCCTGCGCAATGGCAGCTGCACTCTGGGTCTGTTTCAGGGAATGTTCGACGGCAACATGCTGACCTTCAATCCCGGCTGGACCGCCGAGGGCGCAGAGGCGCAGCAGTTCGACGATGTCCGGATCATTCAGACCCGGCTGCGCGACAGCGGGGTCGCGATCGAGAAGGACACGCCGGACGATGGCGAGGGGCCGGGGCATATCTCTCTGGTCGATCCGGACGGCAACCGCGTCTTCATCGACCAGCACGTCCCCGCGCCAAAGAAATAGGATCAGCGTTTCTTGCGGGCCTTGGCGGCGGCAGCGGCTGCCGCGCGCAGTTCCTCGGCGATTTCCTCGGCCTCGGCCGGTTCGAAATCCATCGGAATTTCCAGGCCGTCCGCATGAATGAACAGCCGCACCATGCCCTGATCCGTCGGGCCGATCTGCAGGTTTGCCTCGATCTCGCGTTCGTCGTTGATGCCCATGTTCCGGCCTCCTGTGCGATGCCCGTAAAGATCGCGATGAGGTAGCGGCGAAAGACTTGATTTGCAAGCGTCCGGGGGCTTTGCTGCGGGCATGACGATTGAATTGAAAGACCTTGGGCCGGGGGACATCGACTGGCTGGTCGAGATGCACCGCTGGCTCTATGCGCGCGATGAAGGCTTTGACGAGAGCTTTCCGGCGCTGGTGCGCGAGATTCTGGAGGCGTTTGCAGCCGAACACGATCCGCGCCGCGAACGTGCCTTTATCGCCTGGGACGGCGATCAGCGGCTTGGCAGCATCTTTTGCACCCGAAGCGATGACGAGACCGCCAAGCTGCGGCTGTTCTTCCTTATGCCCCAGGTGCGGGGCAAGGGGCTGGGCAGGCGGCTGTTGGCGGAGTGCCTGGGGTTTGCCAGGGACAGCGGCTATTGCCGCATGGTTCTGTGGACGCATGAAAGCCACCGGGCGGCCTGTGCCTTGTATGAACGGACCGGCTGGCGGCTGGTCCGGTCCGAGCCGAAACAAAGCTTTGGCGTCGAGGTGGTCGAGCAGGGCTGGGAAATCGATCTGACCTCGGTTTGACCGGACGGTCCGGGCAGCCCCTTGCCGCGACAGTCGAAGGGCGTACAAATGGCGGCCAAAGGGCGCGGCTCTGACGAAGGGGGAACACATGCCGGGACTGTATTTCGAGGAATTCAAGGTGGGACAGGTGTTCAACCACGCCATGCGCCGGACCGTGACAGAGTCGGACAACACGTGGTTTTCCGTCGCCACCTGCAACCCGGCGGCACTGCATCTGGATGAGGATTACTGCCAGAAGCACACAGAATTCGGCACCCGGATCGTCAACAGCATCTTCACACTTGGTCTGTTGATCGGCCTGTCGGTGGGGGATACGACACTGGGCACCACGGTGGGCAATCTGGGCATGGACGGGGTCAAGTTCCCCAAGCCGGTGTTCCACGGCGACACCATCCGGGCCGAAACCGAGGTGAAGGAGATCCGCGCCTCCAAATCGCGACCGGGGCAGGGGATCGTCACCTTTCACCACCGCGCCTACAACCAGAAGGGCGAACTGGTGGCCGAATGCACCCGCGCGGCGCTGATGATGGGGAGGCCGGCGGCATGAGGCTCCCCTTGCGGTCCATCCTCTTTGTCCCCGGCGACAGCGAGAAGAAGATGGAAAAGACGGTCGACAGCCCGGCGGATGCGCTGGTCTTCGACCTTGAGGATTCTGTGGCCGAGGCGCGCAAACCCCTGGCGCGGGCAATGGTCACGACGCATCTGGAGGGTGGCAAGACCCGCAAGGGCATGGAGTTGTGGGTGCGAATCAACCCGCTGACCGGGCCACATGCTTTGGACGATCTGGCGGCGGTGGTGCGGGCCGCACCGCATGGTATCATGCTGCCGAAATGTGAGGGGCCGGAGGATTTGCGCCGCTTGAGCGACTATTTGGATGTGCTGGAAGCCCGCGAGGGTGTGGCGCGCGGCTCGATCGAGGTTATCGCCGTGGCCACCGAAACCGCGGCGGCGACCTTTGCGCTGGGCCGTTACCGCAAGTCCGATCTGCCGCGTCTCTACGGCCTGACATGGGGGGCCGAGGATCTGAGCGCGGATCTGGGGGCCTCGACCAACAAGGATGCCGACGGGCGGCTGTCGCTGACATACCGGATGGCGCGATCCAACATGCTGCTGGGGGCCAAGGCTGCGGGGGTGCAGGCGCTGGAAACCGCCTATCCTGATTTCCGCAACATCGACGCGTTGAGTGAAACGCTGCACGGCGCACGGCGCGAGGGGTTTTCCGGAGGGCTGGCGATTCACCCGGCGCAGATCGACCCGATGAACGCCGCCTTCAGCCCCGGTGCCGAGGATGTCGCGCTGGCCGAAAAGGTAGTCGCCGCCTTTGCTGCCGACCCGGATGTGGGCACCATCGGTATCGACGGGCGGATGTACGACCGCCCGCATCTGGTGCAGGCGCAAAAGGTGCTCGCCTTGCGGGACGCCTATCTGGCGAAGGGCTGACAACATGGCACGCAACAAGGTCATCATCACCTGCGCCGTCACCGGCGCGATCCACACACCCACAATGTCTGAGCACCTGCCGCTGACGGTCGAGGACATCGCCCGGCAGGCCATCGACGCGGCAGAGGCGGGCGCGGCGATCCTGCACCTGCACACCCGCGACCCCGAGGATTTCCGCCCTTCGGTTGAACCCGATCACTATGCCCCGATCCTCAGCCGCGTGAAACAGGCGACCGGCGCGGTGGTCAACCTGACCACCGGTGGCGCACCCACCATGCGGATCACCGAACGTCTTCAGGCGGCGGCCCAGTTCAGCCCCGAGATGTGCTCGCTCAACATGGGGTCGATGAACTTTGCCTTTCATCCGCTGGCAGAGCGGTACGAGAGCTTCCGATACGACTGGGAAAAGCCATATATCGAAGGCTCGGAATCCAACATCTTTCGCAACACCTTTGCCGACCTGCGCGAGGCGGCAGAGACGATGGCCCCGCACAACGTCAAGTTCGAGCATGAGATCTATGACGTCGGGCACCTGTACAACCTGAAACACTGCATGGATATCGGGCTGTTCCAGGCACCGATCTTCCTGCAGTTCGTCATGGGAATTCTGGGTGGAATCGGCGCGGATGTGGAAAACCTCGTGTTCCTGAAACGCACCGCGGACAAGCTGTTCGGCGATCAGTACCGCTGGTCCGTGTTGGGCGCGGGGGCGGCGCAAATGTCGCTGGCCGCTGCGGCGGCGCAGATGGGCGGCAATGTTCGCGTCGGGCTGGAGGATTCGCTGTATATTCGGCGCGGCGAACTGGCGGTGTCAAACGCACAGCAGGTCGAAAAGATTCGCCGCATCGTCGAGGATCTGGGCAGCGAGATCGCCACGCCGGACGAGGCCCGCGAGATGTTGCATCTGAAAGGCGGCGACAGGGTGAATTTCTGAGGCACAGACGCCGGAATGGGTATGGATTTGCGCGCCAAACCACGCGTCTTGCCGCTTGCGTCCTTTGTGCCGTGCTGCTAACAAACCGCACGTCCGGGGCGGACACCAAATTGCCCCGGCAAACGTGCCGCCTTAGCTCAGTAGGTTAGAGCGCTAGATTGTGGATCTAGAGGTCCCCCGTTCGAGCCGGGGAGGCGGTACCACTCTCCTCAGAATGACATTCATTTCAATGTTTCGTGGGCTTGCGCTGCCCGTGCACTGGGGCTTTTGCGCCTGGCCTGGTTCCTTCGTCACCGTATCCTGGGCGCGCGGCAAGGTGATGGACAGGGTGCGTTGGGTCGCTGATAAAGGTTAGGCCGCAAGGTCATCCGGGCGTTTCGGCTTGAAAATATCCTGTTGACAGGACGTCTTATATTTAACAAGTTAAGTTTGAAGGGGAGGAACGGACCATGCCACATCTGAGGCTGGAGTATTCGCCGGGGGTCGAGGACATGATAAATCTCGACGCGCTCTGTGCAGCGTTGCAGACGGCGATGATGAAGACAGGGGTGTTTCCCGCGGCAGGATCGCGGGTCAAGGCGCTGCGCTGCGATTACTGGCGCATGGCGGACCGGCACCCGCAGAACCATTTTGTCGGGCTGGAACTCTCGGTCGCCTCGGGACGGCCCACGGCGGTTCTGGCAAAGGCCGGCAAGGCGATCTTTGACGCGGCGCAGACGGCACTTGCCGACCTTCTGGCCGGTGGCCATTTCGCGTTGGCCATGGAGATCCGTGAAATTGACCCGGAGCTGAGCTGGAAGGCCAATCCGATCCACGACCGGATGACTGCCAAGAAATGAGTCGGCGGAATGGGTGAATCGCAAGGAACCCTGTTCCGCGCGGACTCAAACCTGGCGCACTTTTCCAGCGTGGATGTGCTGAACCACATCTTTGACGCCTGTCCGTTGGCGGCGTCAGGGTCGGTGAGGGCCTGTGGAGCGCCAGTGACACGGACTGCGGTCTGACGGACTGGCTGCGGAGTCCCTGACCTGACCCGCGCAGACGCAAGCCTTGGCGGCGGGGGTGATACGGGCGCGCTCGTAGGTCCTACGCCAGGTGCCGTCCCCGTTTGGCGAGGTTCAGGCGCCTGCGGGAGAATATCAGGCCCAGAGAAATACTGGGTGACGTTGAGAGGACAGTAGCATGGAATGGGATGAGTTCGCAGGCTGGGGCGCAAAAGCGGCGGCTTTCGGGGCAGAATATCACAAGGGACTGCGCGACAGGCCGGTGAAACCGGCTGTTGCGCCAGGCGACAGCGCTGCGCTGCTGGCCGCGGCGGTGCCCGAAAACGGAGAGGCGATGGAGGTGATTTGGGAGGACTTCCTCAGGGTTGTGCCAGACGGCCTGACCCATTGGCAGCACCCCCGCTTTTTCGCCTATTTCCCGTCCAATGCCGCACCGGTGTCGATGCTGGCCGAAATGCTGGTCACCACTTTGGCGCCGCAATGCATGTTGTGGCAGACCTCGCCCATGGCGACGGAAATGGAAGGCGTCATGATCGACTGGCTGCGGCAGGCGCTGGGGCTGCCGGAGGGGTTCTCCGGGGTGATCCAGGATTCGGCATCGTCGGCGACCTTGTCGGCGGTGCTGACCATGCGCGAGCGGGCGACGAATTGGACCGGAAACCGCGATGGGCTTTCGGGCAAGGGCCAATTGCGGGTCTATTGTTCGGATCAGGTGCATTCCTCCATCGACCGGGCCTGTTGGGTCGCGGGGATCGGACAGGAGAACCTTGTGAAGATCGGCACGACCGGCGCGCCGGAATTTGCGCTGGACGTGGAGGCCCTGCGAGGGCGGATTGCGCAGGATCGCGCGGCTGGCTTCGTGCCGGCGGGGATCATCGCGGTGACCGGGGCGACCGGGGTCGGGGCATGGGACCGCTTGCCCGACGTGGCGCAGGTGGCGCGGGACGAAGGGCTGTACCTGCATCTGGATGCGGCCTGGGCGGGATCAGCGATGATCTGCCCTGAATTCCATGCCCAGTTCTGGCCGGGAGTGGAGATGTGCGACAGCGTGGTCTTCAATCCGCACAAGTGGTTGGGCGCGCAGTTCGATTGTTCGGTGCAATTCCTCAAGGACCCGAAACAACAGATCAATACGCTGAAGATCGAGCCGGAGTATTTGAAGACCTCGGGGTCGGAAGTGGTGAATTTCTCGGAATGGACAATCCCACTGGGCCGCCGGTTCCGGGCGCTGAAACTATGGTTCCTGCTGCGCTATTATGGGTTGGAAAAGCTGCGGGAACGGCTGCGCAACCACGTGACCTGGGCCGGGGAGGTCTGTGAGGGGCTGCGGTCCACTGGGTTCGAGATCGTGACAGAGCCGATCCTGTCGCTCTTTTCCTTTCGCGGGCCGGGGGACGATGCGGCGCAGCAGGCGCTGGTAGACAGGATCAATGCGGATGGCCGGATCTACCTGACGCAGGGCATGCACGAAGGCCGCAAGGTGATCCGCTTTCAGGTGGGGCAGTTCGACTGCACCCGCGAAGATGTTTTGATGGCAGTGGATGTGATCGGCGAGATCGCGCGGGCCCGGGCATGATCGCGCCGCCTTTTCCGTCGGGCGGGCGGCGATCGGAGTTCTGCGAACTCTGGAGCGTGGCGACCAAGTTTGAGTGAGGGGGACGCCGGGACGGCGCTCCTCTGGGCCTGCGGCCCCGAGATCGCCCCGCCCACCGTCCCGCGGTGCGCGCCTTCGGCGCGTGATCCAGCCGGAAGCAGGGCGGGGCGTGTTACTCTGCCGCCTCAATCTGCAGGGTCTGGCGCAGTTTGCCACTGGCGCGGTCGAAGATCAGGATCTGGTCATCCGTGGTGACGACTGCATACCAGTCCGGCCCCTGGGTAAAGGCGCTGGCCTTGGCGCCGGAGGGCAGGGTGATCACCTCTGGCAGCGGCGCGCTGGCGTTGTTATAGCGGTTCCAGATCAGGCCGAGGATCCCGAGGATCCCGGCAATCATCACCGCCGTGAGTACCGTCACCAATATGCGCAGAAAGCGCAACGAGGGCGGTTCGGGCAGATTGTCTTCGGGATCGGGAGTAGCCATGGAGATCCTTCGCGTCACGATAGCGGCTGATCCGCCGTCGCGCCTTGATAAGGCGCTGGCCCGCGATGTGCCAGAGGCGGCGGCCCTGTCGCGCACCCGTCTGGCGCGGCTGATCGCCGAAGGTGCGGTGACGCGTCGGGGGGCACCGCTGGTCGATCCCAAGGCGAAGGTCGCAGAGGGAGATGTGATCGAAATTGCCGTGCCCCCGGCAGAAGACTACGACGTGGTGGCGCAGGACATCCCCTTGACGGTGGTTTGGGAAGACGCCGACCTGATCGTGATCGACAAGCCTGCCGGGATGGTGGTGCACCCCGCGCCGGGCACCCCGGACGGAACGCTGGTCAACGCGCTGTTGCACCATTTCGGCGGCGAGCTCTCCGGCGTGGGCGGCGAAAAGCGGCCCGGCATCGTGCACCGGATCGACAAGGACACCTCGGGCCTCCTGGTGGTGGCGAAATCGGACCGGGCGCATCACGGCTTGGCGGCGCAGTTTGAAAAACACACGGCGCGGCGTGCCTACCTGGCGATTGCCCATGGGGTGCCGGAACTTGCCGATCCGCGTCTCACCAACACGCGCGGCGTGTCGGCCGGGCCGGACGGCGTGGTGACGATCACCAGCGGGCTGGCGCGGCACAGGACCGAGCGGCAGCGGCAGGCGGTCTTTTTCGACGGGCAGGGGCGGCACGCGATCACCCATATCAAACTGCTGGAACGCTTTGGCGCGCCACCTTGCCTGTCCTTGGTGGAGTGTCGTTTGGAGACCGGACGAACGCATCAGATCCGGGTGCACATGGCCCACGCGGGCCACGCGCTCTTGGGTGATCCGGTCTATGGCGGACGGCGCAAGCTGTCGGAAAAAGCCCTGGGCGTGGCCTATGCACCGGCCAAGGCGTTGGACAGGCAGGCGCTGCACGCCGCGGAACTGGGGTTCGACCACCCGGTCACCGGCGAGGCGCTGCTGTTCCAGAGCGAGTTGCCGCCGGATATGAGTGATCTGCTGGCGGTGATGCGCGGCCTCTGACGATCTCAGAGGCGCGCCTTGATCAGCAGCCAGAAGCAGAGCGCGGTTTCCGCGACAATGCAGATCAGGTAGGCTGGTTGGAAGGCCTCCCAGAGATCCGGCAAGGCCAAACGCAGCAACCCGCCCGCAAGGTAGACAAGGCCCCCCGCCGAGATGCCGAAGACGATCATGCGCGGCATGCTGCCAAGGCTGAACAACCGCGCCATGATCAGACTGTTCACGCCAAACAGGATCAGGCCGATGTCATAGCCAAGGCTGTGCATCTCGGTCATGTGAACGGCCATGCGTGGCGCATCCGTCAACAGGGCAGGGGCCGAGGCCAGCGCGATCAGGCTGGCCCCGATCAGCATGGCCTGTCCCAGCCGAAAGACCAGTGCAGCGCGGGCCAGCGCCTCGGACCGGTCGCGCAGGAGCGTGAAGAAGACCAGCGCCAGCGCGATATCGGCCAGCAGCATGGTCACATCGGCCAGCAGGCTGAGCCGCAGTTGCGGCAGACCGGCGGTCAGGGCGGCGGCGATTTCTTCGGCGGAGCCTTGCAAGAGTGGGCCGCGCAGGGCCAGTTCGGCGGTCAGACCACACAAGATGATCACGAGATAGAGCGCGCCTGCGCTGCGTGCCAGGTAAGGTATGGAATCTCGGGCTTGCATGGCGGCTCCTTTCGTTCAGGGTATGGAAGCTGTGTAAGCCATGCGAATATGGTTGAAAATTCATGCATTTTGCATTATAATTATGCAGTATTGCATGGCGCATGGCGGGAGACGCAAATATTTCAAGTGGGCGCGGAACCTGCACGTCTTTGTTACGCTTTGTCACAAAGGCTGACAGCGACGGAAATCCTGCCTAGGTGCGTATCAACATACGAACCGGCCGGGACTTGAACCGCGCAGTTCAGTAACTAACTAAATGTTAAGACCCGTAACATGCGGGTCGGAACGGAGGGAACGAGCATGACCAATTACGCCAATCTTCCGGCGCCGTCGCCCGAAGCGGGCCTGAGCCGGTATCTTCAGGAAATCCGGAAGTTCCCCCTGCTGGAGCCGGAAGAAGAATACATGCTGGCCAAGGCATGGGTCGAACAGGAAGACACCGAGGCCGCGCACAAGATGGTCACGTCGCACCTGCGCCTGGCAGCCAAGATCGCCATGGGCTATCGCGGCTATGGCCTGCCGCAGGCCGAGGTGATCTCGGAGGCCAACGTGGGCCTGATGCAGGCGGTGAAACGTTTTGACCCCGAGAAAGGTTTTCGTCTGGCCACCTACGCCATGTGGTGGATCCGTGCCTCGATCCAGGAGTACATCCTGCGGTCCTGGTCGTTGGTCAAGCTGGGCACCACCAGCGCGCAAAAGAAACTGTTCTTCAACCTGCGCAAGGCCAAAAGCCGCATCGGCGCGCTTGAGGACGGTGACCTGCGTCCCGAACACGTCGAGAAGATCGCCACCGACCTTGGCGTGACCGAGGCCGAGGTGATCAGCATGAACCGGCGTCTGTCCGGCGGCGATGCCTCGCTGAATGCCACCGTGGGTTCCGAAGGCGAAGGCACGATGCAATGGCAGGACTGGCTGGAGGACGAGGACGCCGATCAGGCCGGGGATTATGCCGAGCGCGATGAACTGGAAGCGCGGCGTGCGATGCTGGCCGAGTCCATGGATGTGCTGAACGACCGCGAAAAGGACATCCTGACCCAGCGGCGCCTGTCCGATCAGGCGGTGACACTGGAAGAGCTTTCGGGCCAGTACAACGTCAGCCGGGAACGCATTCGCCAGATCGAGGTGCGTGCCTTTGAAAAGCTGCAGAAGCGGATGCGCGATCTGGCCAAGGATCAGGGGATGCTTGCCTCCTCGTAACGCAGGCCCCCTCAAACGCGACCTTGATCGCGTTGACCGAGACGCCTCCGGGACCCTCCCCCCCGGGAGCGTTTTCATGTCTGGCCCAAGGGGGCGCGATGCAGTGCTTGCGATGCTGCCTCTCAAACGTCATGTTGGCGCAAACAGGGAGAAAGACATGACAGATCACCTGCGCTGGGGCATTCTGGGAGCGGCGAATTTCGCTCGCCAACACATGGGACCGGCGATCAATGCGGCCCCGCGTGGAAGGTTGGCGGCGCTTGCGACCTCGTCGGCGGACAAGGCCGCAGCCTTTGCCGCTTTCGCGCCGGGTTTGGCAGTACATGACAGCTATGACGCGCTGCTGGCCGACCCGGAGATTGATGCGGTCTATGTGCCGCTGCCGAACCATCTGCACGTGGAATGGGCGTTGAAGGCACTGGAGGCGGGCAAACACGTACTCGTCGAGAAACCGCTGGCGATGCGGGCGGATGAATTCGACGCCGTGATCGCCAAGCGGGATGCCACCGGCCTGCTGGCGGCCGAGGCCTACATGATCGTGCACCATCCCCAATGGCAAAAGGCCAAGGCGCTGTACGAGGCTGGCGAGATCGGCAAGCTGGTGCGCGTTTCGGCGGCCTTTTCCTATGACAATCGCGGCGACACCGACAACATCCGCAACCGGCCCGACACAGGCGGCGGCGCGGTGCCGGATATCGGCGTCTACATCTACGGCTCGACCCGTTTCGTGACCGGTGAAGAGCCGTCCGAGATCCTGTCAGCCAAGGTGGTCCGCGAAAGCGGGGTGGATGTCTGGACCCATATCACCGCAGAGTTCCCGTCGTTCCACTATACCGGCGTTGTCTCGATGCGCATGGCCCCATGGCAGGAGGTGGTGTTCCACGGCGAAAAAGGCGTGATGAAGCTGACCACTCCCTTCAACGCCCAGGTCTATGGCGAGGCGCGGGTGGCGGTGCAGTCGGCGGACCTTGTGGAAACGGTCTATCGCTTTCCGGCGGACAATCACTACGTCCACCAGGTCCAGAATTTCAACGCAAGCGTTCTGGACGGGGCGGCCTATCCCTGTCCGCTGGAATTCAGCAAGGGCACACAGACGATGATCGACATGGTCTGGGCCAGGGAAAAGGGCTGAGGCGCGGCCTCCGGACACCCCGACTGCGGGACATGCGTCCCGCAGCGGCCCGCCTTCCATCCAGCGCCCGGTTCAGAGATCCGCGATCGAGATTACCACCTTGCCGGTGCTTTTGCGGCTGCGCAGCAGCTCCATGCCCTCGGCCGCCCGATCCAGTGGCAGGACGTGGCTGACGTGTGGCTTGAGTTTGCCTTCTCCGTGCCAGGCCATCAGTTGCTGCAGCGAATCGGTCAGCACCCTGGGTTTGAAGCCAAGGTAGCCGCCCCAATAGAGTCCAAGGACAGAGATGTTTTTCACAAGCAAGTGATTTGCCTTGATCTGAGGCACGTCGCCGCTGGCGAAGCCGATAGGCAGAATGCGCGCCTCGGGCTTGCACGACCGAAAGGCTGCAGTGAACTGCTCGCCTCCGACGGGGTCGTACACCACATCCGCGCCGCCAAGCGCCTTCATCTCGGCGCGAATGTCCTGTGTCGCGGCGTCGATCAGATGGTCGGCACCGGCCGCTTTGGCCGCTGCCAGCTTGTCCGCGCCACGGGCACAGGCCACGACGGTCGCACCCATCAGCTTGCCGATTTCCACGGCGGTCAGGCCGACACCGCCCGCCGCGCCCAGAACCAGCAGCGTCTCGCCCGGTTGCATGCGGGCGCGGTGATCCAGCGCGACGTGACTGGTGCCATAGGCAATCTGAAAGGCCGCGGCATCGGTCCAGCCCATGCTGTCAGGCAGTTTTACCGCCCGATCGGCTGAAAAACAGCCCATTTCGGCCAATCCGCCCTTGCCACCAAAGACCGCGACACGGTCCCCGGGGACCAGCCCCTCGACGCCGTCGCCAAGTGACTCGACCACGCCGGCGACCTCCATGCCCAGCACGAAGGGCAGGGCGGGTGTGTCCTGATATGTGCCTTTCTGCATCAGCAGATCGGCAAAGTTGAGACCGCAGGCCGCGATATGCAGGCGGAACTCTCCGGGACCGGGTGCCGCCACGTCAATATCGGTCAGGTTTGGCGGGGTTTCGTGATCTGTCAGTTGGTAGGCGCGCATCGCTGTCTCCGGCAGGTTTTCCTTTGCCTATCTAAGTTTGACGGGCGACGCAAAGCCGTCGACATGACGCGTTCCGACGTCAAACCTATACAAATGCTTACTTGCGTGTTTCAACTTTGTCGTGTTTCATGAATTGGTTTACCATCATTGCGAGGTTGTGTGACTTGATTATTGAACCCGTTATGATGTAGCACATTGGATCATAGAGGTGCTGGATGATGCGGGTTCCGGGGGCAAAGATAGGGACCTCAACTCATCTGGTCACACACATAGTACAGGAAGATACAGATGGCGCACCCCGTTGACGTACATGTCGGCAAGCGTATCCGGCACCGCCGTTGGCTGGTGGGCATGACCCAACAGCAATTGGCGGAACGTGTCGGTATCAAGTTCCAGCAAATTCAGAAGTATGAAACCGGCGCAAACCGCGTCAGCGCCTCCCGGCTTTGGGATATTGCGGATGCGCTTGAAGTCCCGGTCAGCTTTTTCTTCGAGGGCATCGAAAGCGAAACGGCGGACTCTGCGGCATCGTCCGAAACGATCCCCGCCGACATCATGGGCGACAAGGAAGCGCTGGACCTCGTGCGCTCCTACTATTCAATCCCCGAGAACCAGCGCCGCCGCTTGTTCGAACTGGCGCGCGTCCTCTCTGACGTGGCTTGAGCCTTTGACGTCCCTCCTGTAGCCCGGGCACCGGGCGCAGGAGGCACGCATGACCGGGATTCCCAAACCGCTTTCCGATGATTTGATCGCGACTGCAGAGGCGATGGCCGATGCGGCGCGTTTGGCGATTTTGCCGCATTTTCGCTCTTCGGGTCTCTTGGCGGACAACAAGGCGGGCACCGGACATTTCGACCCCGTGACCGTGGCTGATCGCGCCGCCGAACGGGCGATGCGCGCCGTTCTGGCCAGACGCCGACCGCAGGATGCGATTCTGGGGGAGGAATACGGCACGCAAAGTGGCGAGAGCGGTCTGACCTGGGTGCTGGATCCCATCGACGGCACACGGGGCTTTCTGGCCGGAACCCCGACATGGGGTGTTCTGATCGGGCTGCGGGACGCGGAGGGGCCGATCTATGGCCTGATCGACCAGCCATATACGCAGGAACGGTTTCGCGGTGGGTTTGGCCTTGCCGACTGGAGCGGCCCGCATGGCGGCGGTCCCGCGCGGACCCGCGCCACGACCGCGCTGGAAGAGGCGATTCTCTTCACCACCTTCCCTGAGGTCGGCAGTCCAGAGGATCGCGCCGGGTTCGAACGGGTGGCCGGGCAGGTGCGGTTGGTGCGCTACGGCATGGATTGTTACGCCTATGCGCTGTTGGCGGCCGGCCAGATCGACCTTGTGATCGAGGCCGGATTGCAGACCTATGACATTCTCGCCCCTATCGCCGTGATCGAGGCGGCAGGCGGCATCGTCACCAATTGGGAGGGCGGCCCGGCGCATGACGGCGGGCGGGCGGTGGCCGCGGCCAACCCGCATCTGCACGCGGCGGCTCTGGACCTGTTGGCCAAGCGCGGCTAATATTCGGCCGCTGGTCGCGCGTCCTTCCCCTTTTCTGGCGTGGCTTTGGCTGTCTCTCACCGAAAAGGGCTTTTTGTGAGGGGCTGACATGGCTGATACCGAAATTCTCATCCGCAACGCGCAGACTGTCCTGACGTTGGACGATGCTGGGTCTGAACTGAACTCTGCCGACATTCGCATCCGCAACGGCGTGATCGCCGAGATCGGGCAAGGGCTGAGCACCGGGGGCCGCGCGATTGACGCGGCGACCTGCGTGGTCACACCGGGCCTCGTGAACACCCACCATCACCTCTACCAGACGCTGACCCGTGCTGTGCCGGGCGGGCAGGATGCGCTGCTGTTCGGCTGGCTGCAGACGCTCTATCCGATCTGGGCGCGCTTTGGCCCTGAGGAAATGTTCACCTCGGCCCAGATCGGTCTGGCGGAACTGGCGCTGTCGGGGTGCACGATGTCCTCGGACCACCTGTACCTCTATCCCAACGGCGCGCGGCTGGATGACACCATTGCCGCCGCGCGCGAGGTCGGATTGCGCTTCCATCCCACGCGCGGCGCCATGAGCATCGGGGAAAGCGACGGCGGGCTGCCGCCCGATTCGCTGGTCGAAAACGAGGCGGCGATCCTTGAGGATTGCGTCCGGGTGATCGACGCCTTCCACGACCCAAGCGAGGGCGCGATGGTGCGTGTCGGCGTCGCCCCCTGTTCGCCTTTTTCCGTCAGCCGGGACTTGATGCGCGATGCCGCGCTCCTCGCCCGCGACAAGGGCGTGATGCTGCACACCCATCTGGCTGAAAACGATGAGGACATCGCCTACAGCGAGGCGCATTTCGGCTGCCGCCCCGGCCAATACGCCGAGGACCTTGGCTGGACCGGAGAGGACGTCTGGCACGCCCATTGCGTGAAACTCGACGGGCAGGAGATCGACCTGTTTTCGCGTTCGAAAACTGGCGTCGCCCATTGCCCGTGCTCCAACTGCCGCCTTGGTAGCGGCATCGCCCCGGTGCGCGCCATGCGCGACGCGGGCGTCAAGGTGGGACTGGGCGTTGACGGCTCGGCCAGCAACGACGCGGGCAACCTGATCGGAGAGGCCCGGCAGGCGATGTTGTTGCAACGCGTGACCCGCGGCGCCGACGCCATGAGTGCCCGCGAGATGCTGCGCATCGCCACGCGCGGCGGGGCAGAGGTGCTGGGCCGCCCGGACTGCGGCCAGATCGCCGTGGGCAAACGCGCGGACCTTGCCCTCTGGCCCGTGGATGGGCTGGAAAGCGCCGGAAGCTGGGACCCGGCGGCGCTGCTTCTGGCCGGACCGCAGAGGGTGCGATACCTTTTGGTCGAAGGTCGCCTTGTGGTCGAGGACGGGCAGATGGTCAGCTTCGATCTGGAGCGCGCCATCACCACCCAGAACCGGCTGGCACGGCGGCTGTCCGAACAGGTCTGACAGTCCGGCGGGGAGAATACGACAATGATGCGGCTGGTTTCACTGGTGGCGCTTTGCGCCCTGCTTGCGTCCTGTGGCGGGTGGAGAGGGCTGGACCGGGGCGGCTGGCAGCCGTTCCAGCGCGCACAGATCAGCCGCGCGCAGTCCGGCCCGGTGGCAGGACCCGCCGCGCCGCTCAGCCCCGCCAGAGCGCGGCAGGCGCTGAACGCCTTCCGCGCCGAAAACGGGCTGGGGCCGCTGTCCACCTCGCCGCGACTGGAGCAGGCGGCGCAGGCCCATGCCCGCGACATGGCGCGCAGCGGGATATTCGACCACCGGGGATCTGACGGCAGCGACCCGATGGTGCGGGTGCAGCGCGCGGGCTACAGCCCCTGTTATGTCTCGGAAAACATCGCCCGGGGTCAGCGGTCCTTGCCCGAAGTCATGGCGGGTTGGGCCAATTCACCCGGACACCGCCGCAACATGCTCAATGCAAGCGCCTCGGAATTTGCTCTGGTGCGCGGTGCGGGCGACAACTGGGTGATGGTGCTGGGGCGCGGCTGCTGAGGAATTACCTTGTAGGGCTGATCACACCGGCCTCTGTCACGATCATGTCCAGCGGCTGATCGGTCTCTTCCAGTGGCAGGTCAGGGTCCTCCTGCGCGCCAAAGGCAAAGCCCACGGCCAGCGTCGGCCTTTTGGCGCGCAGCATTTCCAGCGTTCGGTCATAAAAGCCGCCGCCATAGCCCAGCCGCCCGCCCGCGCGGTTGAAGGCGACCAGCGGCACGATCAGCAGTTCCGGTTCAAAGAATTCGGGATCTTCCGGGATCATCGCGCCAAACGGGCCTTCGACCAATGGCATCTCGGGCTCCCACCGGGCGAACTTCAGCGGCTGGCCCTTGGCCACGATCACCGGCACGCCGACCGGGCCGTGGGCCGCAGCCTCTGACATGGCGGGGACCGGGTCGATCTCTGTCCGGATCGCCAGGAACCCGGACAGCGACACGCCGCGATGGCCCGCCAGAACTTCGCTCAGCTTGCCCGCGGCACCTGGGGGCTGGCTGTCAAAGGCCAGCTTGCGACGGGCAAAGGCCGCCTTGCGGGCGGCTTTCTTGCGGTCTTCCAAAGTCACAGCAACACCAGTACCGCAAGGCCCAGAAAGGCGAAGAACCCGACCACATCCGTCACCGTGGTCACAAAGGCGCCAGAGGCCAGCGCCGGGTCCACCCCGGCTTTTTCAAGGACAACCGGGATCGCGATCCCGGCCAGACCGGCGACCACAAGGTTGATCACCATGGCGGTTGCGATCACCCCGCCCAGTTGCAGCGATCCGAACCAGACAATGCCGACGATCCCCATGATCACCGCAAAGGCCAGCCCGTTGATCAGGCCGACCATGACCTCACGTCGGATGATTCGCCAGATGTTCGCCCCGGTCAGGTCCTTGGTTGCCAGCGCGCGCACCGCCACGGTCAGCGATTGCGTACCCGCGTTGCCCCCCATCGAGGCGACGATGGGCATCAGTACCGCCAGCGCGACGACCTGCGTGATCGCCTCTTCGAACTGCGAGATCACGAGGCTGGCCATCACGGCGGTCACAAGGTTTACCGCCAGCCACGGAAAGCGGCGCTTGGTGGTTTCGATCACTTTGTCCGACAGGCGGCTTTCCCCGTCCACACCGGCAAGGCGCAGGATGTCCTCTTCGTTTTCCTCGTCCAGAACGGCCATGGCGTCGTCGATGGTGATGACACCGACCAGACGGTCATTCTCATCCACCACAGGGGCGGAAATCAGGTGATACTGGTTGAAGGCATAGGCGACCTCTCCCTCGTCCCGCATGACCGGGATGGTGTGAAAGGTCTCTTCCATAATCTTTTTCAGCAGCACATCCCGGCGCGAGGACATGATCTTGCCCAGTGTCACGTTGCCAACGGGCCGCAGTTTCGGATCGACAATGACCACGTGGTAGAACTGTTCCGGCAGGTTTTCCGAATTGCGCATGAAATCAATGGCGTCGCCCACGCTCCAGTGTTCGGGCGCCATCACCACCTCGCTCTGCATCAGGCGCCCGGCAGAGAATTCCGGATAACTCAGCGACTGGCGGACCGCGGCGGCGTCCCCTGCCTCCAACGCATCCAGAATCGCGTCCTGCTGCGGCTGGTCGAGGTCTTCGACAAGGTCGACGACGTCGTCGGTGTCCAGTTCGCGCACCGCGTCGGCCAGCACCTCGGGGTGCAGCGCGCCGATCACATCCTCGCGCAGTGTCTCGTCCAGCTCGGACAGGATATCGCCGTCGAATTCCTTGCCATAGAGCCGGATCAGGCGCATCCGGTCATAAGCGTTGATCTGTTCCAGAAGGTCGGCGATGTCAGCCGCGTGCAGCGGCTCCATCAGCGCGATCAGCTGTTCGCGGTCGTCCACGTCGACCGAATAGAGGATACTCGTAACGGCCTTGCGGTCCAGCGCATAGGAATCCTCGCGCTCTGCCGTTTCGGTGGCCTCGGCCTGCATTTCTTCTGCCATGGACTGCCCTCCGCCTGTTCACCGGGAGACTAGGACATGCCTTTGACAGGCGACAGGGGGCAAGAGCGATTTACCTTTGCAAAACCTCCGCCTAGGATTTTCTGCATGAGCGAACGTCATTTGCACATCGGCCAGACCCTGCGATTTACCGCCGACCCGTTCGGGGCGGGGCCGGAGGCGGCGGTTCACGAGACCGACGGGGCGCTTGTGGTGGAAAACGGCCACATCACGGATGTCGGGCGCGCCGAGTCGCTGCGCCTTGGCGGTTATGCCTCGATCACCGATCACGGGCAGGCGCTTTTGCTGCCCGGTTTCATCGACGCCCATGCGCATTACCCGCAGACCGCGATGATTGCCAGCTGGGGCAAGCGGCTGATCGACTGGCTGAACAGCTATACCTTCCCCGAGGAGATGAAATTCGCCGATCCCGCCTATGCGGCAGAGATCGCGGGGCGTTACCTCGACCTGCTGCTGGCGCAGGGGACAACGACGGTGTGCAGCTATTGCACGATCCATCCCGCCTCGGTCGATGCCTTTTTCAGCGCGGCAGAGGCGCGGGGCATGCGGGTGCTGGGCGGCAAGACCTGCATGGACCGCAACGCGCCAGAGGGTTTGCGGGACACTGCGCAAAGCGCCTATGACGACAGCAAGGCGCTGTTGAACCGCTGGAACGGGCAGGGGCGGGCGTCCTACGTCATCACGCCAAGGTTTTCGCCCACCTCGACGCCGGACCAGTTGCAGGCGCTGGGCGCGCTCTGGGGGGAGCATCCTGATTGCCTGATGCAGACCCACCTGAGCGAGCAGACCGATGAGATCGCCTGGGTCAAGTCGCTGTACCCCGAGGCGCGCGATTACCTCGACACCTATGAACGCTTTGGCCTGCTGGGCGGTGGCGGGCTCTATGGCCATGCCATCCACCTTGAACCGCGAGAGCGGGACCGGCTGAAAGAGGTCGGCGCGGCGCTGATCCATTGCCCCACTTCCAACACCTTCATCGGCTCGGGCCTGTTCGACATGGACGGGCTGACGCGCGCAGGGCATCGCGTTGGTCTGGCCACGGACACCGGAGGCGGGTCCAGCTTTTCCATGTTGCGCAGCATGGCGGCAGCCTATGAGGTGGCACAATTGCGGGGCCGCGCCTTGCACCCGGCGGAGTTGCTCTGGCTGGCCACCGCCGGCTCGGCGCAGGCCCTGGGGTTGCAGGGTCTGATCGGCGCGCTGGAACCGGGACATGAGGCCGATTTCATCGCGCTTGACCTCGGGTCGACCCCCGCCATCGCGCAGCGCAGCGCGCAGGCCAATGACATCTGGGAGGCGCTGTTCCCGACCATCATGATGGGCGATGACCGGGCGATTTCAGCGACCTATGTGGCCGGGCAAAAGGTCCGCTAAGTGACGAGTGCTTCAGTCAAGCGCGCGCCAGCCGATGTCGCGGCGATGCACACCTTCGGGCCAGTCCACGGCATCGGCCATCGCATAGGCGCGGTCGCGCGCCTCTTGCAGGGTGGCGCCGCGCGCGGTGGCGTTCAGAACCCGTCCGCCATTGGCCAGAACCTTGCCGCCTTCGGCCTTGGTGCCCGCATGGAACATCATGTGAAAGCTGTCCTCGGGCAAAGCCTCAAGGCCCCGGATCTCGGTGCCCTTGGCATAGCTGCCGGGATAGCCCTTAGCGGCCAGAACCACGGTCATGGCGTGATCATCCGCCCATGTGACCTGCGATTCGGCCAGCCGCCCCTCGGCGCAGGCGTGCATCAGGTCCAGCGCCTGCGCCCCAAGGCGCAACATCAGGACCTGGCATTCCGGGTCGCCAAATCGGGCGTTGAATTCCACCAGACGCGGCAGCCCGTCCTCGATCATCAGGCCGACATAGAGCACACCCTGATAGGGCATCCCGCGCTTGACCATCTCGGCCATGGTCGGGCGGACAATCTCATCCATCGCCTTTTGCGTCACCTCGGGCGTCATGACCGGGGCCGGGGAATAGGCCCCCATGCCGCCGGTGTTGGGGCCGGTGTCGCCTTCGCCGATGCGCTTGTGGTCCTGTGCAGTGCCGATGGACAGGCAGGTCTCGCCGTCCACCAGGACAAAGAAACTGGCCTCTTCACCCTGCATGAAATCCTCGATCACGATTTCGGCTCCGGCCTCGCCAAAGGCGCCGGCGAACATCTCGTCCACCGCGGCCTTGGCTGTGGCCTCGTCCATCGCCACAACCACGCCCTTGCCTGCGGCCAGACCGTCGGCCTTGACCACGATCGGCGCGCCCACCGCTTCGATGTAGTGATGCGCGCCCGAGGGGCCGTTGAACGCGACCCAGCTAGCCTGCGGCGCATCCGCCGCGTCGCAGATTTCCTTGGTGAATTTCTTCGACGACTCCAATTGGGCCGCCGCCGCCGAGGGCCCGAAAACAAGGAACCCCGCCTCGCGCAGGCGATCCGCGACACCGGCGGCCAGAGGGGCCTCTGGTCCAATGATGACCAGATCAATGGCGTTTTCCCCGGCAAACTCCGTCACCGCGCCGCGATCTTCGATATCCAGCGCGGCACATTCGGCGATCTGTTCGATACCCGCGTTGCCCGGCGCGACGATCAGCTTGTCACATTTCGGATTCTGCAGGGTGGCCCATGCGAGGCTGTGTTCACGGCCGCCGCTGCCGAGGATGAGGATGTTCACGGGCGCGCTCCTATTCAGGCGGGGACACTCAAAGGGACGCTCAGTCCCCGGGGGTATTTTGACAAAGAAGAAGCCAAGGGCGGCTTTTCCGGCGGTTGAGCGTCGTTTAAGGTCCCCCGCAGGCAAGAGCAAGCGAGGCGGCATGGACCTGATCGAGGACGGACCTGACGGCAACACGCCGGAATTCAGTGTCAGCGAATTGTCCGGCGCGGTGAAACGCGTGATCGAGGGCGAATTCGGGTTTGTCCGCGTACGCGGCGAGGTCGGGCGCGTCAGCCGCCCGCGCTCTGGTCATGTCTATCTCGACCTCAAGGATGACCGCTCGGTGATCTCGGGGATCATGTGGAAAGGCGTTGCCGCGCGCCAGCAGACCCAGCCTGAAGAGGGGATGGAGGTGATTGCGACCGGCCGCCTGACCACCTTCCCCGGCCAGTCCAAATACCAGATCGTCATCGAAGAGATCCGCCCGGCGGGCGCAGGCGCGCTGATGGCGATGCTGGAAAAGCGCAAGGCGATGCTGCAGGCGGAAGGTCTGTTCGAGGCCTCGCGGAAGAAGGCCTTGCCCTACCTGCCGGAGATCATCGGTGTTGTGACCTCGCCCTCGGGGGCGGTGATCCGGGACATTCTGCACCGTCTGCGCGACCGCTTTCCGCGCAAGGTCCTGATCTGGCCTGTCGCAGTCCAGGGCGCGAAATGTGCACCCGAGGTGGCGCGCGCGATCGAAGGATTCAACCAGATGTCGCCGGGCGGCGCGCTGCCCCGGCCCGACCTGCTGATCGTGGCGCGCGGCGGCGGCTCGGTCGAGGATCTTTGGGGCTTCAACGAGGAAGTCGTCGCACGGGCGGCGGCGGCCTCGGAGATTCCGCTGATCTCGGCGGTCGGGCATGAGACCGATACGACCCTGATCGATTTCGTCTCTGACCGGCGCGCGCCCACCCCCACGGCGGCAGCGGAACTGGCGGTGCCGGTGCGGCTGGAACTGATGGGGCTGGTCAGCGAATACGGCACCCGGATGGCGCGCGCGATGGGGCAGCGGGTCGAAGTGCGCGGCCAGCGTCTGCGCGACCTGTCGCGCGCCCTGCCGCGCCCGGACGAGTTGCTGGACGGACCGCGCCAGCGGATGGACGTGCTAGGAGAGCGCCTGCCGCAAGCGCTGACCCGTCTGGTGGACCGGCGGCGTCTGTCGCTGTCCGAATCCGCCGGCAGCCTGCGCCCGGCCATGCTGAGCCGCGCGGTCGCCGTCGAGCGCGCGCGCGTGGCCGACCGGTCCGAGCGCCTGGCCCCCGCGCTCACCCGGCTTGTCGCTGCGCGGCGCGAGGCCTTCGCCCGTCGCGTGGACCGGCTGGACCCGCGCCCCCTGCGGCGCGAGATCGCCGTGCAGCGGGACCGGCTGGAGGCCCTGACACGCCGCTTGCGGGACGGCCAGACCACGCGACAGGCCGAACGCGCGCAGCGTCTCGACGCGCTGGGACGCCTGTTCGAAACGCTGGGTTACCGCGAGACGCTGCGCCGCGGCTATGCCGTGGTGCGCGGCGACGGCAAGGTCGTCGCCACGAAATCCGCCGCCGAGACCACGACAGGGCTGGAAATCGAATTTGCCGATGGAGTGCTGCGCCTTGGCGGGCGAAGTTCATCCCGCAAGACGGACAAGCCGGAACCGCCCGAACAGGGCAGCCTGTTCTGAAAGCCCCTGCCAAAACTGCGTCACAAACGCCCGCAGGCTTTCCTTTTCTGCTGCGCTCGCATAGGATTCGCTGCAACGCATCAATCTACGGGGAGGGGAGCCAGTGGCCGACAAAGAAAAGCCGCTTCTGATCAAGCGATATGCCAGCCGACGGCTCTACAACACCGAAACCTCCGACTATGTGACGCTGGAGGATATCGCCGGTTTCATCCGCGACGGGCGCGACGTGCAGATCGTCGATCTGAAGTCCGGCGACGATCTGACCCGCCAATACCTGCTGCAGATCGTCGCCGAGAACGAAAGCAAGGGCCAGAGTGTCTTGCCAATCAACGTGCTGACGGATCTGGTGCGCAGTTACACCACGCAGGCCACCAGTGTGGTACCTCAATTCCTTGCCGCGAGCTTTGAGATGTTCCGCGACAGCCAGTCCAAGTGGCTGGAGAACGTCAATTCGATGAACCCGATGGCCAAAGGGCTGGAGGCCATGCAGGCCCAGCAAGAAGCCTTTATGAAAGCCATGGCCGGCAAAGGCGTCGAGGGCGAAGACGCCGCCGCCCCGACCGGCCAGAGCAAGGACGATCTGGACGCGATCAAACGCCAGTTGACCGAATTGCAGGCGCAACTGGCCAAGATGGGCAAATAAGCCCCCGATAATAATCCCAGGCCGGTATTCCCCGGACAGAGTCGATATTCAGGGACCGACCCCCGCCAGGGGGCCGGTCCTTGCCGTTTCCGCCTCAGGTGCCATAGGCCCTGAGCGGCGCCTTGACCTGTTCCGCGGCGTGGATCAGCGCGGCGGCGACGGCGTCGCAGTCCGTGAGTGTGAGGCGGGCGGGCAGGCGTGTATCGCAGGCGCGCATCAACATGGCGCGGGTCCGCGGCAACTCGGGCATCTCGGGCAGGAACTGCCAGTTCCAATAGGCGCGGGCATTGTCGCGGCTCAAACCAAAGACCTGTACCTTGACCCCCAGTGCCGCGGCAGCCTGTGCAAAGGCCTGAACCTCGGCGTCACTCATGCCGGTCAGGTTGAATTGCAGCGAATCCGGCGCGCGCTCTTCCGGGGACAGCTTGGCCGGCACGCTGATCCAGGGGCTGCGGTCGATCTGCGCGGCAACATGGTCATGGTTGCGCCGCCCGTCCGTCACCCTTCGGTCGACATGGGGGATCTGAGGGCGGATCACCGCCGCTGACAGGTTCGACATGCGCAGATTGTAGAGCGGCAGCTTGTTTTGCCAGCGGGCAAAGGCCGCTTCCAGAGCGGCGCTCTCTGCACCGGGGGCAAGATGCTTTTGCCAGGCATATTCATAAGCGCCCGACAGGATCACCGCCCGGGCGACCAGATCGGCGTCATCGGTGACCAGGATGCCGCCTTCGCCTGCGTTCACCAGCTTGTAGCTCTGGAAACTGAAACAGCCGATCCGACCCAGAGTGCCGATCTTGCGCCCGTGCCATGTGGTGCCCAGCGAATGCGCCGCATCCTCGATCACCGGCACGTTCGCCCTGGAACAAAGCGCAAGGATCGCGTCCATATCCGAGGTATGGCCACGCATATGGCTGACGATGACTGCCTGAACACCGGGCAGACGTGCGGCAAAGTCCCTGATATCGATGCGGTAATCCTCGCCGACTTCACACAGGACCGGCACCAGTCCCGCATGCACGATCGCAGAGGGCACAGCGGCGAAGGTGAACCCCGGGATCATCACGCGCGCCCCGCGCGGCAGGGCCAGCGACTCCAGCGACAGGAACAGCGCGGCGGAACAACTCGACACCGCCAGCGCGTATTTCGCACCCATGAAGGCGGCAAACTCCCGTTCCAGCAGGGCAACGGGCGCATCTTCGGGCGCGGTATAGCGGAACAGGTCGCCGGACGTCAGCAAGCGGTCGATCTCGGCGCGGGCCTCGGCCGGGATCGGCTCGGCGTCATGCATGTTCGGAAGCATTGATTTCGAAATCCTGAACTGATGTTTTCGAAAATGTAAATCAGATGCCCGTCGCGGGGAAGCCCCAATGCGCAGCATCCCGCCGTTTGGCGCTTTCCCGCCACAAATCATGGGTCCGAAACCTATCCCCTGGAGTGCCCGAAAGCGGAAGCGCCCCGGGTCAGAACCCCAGCCGGTCCCGCATGGCGAACCAACTCATCGCCAGAACCAGCAGCGGCGACCGCAACGCGGCCCCGCCGGGAAAGGCCGGGCTGGGCAGGGCGGCGTAGGCGTCAAATCCCGCCGAAGCGCCGCGAACCGCCTCGGCCATAAGCATCCCGGCCTGTACCGCGTTGCCGACGCCATGACCGGAATAGCCCGAAGCGCTCAGGACGTTTGGGGCCAGCCGCGCCAGATGCGGCATCCGTTTCATGGTGATCGCCAGCGTTCCGCCCCAGGCATGCTCAAGGGCGACGCCCTTGAGGTGGGGAAATACCTCCAGCAAAGGTTTGCGGACCACCGCGCGGATGTCCGCGGGAAATCGATAGCCGTAACTCTCTCCACCTCCGAACAGCAGCCGCTTGTCCGGAGTGAGGCGGAAATAGTTGATCACGAACCGGTCATCCGCCACCGCCACATCCTCGGTCAGCACCTCGGCAGCGCGGTCCCCAAGGGGTTCGGTTGCCACGACAAAGTTGTTGATCGGCATGACACGCGCCGCCACTGTCCGGTCCAGCCCGCGCAGGTAGCCGTTGCAGCCAAGGATCAGGTGGTCCGCCTCGACGCGCCCGGCGTCGGTCTGCACCATCACGCGTTGGCCCGCATCGATGTGATGCACCAGGCTGCGCTCGAATATCTGCGCCCCGGCCGATGCCGCCGCCTTTGCCAACCCAAGGGCCAGCTTCAACGGGTTCAGATGCCCCGCACCCCGGTCGACTATCCCGCCGCGATAGGCCGGGGAGGGGCACAGCCCGGCAAAGCGCTCGGCCTCCATCACTTCCAGCGGATAGCCATAGTGCCGGTCCATTTGATCGGCATATTGGTGCAAGTCGCGCACGGATCCCGCCGATGATCCGGCCCAGGCAATGCCCTCGCGCAAGTCGCAGTCGATCCCGTGCCGCGCGATCAGACCGCGCACGAGCGCCTTGGCCTCTTCACCCAGATCCCACATGCGGCGCGCATCCGCGCGGCCCAGCATCTTTTCCAGGGTCATCTGGTCCTGACGTTGCCCGGACCCCAACTGCCCGCCGTTCCGTCCCGAGGCGCCAAAGCCGACCCGATGCGCCTCCAGTACCACCACCGCCAGCCCGGCCTCGGCCAGGTGCAGGGCCGCCGACAGTCCGGTATAGCCGCCGCCCACCACGCAGACATCTGCCTTCACCGTGCCCTTCAGCACCGAAAACGGCGCCAGCGTCGGCGTCACCGCCGCATACCAGCTTTCCGGATATTCCCCGCGTCGGTCATTCGAAAACAGCAGATCCAAGGATCACCTCGTTGTTTCTTTGGTTTTTCAAATACCCTCGGGGGATTGGGGGCAGCGCCCCCAACGCACCAACCTGCGCGCGCGAATGCGCGCTCCGCCGGATTACACGTTCAGCAACAGGTGCTCACGCTCCCAGGGAGAGATCACTTGCAGGAACTCATCGTATTCCGCGCGTTTCACTATGGAATAGACCCGGGCAAACTCCTGCCCCAGGACCGCGTGCAGCGCCTCTGCACCGTCGAAGATGTCCAGCGCCTGCCCCAACACGCGCGGGATATCCCCGTCGCCTTCATAGGCGTCGCCCTTGAACTGCTTTGATGGCCGCCGTTCCTCCATCATGCCCAGGTAGCCACAGGCCAGCGAGGCGGCGATGCCGAGGTAGGGGTTGCAGTCCATGCCTGCCAGCCGGTTTTCCACCCGTCGCGCCTCTGGTCCGGACAGCGGAATGCGGATGCCCGTCGTGCGGTTGTCGCGCGCCCATTCAAGGTTGATCGGCGCGGCATGATCCTTCACGTAGCGGCGATAACTGTTCACGTAGGGTGCGATCACCGCGACGGCCGATGGCATATGCGTCTGCAACCCGCCGATAAAGTGGAAGAACGCATCCGTCTCGCCGCCCTGCGGTCCGGAAAACAGGTTCTGCCCGGTCTCCAGATCCAGCACCGAATGGTGGATATGCATCGCGCTGCCCGGCTCGTCCGCGATCGGCTTGGCCATGAAGGTGGCAAAACAATCGTGCCGCAGCGCCGCCTCGCGGATCAGCCGCTTGAAGTAGAACACCTCGTCGGCAAGCTTCACCGGATGGCCATGCCGCAGGTTGATCTCCAGCTGCCCGGCGCCGCCTTCCTGCGTGATGCCGTCGATCTCGAAACCCTGCGCCTCGGCAAAATCGTAGATGTCGTCGATCACCGGGCCGAATTCATCCACGGCCGTCATCGAATAGGCCTGCCGCGCCGCCGCCGGACGGCCGGAGCGGCCCATCATCGGCTCGATCTCCTTGGCCGGGTCGATGTTGCGCGCCACCAGAAAGAATTCCATCTCCGGCGCGACAACCGGTTTCCAGCCCTGCGCCTCATACAGGCTCACCACATGTTTCAGCACGTTGCGGGGGCTGCAGGGCACCGGCGCGCCATGCCGGTCGAAGGCGTCGTGGATCACCTGCAAGGTCCAGTCCCCGGTCCAGGGCGCGGCAGTTGCCGTGGTCATGTCGGGGCGCAGCACCATGTCGCGCTCGATGAACCCGTCATCGCCCGCTGCCTCGCCCCAGTCGCCGGTGATGGTCTGGAAAAAGATCGAATCCGGCAGGTGGAAATAGCCCTGCCGGGCGAATTTCGACGCTGGCACCGCCTTTCCGCGCGCAATCCCCGGCAGGTCCGAGATGATGCATTCCACCTCGTCCAGCCGCCGCCCCTCCAGGTAGGCGCGCGCCGCCTCGGGCAGGGTGTCGGTCCAGTCTTTCTGGGCACTCGGGTCCACGGGATGTCCTTTGTGTGTCAGGCGGCGCGCTCCGGCAACCGCTTGTGTTTCAGGAAAAATATGAGGTCGTCGATCATCTCGGCGCTGTCCAGCGGGGTGTCCAGCCCGGCCTCGGCCTGCTGCAACAGGGGCTGCGGCACCACACCCGGCCCACGCTTGGCGATCAGCCCGGCGGTAAAGGCGGGGTCAAATTCCGGATGCGGCTGCACGGTATAGGCATGCCCCGGGTACAACAGCGCCGCATGGGTGCAAAAACCGCTATGGGCCAGCGTTTCGGCCCCGGCGGGTGGCGTGATCACCTGATCCTGATGCCAGGCGATCACCGTTTTCCGGCCGCGCCCGTCAAAGTCATAGTCCTGCGGCCCGATGGACCAGCCGCCATCGAATTTCTCGACCCGCCCCCCCATCGCCTGCGCGATCACCTGATGCCCGAAACAGATACCCACCATGGGCCGGTCCGAGGCATGGATCTGCCGCACCAGCTCTTCCAGCGGCGGCAGCCAATCGTGATCCTCGTAGACCCCGTGGCGTGAGCCGGTGATCAGCCAGCCGTCGGCGGCCTCGGGTCCCGGCGGGAACTCCCCGTTCACCACGGCCCAGGTCTGGAACGTGAACCCCGCGCCCGCCAGCCTGTCGATGAACATGTCCGGATACTGGCCATGGTCTGCGGCCAACTCGGGCACCACGATGCCGGTCTGCAAAATGCCGATTTTCATCACACACCCATTGTCTGCACGAAAGCTAGGCGCTTGCCCGATCGCCTGCAAGATCACACCGTATCCAGGTACAGCTCCATCTGCTCGTGCTTGCTCAGCTCGTCCATGTCGCGCAACTCCTGCCGCTTGGTCAGGACAAAGTTGCGGATCAGCTCCTGCGGAAAGATGCGCGGGATCAGGGGGCTGTCGGCAAAGGCGTCGATGGCGCTGCCCCAGTCGCCGGGCATCTGCGGCAGGTCCTGATCGTAGGCATTGCCGGTGATCTTTGCGGGCGGCTCGATGCCGTCTTCCATGCCGGTCAGCGCCGCGCCAAGGATTGCCGCCAAAGCGAGATAGGGGTTCACGTCACCCCCTGCGACCCGGTGTTCGATCCGCCGCGCGGCAGGCGGGCCCGACGGCACACGCACCGCCGCCGTGCGGTTGTCATAAGCCCAGCAGATCGCAGAGGGCGCATGGGCGTCCGGCACCAGCCGCTCAAAGCTGTTCAGATGCGGCGCATAGATCAGCGTGCTGTCCGACAGCGCCGCAAGGCAACCGGCGATGGCATGTCGCAGGGCGTCCGTCCCATCGGGTCCGCCATTGTCAAAGATATTGGTGCCGTCCTTGTCCAGTACCGAGAAATGCGCGTGCATCCCGTTGCCGGAGTAATCCTCGTAGGGTTTCGCCATGAAACTGGCGGCAAAGCCGTGTTTCCGCGCCAGCCCCTTGACCAGCATCTTGAACAGCCAGGCATCATCTGCCGCCTTCAACGGGTCGGGCTGATGCATCAGGTTGACTTCGAACTGGCCAATCCCCGCCTCCGAGATCAGCGTATCGGCGGGGATGTCCATGACTTCGCAGGCCTCGTAGAGGTCGGTAAAGAAGGTGTCAAAGGCGTCCAGCGCCCGGATCGACAGAACCTCGGCCGCATCGCGCCGTTTGCCGGAACGCGGGCTGATCGGCACCTGCAACTGTCGGCGGCTGTCGTCGATCAGGTAGAATTCCAGTTCCACCGCAACAACCGGCGTCAGGCCTTTCTCGGCAAAGCGTTTCTGGACAAAGGCCAGCGCATGGCGCGGGTCGCCCTCGTAGGGGCGGCCATCCTCGTGGAACATCCAGATCGGGATCAGTGCACTCGGCGCTTCCAGCCAGGGCATCGGGACAAAGCCGCGCTCTGTCGGGAACAGGGTCGCGTCGCGGTCGCCGCTGTCGAAGACCAGCGGGCTGTCGGCGATATCCTCGCCCCAGATATCGACGTTCAGCGCCGAGAAAGGAAAGCGTGTGCCATCCTTGAGCATCTTGACGGCGCTGGGGATGGGCATCCGTTTGCCACGGGCGACGCCGTTCACGTCACAAGCGGCGGCTCTGATGGTGCGGATTTGCGGGCGGTCGTGCAGCCAGTCGGCGCTGGGGGCGGTCATTTGGGAACTCGTATGTATGAATTTGATCAAATTCATATGCCAGTCGTGGCGATCCGGCAAGGGGGGGCGATCGCCGCAGTTGGGCGGGCATTCAACCCAACAGCCCCTTGCATCACGTGTTTGTCCCGCGATGCGGCGCTGCTTACCGGGTCATGAAGGCGCTGGCGCGCTCCCGCACATCGTCGGGCACCTCCACCGCCCGCCGCGTCTCCAGTGACAGCAATACGCCTTTGAAAGTCGTCTCAAAGGACAGCGTTTCATCCGGACAGCGGTACAGCCTGTGCCGAAAGGTCATCGACTTGGTCCCGATCTCCTCGACCGAGGTGTCCATCCGCAACAGGTCCCCCGCGCGCAGTTCAGCCCGAAAGTCGCTTTCCGCATGAACCACCGCAAAAGACAGCCGCCGTCCGCTGCGCATGTCCTCGGGCGTCAGGCCCAGTTCCGCCTGCAGCGCAAAGACCGCATCCGAACAGGCGGCGAAATAGCGCGAGACATTCATGTGGCCAAGGAAATCGCAATGCGAAGGATCGACACTGGCGCGATAGGTGGTCATGGCAGGCATTCCGGGCTCCTCCAAAGCTGTCCACCCGTGGACAACTCTCAGCGCATCAGGTTCATCCGCAGTTTTATCCGCCGGCGCGCGTCCTGCGGCAGGTGCCGGTTCAGCCGCCGGTTCGCCAGGCCGAACGCCGTGATGATCACCAGCGTCACAAGGATGAAATAGCCCGCAAGGATCGGGTAGGGCACAAAGGGGTTGAAGGTCTTGTCCGCGAAATAATTCGCGTAGTACAGCGCGTCCCCATTCTGTTGCCGCGCCGGAAAGCCGCTGAGAAAGACCAGCGTCGTGGCATGGAACAGAAAGATCGCCTCATTCGTATAGGCCGGCCAGGCCAGCCGCAGCATCGTTGGCCAGGTGATCTTGCGAAACTTCTTCCAGCCCGAGAACCCGTAGGCATCGGCCGCCTCCATGTCGCCCTTGGGGATGGACTGCAGCGCACCGTAGAAAATCTCGCCGGAATAGGCTGCCGTGTTCAGAAACAGCACGATCGCCGCGCCCAGCCAGGCGGAACTGAAGGCATCGAAGGCGAGCGAGACCGACTTGAGGCTGAGGAAGGCAAAATAGGCAAAGAAGAACTGGATAAAGAGCGGGCTGCCCCGGAATACAAAGATGAACCACTCCGACAGTTTCCGCGCCAGGGGGTTGGCCGAGGCCTTGCCCATCGCCACCGCCGTCGCAAGGAAAAAGCCGGTCAACAGCGCCATCAGGCCGAAGTAGACGTTCCAGATCATGCCCGAACCGATCAGTACCACCTGCTTGCAGATCGTGAAATCATCTCGTGGCAACAGCCGCTCGCCGATCCCGACCGAGCGCAGGGCGTACTCGCCTATGACCTCCCAGCATGTCATGTGCGAACCGCGCCCCGGCCTTGCGCCGGGGCCCCCACGGTTGCGCATGCGGTCGGCAGGAGGTTCCGGCGCAAGGCCGGGACAGGGGGGGCTGCATGGCGTCGCTTCGTCATCATGCCGCTTTCCTCTGGGCTTCGCCGCCGGTGGTGGCCTGCCCGCGGGTCAGCCGTTGCATGATCCGGTCCAGGGCCAGTTCCGACACCCTTGTAAAGGCCAGATAAAAGACCAGCAGGGCGAGGAAGTACCACATGCGCCAGTCGCCGTGCGGATAGTCAGTGAACCGCGCCGTCTTGGACCCCCCAAGCTCCCGCGCCCAATAGACTATGTCCTCGACTCCCAGCAGGAACAGCAGGGGCGTCGCCTTGATCAGCACCATCCACAGGTTGGACAGGCCGGGCAGGGCATAGACCCACATCTGCGGCACCAGAATGCGCCAGAAACACTGGCGGGTGGACATGCCATAGGCCTCTGCGGTTTCCATTTGCGCGCGCGGCACGGCCCGCATCGCGCCGTACAGCACGTTGGCCGCGAAGGCGCCGAAGACGATGGCAAAGGTAAGAACCGCCAGGAAAAAGCCGTAGGTTTCATGCACCCATTGCGCCGCGTTGCCCAGCGGAAGCTTGGCCGCAGCACAGACCACGAAATCATTGCCCTGACGGATCGGCTGATCCCAGTCGGGGCATTTCACCTCGTGCCGGATCCATTCAAAGAACTGGTCCAGCGCGATCACGAAGAACAGGAAAAACGCGATGTCCGGCACGCCGCGCACCACGGCGATATAGGCCCGGCCCAACAGGTTGACCGGCAGGAAGGACGACCGTGCCGCCGCCGCTCCGGCAAAGCCGAAGGCCAGCGCCACGGGTGCCGTGATCGCCAGCAAGAGCAGCACGGTGCCCACCGACCAGTAGATCGCCATATGCTTGCCCGTGGTCAGGTAGCAGGCCATCCAGCTGAGATCGGAGAGCGTATCGGGGTTTGCGCAGAAACCGAACATTGCGGTCAGGGGTAAGGCGGGGGTTTACCCCGCCGCACCTTTTCAGAAGGTCTCGCCGACCTCCCATTTTTCGATCAGGGCGTTCAGCGTGCCATCGTCCTTCATGGACTGGATCGCCGCGTCGAACTTGCCGCGCAGTTCCGTGTCGCTCTCGCGCAGGCCCAGGCCGATGCCGCCGCCGATCAGGATGTCGTCGCCCACCAACGCCAGCTCGGCGTCTTCGCTGGCGATTGGCAGCAGGTAGGCCTTGTCGGCCAGCACCGCGTCGACTTCGCCATTGCGAACGGCCGCGATGGTTTCGTCCGGAGAGGCGAACTCCAGCAGGGTCGCGCCCATTTCGGCAATGTAGGAGGCCTGGATCGTGCCCGCCTGAGCGGCAAAGACGCCGCCTTCGAGGTCAGGCTCGGTGCCGTCCTTCGCCAACCAGGACGACGGGTCCGGCTGTGTATAGGCCTGGGTGAAATCAATGACCTCGTCGCGTTCTTCGGTGATCGACATGCCCGCGATGATGGTGTCGTAGTTGCCGGACACGAGGTTGGGAATGATCGAGTCCCACTCGTTGGTGACCCATTCGCAGGTCAGTTCGGCGCGCAGGCACAGTTCGTCGCCCAGCTCACGCTCAAAGCCCGCAACCTCGCCATTGTCGTCGAGATAGTTGTACGGAGGATAGGCCCCTTCTGTTCCCATGCGAATAACGGAATGGCTTTCGGCGAGCGCCGGTCCGGCCAGCATCGCCAGTGCCACACTGGCAAGCATCATCTTTTTCATTTGTTTCTCCCTGAGCGGAATTATTTCGCGCTTACGCGCCTGCCGGGAAAGGTCTGCGAAATTCGACCCGGTGGCAAGAGCCTCTGCCAAGTTGACGCCACGGCGGGTGCTGGAATGCGGCGACAAGGGGCGGTCCGCACAACCGCAGGTAAGAATTTAAACCGTTTCCTGTCAGTTGGGGCGTCTCATCGCGGTGGGCATGGTCTTTCCGACACGCACTTGGACCGGGTTGGAGACTGCAGCCACCTGCGTCCGCATCAGACGACCGCCGCACCCTCAGGCGTGGACGGTGGACCGCAGAAAGCCCTGCAGTCGCTCTGACTTGGGCGAACCGAACAGCGTTTCCGGCGGCCCCTGTTCCTCGATCAGGCCCTGATGCAGGAAAATGACGTGATCGCTGACGTCAGAGGCCATCTTCATGTCGTGGGTGACAATCAGCATCGTCCGGCCTTCCTGCGCCAGCGATTGAATGACCTTGACCACTTCCTGTTCCAGTTCAGGATCAAGCGCGCTGGTCGGTTCGTCGAACAGCAGCGCCTCGGGTTCCATGCAGAGCGCGCGGGCGATGGCGGCCCGTTGCTGCTGACCACCGGACAGCTGCGCCGGGTAGACGTCACATTTGTCGCCGATGCCGACCTTGTCCAGATACCCGCGCGCCGCCTCTTCGACCTGCGCCCGATCACGGCCCAGAACGGTGACCGGCGCCTCCATGACGTTCTGAAGGATCGTCATATGCGCCCAAAGGTTGAACTGCTGGAACACCATCGACAGGTTCGTTCGGATGCGCAACACCTGCTTGGCGTCTGCCGGACGGCGATGATGGCCGTCGCCTTTCCAATGAACCGGTTCCCCCTTGAAGATGATTTCCCCCTGCTGGCTGTCTTCCAGCAGGTTGCAGCAGCGCAAGAGCGTCGACTTGCCCGATCCGGAGGAGCCGATCAGGGAAATCACGCTGCCCTTTTCGGCTGTGACATCCACACCCTTGAGCACCTCGAGCGCCCCATAGGCCTTGTGCAGGTTTCGGATCTCGATAACGGGCGTTTCGGACACGTCTGACCTCGGGCAATCGTTGGATTGCCCGGTATCAACGCGGAAACGTGCCGACTTGGCAAGGGGGAGGGTCGCAAAAAGCCTTTTGTGACCCGGGGTCAGGCAGGCGGCGGTGCCGGGATAGGCAGTCGAAGGTAGGCTTCTTTGGAAATATCGGCCAGCCCGCGCAGCATGAGCGCGTCCTGGTCGTCACCCGACAGCGCGTCGATGGCTTCACCAAAGGCCGCGCGCAGATCGTCTACTTGCTGCGGCAATGCGGTGATCAGTGGCAGGCCCGGCGTCGGCGGCGTACGGCCCACGACCGTCAGGTGCTGCGCAAAATCCTCGTACCGCTGGATCAGGGTCCAGGTCACCGCATCCAGCGCGGCGACAGATGCGCGGCGCTGGACGACCGCGCGCGCAGACTCCAGATGGCTGCCCGTGATGATGACTTTGCCGATCTTGCGACGCCGCTTCAGCGCGAAATCGACCTTCTCTTCGTCCGGCATTTCCAGAAACCGGGCTTCGTTCAAAAGCTCGATGCGCGCCTCGCTGGCGGTCTCGGCGACAACGGCCCAGCCGGACTGGGACAGCGGATCGTTGACGGCGATGGACTGTTGCATCAGGACTTGCGGACTTGCGGGGGACAACTCGTCGACATGGCAGACGAAGACCGAGTGATAATACCCCGGCGGGCAATCCTGCAGCCCGTAATCCGGCGTACCGACAAGACTGGTGTGATATTGCAGCGCGGCCCGGAACGGCAAGCCGCAGGTCTGCGCCAGCAACAGGTCCGGCGCGCGCCAGACGTCCCAGGGATCATCGGGCCGTGCCAGGGATTCCGGCGCATTGGGCAGGGACTTGCGGACATGCGCCCAGAGCCGGTCATGCGCGTCCCGCGTTTCGGGACGTTCATACATCGGCAGGCTGGCGATCATTCCTTGCTGACCCGTTGTCGCGCCTTGGCGCTTTCCATGTCGCTGATCCCCAGCAGGTTCGACACCAGCCGCAGCAGCGCGTCCTCTTCGGCCTCGCGTACGCCATCGGCCAGAACCACCTGCCACAAGGCTTCGACCACGCCGATCCGCTGTTCGTAGGGCACGGCATCCTTGATCGCGCGGGTAAAGCGCACGGTATCGGGGGCCTCCGCCTCCAGCGCTTCACCCTCTCCGCGCAGTTTGACCGCCTCGAAGGGGGAAAGGCCATAGCGGGTCGTGATGATCCGGTCTATCCGCGCGCGTTCGTCATCGTCGAAGGTGCCGTCAGATCGCGCAACGCGCACCAGCAGGGCGGTCAGCGCCAGCCGGGCGTCGGCGTCCGGCAGCGGTTCAGGGTCGGTCGCCGTCAGGCGCTTGAGAAAATCGGCAAACATGAAAGGCGATATAGGCGGTCCGGTGCGCGGAGGAAACCCTCAGGGGATCACGGCGGCGGCGCGGGCGGCCTCATTGTCCCTGGCTTCGACGCCCAGCCACTCCTCGACCAGCGCCACCAGCGCTGCCTCCCGCGCGTCGGTGATGCCGTCAGCCCAGGCCACCTGCCACATCGCCTGCACGGTCTCGACACGGTGGGCGTAATCGACATTGTCGCGGATCAACTCCGCCATCCTGGCGTTATCGGTGATCGTATGCGCCAGCTTTTCGCAGGTTGCCCGCATCTTGGCCGCCGCGACCGGGTTGAGGTCAAAGGCCTTCACCAGAATGCGGTCGATCTGGCTGATTTCCTCGAACAGGTAGGTGTCGTCCGCCTGCGCCACACGTACCAGCAGCGTGCCAAGGGCCAGTTTGGCGTCCGGTTCCGGCAGCGGGTCCGGCTGTTTCGGACCGTGGCGGAAAAAGGCTTTCAAACGCTCGAACATGATCGGCCCTCGTACCGTTTTGCCCTGCGTAACACAGGGGATTTCGGCCCGCTATGCCCGCCCCCGCATCAGGGATGCGAAACGATCCGAAAGCGTTGCAACTGCGTCACCCATGCCCCAGGGCGGGTTCACCGTGAACAGGCCCGATCCGACCATCCGGTGCCCCTCGCGAGCGGGCGGAAAGCGGACCTCGTGCCGCAGGCCATCCGGGAAGTCGCGCTCCAGCGCGGCCAGCATCAGTGCATGCGGCGCATCCGTCAGCAGCGGATACCACAGCATCAGTACGCCGACGTTCCATTTACGCGCGATCTGGGTGAGGAATTTGGGTATGCCCGCGTAATCCGTCTTCACCTCCCAACTGGGATCGACCAGCATCAGCCCCCGGCGCGGGTCCGGCGGGCAGAGGCTCTGCGCTAGGTCAAAGCCGTCCTGCCGGTGGATCTGCACGTTGGGCGCCCTCAGGGCGGCGCGCAGCGCGGCGTGTTCCTGCGGGTGCAATTCGGCCAGGTGCAGGTGATCCGTCGGACGCAACAGCGTCTGCGCGATCAGGGGCGAGCCGGGATAAGCGTCCGGCCCCCGGTTCTCATGCACGGCTGTCAGCGCCCGCGCATAGGGGTGATCCGCGCCGAACCAGTCCCGCGCCCGTGCGATCCCCTGCGCGGCCTCCCCGGTCTTGGCCGCCTCCGGACCGGAGAGGTCGTAGACCCCGCGCCCGGCGTGGGTCTCGATATAGCTCAGGGGCTTGGGCTTGCGGGTCAGATAGTCCAGCACCCAGGCCAGCGCGGCATGTTTGTGAACATCGGCCAGGTTTCCGGCGTGGTAGGCGTGTTGATAGGACAGCATCCCCGTGGCCCTAAGCCCTGTTGCGCGGTCCCGCAAGGGGCGGCGCGGGGTGCCCGATCGACTTACGCGCGGTTTCGGCGGGCCCGTCGTTCGCGCAGGAACCAAAGCTCCAGCAGCGCGAGGTAGGGCAGGTAAAAGGCCCAGACCATGGCGCGGTCGAACGGGCCGTAGAAATCGTCCGCCCCGATCCCGCCGGTTGTGGCGAACCACAGCCCGTAGTGCAGCCGGTAGAGGTAAGAACCGACCGCCAGCACCATCAGGCGCAGCGCCCAGCGGCGGTGGCGCAGGACGTTCCTGACCCGCGCGTGGTAGAGCGTGTTGGCCGCGGCGACGATTATCAGCACGCCGTAGAGGCCGAACCAGCCCGACATCCACGGCCCGCCAACGGTGCCCTGCAGCGCGATGTAAAGCAGCCCGGCGAGGCCGGTGAACATGGCTGCGGTGGCGAGGGCATATCCGGAGAGGCGATGGACCCGGGGCCAGCGTCGGCGGATCACCGGCAGGATCTGCAGGGGGACGGTCAATGTGATGATCCCGCCCGTCGCCATATGGGCAAAGATCGCAAGGTTTGAGAGCGGGGCGCCGGGGTGAAAGAGGCGGTCGAGGGCCTCGGGGGCGCCTTGCAGGGCAAGAAGCGGCCGGGTGACCGCGTGCCAGGCAAAGGGCAGCACGGCGAGGGACAGCAGGACCAGCAGGACGGAGGGAAGGAGGCGGCGGATCATGGGTCAGAGGGTAGGGCGGTTTAGGAGAGGCGGGAAGCCCCAAGCGCGAATCCCTCAGCGCGGAAACAAGGCCGCAGGGTAAGGCGGGACCGTCGCGCCAGTGGCGCGGCGAAAGCCGGACGAACGCGGGAGCGTCATGCCGAAGGCACGCCTTCGGCATGACGCTCCCGAGGGGCGGCGCTTTGGTTGGGCTGGGAGCCGACCTTAGAGGTCTTTCGGATGTGTCCCGATAAAGCGCACTCGTCCAGGCGTCGGAGCGCCTTCCCGCAGGTCGGTGCCCGCGCGGCTCGGGTGGAAGCCCGCGTTATTCGCCGGGACGGTCCCGTGGCGCTCTGGGAGCGGCTTGATGTCGTTCCTACGGTCGCTTGGGCACGAGTTTGCTGCGAGTGATGGGCGCGCTTCGCGCTTGGGCTGAGCGAGTTC
>JAXMNQ010000010.1:0-132155 GCA_034670345.1 Paracoccaceae bacterium | reverse complement strand
GCCGTCGGAGGCATGCCGGACAGGCCGCGGTGGAGACGAGTCATGTGATCACCCTGATACACAGGTCACATCCGTGCTGGCCCCCACCAACAACGACAGAAGGACGGTTAAAAAACGCATCTGTACTGATGACGTTGTGGCCTCAATCGACCTGCAAAGTCAAAATTGACCGGGCTGCCCCATGAATACGGGTAACAATCGGCAAGATACGGATGAGATTGTCAGGGAAGAGTGGACGAAATTGCCTCAATCGGCGGGCAGGCCGATTCGTGGCATCGTCAGGTCCGGAAAACGGACAATGGGCGCAAGCGATGGGGAATCGCTTACGCCAATGGTGTCTTGGTCTTGAGGTCAGGCGCTCTTGGCGTTGGGCAGGGGCTGTTGCTGGCCCTGCGTCATGTCGCGGCGGGCGATCATGGCCGCGCGCGGTGCGCCGCGTTCAAACGGAAGGCGCGGGGTATCCGCCTTGGCGGTTGCGGTGATCGACGCGATGAATCGGCGCTGTTGTTTCATGGGGGCCCTGCTCTGCCTTTGATGTGTCTGGTTGACGGAATGACGGGCAAATGCGGCAGGTCTGGGCAGGGAATTGGACAATCTTGCGATCTTGCCCAGATTGTTTCCGGTGCGGTCAGAGGCGGATGGCTGAAATCAGGCGGCCATAATCGGCCTCTTTCGCATGGGTCGTCCGGCGGTAGGAATAAAATCGCTCCGGATCGGAATAGGTGCAGTGACGGGTCCATTCTGCCTCGACCCCTGCCTCTCGCAGGCGGTGCAGCCCGAATGCGGGCAGGTCGAAATGCATCCGGTCCCCTTCGCCCCCAGCGAAAAAGCGGGTGTTGGCGTGATCGTCGGCGATGAAATCCTCAAAGAATTCCGGTCCGACCTCATAGGCCCCCTGGCTGATGGTGGGGCCGATGACGGCGCGCAGGCTGTCACGGGTGGCGCCCAGGGCCAGCATGGCGTCAATGGTTGCCTCCAGCACGCCATCGCGCGCACCGCGCCAACCGGCATGGGCCGCGCCGATCACGCCGGCCTCCGGGTCCGCCAGCAGGACGGGCTGACAGTCGGCGGTCAGAACCGCCAGCGCCAGACCGGGCGTAGCGGTGACCAGCCCATCGGCCTTCGGGCGCGGATCGGGCAGGGGCCCGGTCAAGGTGATCACATCTGCCGAGTGAACCTGATGCACGGTTATCAGGGCCTCGGGCGGGACCTCCATCGCCTGCGCCACGCGGGCACGGTTGATGGCGACGATTTCGCTCTGGTCCGATGACCCCGGACCGCAGTTCAGTCCGGCGAAAATCCCCGAGGATGCGCCGCCCCGACGGGTAAAGAACCCGTGGCGCAGGGGGGACAGGCTGTCTGATGTGATGATTTCGAGCGTCATGGGACGGGTCGAAGCTCCAGGCCGGGCGGGGGTGGCGCGCTCTGTGGCAGCAGGGCGAGTGTCTTGAACAGTGACCCCATTTCATCGGGGTGCGTCAACCGGCGATGTGCGGCTATGTGGCTGTCCAGCGCTGCACCGCTGAGTCCGCGTGCCAGCGCCTGCGCCCGTTGTGTGACGCCGAGGCGTTCGAGAAAGACGCCCTGCGGGGTCAGCAATGTATGCGTCGCCGGGGCGGCGGCCTGGGCGATGGGTTCGAAGTCCACGTGCGCGGTCAGGTCGGACTCGCCGGGTGTTTGCAGCGGATCGACCGGCGTATGGCCCTTGAGCGCCTGCAGGGTGTCACCCAAAGAGCGCCAGTCGCCGTAGTCGAGGATGAGAGCGAGACCGCCGCCCTGAGCGATGCGTTCGCCCAGCGTGGTGGCGATGGTTCGCGCCGGGGCGCAGGTCTCAATGATGTCGCCGTTTGTCGTGTCCTCCAGCCGGCTGTCGAGGTCCGGCTGCGTGATCGGCCCGCCCAGGCCGATTCGCAGGGTCTCCCCCTCCAGCCCGACAAGACGTTCGCGCCAGTCTGCACCGTCGCGCTGAAACTGGCGGATCGGCAGGGCGTCGAAGAATTCGTTGGCGACCAGGAAGAGCGGCGAGTCGGGCAGTCTGTCGACGCTGTCGTGCCAGTGGGCGTTTGGCAGGCGTTTGGCTTGCTCTGTGCGCAAGGCGGGCGAGGTTTCCACCAGATGCACCTGAGCCGCGGCATGGAACCCGGGCACGCGGGCGGTGGCGCGCAGAATATCGGCCATCAGCGTGCCGCGTCCGGGGCCAAGTTCGGCCAACGCAAAGGACGTGGGAGCGCCTTGGTCCATCCATGTCTGCGCCAGACAGAGGCCGATCACCTCGCCGAACATCTGGGTGATTTCCGGCGCAGTGGTGAAATCGCCCGCCGCGCCCAGCGGATCGCGGGTGCTGTAATAGCCGTGCTGAGGGTGCATCAGACAGGCGGCCATGTAATCCGCAAGTGTCATCGGTCCGGTTACGGCGATCTGTCGGGCCAGGATATGGTGCAGCGGGGTCAAGAGGTTTGTGTCGTGGTTTCGGGGTGCCTGCGGGCGCGGCGCACCGCGAAAAGGAATGCCAGCGCCCCGCCAAGGATCATCGGCAGGGTCAGGATCTGGCCCATGGTCAACCCGTAGCCGTTTGCCTGCAGGGCAAGGCCCAGCGGATTGCCCTCGGACTGGAACTGCGCGTCGGGCTGGCGGAAGAATTCGACGATGAAGCGGCCGATCCCGTAGCCCATGAAAAACGTGCCTGCCACCGCGCCGGGCCGTTTCAACCAGCGGCGGTGCACCATCCAGAGCAGAATGATGAGCAATAGCAGCCCTTCGAGGGCCGCCTCATAGAGTTGGGAGGGATGGCGCGCGCAAAGCTCGCCCAGCGGCTGGCCGCAGTCCTGCGCCAGTTGGCCGGGAAAGATCACCGCCCAAGGCAGGTCTGACGGGCGGCCCCAAAGCTCGGCATTGATGAAATTTGCCAGTCGCCCCAACAGCAGTCCCGGCGGGGTCGCCAGTGCCAGGAGGTCAGCGGCGGAGGCCAGTTGGATGCGGTTGCGGGCGCAGAAGATCCAGACCGCGCAGACCACCCCCAGCAAGCCGCCGTGAAAGGCCATGCCGCCCTGCCAGATCATCGGGATTTCCAGCGGATGGGTCAGGTAATAGCCCGGCATGTAGAACAGGACAAAGCCCAGCCGCCCGCCGAGGATGATGCCCAGGATCACCCATGTCAGCAGGTCCTCGATCTGGCGCGGTGTCATGGGTGGCGTGTCATCGGCCCAGAACTGGGCCCGCCTTACGGTCCAGACCGCCAGACGCCAGCCGATCAGAATGCCCGCGATATAGGCCAGCGCGTACCAGCGCAGCGCAAAGTCGAAACCGAAGAGCGAGATCGAAAAGACCTCGGATGAGAGGTCGGGAAAGGGGATGGCGGCCTGCATGCGTCCTGTTGCCTCTTGTCACGCGGCGAAGTCAACCTTGAGCGTTGCGTCTTTGGCACCCATATAGGGACGGAATGCAATGCCGGAGTGACCCATGCAGACGCGTAACAAGGTTTTCGACGATATCAGCCAACTGATGACCAACGCCATGGGCGTGGCGCAGGGGGCGCGGGAAGAGGCCGAGACAGCGATGAAGTCGATGATCGACCGCTGGCTGGCGGATCGCGATTTCGTCACACGTGAGGAATTCGACGCCGTGCGTGCGATGGCCCAGAAGGCGCGCGAAGAGAACGAGGCGCTCAAAGCGCGCATCGAGGCGCTGGAAGGCAAGTAAGGGACGGGGTCGGACGCTCGTGGCCCTGCGGGCCACATCGCCCCGCCCACCGTCCCTTGGGGCGTGCTATTGATGCGCCTTGGAAAATGATGTGGTCTGACAGACCTTTGACAGAGCCGGATCAGTCCGGCTCTTATCTTTCGCGGCCACTGCTCTTTCGGGCGTGATGATCAGCCCAGCAACTGGCGCAGATGGCGCACGGCCCGGTCTGCGCGTTCCTGGCAGAATGCCTCGGATGGTGTGGGCATCCGGCCGATGACGCGCCGGATCTGCAGGTCTCCGATCAACAGGTCAAGGTAAAGCCCGACAGCCTCGCCGGGGTGCTGGAACTTCAGCCGGCCTTCGTCCCTTGCCCGCTCCACCACCTTTTGCAGAAGCGGAAAGACCGCTTCGCGCCCGGCCTGAGACAAAGTTGCGCCAAGTTCACCACTGCTGTCGGCGGCGGCAGCGCGATTCAGGGCGACGGCGCGGTCGCCAGTCAGAAGTTCAAGCAGTTTCGGCCCCAGTGTCGACAGGATCGACAGGGCATCGTGATCGGTCTCCAGTTCTGCGTCGAGGTGCTCTTTCACCTCTGCCGCATTCCGTGTGACCAAGGCTCGGAACAGGCCCTGCTTGTCGCCGTACCAATTGTACAGGGTCTCGTTCGACGCGCGGGCCTTGCGCGCAATGCCCAGCATCGACGTGCCGCCATAGCCCTTGCTTTCCAGAACCTCGTAGGCGGCGGCCTCGATCTGTTGTTGGCGGATCGAGCGTTTCTCCTCGCGCATTTTTCTCTCCGGCTTGTTGACAGATTCCGTAACTAAAATTACGGATGTGTGCAACCGTAACCTAAAATACGCTTATGGAGATTCGTCATGACACAATCCGACCGGCAGGCGATGGCCGCACTTGCCACCTTGATCCTGCTGCAACTGATCATGTTGTCCGCGCTCTACGCCGGCATCCGCCCGCATCCCCCCGTGGCAACGCCGCTCTTTGGCATTGCGCCATTCCTCGGGGCCTCGGTTTCCATCGCGCTGGCGGCGATCATCCTGCAACCGCTGGCCTTGGCCCCGGGGCGGGCCCTGAGCCTGCTGGCCGCGCTGATGGCGCTGGTGTCCTTCGGGCCGCAGAAATACTTCGACGCGCAGTTTGCGCTGATCTGGCCTGCGGTGATCCTTGGACAAATCGCGGCCCTGGTGATTTTCCTGCAGGTGGCGCGGTCGGTGTCCCGGCGCGAGGACTCGGGCCTTGCGGGCACAGCCTGCGAGGGGCGGGCCTGATGGAATTCCCCTTGCTGACATTTGCCCTGATGGTCCTTGTCGTCGTTGCGACGCCCGGGCCCACTGTGCTGCTGGCCCTGTCAAACGGATCGCGCTTTGGGGTTCCACGCTCGGGCTATGGCATTCTGGGCGCGGCCCTGTCCGATGCCGTGCTGATGGCCGCGGCGGGTCTGGGGCTGGGTGCGGTACTGGCGGCCTCGGCCTTTTGGTTCAGTGTCGTGAAATTGGTCGGCGTTGCCTATCTTGTCTGGCTGGGTGTGCAGATGCTGCGGTCCTCCGAGGGACTTGGATCGGTGACGGGTGGAAAGGGCCGCGCGGATAAACGTGACCGGGGCGAAGCGTTTCCGATCTTCAGGAAAAGCTTTCTGGTGGCTGTGACAAATCCCAAGGGCTACCTGTTCTTCACCGCCTTCCTGCCGCAGTTCATTGATGTGACGGCCCCCCTGCTTTCGCAATATCTGGTCTTGGCGCTTGTCTTCATCGCCGTCGATGTCGCGGTGATGACGGCCTATGCGGGGCTTGGCGTCCGGGCAGTGCGGTTTCTGGCCAATCGGGGGGCGTTGTGGATTGACCGGAACTGCGGTGGGGCCCTGATCGCCCTTGCGGGGGCTCTGGCCTTTGTCCGCCGGGGACAAGCCTGAAAGGCCCGCCACACGACGGCGGCGGCCGGAGAGGTGCCGCCGTCGTCGCCTAGAGGTTTGACAGACCGCCCAGCCTTGGTATTCGTTAGCGCCAACGAGGGAGGCGGTGCATGTATCTGGGACTGGATTTGGGAACCTCGGGGCTGCGCGCCCTGCTGGTCGATGGGGACGGCGTGCCGGTGGCAAGCGCCGTCCGTGCCTATGAGGCGCAACATCCGCATCCCGGCTGGTCGGAACAGGATCCGGCGGAATGGGTGCGCGCCGTGGATGGCGCGCTGAGTGAGTTGGCCGCCTCGCACCCGTCCGAGATGGCGCAGGTGCGCGGGATCGGGGTGTCGGGCCATATGCACGGCGCCTGCCTGCTGGATGCCCAAGGCGCTGTGTTGCGGCCCTGCATCCTGTGGAACGACACCCGCAGCGCGACAGAGGCCGCCGAGCTGGATGCGATGGAGGGCGTGCGCGACCTGTCGGGCAATATCGTCTTTCCCGGCTTCACCGCGCCAAAACTGCTCTGGGTCAAGCGGCATGAGCCCGAGGTCTTTGACCGCGTGGCGACGGTGCTGCTGCCTGCCGCCTATATGAACTTTCACCTGACCGGAGAGCGGTTCGCCGACATGTCCGACAGCGCCGGCACGGCCTGGTTGGACGTGGGCGGCCGGGACTGGTCGGCGCATCTGCTGGAGGTGTCCGGCATGACGCCGGAACAGATGCCGCGCCTTGTCGAAGGCTGTGAGGCCGGGGGCGTGCTGCGGCGCGCACTGGCAGACAAATGGGGCCTGTCGGGCGACGTGCAGGTTGTCGGCGGGGCCGGTGACAACGCGGCCTCGGCCTGTGGCGTGGGGGCGATGCGCGAGGGGACGGGATTTGTCTCTCTCGGGACCTCCGGCGTGGTTCTGGCCGGGCGCGATGGCTATGCGCCGCTGCCCGCCTCTGCCGTGCACACATTCTGCCACGCGGTGCCGGGGCAATGGTATCAGATGGGGGTGATCCTGTCAGCCACGGACAGCCTGAACTGGCTGGGCCGGGTGACCGGAGAAACGCCAAGGGCGCTGTCCGAGGAACTGGGCGAGGTTCTGGACGGACCGGGGGCGCTGCGCTTTCTGCCCTACCTGTCCGGGGAACGGACGCCACATAACGACAGCCGGATCCGCGGCGGGTTCCTGAACCTCGACGTCGGGACCGAGCGGGTGGATATGACCCGCGCGGTCATGGAAGGCGTCGCCTTCGCTTTGCGCGATTGCGCCGAGGCGTTGAAGGCCTCCGGCGCGCGGCTGGAGACCCTGCTGGCCATCGGAGGCGGCGCACAGTCGTGCTATTGGGTCGAACTCATGGCCACATTGTTGGGGGTGCCCCTGTCCCTGCCGGACAAGGGCGATTTCGGCGCGGCGCTGGGCGCGGCCCGGCTGGCGATGGTGGGATGCGGCGCGGGATCGGTGGATGAGATCATGATGCCTCCGCCAATCCGACAGACCATAGAACCGAACACACGACTGACAGGCGCCTATGACGCGGGTTACGCGGCATGGCGCGAAATTTATCCGGCAGTAAGAGGACTGACATGAGCACGGAATTTTTCGACGGCATCGCGCCGGTACGTTTTGAGGGGCCGGACAGCGACAACCCGCTGGCCTATCGCCATTACAACGCGGATGAAGTGGTGCTGGGCAAGCGCATGGAAGATCACCTGCGCTTTGCCGTGGCATGGTGGCATTCCTTTGCTTGGGAGGGCGGCGATCCCTTTGGCGGGCAGACCTTTGTCCGGCCCTGGCACCCGCAGGATGACATGGGCCGGGCGAAACAAAAGGCGGACGTGGCCTTCGAGATGTTCGAGGTCCTCGGCCAGCCGTATTATTGCTGGCACGACGCGGATATCCGGCCCGAACAGGGGAACTATGCCGACAACCTCGCAACGCTTGAGGAAATCACGGATTACATCGGGCAAAAGCAGGAGACGTCGAAGGCGCGGCTGCTGTGGGGGACGGCGAACCTGTTTTCCCATCGGCGCTGGATGTCCGGCGCGGCCACAAACCCCGACCCCGAGGTGTTTGCCTTTGCCGCCGCCACGGTCAAGGGCTGCATCGACGCCACCCAGAAACTCGGCGGGCAGAATTATGTCCTCTGGGGCGGGCGCGAGGGGTATGAAACCCTGCTGAACACCGATCTGGGGCGCGAGGCCGACAATATGGCGCGCTTTCTGTCGATGGTCGTCGACTACAAGCACAAGATCGGTTTCGAAGGCGCGATCCTGCTCGAGCCAAAGCCGCAGGAGCCGTCAAAGCATCAGTATGATTACGACGTGGCGACCTGCATCGGCTTTCTGCGGAAGTACGGATTGCAGGATGAGATCAAGCTGAACATCGAACAGGGTCACGCGATCCTTGCCGGGCATTCGTTCGAGCACGAACTGGCGCTGGCCGCGTCAGAGGGGATGCTGGGCTCTATCGACATGAACCGGAACGACTACCAATCGGGCTGGGATACGGATCAGTTTCCCAACAACGTGCCCGAGGTGGCGCTGGCCTATTACCACGTGCTCAAGATGGGCGGGTTCACTACCGGTGGAACCAATTTCGACGCCAAGCTGCGGCGGCAGTCGCTGGACGCCGAAGATCTGGTAGCGGCGCATGTGGGCGGAATGGACGTCTGTGCGCGGGGCCTGAAGGCCGCGGCGGCCATGCTGGAGGATGGCGGCCTCGAAGAGGCGCTGGCCGCCCGATACGCAGGTTGGGAGACGCCTGCCGCGCAGGAGATGCTGTCGGGTGGGCTGGATGCAATACAGCAGCAGGTGCTGGCCGAGGGGATCAACCCCGAGCCGCGCTCTGGCCGGCAGGAGCGGCTGGAGAACTGGGTCAACCGCTTCGTCTGAAAACGCTCTCCGCGCGTGGAAATCACTGGCGGGTGAGGAAAATCAGGGGTTTGCGGAGGCGGAGTTGCCTCCAGACCTTTGACCCGAAACGTTGTCCGGGCGGGTAGCACATCCCGGGCAACGGCCACAGGCTGGCTGGATTGCCCCCGCAACATCCAATCTCAAGGCGGGCACCCGACCGGGCGGCCCGTCCTTTCGGAATCACCCTTGGGCGATTGCCGGTCTCATACCGTAGTCGGGCATCGAGGCCCGCGCCACCAGGCGCGCGCGCAGGGCGGGCGGCAACATTCGAGTGGCTGAAACCCGGGGCATGGGCAATTCGGCGATCTGCTTCCCTTCGCCGTAGAGCGCCAAGTACTCGGCCTAGTTTTCGAACACCTGACGCTGGATGTAATCCACGTAGGTCTCCGCCGCCACGCCATTGGCAAGGATCAACTCGTGGTTTTCGGTCTCAACATGGTAGTAGGTGACCCGGTCGGGCAGGCTGTCCAGCGGATCGCGGGTGATCGTGGTGCCATTGAACAGGGCGCCCGCGTTGATCGCAAGCCCGTCGAGAATCAACGCGTGATCGGCTGTCAGAACCAGATCGCTATGAGGCATTCCGGCCTCCAGCGCGCCAGCGGCGACGCGCATCGGGCAGGCGCGGTCCCCGGAGAACAGTTTCAGAACCGTCTGGCGGCCAACCCATTTGACCGGCCCCGAACAGCCCTCAGCCGTGGTGACGAGGTCTCGGATCTGCAAACTCCCGACCTTGCGTTCGCCTTCTGGCGTGGCGATCAGGGTGCCTTCGCCGAAACAAGTCGTATAGGTGCCAGAGATGATGCTGCTGAGAGAGGTTCCGCCGCCCGCAGCGCCGAATCCGTCGGGGACAAAGAGCGGTGACGACGAGTAAGCCGCAAAGTTATCGCTGCCGCCCGGGTCGGCCCCGAGAAAGCTGACCCAGACCACCGGATAGCTGTCAGGCACGAAATGATGCCCAAGGAAATCTCCGCTCCCAAAGTTGAGGTCGCCGGTGATGGCTTCGAGGTTTGTGAAGTCGGTGTCCCCCGCATCGCTGTCAGTGACAGTGCCGCCCGGTTGCTCGGCACCACTGGAAGCTGCGTATTCGTGCTGGTTGTCTGCGACGTTGAATGTGTAATACCGCACGGCCACATAAGAAAATCAGCCATTTTTCATACTCCGAAGTTCTGATGCAGGGGCACGGATGACCTGACACTCAAAGGGCTACTCGGGAATATGCTTCTTTTCACTGGGATTTTGGGCAAGGGATTTGGGACCTGCGATCTGCATCGTCCGCTTTTTCGCAACAGGTTTCAGCTTTGCGAGGCAGATGCGGGGCTCAGTCCGGCAGACCGGCGGCGTCCCGCAGCGCCTTGGCCTGGGCGTCTGCCGTATCGAAGTCCAGACCAGCGCTGATGTGCAGCCGTCCGCCGGTGATGGCCTCGCGCACCACGGCGCTGGTCACCGGGTCACCATCGGCCCGCAGGGTCACCGTGCCGCCGATATTGGCGGCGGTGATGCCTGCAAAGGCCGCCGCGCTGGCCGGGCACAATGTGATCGCAACGACGCCCCGGCCATCGGGGCCGCGCACCACATCGACCGCTTGCAGGGCGATCCCGGTGACCGTGTTTCCGGCCACGACCGTGATGCGCCCCGACGAATTCCCGTCGCAGGCCGCCTGAGCAAGTCCGGGCAGGGTCAGCAACAGGGCAAAGGTTACAGCACGCAGCATGGCGGATTCCCCGATTGGTCAGGGCAACTCTGCGGGGATCGCGTGGGTTTGCCAAGCACTCCCCGACCCGATGGCGCGCGACGCCGCGGGTTTTTGCGCCGATGCGGCAGCGCGCCCTTTGCACTCGGCAGCGGGATCGGGCAGGTGGGGGCAAACGAAAGGAGGCCGGTTGTGAGCGAAGGACTGACGGCAGATGAGGTGGCGGCGCTGTTCACCCGCGCGGACGGCACATATCTTTGCGCGCGCTGGGGTCGGCCCATCGCGCCCATCGTCTTTGGTGTCGAGGATCAGACCCTGGGCGTGGTCAAGGGCGCGTTCGAGGCGGTCTGCACCCTTGCCGGGCACCAGATGACAGAGACGGACCCGGAACTGGGCTGCAACGCCATGGTCTTCTTCTTCCGCGCCTGGTCCGAACTGCTGGAGGTGCCGGACCTCGACCGGTTGATCGACGGGCTGGAACCGTTGGTCGCGCGCCTGCAGGCGGCGGGGGCCAACCAGTACCGTGTTTTCCGGTTCGAACCCGACGGCGGCATCCGCGCCTGTTTCATCTTCCTGCGCATGGATGCGGAACTGGGCAAGGTCCCGGCCGAGACGCTGGCGTTGAGCCAGGTGGTACAGTTGATCCTGCTGTGGTCGGACAGGGCCTTTGCCGATCAGTCTCCGCTGGCGCGGACCGAAGGCGGGCGCGTGATCCTGCGTCCGGATGTGGCCGATGTGATCCGGGCGGCCTATGACCCGGTGCTGCCGGTGGCGGCGCAGGATCCCAGCCATGCCCTGCGCGTGGCCGCGCGCATCGCGGCGACACGCGCCAGCTAGCCAAGACTGAAACATCTGCAAGACGCGCGCCCCTCTCTTGTGCCATGATGCTGGCAGGAGGGCCGTGCCGTGGCAGTGACCTATACCGAAGACGCAGACACGCGCGTGGTGGAATTCATCGTCGACGGGCATATTTCGCGTGCGGATTTCGACAGGCTGGTGGGGCGGATGCTGGGCTTTGCGGACCAGCACGGCAAGTTCCGGATGATCGAGGTGGTGCGCCGCTTTCCGACCTTTGACCCGTCGATCCTGCTGCCGGGGATTCGCTTCGACATCCGCATCCTCGGCAAGATCAGCCATATCGCCGTGGTGACGGACCACGGCTGGCTGCGGCCCTTCGTCAGTTTTGCCGGGATGGTCACGCCGCCAAAGATGCGGATGTTCGGGTATTCAGAACTTGAATCTGCGCGGATCTGGGCAGCGCAGGCGGACCGGGCTGACTGAGACCGCTATCGCGCGGCACGGCAACCTACACCCCGCACTTCGGCACGAACCGCCCCGCTTTGCGCTTCTTTACGGTCGAAAATACCCCTCGGGGAGTGGCCGAAAGCCGAGGGGCAAAGCCCCCTTTCAGGTCAGCGCACCATGCCGACGATGTCATAGGTCTTCGACAGGATCGGCGCCGCGATTTCACGGGCGCGGTCCGCGCCGCGGCGCAGGATGGCATCAATCTCGGCCGGTTCCTGCATCAGCCGCTGCATCTCGGTCGAAATCGGCTCCAGTTTCGCCACAGCCAGATCCGCCAAGGACGGTTTGAAGCTGCCGAACTGCTGGCCCGCGTGTTCGGCGATGACCTGATCCACCGTCAGATCGGCCAGCGCGGCATAGATGTTCACCAGGTTGCGCGCCTCGGGGCGTTCGGCCAGTCCATCGGCCGAATCGGGCAGCGGCTCGGGGTCGGTCTTTGCCTTGCGAATCTTCAGGGCGATGGCATCGGCGTCATCGGTCAGGTTGATGCGGCTCATGTCCGAGGGATCGGATTTCGACATCTTTCTGGACCCGTCGCGCAGGCTCATCACCCGCGTTGCCGCGCCTTCGATCACCGGTTCGGTGATCGGAAAGAAGTCGACGCCGAAATCATTGTTGAACTTTATCGCGATGTCGCGGGCCAGTTCGAGGTGCTGTTTCTGATCCTCACCCACGGGGACATGGGTGGCATGATACAGCAGAATGTCGGCGGCCATCAGCGCGGGATATGCAAACAGCCCCAGCGAGGCGTTCTGCTGGTTCTTGCCGGCCTTGTCCTTCCACTGGGTCATGCGCTGCATCCAGCCCATGCGCGCCACACAGTTGAAGATCCACGCCAGCTGTGCGTGTTCGGCCACCTGGCTCTGGTTGAACAGGATCGATTTTTCCGGATCGACGCCAGAGGCGATGAACCCGGCGGTCAGTTCGCGCGTCTGACGTTGCAGCGCCGCGGGGTCCTGCCAGACGGTGATGGCGTGCATGTCGACCATGCAGTAGATCGAAGAGATCCCCTGATCCTGGCTGTCGGCAAAGCGTTTCAGCGCGCCAAGGTAGTTGCCAAGCGTCAAGCCACCGGACGGCTGGATGCCCGAAAAGACGCGCGGGGTGAAGGCGGAGTTGGGCTGACCGTCGGACATGTGCACTCTCTTGGTGGAAATCGTCGCGCGGCTGGCTTACCCATGCGGCTGGACACCGTCAAGGAAGGGCAGTCAATGACGCATCCGCACAATGAGGCTCCGGTCAACCCTTTGCCACCCGTAGTGGCGGCTCTGTTTCTCGTTCTGGCGGGGATCGAGCTGACCTTCTGGCTGGGAACGCAGGGTCTGGTCGGCGGGCCGCAGGCAGTGGGCTGGCGCACGGGCGCGATCGAAACCTATGCCTTTTCCGGGCAATTGTTCGACTGGATGGTCGAGACGGGCCAATGGCAGGTCAAACATCTGATCCGCTTTGTGGCCTATCCGTTCCTGCACGCCAGCTTTACCCATTCCCTGTTCGCCATGGTGATTCTGTTGGCCATGGGCAAGATCGTGACAGAGGCCTTGGGCAGTTTCGTTTTCCTGGTGATCTTTTTTGTATCGGCTATCGTGGGCGCGCTGGCCTTTGGCCTGCTCAGCGACGACCCGTGGCTGGTGGGGGCTTATCCTTCGGTCTACGGGTTGATCGGCGGGTTCACCTTTCTGCTCTGGGTGCGGCTGGGGGACAGCGGCGCGCCGCAGATCCGGGCGTTTGCGCTGATCGGGATGTTGCTGGCGGTTCAACTGGTGTTCGGTGTGCTGTTCGGCAGCGGCACGGACTGGATTGCCGAGGTGGCGGGCTTTATCACCGGGTTCGGGCTGACGATGCTGCTGGCACCTGGGGGCATCGCGGGCGTGATGACCCGCATCCGGCGCCGCTGAGGCTCAGAACAGATCGTCGGGCAGGGGGCTGCGCGCGCTGGTGGATGGGGCGTCGGTCCATGCCTTGCAGGTCGCGGTCCAGGTTGCGGCGCGGCGCATGTTCGTCGGGTCGGTGCCCGTGCCAAGAAACTGCGCGCCGATCTGGTCCAGCAAGGCCTTTGCCAGGGCGGGATCCTGAACCAGCGCCGAGGCTTCGGTGTTCCAGCGGCAGGCCCGGCGCGTCAGGGCGGCGGAGCCGATGAGCGCCGTGGCGTCGTCGATAAGCACGGCTGTGGTCACGGTGCCCGGGGCTTCGACGCAGGTGAGGCGGTCTCCGAAAGCCTTGCGCAGGGTATTCAGGGCCTGCGCCTGCAGGTCCGCGGCGCGGGCGGCGTCCCAATCGTGGCCTTCCTCCGGCGGCAGCAACAGGATCACCTGCAGGTCAGGCGCTTTGCTGGCGGCCTCTGCCAGTACCTTGGCCAACCCGTCATGGCGAAAGGCCCGCGTGCGGACCACCACGCAGTGGCGCGCGTCGCCGAGCCGGCGGGTCAGCGCGCTCTCATGGTCGGTGTTCAGCGGGCGCGGCGCGAATCCTGCTGCCGGGCGCGACTGGCTGCGCAGCAGGCGCATGTCTGCCCGGCTTTGCGGACGCCGAGGGCTGTCCAGCGGTGCAGCCGGTGCGGCGAGGCTCTTTGCTCCGGTCTTGAGCGCGGCGGTCCAGCAATCCGTGAAGTGCCCGCGCAGAGCGCCGCAGAAATCCGTGTCCTCGATCGCCAGCGACAGATCCGGCCCGCCGAGGACACAGGCGCTGTCATCTTTCAGCGCAAAGCTTTGCGGCATCTCTGCCGGCCGGAAAGCCGGACCTTTGGCGTTGACCTGCCGTTGGGTGGCAGTCAGCCGGGCAGGGTCCTCTGACCGGAGGGCGGCCAGCGCGGGTTTGAATCGCCGGCGCAACCGCCAGTCCCACAGGCCGCTGACCTGATGCCCATGCGCGGCGCAGATCACCTGCGCATCGCCCTGCACCACGTCCGCAAAGCCAGAGGCCGCAGCCCATGCGGCGCGGTGACGGTCCGGGGCAGTCACCGGATCGCAGTCCGCCACCAGCATCCGCAGGCATACGCCGCGCCGGGTCAGCAGGGCGAGCATGTCGGCCCAGGCCTCCAGCCCGCGCTCGCGCAGTTCGGGGATCTGCAAGGGGGTGTCCGGCGTCAGATGCGGGACAGCGATGAACAGGTCCTGCCGCGCGGTGGCGGCCAGCCGTTCCAGCGCGCGGGCGCTGTCCTCTGCCGTGGTCAACGCGCGTACCGTCATGATCGCCTCCGCCGAATGATCGCCTTCATCTCGGCCATGCTGAAGGCGCCAAGCATCTGTCCCGCCACCCCGTAAGCGATGACGCCGATAGCGATCAGACCAAAGAGCACCGCCAAGCGCAGGTAGGGAATGGCCAGCCATGGGGCGAGCAGCAGGTTGGCCCCCCACAGCACCGCGCCCATGATCGCGGAGGCAAGGCAGATCCGCCAAAGCCGGTTGGAAAACCGTGTATCGAAACACGCGACGTCTCCGAATTGCCGCGCGCCCCGGGCCAGTTGCCAGACCATGATCCAGCCCGCCAGCGTGGTGGCGATGGCCGGGGCGATCCAGCCGATGAAAGGGGCAAGGCCGATGGCGATAGCGGCGTTCACCGCCATCGCCCAGACGGCGTAGCGAAACGGGCTGCGCGTGTCCTCGCGCGCAAAGAACAGCGGCTGCAGAACCTTTTGCAGAACGAAGGAAGGCAGGCCCAGACCGTAGATCGCAACCGCCAGCGCAATCGAGGCGCTGTCACTGGCGGTGGTCGCCCCGCGTTCGAACAGGACCGAAACCATGGGCAGCGGAATGACAATCAGGGCCACGGCGGCGGGCACGGTCAGCGCAAGGCTCAACTCGCCAGCGCGGGAAAAGGCATTGCGCGCGCCGCCGTCGTCCTGCGCTTTCAACCGGCGAGACAGGTCGGGCAGCAGGACGATGCCGACGGCGATGCCCACCACGCCCAGCGGCAATTGGTACAGCCGGTCAGCGGCGTAAAGCCAGCCCACTGCCTTGTCGAAATGGCTGGCCACCTGCTGACCCACCAGCAGGTTGATCTGCATGACGCCGCCAGCCAGCGCCGCGGGGACCGCGACGACGACAAGCCGTTTCATGTCCGGTGTCAGGCGCGGGCGGCCCGGACGTACCTTCAGGCCCGACCGCTCTGCCGCGATCCAGACCAGTGCCAGCTGCGCCACACCCGCGATCGGCACCGCCCAGATCAGCCAGAGGATGATGTCCCCGCCCATCGCCGCGCCAATCGCCATCGAGGTGCAGACAAGGATATTCAGCAGCACCGGCGCCGCGGCAGCGGCAGCAAAGCGCCCCGTGGCATTGAGAACCCCGGAAAACATCGCAGCCAGCGAAATCAGCAGGATGTAGGGAAAGACGATGCGGCCATAGCCCGTGGTCAGGTCGAACCGCGCATCGCCCGAAAAGCCGCCCGCCGTCGCCCAGACCAGCGCGGGCATGAAGATCAGCGCCAGCGCGGTCAGGATCAGCAGGACAAAGGCCAGCCCGTTGAAGGCGTCGCGGGCGAACCGCTGCGGGTCTTCCTCACCTTCGTATTTCTTGGAGAACATCGGCACAAAGGCGGCGTTGAACGCGCCTTCGGCAAAGAAGCGGCGGAACAAGTTCGGCAGGCGAAAGGCGGCGACGAAGGCATCCATGACCGGGCCGGGACCGATCAGGCCGAGGATCAGGATCTCGCGAACCACGCCCAGAACGCGGCTCATCAGGGTCCAGAAGCCGACGGTCATGATACCGGCCACAAGGCGGATGGGTTTCATTCTGCTCTGCTCGCGTTCTGCCTGCCCGACCGCTTAGCCCAAAGCCCGCTGCGGCGAAAGGGGATCACTCTGTCCTGACCAGCGGACAGGCTTTTCGGGCAGAGCGGCTTTGGCAGGTGGCAATGACCGCAAGCGTCATCCGACTGCATGGGGCGCAAATTGCCATGTCCCGGTGAAGCCCGGCGGATCAGAGCAGGGTGGTCGCCGCCACGGCCAGCAGCAAGGCCGCGGCAAAGCCCATGTTGACGGCGCGCCCGGCCCGAGGATTGCGCACAAGGCGCGAGAGCGCGGTGCCAGCCTGCAGCCAGATCAGGTTGACAGCCACAATGACCGCTGTCAGCACCGCCGCCTTGGCCAGCGCATCCTGCATTGGTGCCGCCGCGATCAGGGTAAAGCCCGAGAAGACAGCGGCCATGGCGGCATAGGCCTTGGGATTGACCAGCGACAGCAGCGCGCCCTCGCTCCAGTGCGGCGGATGCCGCTGCGGGTCAGGCGCCCCCAACGGCGGCGCGGTGGCGATCCGCCAGGCCAGCCACAGGAAATAGACCGAAGCCAGTACCGTGATCACGGGCGCGACACCCGGCACCGCCAGCAACAACGCCGACAAGCCGCTGCCGACAATTGCAATGACCCCCAGCATTCCAAGGCTCAGCCCGGCCATGTACCCCATCCCGCGCCGCCCGCCAAAGGCCGCGCCGACCGCCGCCACCGACAGGGTGTTCGGCCCCGGGCTGCCTGCAAGAGCAAAAGCGGTCAACAGCAATTGCGGAAGGTCTTCCATTGCGTCATTCTGCCTTCAGTTGTGGCGCGGCGCCAGTGGTCAGCCTGCCCGGTTTCCGTTTGGTCCAGAATGGCCTGCCCCCACGGTCATGGGTGTTATCAACGCGATCACTCTTGAGCGAAACAATTCGGGAACTCACGACTTGCCCATCAGGTACAAGATCCTGACCGACCTGAACCTTGTGGCCGTGCATTTCCTTGGTGAGATCGGGTCAGAAGAGCATATCGCGTCATTTCTCGACTATGCCGCCGATCCGCAGTTCGACGGGCGTCAGCATGCATTGGTGGATATGTCGGAGTGCAAGCTGGACACCTCTTATTTCGAGGACATGCAGCGCCTCGCCTACCGGCTGAAAGGCTATTACGAGGTGCGTGCGCTGACGTCGCGGACAGCCGTCTACGCGCCCGGTGACGTGGTTTACGGCATGTCGCGCATGTACCAGTCCATCGCCGAAGGGGAGAGCCCCTGGGAGCTTGGCGTGTTCCGAACGCTGCCCGAGGCCATGTCCTTTGTCGGGCTGGCCCCGGACACCGCCGGGGCACGCCGTTTCATGGGCGTCTGGTCCACCTGACCAGCGGCGGGCGTCCCACTCCTTGGGTCAGCCCTGATCAGCCGCGCGCCCGCTCTGCCCCTTCGTCGATGGCCGCCCGCAGTTTCTTTTCGATCACGTCCCGCTTGACTTTCGAGTGCAGTTTCAGCCCGAACATGTCCTTGACATAGAAGGCATCCACCACCTGTTCGCCGTATGTCGCAATGATGGCCGAGGCGATGTAGATGTTCAGGCCCGCAAGCGTGCGCGCAAGGTCATACAGCAGGCCGGGCCGGTCGCGGGTGTCGACCTCGATGATCGTGAAGATCTCGGACCCGTCATTGTCAAAGGTGATATGCGTCGGCACCCTGAAGGCTTTTTCGCGCTTCTTCAGCTTGTCTTTCGGCTTCATCGCGTCGCGCGCAACAACCTCGCCCATCAGTGTCTTGCGGATGGTCTCTCGTAAACGCGGGATGCGGTTGTCCTCGTAGGGGTGGCCGTCCGAATCCTGAATCCAGAAGGCCGCGGTGGCAAAGCCATCCTTGGTGGTAAAGGTGCGGGCGTCGACGATATTGGCCCCGGCCAGGGCCAGGGCGCCGGTCAGGCGCGAAAAGATGCCGGGGTGGTCCTGCAAGGCGAAACAGGCGCGGGTCGCGTCGCGATCCACGTCCGGGTGGATGTCGATGGCGATCTCGTCATCCTTGATCTGGCGCAGCAAATTGGCAAAGACCACATGCGCGGTCACGTGCAGGCCCTGCCAATAGGGGTCGTAGTGGCGGCCGGTTTCGACCCGCAACTCGCTGTTGTTCCAGCCGTCCAGCGCCTTGCGCAGGGACTTGCGCGCTTCGGTGCCGCGGTTTTCGCGGGTGAGCGCTTCCATCCCGTCTTCGAGTGCGCGGTGGGTTTGACGGTAGAGCGCGCGCAGCAGGGCGGCCTTCCAGTTGTTCCAGGTGCCCGGACCGACGCCGCGAATGTCACAGACGGTCAACACGGTCAGCAGGTCCAGCCGTTCCTTGGTCTGCACGGCCTTCGCGAAATCGCGCACGGTGCGCGGGTCGGCAATATCGCGTTTCTGTGCCATGTCCGACATCAGCAGATGATAGCGGACCAGCCATTCGACGGTGGCCGACTCTGTCTTGGACAGGCCTAGGCGCGGCGCCACGGTGCGGGCGATACGGGCACCGAGGATCGAGTGATCCTCGTCCCGGCCCTTGCCGATGTCATGCAGCATCAACGCCACATACAACACCCGGCGGTTCACTCCTTGTTTGAGGATGGTAGAGGCGACCGGCAGGGCCTCTTGCAGTTGGTTGTTCTCGATCTCCGAGAGGTTCCAGATGCATTGGATGGTGTGTTCGTCCACCGTGTAATGGTGGTACATGTTGAACTGCATCATCGCCACGATGGGGGCGAATTCCGGGATAAAAGCCGCCAGAACGCCAAGCTCGTTCATCCGGTGCAGGGCGCGTTCGGGGTTGCCGTGTTTCAGCAGCAGATCCAGAAACAGCTTGCGCGCCTCGGGGTCCTTGCGAAAGGCGGTGTCGATCAGATTCAGGTTCGCCTGCACCAGCCGCATGGCGTCCGGGTGGATCAGCAGACCGGTGCGCAGCCCTTCCTCAAAGACGCGCAGAAGATTCAGCTTGTCCGACAGAAAGGCCTCGTCGTCGACGATGGCCAGCCGGTTGTGCACGACGTGATAGCCGTCCTTGGTCTGCGGCACGCGGGTGAACAGCCGCTGGATCAGCGGCGCGCCCTTGGTGTGGTCGGCCTCCAGCGAGGTCAGCAGGATGCGCGTCAGATCCCCCACAGAGGTGGCATGGCGGAAGTAATCCTGCATGAACCACTCGACGGCACGACGCCCGCCCCGGTCATTGTATCCCATGCGCGCGGCCACCTCGACCTGCATGTCAAAGGTCAGGTGTTCGTTGGCGCGACCAGAGGCAAGGTGCAGGTGACAGCGCACGCCCCAGAGAAACCGTTCGGCCTGAACAAAGGTTTCGTATTCTTCGGGCCGAAAGACGCCGCGCGTCACAAGCAGTGACACATCGTCGGTGTGGTGGACATATTTGATGATCCAGAACAGCGATTGCAGATCGCGCAACCCGCCCTTGCCCTCCTTGACGTTGGGCTCGACCATGTAGCGCTGGCCCTGCTTGTCGTGGCGCGCTTCGCGTTCCGCCAGCTTTGCCTCGACAAACTCGCGGGCCGTGGAGTTGAACAGGTCGTTCCACAGGGTTTTCTCAAGGTCGTCCGCAAGCGCCTCGTTGCCGATGATGAAACGGCTTTCCAGCATCGCGGTGCGGATGGTGAAATCCTCGGCCCCCATGCGCACACATTCGCGCACCGTGCGTGAGCTGTGCCCGACCTTCAACTTCAGGTCCCACAGGATGTAGAGCATGGATTCGATCACGCTCTCTGCCCATGGCGTGATCTTGTAAGGGGTCAGGAACAGCAGATCTACATCCGAAAACGGCGCCATCTCGCCCCGGCCGTAGCCGCCGACAGACAGGACCGACAGGCGTTCCGAGTCGGTCGGGTTGGGCAGCTTGTGCAGGACCTCGGTGGCGACTTCGAAACTCAGCTGGACCATGCAATCGGTGATCCAGGTATAGGAGCGCGTGGTCCGGCGCGCGCCAAAAGGCTCCAAGGCAAGTGCTTGCGCCACCGCCTCGCGCCCCTTGTCCCGCGCCTCGCGCAGGACAGAGACGGTGGCTTTGCGAACCTCCGCCTCCTTGCCGCCTTTGGGCATCTCAGAGAATAATTTGCTCCTGACCTCCGACATGTCAAAGATGTCGGAAGCCGGAGCAATGAGGTTGTCCGGAAGACTTTCGGAGTCAGAACCCGCCGGAGAGACTGCTGGGCGCAGGGTCAAGGATCACCATCTGTTTTTCTCTTACCGTGGCGATGGCCAGCGCGCGCTGGTTGCTGCCATTGTTCAACAAGCGGAATACACCGCCCGTGCCGGCAAAGCTAGTCGAGGTCAGTGCAGTGGTTGACAAGGCATCCGCGCGGCCTGCGCGGGCCAGCGCGCCAATGGCCGAGATGCCGTCATACGCCAGCCCTGCCAGCGGGTGCGGTGTGGTCCCATAGGTGCTGTTGTACCGTCCCGAGAACCCGGCAAGGCGCTGGGTGTCGGGCAGGGCGAACCATGCACCTTCGGCTCCGGCCATGCTGAACAGTTCCGGCCGCACGTCCCAGCGGGTCAGGCCCATGTACTGGACCTTGTCCGGCGTGACCCCGGCCGCAGGCATCTGCGTCAACAGGACCTGCATGGCGGCGTTATTGGCCGAAGTGGTGATGAAGATGGAATCCGCGGCCCCGGAATTCACGACCTGGCCAGCGGCCTGCGCGGCGGAGCTCACACCCTCAACCGACAGCTGATAGGGCTGGGACCCGACCACGCGGACACCGTGGACAGTCGCGGCCTGTTCGATGGCAAGCTTGCCAAGCTGGCCTTCGACGTCATCGGAGTAGATGATGACGATGTTACTCTTGCCGTTGCGCCGCGCGTGGCTGAGCATCCGGTCGGCGGTATTGGCAAAGGTCGGGCCAAGGATAAAGACGTTGCCGCCGGCGATGGTCGGGTTGTTGGAGAACCCGAGAACGTTCACCCCCTTGTCCGCGACGGCAAGGCCCGCGGCGTTCACCGCGTCGGCGCGCAGGGGGCCGAGGATGATCTTGGCGCCATCGTTCACGGCCTGTTGCGCCACAGCGGCAGCCGTGGGCGCCTGCCCGGCAGTGTCGTAGACACGCAGGTCGATGGTCACGCCGTCGCCAAGCTCTGCCATGGCAAGCCGTGCGGCGTTTTCCAGCGAGGCGGCAATCGGAGCGGCGCCCTGATCCGAACGCGGGATCAAAAGCGCCACCGGGATCGGTTGCGACGTGTTGATCCGCGGACCATCACCGCCACCACCGCCGATATTCGTCAGGGCAGAGGGATCACAAGCCGCAAGCGCCGCGACGACGGCCAGCGCCGCGATCGGGCGTATTGCCTTGCGGAGATTGGCAAACATGGCAAACATGGACAAAGGACTCCCTCGTTCGTTTCAGGCGCAGGGTTTGCGGTGCCTGAGGCGTACTGCGCGATTTTGCCAGACTTATAGTGAAGCGGGAAAGGGGGAACCAGTGACGATTGGTGACAGTGGCGGAAACGAGCGCGTGGTGGCCGCCGGCCTGTATCTTGTCGCCACGCCGATCGGCAATGCACGGGACATTACTTTGCGCGCGCTTGACCTGATGTCCGGGGCGGATGTGTTGGCGGCCGAGGATACGCGCAGCCTGCGCCGGTTGATGGAACTGCACGGTGTGGCGCTGAAGGACCGGCCCTTGGTGGCCTATCACGACCATAACGGCGCAAAGGTGCGTCCGCGCCTGATCGCCGCGCTGGCAGAGGGCAAATCCGTCCTCTACGCGTCAGAAGCGGGCACGCCGATGATTTCCGATCCGGGGTTCGATCTGGCCCGCGCCGCCACCGAAGCGGGCCATCCGGTGACCAGCGCGCCCGGCGCCAGCGCCGTCATCACTGCATTGACGCTTGCCGGATTGCCAACGGACCGGTTTCTCTTTGCCGGGTTCCTGCCGAATGCAGGCGGACCGCGCAGCACGGCCCTGAGGGATCTCTCGGCGGTTCCGGCGACACTGGTTTTCTATGAATCGCCCAAGCGTCTGGTGGCCATGCTGGAAGCGGCGGAAAAGGCGCTGGGGGACCGCGAGGCGGCGGTATGCCGGGAATTGACCAAGAAATTCGAAGAGACGCGGCGGGGACGGCTGTCCGAACTGGCCGAACATTATCGCGAGACACCGGCGCGCGGTGAGGTGGTGGTCCTGATCGCCAAAGGAGATTCAGGAACTGTTAGGGAAATTGACTTAGAACATGAAGTGAACATTGCCTTGGAAACGATGTCGGTCCGCGATGCGGCCGATTACGTCTCGGCCCGGTTCGGCGTGAAACGTCGCCCGGTCTATCAACTGGCGATGCGGCTGTCCGCCAATGACGGGGGGCAAGGCCGGACAGGGGGCGAAGCGGACGATGGCACTTGATTTCAACTTGGGGATGGACGCTGCGCCGACGGACCCGCAACGTCCCAAGACCCGGCAGCAGGCAGGACAAACGGGCTATCATGCGGGGCTCTCTGCAGAAGACTCCGTTGCACAGGACTATGCGCGCCGGGGCTATCCGCTGATCTCCCGCCGCTGGCGTGGGCAGTGCGGGGAAATCGATCTTGTCCTGCAGGACGGGGCGGGCATCGTGATTGTCGAGGTCAAGAAAAGCCGCAGTTTTGCCCGCGCCATGGACCGTCTGTCGCAGCGCCAGATCGGGCGGCTGTGTGCCGCGGCAGAGGAATTCGTGGGAACCCTGCCGCGCGGCTCGCTTACCGATATCCGGTTTGACGTGGCATTGGTGAACCAGAGGGGCGAAATCCGCGTGTTTGAAAACGCCCTCGCCTATTGATCCGGCCTCTTCTGCCCTGACGCCGGATTGCGCCTGACTGCATGATGCGCCATCTATGACGCAAGATTTGCAGGGGATGCGCATGAAAATCGCTTTTCAGATGGACCCTATCACCGGGGTCGACATCAACGCCGACAGCACGTTCCGCCTTGCCGAAGAGGCGCAGGCGCGCGGGCATGAGCTGTTTTACTACGGCCCGGACCAACTGGCCTTTGAAGAGGGCCGCGTCACAGCGCGCGGGCACTGGATGACGGTACAGCGCGTGGCTGGGCAGCCTGCGGTGCTGGGCGAAAGGGTCGCGGTCGATCTGGCCGGGATGGATGTTCTCTGGCTGCGGCAGGACCCGCCCTTTGACATGCACTACATCACCACCACCCATCTGCTTGACCGGCTGAAGGCGGATGTTCTGGTGGTGAATGATCCGTTCTGGGTCCGCAACTCACCGGAAAAACTGTTGGTCCTGAATTTCCCGGACCTGACACCACCGACGACCATCGCACGCGATCTTGAGGTCCTGCGCGCGTTCCGGGAAAAGCACGGCGATATCATCCTCAAGCCGCTTTACGGCAACGGGGGCGCGGGTGTGTTCAAGCTGCAGGCCGGGGATGGAAACCTCAGCTCGCTGTTCGAGATGTTCACCGGGTTCTCGCGCGAGCCGCTGATCGTGCAGAAATACCTGCCTGCGGTGTCCAAGGGCGACAAACGGGTGATTCTTGTCGATGGCGAACCGGTGGGCGCGATCAACCGTGTGCCTGCCAAGGGGGAGGTGCGGTCCAACATGCACGTCGGCGGCCGCCCCGAAAAAGTCGCCCTGACCGAGCGCGACCGCGAGATCTGCGCGGCCATCGGACCTGAACTGCGCGACAAGGGGCAGATCTTTGTTGGCATCGACGTGATCGGCGACTGGCTGACCGAGATCAACGTGACCTCGCCCACCGGAATTCAGGAACTGGAACGCTTTGACGGCGTCAATATCGCGGAGAAGATCTGGCAGGCCATCGAGGCCAAACTGGGATGAGCCTGGCGCGACCGATCCTGAACGCCTGGCTCAGGTGGACGGAAAAGCCGCATCTGGCCCGCGAAACCGATATCCTCGCTCTGCGCCGCAGTTTCGAGACCAAGGCGCGGCTTTTCTTTCACGCTCCGTGGGGGACGCAGTATCGGCGGGATGATCTGAACGGTGTTCCGGCGCTCTGGGTCAACGAGGCGCCGCAGGCTCCGCTGATCCTGTACCTGCATGGCGGGGCCTATGTGATGGGGTCGCCCGACACCCACCGCGCCATGCTGGGCTGGTTGTCGCGGGAGGCCGGGCTGCCCGCCTGTCTGCCCGATTACCGGCTGGCCCCGGAACATTGCTTTCCCGCCGCGCTGGACGATGCGCTGACCGCCTATCGCGCGGTCATGGACCGTCCCGGTGGCGTAGTGATCGGAGGTGACAGCGCCGGGGGCGGGCTTGCGTTGGCGCTCTTGTCGGACATCCTGCGCCAGAGACTGCGCCCGCCGCTGGGCCTCTTTGCCTTTTCCGCGCTGACCGACATGAGCTATTCGGGTGAAAGTGTCACGGGAAACGCGGGGTCCGATGTCGTCCTGCCCGCCAGCCGCATCCACGAAACATCCGAGGTCTATTTGCCGGCGGGCGTCGATCCCCGCCATCCCGGCGTTTCGCCGCTCTGGGCGAGGTTCAAGGATGCTCCGCCGGTCTGGCTGACCGTCGGGGACACGGAATTCCTGCTGGATGACACGCGACGGATGACGGAACATCTCCGCACGCAAGGCGTGTCCGTGACAGAGCGGATCGAGCGTGATCTGCCGCATGTCTGGCCCCTGTTTCACAACATCCTGCCGGAGGCGCGGGTCACGCTGCGGACGGTGGCGCGCTGGATCAACTCTCTTTCGCCGACAGCAGGCGATAGCTGAGCGCCTCTGCCACATGATCGCGCCGCACGTCGGCGCTGTTGTCCAGATCGGCGATGGTGCGCGCCACGCGCAGAACCCGGTGATAGCCGCGCGCGGTCAGTTTGAAACGTTCCGCAGCCCGGCCGAGAAGATCGCGACCCTCCGCGTCCGGTGTGGCCACGTCCTCCAGCACCTGCCCCTCGGCGTCGGCATTGGTGCGCAGAGAGGCGTGCGCCTCGTAGCGCACGCCCTGCACCGCGCGGGCCGCCGCGACCCGGTCGGCCACCTGCGCGGAACTGTCGCCCGAGGCGGGCAGATCCAGATCGGAAAAGGCCACCGGCGGCACCTCCAGCCGCAGGTCGAACCGGTCCATCAATGGGCCGGAGATTCGGCCAAGGTAATCCTCGCCACAATTGGGCGCACGCGAACAGGCCTGCGCCGGATCGGTCAGATAGCCGCATTTGCAGGGGTTGGCGGCGGCCACCAGCAGAAACCGCGACGGATAGCGGATGTGCGCATTGGCGCGGGCCACCACGACCTCGCCGGTTTCGATGGGCTGGCGCAGGGTTTCCAGGACGGTGCGCGGGTATTCCGGGAATTCGTCCATGAACAGCACGCCATTGTGGGCAAGGCTGATTTCGCCGGGTTTTGCGCCGCGCCCGCCGCCGATCAGCGCCGCCATCGAGGCAGTGTGATGCGGCTCGCGGAATGGCCGCGTGCGGGAGATGCCGCCATTGGTCAGCAGCCCGGCGATGGAATGGATCATCGAGGTTTCCAGCGCCTCGATCGGTGTCAGCACCGGCAGGACACCGGGCAGGCGCGCCGCCAGCATCGACTTGCCCGAGCCGGGCGGGCCGACCATCATCAAGTGATGCCGCCCGGCGGCGGCGATTTCAAGTGCGCGCTTGGCCCGCTCCTGCCCTTTGACATCGCGCAGATCGCGCGCCGCAGGGTCACCGGCCACTTCGCCGGGTGCCGCGGGTTCAAGCACATTTGCCCCCGAGTAGTGGCGCACGATTTCCAGCAGGTTGCCCGCGCCAATCACCGTGCAGGCATCGACCCAAGCCGCCTCTGGCCCTGAGGCCCGGGGACAGAGCAGCGTCCGTCCCTCTTCGGCGGCGGCCATGGCAGCGGGCAGGGCGCCCACAACCGGCAGCAAATCTCCGTCCAGCGACAATTCCCCCAGCGCTACGGCCTGTGCAATCGCGTCCTTGGGCAGGATGTCCAGCGCGGCCAGCAGACTCAGGGCAATCGGCAGATCGAAATGAGAGCCTTCCTTGGGCAGATCGGCAGGGGCGAGATTGACGGTGATCCGCTTGGACGGCAAGGCAATGGCCAGCGAGGTCAGCGCGGTGCGCACGCGGTCACGTGCCTCGGACACCGCCTTGTCCGGAAGGCCGACGATGGAAAAGGCGGGCACGCCCGGAGTCACGGCGCATTGCACCTCGACAGGGCGGGCCTGTACGCCTTCAAAGGCGACCGTATAGGCACGCGCGACCATATTGCCCCCGGATCAATGCACTGCCGGCAAGACTGACCCGTTCGTGGTTAGCAATTGGTTAACGCGCGACGGTGCGGCTTAACATATGTCCCCGTTCAGCCGTCGCGCAGCGCCACGAAGGCGGGCCATGCCTCCGGATCGTTCACCGTCTTGTCCCGGCAGAAGGCGTTGCAAAAGCCAAAGACCCGGCCTTCGCTTTCCATCAGATGGGTGACGGGATCGCCGGAATAGGGGCAGCGGTCGTTTCCTGGCGTTCCGGCCTCGACCGCCCGCGCGGGACGCGGTTCCGGGCCGGGCCAATCGACCAGGGGGTAATCGCGGTCATACCACGGCAGCGTTGCCCCGCGCGCCAGACCCATGGCGCGCCAGCGGCGAAAGGCGGGGTCGGCCTGATGCTGGTCGACATAAGCCCGGGCTTCGCCCGAGACCGGTAGCCCGTAACCGGCGATCCGAGCCGCCACGGGGGCAAAAAACGCATCCGCCACGGAATACCCTCCGGCCAGCCAAGGTCCGCCCGACCGTGCCAGCGCAAAGGCCCAAAGGGATTGGAGGCGATCCAGATCCTGTTGCAACGCCTCGGGCACCGGCACGTCGCGATAGGCGGCACGCAGGTTCATCGGGCACAGATCGCGCAGGGTGCCATAGCTGGAATGCATTTCGGCGGCCAATCCCCGCGCCAAGGCCCGCTGGCCGGGATCAGACGGCCAAAGCCCCGCATCCGGATGGCGGCTGGCCAGTTCCTCGGCGATGGCGAGGCTGTCCCAGATCACCGTGCCGTCCGACAGGATCAGGGTCGGCACCGTGCGCGCCGGGGCCAAGGTCGCCATCTGTTCGGCCACGGCGGCCTTCATGAAGTCGACGATCTTGATGGAAACCGGGATCTCGAAACGGCGAAACAGCAGCCAGGCCCGCAAGGACCAGCTGGAATAACTGTAGTCGCCAAGAAAAAGTCTGTCGGCCATGGAACTCTCACCAAATTCTTTGCGTTGTCTTAACGTGAGGTGCGCCAGCCGTGAATTCAGCTTTTGTTCGACACACCATCATCGGGCGCGATTGCCCGAGTGGCAGGCAGAAAATCGCGACATTTTGTGATCCACCAGCAGAGGTCCCGCGTACCATCTATAAAATCCCCGGCTCAGCGGGGGCTGACATGCACCAGGGGAGTAAAAATGGCACTCGATACATTCAGCGACCAATCCTTTTCCCGCCGCGCCATGAAGGCAGAGCTACTGGACGCGGAGACTGAGTTGAAACTTGCCTATGCTTGGCGCGATGAGCGTGACGAACAGGCGCTGCACCGGCTGATCCAGGCCTACATGCGTCTCGCAATATCAATGGCGTCGAAGTTCCGCCGCTACGGCGCGCCGATGGGCGACTTGATCCAGGAGGCCAGCCTTGGCCTGATGAAGGCCGCCGACAAGTTCGATCCGGATCGCGGCGTGCGCTTTTCGACCTATGCGGTCTGGTGGATCAAGGCCTCCATTCAGGATTACGTGATGCGCAACTGGTCGATGGTGCGCACCGGGTCGACCTCTTCGCAGAAATCGCTCTTCTTCAACATGCGCCGGGTTCAGGCCCGGCTGGAACGTGAAGCGGCCTCCGCTGGCCAAGAGCTGGACGGACATCAGTTGCGCCACAAGATCGCCAGCGAGATCGGGGTGCCCTTGCGCGATGTCGAGATGATGACCGGTCGCCTGTCCGGGTCCGACTATTCGCTGAACGCCACCCAATCGGTCGAGGACGAAGGCCGCGAGTGGATTGACACCATCGAGGACGACGGCGCGCAGGCCTCTGAAATCGTGGAAAACTCGCATGACACAGAACAGTTGCGCGACTGGTTGGTGCAGGCGATGGTCGCGCTGAACGAGCGTGAACGCTTTATCGTGCGCGAGCGCAAGCTGCGCGAGGACAGCCGGACTTTGGAATCCCTGGGGAACGAACTGGGCCTCAGCAAGGAGCGCGTGCGTCAGCTGGAGGCGGCAGCCTTTGGCAAGATGCGCAAGGCCCTTGAAGCGCAGTCCGGAGAGGTGTTTCACTTTCTCGCATGAAACGCGTGATCCTTGGCCTGCTGGTCCTTGCCACCTCCGCCATCGCGGACATCCCGGGTGACGCCGATGTGCTGTTCCTGGGCGAGGTGCATGACAATCCCGCACATCACGCCCGGCAGGCCGAAATTGTAGCCATGGTCCAGCCAAAGGCGATTGTCTGGGAAATGCTGGACAGCGAAGAAGCTGGCCGCGTTACGTCGGAACTGGTCGGCGATCAGGGCGGGCTGGACGCGGCGCTGGGCTGGACCGGCAGCGGCTGGCCGGATTTTGCGATGTATTACCCGATCTTTGCGGCGGCTCCGGATGCGGTGCATTACGGGGCAGAACTGCCACGGGACAAGGCGCGCGACGTGATGCAGGAGGGTCGGCCATCCGTTTCGATCCGGCACGAGGATCTGCACAGGATGTTGATGGCGGAGATCGTTGATCCGGTTAAACTGAACCCGCTGCTGGACTTGCAAAGGGTGTCCCATTGCAATGCGCTGCCCGAGGAGATGTTGCCGCTGATGGTGGATGTGCAGCGAGTGCGCGACACCATGCTGGCCGCAGGGGCCGCCATTGCATTGGAAGAGACCGGCGGCCCGGTGGTTGTGATCACCGGCAACGGCCACGCGCGCAAGGACTGGGGCGCGCCAGGTCTGTTGGCCGCCGTGGAAGAGGACGCCATAATCTGGGCGCTTGGCCAGGGCGAAGACGGGCGCGGGGACCCGGACGGCGGCTTTGACCTGGTCGAAAGCAGCCCTCCGGTCGACCGCGAAGACCCCTGCGCGGTGTTCCGCAAGAATTGACTGGATTGCGCCTCGTCGACATTCGGCCAAAGATCATATCGTCTTGAAATCGCCTCTGTAAGCCGTTGGGGCATCGAGCCCCTCTCCCTGACAACACTTGGCCACCAAAACGACGCCACGCTCTCGGCCCTTGCGGTCAGGGGTGCAAGTTGCATAGTGCGAGGGTCTTTTGGAGGGTCCGACGTGCTGGCCGGAAAAAGTATCCTGTTGATCATCGGAGGCGGGATCGCCGCCTACAAATGCCTCGACCTGATCCGCCGCCTGCGCGAGCGCGGGGCGGAGGTGACGCCTGTCATGACTCGCGCGGCGGAGGAATTTGTCACCCCTCTCAGTGTCTCGGCACTGGCGGGCGAAGAGGTCCACCGCGATCTCTTTGATCTGACCAAGGAGGCCCAGATGGGCCATATCCAGTTGAGCCGCGTGGCGGACCTGCTGGTCGTGGCGCCCTGTACCGCCGATCTGATGGCCAAGATGGCGGGCGGGTTCGCAAATGACCTTGCCACGACCCTTCTGATGGCGACAGATACGCCGGTTGCCATCGTGCCAGCGATGAACGTCCGGATGTGGGAACATCCGGCCACACAGCGCAACCTGGCCACGCTGCAGGGCGACGGGGTGCGGGTGATCGGTCCGAACTCGGGGGACATGGCCTGTGGCGAGCACGGGCCGGGCCGCATGGCGGAACCGCTGGAGATCGTCGCCGGGATCGAATCCCATTTTTCTGCCGGACCGCTGGCGGGCCGCCGTGTTCTGGTCACTTCCGGTCCGACGCATGAACCCATCGACCCGGTGCGCTATATCGCCAACCGGTCGTCAGGCGCACAGGGCACGGCGATTGCCGAGGCGCTGCGCGATCTGGGCGCGGATGTCACCTTTGTCACCGGCCCCGCCGAGGTGGCCCGGCCCAAGGGCGTCAAGGTTGTCGAGGTCGAAACAGCGCAGCAGATGCGCGCTGCCGTGATGGAGGCGCTGCCGGTCGAGGCGGGAGTCTTTGCTGCTGCTGTCGCCGACTGGCGGGTGGTCTCTGCCAGCGGATCGAAGATCAAGAAAGACGGCGGCAAGCTGCCGGTTCTGGAATTCGCCGAGAATCCGGACATTCTGAAAGAGGTCTCGCACATGACGGACGGCCGACCCAAGCTGGTGGTCGGCTTTGCCGCCGAAACCGATGATGTGGTCGCCCATGCCACCGCCAAGCGGGTGCGCAAGGGCTGTGACTGGATTGTTGCGAACGACGTCTCGCCGGCAACGGGGATCATGGGGGGACCGGAAAACGCCGTTGTGCTGATTTCTGAGGACGGTGCCGAGACATGGCCACGCGCCGCCAAGCGCGAGGTTGCGGCACGGTTGGCCGGTCGGATCGCAGAGGCGCTGGGCGCGGTTGTGCGTGCGCCCGGTCCCTGGGACGGCACCAGGGGCTAAGGTCGGAGATTGGGTATTTGAACCAGAAAGATACACAGGTCACGATTGCCTTTGAATGGGAGGACGGGGCGGATTGCGCGTTGGGTCTGCCTGGTTATGCCACCGCGGGCGCGGCGGGGGCGGACCTGCGGGCCAACCTTCCGGACCGGGGTGAGATCGTGCTGGAGGCGGGCGCGCGGGTTCTGGTGCCAACCGGGTTGCGCATTGCGATCCCGGCCGGGTTCGAGGTGCAGGTGCGCCCAAGGTCCGGATTGGCCCTGAAGCACGGGATCACCCTGCCCAACGCGCCCGGCACGATCGATTCCGATTACCGCGGTCCGTTGGGGGTGATCTTGATGAATGCAGGCAGTGAGCCCTTTGTCATCACCCACGGCGACCGCATCGCGCAGATGGTGGTGGCCCCGGTGGTGCGCGCCACATTCCGTGAGGGGGCACTTACGGACACGGCCCGGGGCGCGGGTGGGTTCGGATCGACGGGGCGCCTCTGATGGGTCTGGTTCTGGGTCTTGCGGCGGCGCTTTGGGGTGTCGGCCATCTCATGAAGACGCCGGTTGTGGCGCGGCTGTACATGTTGGGTCTGCTTTATGTGGCCGTCCTGATGATACATGTCCTGTTGCCTTTCGGGCATCCTTTGCGGGCGGCGACCGGGGGCGGCGCGGCCGGCTGGCTGATCCTTGGAGGCTGCGCGGCGCTGGCGCTGGGGTACGCTCTGATCCTGCGGCGGATGAAGGCGCGGGCGGTCACGAAAGAGCGGGCCGAGGCCCCAAAGCCTGACCCTGGCAAATTCCGCGATGGGGAATTGGAGCGTTATGCCCGGCACATCGTGTTGCGGGAGCTGGGCGGGCCGGGGCAGAAACGGCTGAAAGAATCCAAGGTTCTTGTGGTGGGGGCGGGTGGCCTTGGGTCACCGGCGTTGCTCTATCTTGCGGCGGCGGGCGTCGGCGTGGTGGGTGTGATCGACGATGACGTCGTCGACAGCGGCAATCTGCAACGGCAGGTCATTCATACCGATGCGCGGATCGGGATGCCCAAGGTATTTTCGGCACAGGCGGCGATGGAGGCCTTGAATCCCTATATCGAGGTGCGCCCCTACAAGCGGCGGCTGTCAGAGCAGATCGCGGGTGATCTATTGGCCGACTACGATGTGGTGCTGGACGGGACCGACAATTTCGACACCCGTTACATGGTGAATCGCGCCTGCGTGGCGGCGGGCAAGCCGCTGATTTCCGGGGCGCTGAGCCAGTGGGAAGGGCAGGTTTCTGTTTTCCATCCCGCAGAAGGCGGCCCCTGCTACCAGTGCATTTTTCCCGAGGCTCCGGCAGAAGGGCTTGCGCCCTCCTGCGCCGAAGCGGGGGTCTTGGGGCCTTTGCCCGGAGTCGTCGGGTCCATGATGGCTGTGGAATGTGTCAAGCTGATCGCCGGAGCGGGGGCCGTCCTGCGGGGCGAAATGTTGATCTATGATGCACTCTGGGGTGAGACGCGGAAAATCCGGCTGAAACAGCGTGAGACCTGCCCGGTCTGCGGCAGGCAGGCCGAGGCGACAATGGTGACGTCGGATGCCTCCGGAGGAGGTATTTGAGGCCCAAAGAAACACAAGGACGCGATTGAAGCAGGGGGCCGTGGTGCCTAGCTTTGGCGCAAAGAGTCAGGAGACAGACATGACCAACCCTTTGCTGGCCGATTGGGACACCCCATTTGGCATCGCGCCCTTCGCCCGGATCTCGGACGCGGATTTCGCCCCTGCACTGGACGAGGCCCTGACCGCGCATATGGCCGAGATCGAGTCGATTGCCGGAAACCCCGAAGCGCCGACTTTCGCCAATACCATCGAGGCCATGGAAGGCGCGGGCGAGGCGCTGGACAAGGTGTTGGGCACGTTTTTCAACGTCGCGGGTGCGGACAGCAACGACGCGCGTCAGGCTTTGCAGCGTGAATTCTCGCCCAAGCTGTCGGCGCATTTCTCGGCGATCAATTCACATGAGGCGCTGTTCGCGCGCATTCGCGAGTTGTGGGAGGGGCACGAGGACCTGGACCTCAGCAAGGAAGAAGCGCGCGTGCTCTACCTGACCCATCGCGGTTTTGTCCGGGGGGGCGCTGCGCTGAAAGGTCCGGACGCGGAGCGGATGAAAGAGATCAAATCGCGGTTGGCGGTGTTGGGGACAGAATTCACCCAAAACCTGCTGAAGGATGAGTCCGACTGGTCAATGGCGCTGGATGAGGCCGATCTGCAAGGCTTGCCCGGATTTGTCGTGGATGCGGCGCGCGCTGCCGGTGAGGCGGCCGATGCGGATGGCCCGCTGGTCACCCTGTCGCGGTCCCTGATCGTGCCCTTCCTTCAGTTCTCGCCACGCCGGGATCTGCGTGAAAAGGCCTGGCAGGCCTGGGTGATGCGGGGCGAGAACGGCGGTGAAACGGACAACCGGGGCACTGCCACCGAGATCCTGAAACTGCGTGAAGAGCGCGCGCGGCTGTTGGGTTATGAGGATTTTGCGCAGTACAAGCTGGAAACCGAGATGGCCGGCACACCTGACCGTGTGCGTGACTTGCTGATGGCGGTCTGGGAGCCGGCCAAGGCGGCGGCGTTGTCCGATGCCTCGGAGATGGAAGCCATGTTGCACGCGGACGGCATTTCCGGTCCGCTGGAGCCCTGGGACTGGCGTTACTACGCCGAGAAGCGCCGCAAGGCCCTGCATGATCTGGATGAGGCGGAACTGAAGCCCTACCTGCAACTGGACCGGATGATCGAGGCGGCCTTTGCCTGCGCCAATCGCTTGTTCGGGCTGGAGTTCGCGCCCTTGCAGGTCGACCTGTATCACCCCGATTGCCGGGCCTGGGAAGTGACCCGGAACGGGCAGCACGTGGCGGTGTTCATCGGCGACTATTTCGCGCGGTCGTCGAAACGGTCGGGGGCCTGGTGTTCGGCCTTTCGCTCTCAGGCCAAGCGGCCGAAGGTGGAAACGCCGATCGTGGTCAATGTCTGCAACTTTTCCAAACCTTCCAAGGGTAAGCCCGCGCTCCTGTCCTATGACGATGCGCGCACCTTGTTTCATGAGTTCGGCCATGCGCTGCACCAGATGCTGTCCGACGTGGAATTCGGGTCCATCTCGGGCACCTCGGTTGCGCGCGATTTTGTGGAATTGCCTTCGCAACTCTATGAACACTGGCTGGAAGTGCCCGAGGTGCTGAGCGAATTTGCCACCCATTCGGACACCGGGGAGCCGATGCCGGAGGCGCTGCTGGACAAGGTGTTGAAAGCGGCGACCTTTGACATGGGGTTCCAGACGGTGGAATACGTCGCCTCGGCGCTGGTCGATCTGGAGTTTCACTCCGGTCCGGCCCCTGCCGATCCAATGCAGAAACAGGCGGAGATTCTGGAAGGTCTGGAGATGCCGCGGGCCATCACCATGCGCCACGCGACGCCGCATTTTGCGCATGTCTTTTCCGGGGACGGGTATTCCTCGGGGTATTATAGCTACATGTGGTCCGAGGTGATGGATGCGGATGCCTTCGAGGCCTTCGAGGAGGCAGGCGGGGCCTTCGATCCCGAAACGGCAGAGAAACTGGAAGAGTTCATTCTCTCCAAGGGGGGATCAGTGGAGGCCGAAGACCTTTACATGAAGTTCCGTGGCCGGATGCCGGGGGTCGAGGCGCTGTTGAAAGGGCGCGGGCTGGCGGCCTGACTGAGCTCGGGTGAGAAAGGCGCTTCGAAGCGCCTTGGGGAACGTTCTGTGAAGAGCGTTCCTCAAGCGGCTTTCAAAAGCGCTTTTTCAATGTTTTTCGAACAGCATTGTGTCCGCAATATCAGAAAACCTGTCGTTCGAGCGTGAACCCCTCGGCCTCCAACAGCTTCAGGACCCCTTGATCACCGGCAAGATGCGCCGCGCCGAAACCGGCGACGACTGTTCCCTCTGATTGCTCCAGCGCCTTCAGGATCACCGGGATCCACGCACGGTTGCGGCCTGCGATCAGAGCCTCGTCCAGAACGGCAAAAACCTCGGCTGTTTCGGCCTCCGTCATTGGCGTCAGGCGGGGGGACAGCACCTCCAGCACGATCTGACCGGCGCCATGGGTTTCGTCGAAATAGCTGGCCAGCACGGTTTCAAAAAGATCCTCTGCGTCCTCGGGCGAACTGAGCGCCGAGCGGATCATCAGCAATTGCGTGTCCATCGGCAGATCGGCGAAGGCGGCAAAGCCTGTGTCATAGGGCTCCAGGGCTTGCGTCGGCACGCCGGCCTTCGTGGCGACGGCCTCCAGCCTTGCATCAAGCCCGTTGGCGTCTTCAAGGCGGTCGGCCATGCAGGGCGGTATCGCAAGCAGCATCGAAACATACCAGGGACGCATGCGCGCGCCCATGAAGGGGGGCATTCCACGCTGCCGCATGGCCGCTGCCAGTTGCTGCCAATCTTCCTCGGGCATGAGGTCCGGCAGGGTGCGATCCGGCAAGAGCAGCATGTCCATGTCGCTTTGCAGACTGGCCTGCAGTTCGGCCTCTTCGACGGCGGTCATTTCCAGCAGCAACAGGCCTGCCGACCTGACCAGCGGTTCCAGCCGCGCGGCGGGGGCTGTCAAACGGTCGTCAGACAGATGCATCGTGCCGATCAGATGCAGAACCTCATCGCCCTTTGTGGCGCGCCAATGGTTGCCCTCGGCGTAGGGCGTGGCATCAAGACGGCGCAACAGCGTCTCTGCTTCACTTTCCGTCAAGGCGTCGCGCAGGCTCTGGCCGGAGCAGGCGGCCTGTAATGGCGCGGCAATCAGGCTGCACAGGGTCAAGGCGGTGAGGATCAGGCGCATCTGGCTCTCCTTTTGGGTGCCTTTCCCTAGTCTGCCTTGGGGCCGCTGGACAAGGGGGCGCGCGGTGGCGAAAGTAACGCCATGCAGCGGGAAAGCGAGCTTTACGGCCCGGTGAAGGCCTATCTGGAAGGGCAGGGCTATGCCGTCAAGGGCGAGGTCGGCGCTGCCGATCTGGTGGCCGTGCGGGGGGACGAACCGCCTGTCATTGTCGAACTGAAACTGCGGATCACGCTGGCGCTGTACCATCAGGCCTGCGCGCGGTTGTCCGTCACGGATCAGGTCTATATCGCGGTGGCGCGCCCGACAGGCAAGGCGGCGCGCCGGGCTTTGAAGGACAATCGTGCGATGTGCCGGCGGCTGTCGCTCGGGTTCATCACGGTGCGCGATGATGGCTTGATCGAGGTGCTCTGCGATCCGGGGCCGTATCGACCGCAACGGCGCAAGGCCAAGAGCGAAAAGCTGCTGCGTGAATTTTCACGGCTGCGCGGTGACCCGAACGAGGGCGGCGCGACGCGGCATGGGATCGTGACCGGTTACCGGCAGGATTCGCTGGTCTGCGCCGCGCATCTGGCCGAACACGGGGCCTGCCGGGGGCAGGACGTCGCCAAGGCCACTGGCGTCAAGGCTGCCACCCGTATCATGCGGGACAACCACTATGGCTGGTTCGAAAAGGTCGGCACCGGCGTCTATGCCCTGACCGGAGAGGGCAGCGCCGGGCTGGCGCATTGGGCCTATAGTTGGGAAGACCGCTAGGGTTTGAAAAGTCAGATGCTGCCCCATTCCAGCCAGCGGCGCTCCTCTGGTGACAAGGCATCAGTCATGCGTTTGTCATAGGCGGCAAGGTCGTCCCCGGTCAGCTTGCCTTCCCATTTGTTCGACTGCGCGCTGAAAAAGAAATCGCTGTCGCTGCGCCAGAACTCCTGCCCGGCCGAAGGCGTGAACCGGTGCGCGTTTGCCTTCATGCTGTCGAAAGTGGCGGCCTCGGTGATCTCTGACATCAGCCTGTCGGGATGCGATATCCCCACATGCCCGGCGATGCGGGAGACCGCAGTGTGCAGGTCACGGGTCATATCGGCGTAATGCAGGCGCAGCAGGTTTTCGCGCGGTTCGCGGGACAGGGTTTCGCGGTAATGCGTCAGGATCGCGTCGAGGCTGACCGCCTCCACATGATCCCCTTCGAGGAACAGGCGAAAGCCTTCGGACAGGTCGTCCGGGTAAAATTCGGTGGCAAAGTCGAAGGACATGTTCTCGGCGTGTTTGCGAAAGGAAAAATGCACGTCGATGGGGTGCCGGTAGACGGTGATATAGCGCAATTGGGGCCAGATGGGGATGCCGTCGAACGAGGTGTGGGTCTTGACCTGCCGCCTGTGATCCTGCGCCTTTAACCGTTCCATGACCTCTTGCAAGTCACGGGTGCTGATGTCGATCCACGGCGATTTCATCGAGGTTTGCGCGTCGACCATCGAATCGCCCGCGATCAACATGGCCAGAATGCCCTGTGTCCATGTCGTCCCGCATTTGGGTGGGGTCGATACGACGATGTCGCCGGGTCGTGGCTCAAACGCCTCCCACCGGCGCGAATCCGTGATCTGTCCCTGATATCTGCGCTGGGCGGGTTCGCATTGTTCGGTCATCTGGGCCTCCCGTGATGGGCGCAGACTGCGGTGCGGAGGGCAAGGCCACAAGCGTCAATCAGGGGCGGACGCCTGTTTTGCGGCCATCCGTTCACGGAACAGGGTGAACAGTCCCGACGCGATAATGATGCTGCAGCCCAGCAGGGTCCAGCCATCGGGCAGATCCGAAAAGACAACGTAGCCGTAGAAGGTGCTCCAGATGATGAGCGAATATTGCAGCGGTGCCACGACCACCGCCTGTGCGATGTCCAATGCGCGGATCACCAGAACCTCGCCCAGGGCGGCGGTCAGGGCCATACCCAGGATGACCATCCAGAGGAATGGCTCCGCCGGAGTGATCCAGACAAAGGGCAGGGCCACGCTCGCCAGTGTGATCGAGGTCAGAGAGGTATAGGCCACCGTGGTCAGGATCGGGTCGGCCCCGCTCAGGCTGCGTGACAGGATCTGCCGCAGGGCAAAGAGAATCGCGGCGACAACCGCAAAGCCGATGGCGGGATGCAGCACCCCCATGCCGGGGCGGATCACGATCAGCATCCCGACAAAACCGATGATGACGGCGATCCAGCGGCGAATGCCGACGGTTTCGCGCAGGATCGTGGCCCCCATGATCGTGACGAGGAAAGGCGCGATGAAGGTCACCGCCACGACATCGGCCAGCGGCACATAGGTGACGGCGATGATGAAGCAGATCGCCGAAAACACCGCCGTGACCCCGCGCGCGATTTGCACCAGGGGCAGGTGAGAGCGCAGGATATGCGCCCCCCGCAGCGCGATGATGACCAGAATGCCAAGCGCAAGGCCAAGCTGCCGGAACCAGACGATCTGCACCGGGTGCAGCGTGTCCGTCAGGAACTTGGCCTGCACATCACAGGCCGCAAACGCAAAAAAGCCAAGCGCCATCAGGATGATCCCGCGCATGTTGTCCATCTGCGACGGAATCGGGGCATAGCGCAGGGGCGCGGCGACAGGGGTGGGCATATGCGGAACTCTGGTTGGGGTGTGCGGTTATCGCCCCATGACCCTAGGTCAGGTGTATTGACCGTTCAAGCGGTCCCGGCGCAGGCGGCCTTCGTCGTGGCATTTGTGAAGTGACGTGCCGAAACAGGGGCTTGCCCATGGAAAAGGGGCAGCATCCCACGAGGCGCGCATCCGGTATGCATGTTGCGAATGGCAGAAACATCCGCCGCGACCCGCGGCCGCCGCACAATTTTTCCAAAGCCTCTGTTGACACGATAGGGGGCGATCCTTAATTCAGCGTCGTTAGCACTCGACTAAGGTGAGTGATAACGCTCCTCCTCCGGGGGAGCATGGGAGAAACTTTGAGCAAGGAGACTCGAAGATGACATTCAAACCGCTTCATGACCGCGTGCTGGTTCGCCGCATCGAAGGCGACGAAAAAACTGCTGGTGGCCTGATCATTCCTGATAGCGCCAAGGAAAAGCCCGCAGAAGGCGTGGTTGTCGCGTGTGGCGAAGGCGCACGTAAAGACAGCGGCGAGCTGATCGAGATGGCCGTCAAGGACGGCGACCACATCCTGTTCGGCAAGTGGTCGGGCACCGAGGTCAGCGTCGGTGGCGAAGAGCTGCTGATCATGAAGGAAAGCGACATCCTGGGGATTATCACAAAAGACGCGGCTGCTGCTGCAGCCTGAACGCCGGTTGTGATCGACGGGGCGCTCTGACGCCCGTCGCATAGTCCCATTCTGTCTACTTAGGAGAATATCCGATGTCTGCAAAAGACGTGAAATTCAATACCGAAGCCCGCACCAAGATGCTTCGGGGGGTCAACATCCTCGCCGATGCGGTGAAGGTGACCCTTGGCCCGAAAGGCCGCAACGTGGTTCTGGACAAGTCGTTCGGCGCCCCGCGCATTACCAAGGACGGTGTGTCTGTCGCCAAGGAAATCGAACTGGAAGACAAGTTCGAGAACATGGGCGCGCAGATGGTGAAGGAAGTCGCTTCCCGCACCAATGACGAAGCCGGCGACGGCACCACCACCGCGACGGTTCTGGCCCAGGCCATCGTCAAGGAAGGCATGAAGGCGGTTGCCGCCGGCATGAACCCGATGGACCTCAAGCGCGGCATCGACCTTGCCACCGCCAAGGTCGTCGCATCGATCAAAGCAGCCTCGCGCCCGGTCAACGACTCGGCGGAAGTTGCTCAGGTCGGCACCATCTCGGCCAACGGCGAAGAAGAAATCGGTCGCCAGATCGCGGATGCGATGCAGAAGGTCGGCAACGAGGGTGTCATCACCGTCGAAGAGAACAAGGGCCTCGAAACCGAGACCGATGTCGTCGAGGGCATGCAGTTCGACCGCGGTTACCTGTCGCCGTACTTTGTCACCAACCCGGACAAGATGATCGCAGATCTCGAAGACTGCATGATCCTGCTGCACGAGAAGAAGCTCTCGTCACTGCAGCCGATGGTTCCGCTGCTCGAGCAGGTGATCCAGTCGCAGAAGCCGCTGCTGATCATCGCCGAAGACGTCGAAGGCGAAGCACTGGCGACCCTCGTGGTCAACAAGCTGCGCGGCGGCCTGAAAATCGCGGCCGTCAAGGCACCGGGCTTCGGCGACCGCCGCAAGGCCATGCTGCAGGACATCGCGATCCTGACCGGCGGCCAGGTGATTTCCGAAGACCTCGGCATGAAGCTGGAGTCGGTGACCATGGACATGCTTGGCACCGCCAAGAAAGTCTCGATCACCAAGGACGAGACCACCATCGTCGACGGCGCAGGCGAAAAGGCCGAGATCCAGGCACGCGTTTCCCAGATCCGCACCCAGATCGAAGAAACCACGTCGGATTACGACCGTGAAAAGCTGCAGGAACGCGTTGCCAAGCTGGCAGGCGGTGTGGCTGTCATCCGCGTTGGCGGCATGACCGAAGTCGAAGTGAAAGAGCGTAAGGACCGTGTCGACGACGCGCTGAACGCAACCCGTGCCGCCGTTCAGGAAGGCATTGTGGTTGGTGGCGGTGTCGCCCTCGTGCAGGGTGCCAAGGCTCTTGACGGTCTGTCCGGTGCCAACAGCGACCAGAACGCCGGTATCGTGATCGTGCGCAAAGCGCTCGAGTCGCCGCTGCGTCAGATCGCAGAGAACGCCGGTGTTGACGGTTCGGTTGTCGCGGGCAAGATCCGCGAAAGCGAAGACCTGAAGTTCGGCTACAACGCGCAGACCGACGAATATGGTGACATGTTCAAGTTCGGCGTGATCGACCCGGCCAAGGTTGTCCGCACCGCGCTGGAAGACGCAGCCTCGATCGCAGGCCTGCTGATCACCACCGAAGCGATGGTGGCCGACAAGCCGCAGAAAGAAGGCGCCGGCGGCGGCGGCGGCATGCCCGACATGGGCGGCATGGGCGGCATGATGTAAGTCACGCCCGAGTGACGTCAGGATTTGGGGCTGCCTTCGGGCGGCCCCTTTTTTTTGTGGATGTGGGCGGTTACCCGGGATCGCGCGTCTGTCCGGAAAGTTGCAGGCAAGGCCAAAGCGGGCCTCGGTGTCATTGAGGCATGTGGGTTACAGACATTCCCGACCATGCATGCCCCATGCAAGTCTTGGCCCATCGGCTGACCTGCAGCCGTTCGCAAGATTCCGTAAACCATTAGGTGGGTAGTCTCTGTCCGGAATGTCTCGACCGTCCCGACGACCGCCACTGGCGCCGTCTGACTTTCAGGAATACCCGCGCCCGCCGGACTGTCATGTGTGACAGCGCAGACATATGTCGCCAGTTCGGGTCTCGCGGCGGGCGTGTGATCTGGTAAGCTAAACCTCGCCCCGCTACGAGGTAACCGAAATGAGTCGCCGTGATGCGAGAAAAGCCTTGAACCTGGCCTTGCCCGAACCCCTGCGCAGAGCCCTGGTGCAGCAGTCCTCGGCCCATGTGCCGCTGGCTTACCTGGTGCGGCAGACGCTCCGGCGTGCCCTGGATGCCGGGTTGGGGTGGCAACAGGTGGTTGGCCCCGGTGACCGGCGGCCAATCCTGTTGCAACTGAACTGCGAAGAGCGGGCGCGGCTGGAAATGTGGATCGACGCCAAGAAGGTGAGCGAGGAAACTGCAGTCCTGTCCTTGATCGCGACGCTGCTGGAAGAGGAGGCTCGGCAAGCCCCCGAGGTTTCAACCGCCAAGCCGGGCAGACGCTGACGCCGTGAGACCGCCGCTTGAGATGACGCAGGAAAAGGCGCTGTGGGCGCGCGGCTGCCGCCACGTGGCAGGTGTCGACGAGGTCGGGCGCGGGCCTCTGGCGGGGCCCGTCATGGCCGCTGCGGTGATCCTGAACCCGCAAAGCATTCCCGACGGCCTGAACGACTCCAAGATATTGAGCGCCAAGCGCCGTGGGCATCTGGAACCGCTCTTGCGGCAGAGCGCGCTGATCGGGCTGGGGCAGGCGAGTGTCGAAGAGATCGACGAGATGAACATCCTGCAGGCCAGCCTGCTGGCCATGCGCCGCGCAGTGGCGGCTTTGCCGGTGGTTCCGGATCACCTGCTGGTCGACGGCAACCGGCTGCCTGTCGAACTCCCCTGTGAGGCGACTGCCCTGGTCGGTGGGGACGCGCGGTCCCCGTCCATTGCGGCGGCGTCAATTGTGGCCAAAAAGTGGCGCGACGATGTCATGAAAATGGCCGCAGCGCAGTTCCCCGGATACGGCTGGGAAACGAACGCGGGCTACCCCACAAAGTGTCACAAATCTGCACTCCGAGATTTGGGGGTTACCCCCTTCCATAGACGGTCTTTTGCTCCGGTACGCGATATCTTGTGGCAAGAGAAAAACTCAAGTGATTGATTCAAAAATAGAATTGACCACGAATCAGGTATGACTCATCTTTTGCCTAACCAATGAGCGTAAAAAGCGCCGCGGGACAGAGGCAGAGAATGACGACGATGACCAAGGTGACGGGCGCCAACGCGCTCCCCATCAATACGATTCTGGCTGGAGATTGCATCGAAGTGATGCAACGTCTCCCTGAGGCTTCGGTCGACCTGATCTTTGCGGATCCGCCCTACAACTTGCAGTTGAAAGGCGCCTTGCACCGCCCGGACAATTCCGAGGTGGATGCGGTCGATGACCATTGGGACCAATTTTCGAGTTTCGCCGTCTACGACAGGTTTACCCAAGACTGGCTCGCAGCGGCGCGCCGATTGCTCAAGCCCGACGGGGCGATCTGGGTGATCGGCTCTTATCACAACATCTTTCGGGTGGGGTCTGCACTGCAGGATGCAGGCTACTGGATCCTCAACGATGTTGTCTGGCGCAAGTCGAATCCGATGCCGAACTTTCGCGGCAAACGGTTCACCAATGCGCATGAAACGATGATCTGGGCCTCCAAGAGCGAAGGGGCGAAATACACCTTCAACTACGAGGCGCTGAAGTCGCTCAATGAAGGTATCCAGATGCGCAGCGACTGGGTCCTGCCGATCTGTAACGGCGGAGAGCGGCTCAAGAATGCCGGTGGCGAAAAGGCCCATCCGACGCAAAAGCCGACCTCGCTGCTGCACCGTGTGCTGATCGGGTCCACCAATCCGGGCGATGTGGTGCTGGACCCGTTCTTTGGCACCGGGACGACCGGCGCGGTGGCCAAGATGCTGGGCCGCGACTTTATCGGGATCGAACGTGAGGCCGCCTATCGCGAAGTGGCCGAAAAACGCATTGCCAATGTGCGCGCCTTTGACAAATCCGCACTGCAGGTCAGCACCTCCAAACGTGCCGAGCCGCGTGTGCCGTTTGGCCAGTTGGTCGAGCGTGGAATGCTGCGGCCGGGCGAAGAACTGTGGAGCATGAACGGACGCCACAAGGCCAAGGTGCGGGCTGACGGGACGCTGGTGGGCAACGATGTCAAGGGCTCTATCCATCAGGTCGGGGCGCAACTTGAGGGCGCGCCTTCATGCAATGGCTGGACGTACTGGTGCTTCAAACGGGATGGAAAGACTGTGCCGATCGACGTGCTGCGCCAGCAGATCCGGGCAGAGATGAGCGAACGGCCCTCCTGAGAAAATCAAAACACTTCAACAGACACCGCCGATGCCGCATCTACCCTTGCGGCTCGAACTGGCCCCGCTTGCCCATTGGCAGGCGGGGCATTTTTGTTCTGCATCAGTTAATCCTGCGAACACCAGTGCGCCGCCACGGTGGAACCGCTGACGGCATTGTCACTGTCGCATTGGCCCATTCCTCCCCTATATTTCAGGCAAGCACGAAACCCGCGGCAGCGAAGGAAAACAGACCATGGAACTCAATGCTGACTTTTCCCGGCGCGTCGTCATCCGGCAAGAGGATTATCATTGGCGACCGTCACCAGCGAGCGGCGTGGACCGGATGATGCTGGACCGGATCGGGGATGAGGTTGCACGGGCCACGACAATCGTGCGTTTTGCCCCGAACAGCCAGTTTGATCCTCATACTCACGGCGGTGGCGAAGAGTTTCTTGTGCTGGAGGGAGTGTTTTCGGATGAACATGCGGATTACCCTGCTGGGACTTACGTCCGGAACCCCATTGGCACCTCCCACCGCCCGCATATCGGGCCGGAGGGCGCGACGATCCTTGTCAAACTCTGCCAGTTCGACGCGGCGGACACCGAGCAAATCGTAATCAATACCCGGAACGCCGCATTTCAGCCGGGCAAGGTGGAAGGGACAAGCGAATTGCTTCTGCATGAAGTTCCGGGAGAGACCGTGCGACTGGTCCGTTTTGATCCGCAAACGCGGCTTGACCGCGTCAGCGATGAGAATGGGGAAGAAATTTATGTCATTGAGGGCAGTTTTTCCGATGAAAACGGCAGCTACCCCGCCGGGACATGGATGCGCAGCCCAAACGGCGCCGGAACCCGGATCAGCAGTGACGCTGGTTGTCTCCTTTACATCAAGACCGGCCATCTGCCCCCCTTGATCGAGGCCTCTCGCGCCGTTGGGTGAAACCAGCCAGCCATGCAATCCTCGCATGGCCGCTAATTTGCACAGACAACCTTGATCGAAGGGCTTTTCGATTCGTCGGAAAGCCCCTACGCCTGTCGTCATGGATATTCGCGCGATCTTGATGGGACTCGCCTTTGCGGTGATGTGGTCCTCTGCCTTTACTTCTGCCCGCATCATCGTGGCCGCCGCTCCGCCTTTGTCGGCGCTGGCGCTTCGGTTCCTGATCTCGGGGCTGCTGGCCGTCGCGATCGCGCGGATGATGGGGCAAAGCTGGCACCTGACGCGCGGCCAGTGGCGTGCGACCATCATCTTCGGCCTGTGTCAGAATGCGCTTTACCTCGGCCTAAATTTCGTGGCCATGCAGACGGTTGAGGCCTCTCTTGCGGCAATCATCGCCTCGACCATGCCGCTCTTGGTGGCGCTGGCGGGTTGGGCGTTCCTGGGCAACCGGCCCAATCCCCTTGCGATTGCCGGTCTTGTCACGGGCATTGTCGGGGTCGCGCTGATCATGGGAGTGCGATTCAATGGCGGGTTGGATTTCTTTGGTCTTGCGCTCTGCGTCGGTGGGGTGATTGCGCTGACCGTGGCCACGCTCAGCCTGCGGGGCGCAACCTCGGGCGGGAATTTCCTTATGGTGGTGGGCCTGCAGATGCTGGTGGGCTGCATTGCGCTGAGCATTCCGGCCCTGGCACTGGAGACCATGAAGGTCGACTGGTCCCTGAAACTTGTCCTTGCCTTTACCTATACGGTCTTTGTGCCCGGCCTCGCGGCGACTCTTGTCTGGTTCATGTTGGTCGACCGGATCGGGGCTGTGCGCGCCGCGACCTTCCACTTTCTCAACCCCTTCTTCGGCGTGGCAATTGCCGCTGTCCTGTTGGGAGAAGCATTGCGGCCGCTGGATATCCTTGGTGTCGCGGTGATCGCCGGGGGCATTCTGGCGGTTCAGCTTGCCCGGGTTGCCGAGGCAACCACTAAAACTCTCGGGAAGTCATAGGAACTTCTTCCGGCAAGAAGAAACCTTTGTTTACCGGTCGCCCGTTACACCCCTGCAGAGCGCCGGATGCTTATAGACCGGCCATAATCGCGAGGGTGAGAAATGGGCCGGTTTTCGATCCGTGTGCAGGTCATGTTCCTGGCGTCCGCATTTGTTGCGGCGCTGCTGGTGCTTTCGGTTATCTCCTGGTCCGTCAAATCCGACCTGACAGGAAAGCTGTACCAGGCATCGGATGTCTTCGCCGAGACGGATCTGCTGGACGGTCTCACGCAACACACCCAGGCCGCAGAAATGTCGATGATGTTGTTCATTGCCGGCGATGATGCGCAGATCGACAAGATGCGTGAGCAGTTGGCCGCGGTGGAAGAGGGACTTTCCCTTGCGCCGGAAATATTTGTGCAGATCGGCGGGACGGACAGCCAGTTTATGGTCCCTTTGGCAGACTTGCAGAGGCGGTTTCAGTCGCTGGATTCGTCGGTGCAGGAGTTGTCGACGCTGGTCCTGTTCGACCGCAAGGCCTTTGCTTACAAGTCACTGTTGCCCGAACTGGAGGCTATGAGGTCAGAGCTTTTGACTCTGCGTGCGACGTTGCGGGCGGATGCATTGGAACTCGACCAAGAGGCCCATGCCGTCGCCGCGGCCTCTGATATCAAGCAATTTCTGGGCAACGGGTTGGTTGTCGTTGTGGCCTTGATCATGGCCTTCCTGTTTGGGCGTTCCCTGTCGATGCCGATACAGCGCGCCCGCGATGCCGTGGCCCGGCTTGCGGATCAGGACTACACGAGTGAGATTACGGATGTCGGACGCGCCGATGAGGTCGGCATGATTTCCCGCGGCCTGGAAGACCTGCGTGGCAAACTGGCCGAGGCCGAGGCGGCAGAACAGCGCAGCACGACTGAAAATGCCCGCCGGGTCGAGTTGTTTCAGGCGGTCAGCACTGCAATGGGTTGTCTGCGCAATGGCGCCCTGGACAGCCGGATCGCCGCGTCGGACTGGGCCGACCTGGGCGACAGCTATGTGACGCTGTGCGATGATTTCAACAGTCTGGCCAAGGCCTTGCAGGACCTTGTCGCCTCGCTTCAGGTCAGCGCCAACACGGTCAACGGGAGCGCGCAGGACCTGTCCTCCATGTCGGACGAAATGTCCCGCCGGTCCGAAGTGCAGGCAGCGACGCTGGAGCAGTCGGCGGCGGCCTTGGATGAGCTGACAGTCAGCGTTCAGTCCGCGTCAGAGCGGGCACAGGACGTGGATTCAAAGGTCAGCGAAGGGCGACATCGGGCGCAGGAAGGTGGAGAGGTCATGGCGCGGGCGCTACAGGCCATGGGGTCCATTGCCAAGTCTTCGGAACAGATCTCGCAGATCATCACCGTGATCGACGATATCGCCTTTCAGACCAATCTTCTGGCCCTGAACGCGGGGGTCGAGGCCGCGCGCGCAGGGGAAAGCGGCAAAGGCTTTTCCGTCGTGGCTTCCGAGGTTCGCAGCCTCGCGCAGAGGGCATCGGAATCTGCCAGCCAGATCAAGGAACTGGTGCTGAACAGTACGCAGCAAGTGGAAGACGGTGAAAAGCTGGTGCAGGAAACCAGCGCGACGCTGAACCATATCGTCGCCAGCGTAACCGAAGTATCCGAACTGGTGTCCGATATTGCCACATCCGCCAAGGAACAGGCGGGCGGCGTACGTGAGATCAGCGCAGGCGTTGGAGAATTGGACAAGGTGACACAGCAGAACGCCGCCATGGTCAGCCAGACCAGTTCGGCAAGCCGGCAGCTCAGCGTCGAGGCGTGTCGCCTGTCCGAAGTCCTGTCGCGCTTTTCAGGAGCAGAAGTTGCGGCTGAGGGCGTACCGACCGGCCATGCGGTCTTTCCACTTCCGGACGGCTCCGAACCCATGCGTGCCGCTCCGGAAAATGACTTGCCGCAGGAGAACGTAATAGACAGCAGTAGCGACGTCGAAGATCCTGACGCCGCGGCTGCGAACGAATTGCAGTCCATTGAGCATGAAGAGCCGCTTGATCGGCAAGAGCATGACCGGCTGGTTCACGGCAGCTGGTCTGCTGAAATGGACGATCCCGAACCGCTGCCGATGGAACCTGCCAGCATTGCCGTCGGTGGGGACCAGTGGAAGGACTTCTGATCCCTCCGACGAACCGAGGCGGGGATCAGGCGGGGCCGATTTTCCCGCCCGCTTCGCCAACCTGACCCCGGTGCAACAGCAGGTGGTCGAGGATGACGCAGGCCATCATGGCCTCACCAACCGGAACGGCCCGGATCCCGACGCAAGGATCATGGCGGCCCTTTGTGACAATCTCGGTCTGTTCGCCGTCAACCGTGATGGTCTTGCGCGGGGTCAGGATTGAAGAGGTCGGTTTGACGGCGAAACGGACGACGATTTCCTGACCAGAGGAAATACCGCCCAGGACTCCGCCCGCGTGGTTTGAGCTGAACAACGGCCCATCGTCCCCCATAAAGATCTCGTCGGCGTTCTCGGACCCTTTCAGCGCTGCCGCTGCCATGCCTTCGCCGATCTCGACGCCCTTGACCGCATTGATGGACATCATCGCCGCCGCCAGATCGGTGTCGAGCTTGGCGTAGATCGGCGCACCAAGACCTGCAGGCACGCCTCGGGCCACCACTTCGATCATCGCGCCGACGCTTTCGCCATCCTTGCGCAACCCGTCCAGGTAGCCAGCCCAATCCTCGGCGGCCTCGGGATCAGGACACCAGAACGGGTTCTGGTCGATCTGGGCATCGTCAAAGCGGCTGCGCTCCGCCTTGCGCGGGCCCATCTGGACCATGTAACCGCGGATTTCGACGCTCGGCAGCAAATGCGACAGCGCCGCACGGGCCAGACCGCCCGCCGCGACCCGCGCAGCGGTTTCCCGTGCCGAAGACCGTCCACCCCCCCGATAATCTCGGACGCCGTATTTCTGGAAATAGGTGATGTCAGCGTGGCCGGGACGGAATTTCTGCGCGATCTCGGAATAATCCTTGGAGCGCTGGTCGGTGTTCTCGATCATCAGCTGCACTGGCGTGCCGGTGGTGCGCCCCTCGAACACGCCGGACAGGATGCGCACGGCATCCGCTTCGCGGCGCTGGGTCGTGAACTTGTTCTGGCCCGGCTTGCGCATGTCCAGCCAGTGCTGCAACTGCGCCTCGTCAATGGCCACTCCGGGCGGACATCCATCAACCGTCGCCCCAAGCGCCGGCCCATGGCTTTCGCCCCAGGTGGTGACACGGAAAAGATGTCCGTAGCTGTTCATGCTCATGTCGGCGCTCCGTTGTTTTGGGGCGGGATACGCGGGGCCAGCCGCGATGCCAAGACCCATCCTGAGCCCCTAGGCGTCGGCAGAACGGATCCTCTTGAAGTTGCCCGCCTCTGGCGGTAGGTCTCGACCTACCTCGGGGTGGTGGCGAATACGTCATCTGAGATGTCCGTCCGGCGGATGAACCCGTTGAACCTGAACCGGTTAGAACCGGCGGAGGGAAGGTATGGACCTTTCGAAGGCCTCCAATCTTGCCCTTACGCCGCAATGTTGGAGAGTGTCATGAAAAATCTGACCTTCACTGTTGCAGCGGGTTGTCTGAGCGCCAGCATGGCCTTGGCAGAACCCCCTGTGCTGACGGTCTACGCGCCCGACTATTTCGTCTCCGAATGGGGGCCGGGCCCGAAGATCGAGGAATTGTTCGAGGCCCGTTGCGACTGCGATCTGCAGTTCAAACCCGGCGACCTGCTGCCGCGACTGCTGCTGGAAGGAGACCGGACAGAAGCCGACGTGGTGATCGGCCTGAACACCGACGTGACGCAAAAGGCGCGCGCCTCGGGCCTGTTTGCCGAGCACGGTGTGAAACTGGACGCCCTGACGCTGCCTCTGGAATGGTCGGACAAGGTGTTCCTGCCGTTCAACTACGGCCACACGGCCTTTGTCTATGACGCGACAAAGGTGGACAGCGTTCCGGCCAGCTTTGATGCGCTGCTGGAGGCGCCTGATGATCTGCGGCTGGTGATCCAGGATCCGCGCACTTCGATCTCGGGCCTTGCATTGGTGCTCTGGGTGCAGGCGGTCTATGGCGACGGGGCCGAGGCGGCATGGGAGAAACTGGCGCCCAAGATCGTGACGGTAACCAAGGGCTGGTCCGAAAGCTATGGCCTCTTCACCGATGGTGAGGCCGACATGGTGCTCAGCTACACAACCTCGCCCGCCTACCACATCATTGCCGAGGATGATGAGACCAAGAAGGCGGCGATCTTCCCCGAAGGCCACTATTTCATGGTGGAACTGGCGGCGAGGCTGGCCGGAACCGATCAGCCGGAGCTGGCGGATCAGTTCATGTCCTTCATCCTGTCCGAGGATTTTCAGGGCATGATCGCCACCGGCAACTGGTCGATCCCGGCGGCGCTGCCGCAAGACAAGTGGCCCGAGGGCTTCCAACAGCTCGACCTGCCGGAAAAGGTGCTGTTCTACTCCGAGGATGAGGCGGCAGAACTGCGCAATGAGGCCATCGAAGCATGGCGACGCGCGCTCTCGCGCTGATCGCGGCGCTGGCCCTGGCGGTCTTGACGCTGGGGCCGGTGGGCGTGGTCCTGACCCGGGCCGGGGGCTTTGGCGCGCTTGGCCCGGGGGACTGGCAGGCGGTGCGTTTCACGTTATGGCAGGCGCTGTTGTCGGCCTCCTTCAGCGTGGTGCTGGCGCTGCCCGTGGCAAAGGCGCTGGCGCGCAAGCGGTTTGCCGGGCGCGGGCTTCTGGTCACCTTGCTGGGCGCGCCTTTCATTTTGCCGGTCATCGTCGCCGTGATGGGTCTGATCGCGGTCTTTGGTCAGGCGGGGCTGGTGAACGCGGTTCTGGCCGCCTTTGGCCTGCCGAAGATCGACATTTACGGGTTGCACGGTGTCGTTCTGGCGCATGTCTTTTTCAACCTGCCGCTGGCGGTGCGGATGCTGCTATCGGCCTGGCAGGCCGTCCCGGCAGAGCATTTCCGTTTGGTGGCCTCGCTGGGCCTGACGGCCCGGGCACAATGGCGGGTGATTGATTGGCCCTTGATCGCGCGCGTCGCGCCGGGAGCCTTTACCGTGATTTTCGTGATTTGCATGACGAGTTTTGCCGTGGCGCTGACCCTTGGCGGCGGACCACGGGCGACGACGGTCGAACTGGCGATCTATCAGGCGATGCGGTTCGATTTTGACCTTGGACGCGCGGCGGCCCTGGCGGTGCTGCAACTGGGTCTTGCGCTGGCCGCCGGGCTGGTGGCGCTGCGGGTGGCCGGGCAAAGCGGGTTTGGCGCGGGACGGGATCGAGAGGTGCCGCGCTGGGACGGGCAGGGGGCCTTGGCGCGCGTCTGGGACGGGGCATGGATCGCAGCGGCGGCGCTGTTCCTTTTGGTGCCTTTGGCGGCAGTTGTGCTGCGCGGGTTGCCGGGGCTCCTGTTGATCCGGTCGGATACTTTGGTGGCAGCGGGGCATTCGCTGAGTGTTGCCTTGGGGTCGACGGCGCTGTGCATGGCCTGGGCCTTGCCACTGGCGACTCGCCGGGGGGAGTTGGTGGCCTTGCCCGCCATCGCGATTTCGCCGCTGGTGCTGGGGACCGGGTTGTTCCTGATCCTGCGGCCTTTCGTGAATCCTTTTGACATGGCTTTGCCGGTGACCGGCCTTGTGAACGCACTGATGGCCCTGCCGTTCGCGCTGCGGATCCTGCGGCCCGAGGCCGAGGCCGTGGAACGCGACTACGGGCGGCTCAGGGCAACGCTGCGGATGACGCCCTGGGCCTGGCTGCGCCTGGTCTGGCTGCCGCGTCTGCGCCGCCCCATGGGCTTTGCCGCCGGGCTGACAGCGGCGCTGGCGATGGGTGATTTGGGGGTGATTGCGCTCTTTGCCGATCCGGACCGCGCGACACTGCCCTTGCAGGTTTACCGCCTGATGGGATCTTACCAGATGGAGGCGGCGGCGGGCGCGGCGCTCTTGCTGCTTTGCCTCAGCCTAGGACTGTTCTGGCTGTTCGACCGCGGAGGGCGCGTGAATGCTGCGACTTGATGGGCTGCAGATGCCGATGGACAAGGGCACGCTGGCGGCGGACCTGTCCCTTGCGCCCGGACGACGGGTGGCGATCGTCGGCCCGTCCGGTGCCGGGAAGTCCACTTTGCTGGACACAATCGCAGGGTTTCGCAGGCCGCTGGCCGGGCATATCACCTGGCGGGGGCGCGAGATCACCGGGTCGCCGCCCGAGGCGCGCCCGGTCTCGATCCTGTTTCAGGACAGCAATCTGTTCCCCCATCTGACGCTGGAACGGAACCTCTGCCTGGCCCTGCACCCGAACGGGCGCCGGCCGGATGCCGAGGACAGGGCTCGCATTGCCGGGGCCTTGCGGCGTGTCGGACTGGACGGCATGGAAGAGCGCAAACCCGGCACGCTCTCGGGCGGCCAACAGGGGCGTGCGGCACTGGCGCGGGTCCTGCTGATGGCGCGGCCCGTGATCCTGCTGGATGAGCCGTTTTCGGCGCTGGGTCCGGCGCTGAAGGCCGAGATGCTGGATCTGGTGCGCGAAGTCGGCGACAGCCTTGCCGCGCTGGTGGTCATGGTCACCCATGATCCCCGGGATGCGCAGCGGTTCGCGCAGGACATCGTGCTGGTGGCCGAGGGGCGGGCGGAGCCCCCGGTCCCGGTGGCGCGGTTTTTCGGCGATCCGCCGCAGGCGTTCCGCGACTACATCGGCGCGGCGGGGTAAACCCCGCCCTACACTTCAACAGAAAAGCCCCGCCGGATTGGCGGGGCTTTTGCTTTGGTTTGGCAGGTCCGGTCAGGCGGTCGGCTTGCGCTTGATCGGGGCCCAGATGCGCTTGTTCACGAGGTAGAGCAGCACCGAGAGCACAACGAGGAAGAACACGCCGATGAAACCGGCTTCCTTGCGCTGCATCATCTTCGGCTCTGCCGTCCACATCAGGAAGGCGGCAAGATCCTGCGCCTCATGATGCAGCGAGTTGTCGTGACCATCGTCGAAATCGACATCTTCACCGTAAAGCGGCGGCGCCATCGAAATCCAGCCGCCGGGGAAGGCGTGGTTTTCGTAGAGGATGGCGCCTGCCTCTTCCTTTTCCTCGCCGGTGTAGCCGGTCAGCAGCGAGGCGATGTATTCCGCGCCGCCCATGCCCTTGAACATCTGGTTGATGCCCAGGCCGTAGGGGCCGTGGAACCCGGCGCGGGCCTTTGCCATCATAGACAGGTCAGGTGCGCCGACTGCGGTGTTGGCCGGGAAGTGATCGGTCGGGATTGCCGCGCGGAAATCCTCGAGCTCGTCGTCGTAAACCTCAAGCGTTGCCGCATAGGCGATGACCTGCTCTTCGGAGTATCCCAGCGCCGCAAGGTCACGGATCGGGACGTATCTCAATCCGTGGCAGGCGGAACAGACCTCGGTAAAGATCTTGAGGCCGCGCTGCAACTGGTTCTGGTCCCAGGTGCCGAAGGGGCCCTCGAAAGAGAACTGGAAGTCCTCCACGTGGGCCTCGTCACCGGCGGCTTGTGCGCCGCCGGCCAGACCGAAGGCCACAAGGGCCGCGAGGGTGAGTTTCTTGAACATCTCTTACGGTCCTTCTGTCTTATTCCGCCGGGGTCGGGGCAGCTGAGCCCTTCGCCGTGTCCTTCGGCGGATAATGCGCGTCGAAGTCGGCTTCGATGGTGTCGGGCTGCGGCAGCGGCTTTTCGATCACACCCAGCAACGGCAGGATGATCAGGAAGTAGGCGAACCAATAGGCCGACGCGATCAGAGAGAAGCTGGCGTAAGGCTCTTCCGCCGGCATGGCGCCCAGCCACATCAGCGCGAAGAAGTCGATCACCAGCAGCCAGAACCACCACTTGAACTGCGGACGGTACTTGCCCGACCGCACCGACGAGGTGTCCAGCCAGGGCGCCAGCGCCATCACGAGGATCGCGCCGAACATCGCCAGCACACCAAAGAACTTGGCGTCGATGATGCCGCCCGTCACGAAGGAGGCAAACTGCACCAGCCAGACGTCGGAGGTGAAGGCACGCAGGATCGCGTAGAACGGCAGGAAGTACCATTCCGGCACGATGTGCGCAGGCGTCGCCAGCGGGTTCGCCTCGATGTAGTTGTCCGGGTGGCCAAGGTAGTTCGGCATGAAGCCGACGATCGCGAAGAACACCGCCAGGATCACCGTCAGGGCGAGCAGGTCCTTGATCACGTAGTAGGGCCAGAACGGAACAGTGTCCTTCTCGGCTTCGGCCTTCGAGGCGCGGCGCACTTCGACACCGGTCGGGTTGTTGTTGCCCGTGGTGTGGAAGGCCCAGATGTGCACGGCCACAAGGGCGGCGATCACGAAGGGCAGCAGGTAGTGCAAGCTGAAGAAGCGGTTCAGCGTGGCATTGTCCACCGCCGGTCCGCCCAGCAGCCAGGTCTGGATCGGCTCACCGATCAGCGGGATGGCACCGAACAGGCCGGTGATCACGGTCGCACCCCAGAAGGACATCTGGCCCCAGGGCAGAACGTAGCCCAGAAAGCCGGTGCCCATCATGCACAGGTAGATCAACATGCCGATGATCCACGTCACCTCACGCGGCGCCTTGTAAGAGCCGTAGTAGAGGCCGCGGAATATATGCGCGTAGACCGCGACAAAGAACAGCGAGGCGCCGTTCATGTGCAGGTAGCGGATGAAGTGGCCGCCGTTCACGTTGCGCATGATGTGTTCGATCGAGGCAAAGGCCAGATCGACATGCGGTGTGTAATGCATCGCCAGCACGATGCCGGTGGCAATCTGCAGAACGAGGCAGAACGTCAGGACGATCCCCCAGATCCACATCCAGTTCAGGTTCTTGGGTGTGGGGATCATGATGGTGTCGTAGAGGAGCCCGACAATCGGCAGACGAGAGTGAAGCCACTTCTCGGCGCCGGTCTTCGGCTCGTAATGGTCGTGCGGGATTCCAGCCATGTCTTGTGCTCCTTAACCCAGCAGAATGGTGCTGTCGTCGACCCATTCGGCGGGCGGGACAGGCAGGTTTTCGGGGGCGGGGCCTTTGCGGATGCGGCCCGCCAGATCGTAGTGCGACCCGTGGCAGGGGCAGAACCAGCCGCCAAATTCGCCAGCATCGCCAAGCGGCACACAGCCAAGGTGCGTGCAGACGCCCATCTGGACCAGCCAGGCCTGCGGCGCTTCGCCTTCGGGCGAGGGCATGGTGCGGTTGGCGTCGGTCGCCGGGGCGTTCGGATCGGGAAGGTTGGCGTTGCGGGCGTTGTCGTCGACAACGCTCTGTCCGGCCACAAAGGCCTCGTCCTGTTCCTGGGCTTCCTGGATCTCGGCCCCGGTACGGTGACGGATGAAGACAGGCTTGCCCAGCCATTTGACTGTCAGCTGCGTGCCGGGCTGCACGCCCGAAACATCGACACGGATGGTCGACATGGCGCGCACGTCCGCCGAGGGATTCATCTGGTTGACCATTGGCCAGACAGCAGCACCGGTCGTAACGACCCCGGTGCCGGCTGCGGCATAGTAGAGGAAGTCCCTTCTGGTGCCTTCGTGGTCTTCTGCGTGGGACACGAGGTTGCTCCATTTTTGTGGGGCCGTCGGCCCGCGGTAAACCCATGGTTCCGGAATCCGGACGGATTCCAGACCCCGCTCAGCCTTGCTAATTAGCGAGGTGCCCCTATGGGGTAAAGGATGCAAAAGCCTCACAGTATGCGCTCGCGCGAATCTGTCGCGGTTGAAACCGGCTTAAGCGAGTGCTTATGTGCCGATCGAGGAAACTGGAGCGAGACCGATGAAGCGGTTGATTCTTTCTGCAGGCGTGCTTGCGGCACTGGCGGCTCCGGCTGTGGCGGAAACCGAACTGTCCTTCTATCTGGGCTGGCAGACCCTGCCGCACAGCCGCATTTCCGGTGATCTTCCCAATGGCGGCGGCAGCTATGACGAGCTTGTCGGCTGGGAGGGAAATCCGTTCACGATGCCGCCCTATTATGGTGCGCGCGCGACGTGGTGGCGTTCGGACAATCTGGGTTTCGGGCTCGAGTACACCCATACCAAGGCCTATGCCGACGATGCGACCAAGTCGGCACTGGGCTTTTCCCGGCTCGAGTTTACGGACGGGCACAACGTGGTGACCGCCAACGTGATGAAGCGTTGGCCGGACAAGTGGGGCCAGTTCACCCCCTATGTCGGCGCCGGTCTGGGTGTGGCGGTGCCCCATGTGGACGCCAAGCACAACAGCGGTTCGAACACCTACGGCTTTCAGTTTTCTGGCCCGGCGGCCCGCCTGATGGCGGGCGCGAGCTATCCGATCAATGACCGTTTTTCAGTTTTTGGCGAATATCAGTTCACCTATTCCACCAACGAAGGCACCTTTGACGGCGGCGGCACCTTCAACACAGACATCAAGACCAACGCGCTGAACGTCGGCCTTTCGCTGAAATTCTGAAGGGGCGGCGGGGTAAACCCCGCCCTACATCGACACGCAGGGCGGGCGCAGGTCCGCCTTTTTGCGTGTCAGCCCGTTGGCATGGTGGCGATCATGGCGGGGCGCTGTGCAAAACCGGCGTACCACTGGGACAGCGAATCGCGCCCGGTCCGCCATGACCGCGCCTCGTGCCGGAAATCGAGGTAACCCAGTGCGCAGCCCACGGCGATATGACCCATATCCATGCGCCCGTGCAGATGACTCATCCAGCGGGTGCTGAGGGCGTCCAGCGCGCGGGCAATCTTGGCCCACTGGCCTTCGATCCACTCCATCGACACCTTGTCGGCAGGACGAAAGCGTTCCTCGTAGACGATCAGCACGGCCGCCTCCATGATCCCGTCGCCCGTGGCCTCCAGGGTCAGAGTGTCCCAGAGCCGATTCTCGGGGTAGAGGCCGGCCTTGGCGCGGTCATCCAGAAATCGGCAAATCACCCGGCTGTCATACAGCGTCGGCCCGTCGTCGCGCATCAGCGCCGGGATCTTGCCCATCGGGTTGGCGGCAATCAGCTTTGAGTCCGGCGCCAGCGGCGAAGCAACGACGTCGATCTGATCTACATCACCGGTTTGCCCGGTCTCATGCAGGGTCACCAGAACCTTGCGGACAAAGGGCGATGGTCCGGCCTTGAGTAGTTGCATTTGCGGTGCCCTTTTGTCTGTTCAAGTCTTGTGGCCATTCCGGCAGCAGACGGCGGGGCAAGTCAAGCCGTGTAAAAAGACCGGGTGCGCGTTCCATGCGTCCGGCCTGTCCGGTCACTGCCGCTACCAGCGTTTGCCGGGGGGTGTAACGGTGCCTGGATCTGACAGGTAGTTCAGATCGGCATAGCCGGGATCGGCGATGGTATTGTCGAAATACTCCGGATCGGAGTATCCGGTCTGTTTCGCCTCGCAAGAACACCACGAGGTATGACAACCGGTGCCGTCATCCTCCCAATAGCCAGCATAGCTCATGTTTGAGCCCGAACAGACCGCGGGGCAGGTAAGTTGCGCGCAGGCGCATCATCCGGCTTTGGGATGTGTTGCTTCGTAAACCTTCATCAGGTGCACCTCATCCACGGCGGTGTAGGCCTGCGTGGTCGACAGCGAGGCATGGCCCAGCAGTTCCTGTATCGCCCGCAGATCGCCACCCGCCGCCAGCAAGTGCGTGGCAAAGCTGTGCCGCATGGCGTGGGGTGTGGCCGTCGCCGGCAACCCCAGCTGCATCCGCGCCTTTTCTGTCACCTTGGCCACGATCCGGGGGTTCAGCGCCCCGCCGCGTGCGCCGCGAAACAGCGCCTGATCCGGCTCGACAGGGTGGGGGCACAGGCGCAGGTAGGTGTCGACCGCCGTCCGGGCGACCGGCAGGACCGGCACGATCCGCTCTTTCCCGCCCTTGCCGAGGATCCGCAGCGCAGAGCCCAGCGGCAGGTCACGCCCCTTCAGGCCCAGGGCCTCGGAAATCCGCAACCCGCAACCATAGAGCAGCGTGACCACGGCAGCGTCCCGCGCGCCCTGCCAACTGTCCCGGGATTGCAGTTCGACAGTCTCGATCATCGCCTTCGCGGCGACTTCGGAAAGGGGGCGCGGCAGTTTCTTCTGGAACTTGGGCGCGCGCGCGGACAGCACCGCCGTGGGTTCGATCCCTTCGCGCTGCGCCAGCCAGCGGTAGAAGCTCTTGACCGCCGACAGCTTGCGCGCGACCGAGCGCGCCCCGACGTCCTGCCGCCGCAGGTGCGCCATCCATGACCGCATGTCCGAAGTGGTGATCCGCATCAAGGGAGCCAGCCCTTGCGGTTCGGCGTGATGCGCGGTCAGGAAGGCGACGAAATCCAGAACATCGCCGCGATAGGCGGTCAACGTATTCTCAGAGGCGCCATCCAGTGCCTTGCATGACTCCAGCCAGTTGGCCAGTGCGTCACGGGACGCGGGGGAAATCTCCAGTGTCATGCGCGGCCCGACCGGAGCGCCTCAGGCCAGCCACCTGCGCATGGCGCGTTCGAACACGCCGCCGAAAAAGGCCAGCAGATCGGTGCCCTGCTGCGGGGTGAACTGGTGCGGGTCCTCGGCACCCATGACCAGAAGACCGGGAAGACGGCCGGGACCGAAATCCAGCCGCAGGCAGGCTTCGGACCGGATGAACTCTGCGCGGTCACCAAAGATCGACGCCGTTCCGGCCCGCACCTGCCGCAGCGTCACCGGGCGTTCGTTGCCTTCCCCGACATAGGCCGTGACAAAACCGGGCTCTGCCACTGACAGCACGTCACCCAGTCGGTGAACCACCGGGTCGTCATCTTCTTGCGCGGTTTCCAGTACCAGCCGGATCGCATCCACCCGCAGGATCTGGGCCACTTCGCCGCCAAGGTCATGCAGGAAGGTTTCGAATTCCACCGGGTCCAGCATCCGCAGGATCGCGCGGTGAATCTGGTTGGTGCCTGCAAGGTTTTCATAGGCCGCCGCGATGACGCTGCGGTGCGTATCCTCCAGCCGGTCCAGCCGGGATTCCAGCCGCTCCATCGCGATGCCGCGCAGGTCGATGATATTGCCGCCCATGGCCCGCTCATTCGCGGCGATCAGTGCCTGCATCAGATCCTGGTCGTCCAGAATCATGTCCGGACGCGAAATGATGGAGTCGCGGAGCGTCTCTTCGATTCTTTGGGTGCTGCTCATCGGCCTTCGTCCTGCTCTGCTGCGCTTTTGCGCATGTTTTTGTGGATATAGGGCTGTGTGGCCCCGCGCCGCCCGCGCTGTCAAGGAATTCTGCCCCGTCGGTGTAGAGGCGCAGGCCAATCGCGGGGGTTTGGCAACGCTTTGATCCGTGCCAAAGTGAACCAAGCAGGAGGATTCACATGCCGAATATTTCCACCGACGCACAGACGCAGACCGTCATCACCACCTTCGAGACATCGCCGGGCCAGTGTCAGGATCTTCTGGACGCGCTGAACGAAGCCTATGCAGCGTTCATCTCGAAGCAGCAGGGCTTCATTGCTGCCGGGTTGCACGTCAACGACGCACAGACCCGCATCGCCAACTACTCCCAGTGGGAAAATCGTGACGATTTCCTTGCCATGTTGCGCTCTCCCGAGATGCGCGAGCGGAACCGCGGCCTGAGCGGGTTGTGCCGCAGTTTTGAGCCGGTCCTCTACGAGGTCGCCGCGACGTTCTGAATGCGGCGCAGGCGGGGCCGGTCCGGGCTGACCGGTCCCGGGCGCCTCTCATGCCGCGATGGCATCATCCAGACAGGCGGCGGAAAACCGGTAACCTGCGCCGCGCACCGTTTCGATGTCCACGGCGCCATCGGTGGCCTGCAGACAGGCGCGCAGGTTGCAGACATAGACGTCGAAGACGCGCGCATCCGGCTCATCCTCGAGCCCGTATATGTGGCTGAGCAGGGCGGGGCGGCTGACAAGACGCCGGGGCCGCAGGGCCATGTATTCCAGCAATTCGTAGACCTTGGGGCTAAGCTTGACAGGGCAATCCTTGAGATAGGCCTTGCGGCGATGCAGGTCGATCCGCAGCGGCCCGAGGCCAAGCCACGGCGTCGCCAGCCCATGTGCCCGCCGCGCGATGGCGGCAAGGACCATGATGGTCTCTTCCGGCGGACGTTCCCCGGTCAGCACGGTGTCGGCTCCGGCCTCCAACCATCTGACCACCTGTTCGTGCGGAGCTTCCTTCGAAAAGAGGGCTATGGGCATGTCGGGCCACTTGCGGCGCAGCCGCGACAGGGACAGCCCGTCCGTTTCCAGCGCCTTTGCGTCAAGGACCAAAAGATCCGCCGGCGCCGTTTGCAGGAAATGCAGGATATCCTCGGGGCGGTCGGTTCGGGTCAGCAGGATCCCGGCCTGGTTCAATTCCTGAGCGAGGGTCATCAGGGTCCAGCTGGTTTCGACGATCAGGTAACGCACTTCGCACTCTCCTTGCGGTCGGCCCTGCGCGGGCCGCACATGCCGGTCTGGGGTCCGCCGGTCCGTTCTGAAAAGGGCAGGAGTTCTTGGTGCGGTGCATTCTGTCACCGGCCTCTGGTTTATTAGGGGATTGTGGTGCGATTGTGGCCGCAAGATGGCGACCCCGGGTATGACCTGCATCAAGGCGATATGTTCCGCGCCGGGCGATGCTGAGCGCATCAGGAGGACACCAGATGTACAGCAACATACTCATTCCCGTATCTTTCGACGAAGGCAGTTCGGCCAAGACACAGGCCGCGACCGCTGTGGCGCAGCGGTTGTCGGAAGAGGGGGCAAGGATCACCTTTCTGCACGTGATGGAAGAGGCGCCGGGATATGTGTCCAACTATCTTCCGGCGGATTTCACCGCACAGGCGCGCAAGGCGGTGGAGGATGAACTGGCCGATCTTGCGGCGAAAGTGCCGGGTGCCGGCAATATCGTGGTGGCCGGGCATTCCGGGCGCACGATTGTCGACTGGGCGGTGGACAACGGCGTCGATCTGATCGTGATCGCCTCGCACCGACCGGGAATGCAGGATCTCTTGCTGGGGTCGACGGCGGCCAAGGTTGTGCGCCACGCGCAATGTGCTGTGCATGTGATGCGTTGACTTTGCCCCTCGCGGCGTCACCCTGCGCCGCATGGAAAATGATCTCGACCTGAACCGGCGCAGCGCGCTGCCTGATGCCCTATATGCCTTGCGCAGAGAATTCCCGCGCGAGGGATGGCAGACGCATGCGAACTTCAGCGATCTCGTGGCGTTCTGGATGGAACGCCACATGATGTTCCGCCAGATTTGCGAGACGCTGCGCCAGGATGCAGAGGCGGTCCAGGATGGCAAGCTCGATCCCCAGCGGATGCGGGCGCGGCTGTCCCGCTACGGGTCGATGTTGCTGCAGCAGTTGCACGCGCATCACCAGATCGAGGATCACCACTATTTCCCGCTGCTGATCGAGCGCGAAGGCAGCCTGTCGCGTGGCTTTGAGATTCTGGACAAGGATCATCACGCGATGGACGGCCTGCTGAACAGCTTCGCGACCTCTGCCAACGGAGTGTTGCAACAGAAGGCCGAGGTTGGCGGGTTCCGCGATGAAGTTTCCGCCTTTCAATCCCTGCTCCTGCGGCACCTGGAGGACGAAGAGGATCTTGTCGTTCCGATCCTGCTCAAGCACGGCAGCGCAGGCTTTGGCTGACCTCAGCGCCGGCCCCAGCGGGCGCGGCGGCCGGGCAGCGGGCTTGCGCGGGCCTGTTCGCGGAAGAAGACGAAGATACCTGCCCCGATGATCAGCACGCATCCCGCCCATGTTGCGGTCACCGGCCAGTCCCCGAAGATCATCCAGCCCCAGAAAATGGCCATCGGCAGGCCGATATATTCAAATGGCGCGATGGTCGCGGCATCGGCCATGCGGTAGGCCGCGCTAAGGCAATAGCCGATCGCGCCGGAACAGACACCAAGGCCGATGAACACCGGCCAGTCGCCCGGCGCGGGCCAGATCCAAGCCCGCAGCAGGAAAATCAGACTTTCGTTCTCGACCCCTTCGGCAAACCGCCCGTCACCGGCAACAAGGAAAAAGACGGAAGAGACCACCAGAAAGCTGCCCTGGATATAGACCGCCATGGCCGAGGCGCGCGTCGTCACGCCCAGCCGCCGGGTCAGGACCTGCATCAGCGCATAAAGCGCCGCCGCGATGACCGGCAGCAGCAGGACAAGGCGCGACACCTCCACCTGCGCCTTCCACGGTTCCTGCATGATGACCACGCCGACAAAACCAGCGACCACGGCGCCGATCCGCAGCGGACCCACCTTTTCCCCCAGAATGGGGATCGAGAGCAAGGTGATGAACAGCGGCGCCACAAAGAACAGCGCGGTCGCCTGTGCCAGTGGCAGCACCGCCACCGCCGCGTAAAAGGTCATGTTGGCCAGCACCACCAGCAGCCCGCGAAACAGGTGGATGCCCGGTGTCCTGGTCCGCAGAATGCGTGGCCCGCCCTCTGCCATGACAAAGGCAATCGTGAACAACAATGCGATGGCAGAACGCGTGAAAATCATCTGGTGCAGAGGATAGCCCCCTGACAAGACCTTGATCAGAAGGTCATTCACCGAGATCGCCAGCGTGCCGATGCAGATAAAGAGGATGCCCAGACCGGGCCGGTTCAATGCGTCCGTCATGCATCGCGCTTAGGACGGTTGGGGCGATCTGACCAGTCTGTTTGCGACATGCATGGGGTCTATGCATTTCTGTAGAATTGCACATCCCGGCTGAACCATTAGGTTTCGCCCACGCGAACAAGGAGGGCATCCCATGCCCATGGTGGAAATCCGCGACCTGCGGAAGGTTTACGAGTCCGGCTTCGAGGCGCTGAAAGGCGTGTCTCTGGATATTGAAGAAGGCGAAATTCTTGCCCTGCTTGGCCCGAACGGTGCCGGCAAGACAACATTGATCACCTCGATCTGCGGTATCACCAACATGTCGGAAGGCACGATCCGCGTAGGCGGGCACGACATCGTGGCGGAGTACCGCAAGGCGCGCAGCCTGATCGGGCTTGTGCCGCAGGAAATCAGCCTGGAACCCTTTTCCAAGGTCATCGACACGCTGCGGTTTTCGCGCGGGCTGTTCGGGAAAAAGCCCGACGAGGTGCTGATCGAACAAATTCTGCGCAAGCTCTCGCTGTGGGACAAACGCGACTCGAAGGTCATGGAACTCTCGGGCGGGATGAAACGCCGGGTTCTGATCGGCAAGGCGCTCAGCCATGAGCCGCGCGTCCTGTTCCTGGACGAACCCACCGCCGGGGTGGACGTGGAACTGCGCCGCGACATGTGGGAAACGGTGCGCGAGTTGCAGCGCGATGGCGTGACCATCATCCTGACCACCCATTACATCGAAGAGGCCGAGGCAATGGCTGACCGTGTGGGGGTCATCAACAAGGGTGAAATCCTGCTGGTCGAAGACAAGGCCAGCCTGCTGGCCCGCATGGGCAAGAAGGAACTGACCGTCGATCTGGCCGAACCCATCGCGGCGATCCCCGAAGTTCTGTCGGGCTATGACCTGAAGCGCTCGGCGGACGGGACGCAGCTGATCTACAGTTATGACGCCCGGGCCGAACGGACCGGCATCGGCCGCCTGATGGGCCTCCTGGCCGAGGCGGGCTGCATGGTGCGGGATGTGCGCACCGCGCAGAACTCGCTGGAGGATATCTTTGTCGGTCTGGTGGCAGAGCAGGAAAAGGAGGCCGCGGAATGAATACGCAGGCAATCTGGTCGATCTACCACTTCGAGATGATGCGCTTTTTCCGGTCGATCCTGCAGAGCTTTGTCTCTCCGGTGATTTCGACCTCGCTGTACTTCGTGGTCTTCGGCGCGGCCATCGGCTCGCGCATTGATGAGGTCGAAGGGGTCAGCTACGGCTCATTCATCGTGCCGGGGCTGATCATGCTTTCGGTGATGACGCAGGCGATTTCCAACGCGGGCTTTGGCATCTACTTCCCCAAGTTCCTCGGGACCTTTTACGAGGTGCTGTCCGCCCCGGTGAATTTCCTTGAGGTGGTGCTGGGCTATGTGGGCGCGGCGGCGACCAAGTCGCTGTTCATCGGGCTGGTGATCCTTGGCACGGCGGCGCTGTTCGTGGACCTGCAGATTCAGCACCCGGTTGCGATGCTGTCCTTCCTGATCCTGACCTGCATCAGTTTCTCGCTGCTGGGGTTCATCATCGGGATCTGGGCGCGGAACTTCGAGCAGCTTCAACTGGTGCCGTTGCTGATAGTGACGCCGCTGGTCTTTCTGGGCGGGTCCTTCTACTCGATCTCGATGCTGCCGCCGGTCTGGCAGACGGTGGCCCTGTTCAACCCGGTGGTTTACCTGGTGTCCGGTTTCCGTTGGAGCTTTTTCGGACTGGCGGACGTGCCCGTGGGGTTGAGCCTGCTGGCCATCGCGGGTTTCACGGCGCTGTGCATGGCGGTAATCTGGTGGATCTTCAAGACGGGCTGGAGGCTGCGGTCCTGAGGGAACAGCGGCTCATCGTTGACGGAGGGTTCAGGCGGTCTTGCGCTCGGGGATGATCTGCTGTGCGATGCCTGCGAACAGCAGGTAGACCGAGGTCACAACAAGCCCCCAGTGCGCCCAGCTTTGCGGGTGGAAATCGACCCAGGCCGCCCATCCGGCAAAGACCGTCCAGGCCAGCGCGATCGGCAGCGATACCATCCGCCAACGCACGGTGCGCACCGGGTGGATGAACTTGAGCGGCAGGAACATCGCCACGGCCAGCGCGGCGACCAGCGCCAGGATCACCCAGAAATCCGGCTTGATCGCAAACAGCACCAGCACCAGCATATTCCAGCAGCCGGGAAACCCGCAAAAGGAGTTATCCGAGGTTTTCATGCGGTTGTCGGCGAAATACATCGCGCTGGCAAAGGTGATCAGGATGATCGCCGCCCAGCCGGTCCAGCCCGGCAGCAGCCCGGATTGGAACAGTGCAAAGGCCGGGATGAAGACATAGGTCAGATAGTCGATGATCAGGTCCAGCAGCACGCCGTCAAAACGCGGCGCGAATGTCTTGACGTCGTATTTGCGCGCCAGCGGGCCATCGATGCCGTCAACCGCAAAGGCCACCACCAGCCAGAGGAACATCAGCGACCATTTTTCCTGCGTTGCCGCCAGCATGGCGAGCATCGCAAAGACCGCCCCGGTGGCGGTCAGAAGGTGAACGGTGAGCGCGGATGTCTCGGGCTTCAACGAAGGCGTCATGAACCTGTCATGGCGCAAATGCGCGCCAGTTGCAATTGCCGCTCTGGCGGTCGGAACTTGCAACGGAGCGGCGGCAGGGACATATCGTAAAGGGCCCTATCAGGATGGAGTTCTTCATGCTGCGATTCATTGTTTGTCTGATCTTGCTGGCGGCGCCTGCCAGCGCGGATGAGCCGCGCGTCCCCGGCAGTCAGGCCGAGATCAGCCTCAGCTTTGTGCCCTTGGTCAAACAGGCCGCGCCGGCGGTGGTCAACATCTACGCCCAGAGGATCGTGCGCGAGCAGAGCCCTTTTGCCTCTGACCCCTTCTTCGACAACTTCTTTCGGGATTTTCCCTCGCGTCCACGGGTGCAGAACTCGCTGGGCTCCGGCGTGATCCTGTCGGCGGACGGGATCGTGGTGTCCAACAACCACGTGGTCGGCAAGGCGACCGAGATCCGCGTGGTGCTGAACGACCGGCGCGAATACGAGGCCGAGGTTCTGCTGGCGGATGAGGAGGCGGATATTGCCATTCTCAAGCTGAAGGGCGCCGAGGACATGCCCTACCTGCAGGTGCGCGACAGCGACACGGTCGAGGTGGGCGAACTGGTTCTGGCCATCGGCAACCCCTTCGGGATCGGACAGACCGTGTCCTCGGGGATCGTGTCGGGGCTGGCGCGCTCGGGCACAGCGACGGGCAACGCGCGCGGCTATTTCATCCAGACCGACGCGCCGATCAACCCGGGCAACTCGGGCGGGGCGCTGATCGACGTTTCCGGGCAGTTGATCGGGGTCAACACCTCGATCCTGACGCGGTCGGGCGGGTCGAACGGCATCGGCTTTGCCATCCCCTCGGGGCTGGTGTCGCAATTTGTCGAGCAGGCGCAAGACGGCAAGACCCGGTTCGAACGACCGTGGGCGGGGATGATCGGCCAGCCGGTGGATGCGCAATTGTCCGACAGCCTTGGCCTGCAGGTGCCGGGCGGCGTGGTCATTGCGGAACTGCACCCGGACAGCCCATTTGCCAAGGCCGGACTGAAGGTGGGGGACGTGGTGGCCGAAGTCGACCGCCTGCCGGTGAACACGCCCGCCGAGATGATCTTTCGCATGTCGATCCGTGGCCTTGGGCGCGCGGCAGAGGTGATCTATATCCGCGACGGGGCCGAGAAGATCGCCACCGTGGCGATGATCCCTCCGCCTGACGATCCACCCAGCAATCCGGTCAGCCTTGGCGAGATGACCGTCCTGCCGGGTCTGCATGTGGGCCGCGCCAACCCGCGTGTCCTGTCGTTGCTGGGGCTGCCGATGGACACCGAGGGGGTGGTGGTGCTGAACCCCGGTCCCTTCGGGGCGCAGGTGGGGCTGGAAACCGGAGACCGTCTGTTGGGCGTCAACGGCCGCAAGATCACCGCGCCGGCAGACGTGGCCAAGCTGCTGCGCCGCCCCGGGCCGCTGGTCCAGATCGAACTCCTGCGCGGACAACGCCGCATTGCCCTGCGCTTTCGGGCCTGAGGCGTGGCGGATCTTTTCGACAGTGCGGAGGCGGCGTCACCCCGAAGCGAGACCCCCGGCAAGGGCGCGCCGCGCCCCCTGGCCGACCGCCTGCGCCCCGCCCGTCTGGACGAGGTGATCGGCCAGCGACAGGTTCTCGGCCCAGAGGCCCCGCTGACCGTGATGCTGGAGGCGGGCTCGCTCGGCTCGATCGTCTTCTGGGGGCCGCCGGGCGTGGGCAAGACCACAATCGCGCGCCTGCTGGCGGATGCGACAGACCTGCATTTCGTGCAGATCAGCGCGATATTTTCCGGCGTGCCGGAACTGCGCAAGGTCTTCGAGGCGGCCAAGCTGCGGCGAAGGACAGGGCAGGGCACGCTGCTCTTCGTCGACGAGATCCACCGCTTCAACAAGGCGCAACAGGACGGATTCCTGCCGCATATGGAGGATGGGACCATCCTGCTGGTCGGCGCAACCACCGAAAACCCCTCGTTCGAGTTGAACGCCGCTTTGCTGAGCCGCGCGCAGGTGCTGGTGCTGGAACGTCTGGACGCCGAAGATCTGGAATTGCTGGTACAGCGGGCCGAGGGCGTGCTGGAAAGACCCCTGCCACTGGACGAGGAGGCGCGCGCCGCGCTGCTCGACATGGCCGATGGCGATGGCCGGGCGCTGTTGAACCTCGTCGAACAGGTGATGTCCTGGCGGCTGGACGCGCCGCTGACCACCGAAGGGCTGAAGGCGCGGTTGATGAAACGCGCGGCGATCTATGACAAATCCGGCGACGGCCATTACAACCTGATCTCGGCGCTGCACAAATCCGTGCGCGGCTCGGACCCGGACGCGGCGCTCTACTGGTTTGCGCGGATGCTGGAGGCGGGTGAAGACCCGCGCTTTCTCGCCCGCCGCATCACCCGCATGGCGGTCGAGGATATTGGTCTGGCGGACCCGCAGGCGCAAGCGATCTGTCTCGACAGCTGGAACACTTACGAACGGCTGGGCAGTCCCGAAGGGGAACTGGCCATCGCGCAGGCGCTGGTCTACCTCGCGCTCGCGCCGAAATCCAACGCCACCTACACCGCCTACAAGGCGGCGCGCGCGGCGGCGAAAAAGACCGGCAGCCTGATGCCGCCGAAACATATTCTGAATGCCCCCACCGGCCTGATGAAGGATCAGGGCTATGGCGCGGGCTACGCCTATGACCACGATGCCAAAGACGGGTTTTCCGGACAGGACTACTTCCCCGAAAGCATGGACCGGCCCGCCTATTACGAACCGGTGGAACGCGGCTTTGAACGCGACCTGCGCAAACGCGTCGACTACTTCGCCCGCCTGCGCAAGCAGCGGCATCAGGGCTGAGTCTTTTCGTTTCTTCTCTCTGAAAATATCTCCGGGGGTCTGGGGGCAGAGCCCCCATCCGCCCGAACGGGCGGGCGCGACGCTTGACAATGCCCCCCCACGCAGCCACATCCGCGCCCATGACGCCCCTTCTCCAAGTTGCCCTGGGCGGCGCCATCGGCGCCTCGGCCCGCTACATGACCGGCATTGCCACGGCGCGCCTGCTGGGCAAGGGATTCCCTTGGGGCACGCTGACCGTGAACATTCTCGGCTCTTTTCTGATGGGGGTGCTGGTGGTGGCCCTGTTACACCTGAGCGCGAACCGCTATGCACCGCTTCTGATGACCGGGGTGCTGGGCGGGTTCACCACCTTCTCGGCCTTCTCGCTGGATGCGATCACGCTGTATGAGCGCGGCCAGGGTGCCATTGCGGCGGGCTATGTCGCTGCCTCGGTGATCCTTTCTTTGGCGGCGCTCTTCGCCGGCCTGACCCTTGCCCGGAGTGCCGTTTCATGAGCCGAGTTCAAACCGTGACCGTCGGACCGGGCGATGGCGACCAACGCCTGGATCGCTGGCTGAAACGTCATTTCCCGCAGCTGGCGCAGGGCCGCATCGAAAAGTTGTGCCGCAAGGGAGAGCTGCGGGTAGATGGCGGGCGGGTCAAGGCCTCGACACGGTTGGAGGTCGGCCAGCAGGTGCGTATCCCGCCGCTGCCCGAACCGGAAAAACCCGAAGCCGCGCCCAAGCCCCGGGTCTCGTCGCAGGATGCAGAGATGATCCGCGCCTGCGTGATCTACCGCGACGATCATATCATCGCGCTGAACAAGCCGCCGGGCCTGGCCACGCAGGGCGGCAGCAAGCAGACCCGCCATGTGGACGGGCTGGCCGAGGCGCTGAAGTTCGATCTGGATGAGAAGCCGCGTCTTGTGCACCGGTTGGACAAGGATACATCCGGCGTGCTGCTGTTGGCGCGCTCCCGCGCCGCTGCGCAGGGGCTGACCGCCGCGATTCGGCACCGGATGACGCGCAAGATCTACTGGGCCCTGGTGGCCGGCGTGCCGATGCCTTATCTGGGCGAGATCCGCTACGGGCTGGTCAAGGCGCCGGGGCACGGGCATCACGGCGAGGGCGAAAAGATGCTCTGCGTGCATCCGCGCGACATGGCGCAGACCGAGGGCGCGAAACGCGCGCACACGCTCTATGCAACGCTCTACCGGGTGGCCGGACGCGCCTCCTGGGTTGCGCTGGAACCGATCACCGGCCGTACCCACCAATTGCGCGCACATATGGCCGAGATCGGGCATCCGATCATCGGGGATGGCAAATACGGCGGGTCCGGGCAGGAAAACCTTGGCGATGGCTGGGGCGCGCAGCTGGGCGGGGACATCTCGCGCAAGCTGCATCTGCACGCCCGCATGATGCGGTTCGAACATCCCGAAACGGGCAAGGTGCTGACCATCACAGCGCCATTGCCGGACCACATGGCGCAGAGCTGGGACACGCTGGGTTGGGAAGAAAGTTTCGCCGACGAAGACCCCTTCGAGAGCCTGCTATGAGCCTGCGTCTGGTGATCTTCGACGTGGACGGCACCCTGGTCGACAGCCAGGGCGACATCCTGTGTGCGATGTCGGCCGCCTTCGAGTCCGAGGGGATCGAACGCCCCGCGCGGGAGGTGATCCTGAGCATTGTCGGCCTGTCCCTGCCGCAGGCCTTTACCCGGCTGACACCGGAGGTGGACGCCGTGGTGCGCACCCGGCTGGTCGAAAGCTACAAGAACGCCTATGCCGATCTGCGACTACGTGGCGGGCCAGAGGCCTCGCCGTTGTATCCCGGCATTCCGGAGTTGCTCGACCGGCTGTCGGCAGAGGATGAAACCCTGCTGGCGGTGGCGACGGGCAAGTCGCGGCGCGGGCTGACCGCCTTGTTGCAGAGCCACGGGCTGACCAATCGGTTCGTCACCACGCAGGTGGCCGATGACAACCCGTCGAAACCGCATCCCGCCATGCTGTTCAATGCCTTGCAGGATGCAGGCGTCGAGGCGGAACGCGCGGTGATGATCGGCGACACGAGTTTTGACATGGAGATGGCGCAGGCTGCGGGGATCGCCAGCATCGGTGTGACATGGGGCTATCATCCGCGCGAGACCCTGACGTTGGCGCAGGTGGTGGTCGACGATGCCGCCGCCCTGGGGCGCTCCATAGACGATCTGTTGAGGGGGAAGACATGAGCGAATGGGCGCTCAAGCGATTCTGGAAAAACGCCGAGGTGGTGCAGGCGGAGGGCGGCTTTACCGTCACGCTGGACGGGCGCGGGATCAAGACCCCGGCCAAGGCCACGTTGATCGTGCCAACCGCGGCGCTGGCGCAGGAGATCGCCGCCGAATGGGACACGCAGCAGGAAAAGGTCAACCCGACGACGATGCCCTTTACCCGCATGGCAAATTCCGCACTGGACAAGGTCACGCCGCAACAGGCGGCCGTGGCCGACATGCTGGCGGCCTATGGGGACAGCGATCTTCTGTGTTACCGCGCTGAGGCGCCCGAGGAACTGGTCGAACGGCAAACCAAAAACTGGGATCCGCTGCTGGACTGGGCGCACGCACGTTACGACGCGCGATTGTTGCCGGTGGCCGGCGTGATGCACATGCCGCAGAATAAAGAGGCGCTGGCGCCTTTGACGGCAGAGGTCCACAGCCTGTCCCCCTTTCAACTGGCCGCCTTCCACGACCTTGTTTCCATGTCCGGTTCGCTGGTTCTGGCGCTTGCGGTTATTCAGGGAGAGCGCACCCCGGATGACGCCTGGACGCTGTCGCGCCTCGACGAGACTTGGCAGGAAGAACAATGGGGTGTGGATGATGACGCTGCGAAAATCGTCGCCCGAAAACGCGCAGAGTACCTTCATGCGGCGGTTTTTTACCAATTGACAGATGCTTAAAGCCCTTATCCAGAAGGTGAGGTTTGCTCGCGCTGTGGGTATCCTTGCTTGACCTTTGCGCAGGAATCCGCCCAAATTGGTGTCGAGTGGTGGGGCGGCGCTGTCGATCGCCCGGCTTTCGTATCCCGTGACAGGAAAAGCGGGCCGTGGGCAAGAAAAGTGACCGAAAGTCAGAGGAAGGCATGCACAGGCTAATTTATTGCGCGGCGACTCTGCTTGCCTGTGCTGTCACGACGGCCTCGGCGGGCACGCTCGACGAAGTCAAGAAGCGCGAGACGCTGAGTTGCGGGGTAAACTCCGGACTGATCGGTTTCGCCTCGAAAGATGGTCAGGGCCAGTGGTCCGGGTTTGATATCGACCTGTGCCGGGCCGTTGCGGCGGCGGTGCTGGGTGATCCGACGGCTGTGGATTATGTCGAAACCACCAACCGCTCACGCTTTACCCTTTTGCTCGGCGGAGAGATCGATCTGCTGGCCCGCAACACGACGTGGAGCTTTTCGACGGATGTGGGCGTCAAGGTCGATTTCGCGGGTATCAATTATTATGATGGTCAGCGGTTCATGGTGCCCAAGGCACTGGGCGTGACCTCGGCCACGGAACTGGACGGCAAGACGATCTGCGTGCAGCCGGACACCAAGGCCGCCAAGAACCTGTCCGAATACTTCGGGCGCAAGAACATCAGCTACGAAAGCATCGAGGTCGAAAGCACGGCGCAGGCGCAGACCTTCTACCTTGAAGGGGCCTGTGAGGTGTTCACCTCCGATGCCTCTGAACTGGCGGCGATCCGGGCGACCTTTCAGGCGCCGGGAGATCACCTGTTGCTCAGCGACGTGATCTCGAAAGAACCGCTGGGCCCGGTTGTGCGTCAGGGCGATGACGATTGGGCGGATGTGGTGCGCTGGGTTTTGAACGCGCTCATCAGTGCCGAAGAGCTGGGCGTCACCTCTGTCAACATCGACGAGATGCGCGAACGGACCGACAATCCCGAGGTTGCCCGCCTGTTGGGAACCGAGGGGCTGATGGGCGAGATGCTGGGCCTTGACCCCGATTGGGCCGTGCGCGCGATCAAGGCGGGCGGCAATTACGGCGAACTCTTCGCCCGCAACATCGGTGAGACGACCCCGATCGGCCTGTCGCGCGGCCTGAACCTGCAATGGACCGAAGGCGGGCTGCTCTACAGCCCGCCGTTCCGATGATCTCTTAGCGGAACGCCTCGGGGATCGTTTCGCGCACTTTTTCCAGAACCTCCGCCTCATCCCATCCGGTCAGTCGGGCGACCCTGCGGGCCTCGTCCTGAAAGCGGTTGCGGGTCTGCTGGACATACCCTTCGGCTGCGTCGCAGGCCATTTCCCCCTCAAAAGGGTGGTTCATCACGTAACGGCCCTGAAAGTTGCTGCGGTCACGGGTTTCCACAAACATCACGTCCTCGGGCATCTGATCTCCTGTATAGCGCGCGTGCAGGCGGGTGACGTAGACGTTTTGCTGCTGGACGCCCGCATCGGGCAGCCAGTCCACGCCCAGTTCCGCCAGTTCGGCATTTGACAGCGGATCACCGGCGCAGGGATCGCACCATGCCATGTCCCATGCGTATTCCATGACGATGCCGCCCTCATCCGGCGCTGCCTCGGCAAACATGGCCTTGTAGAAGGGGCCAAACTCTTCCTCGATATACAGCGGCACGTCGAAATTGCTGGGCAGTTGCACAGCCGTGTAGTTCTTGGGCTCGACCCGGCCGTTGCGCGACAGCATGAAGAACAGCGCGTCCTGCGGGCCGTCGGCGTTCAGCTTGCCCAGTTGAATGGGCAGCATGAAGTGGTCCGAGGTAAAGGAAATCTGCAGCGGCGGCAGTTCCTTGGTCTCTGACGCGGCGTGACGTTCAAGGTTGACCCCGGCGACAAAGAATTTCATGCCACCGTCGATGTAGGCCTTCAGCACCGGCTCTGCCCCTTCGGGCAATTGATAACCTTCGGAGGTCAGGAAGGTGGCCAGGCCATCCGATTCATCGGCGCCGAGGATCAGGATGTCATAGGTGCCGACGGCATATTGCGCCTCGATCGTCACGCCGAGCGCCTTGGCGCGGTCTTCGAGGTCGAGCGACAGGCTTTCGTTCATCACCGAATTGATGGACAGAGTGGGCGCCATCAGCATCGGCGGACTGCATGGGTCATGGTCAAAATACTCGACAAGGCGCGGCGCGGTGTATTCGTCCAGATGTTTCACCGTCTCCGCCTCGACAGTGCGGATTTCTTCGCGCAAGAGGACGCGCGGCGTAGGCACCACGAGGGCGAAATCCCTGGGTTCGCCGCGATAGTCCGAGGACATGGTGATGACCGACCGGTTGTCGTCCCGGACAAAGACCACCTTCGAGCTTTCGTTGAACAATTCGCCATCGGCCTTGGCGACGTAAAAGCCGCAGAAGGCCTGCGCCGAGGCGGCAAACAGGGTGAGAAACAGGGAGAGGAGAAATCGTGTCATAAAGCGCTCCTGACAATGTGTCGCGCGGTCAGGGTAGCACAGGACGCGCAGTGGCAAATAGATTTACGTCCCGGGGTCCGGAATGGGCCTCTTGTTTCCGATCCGCTCCGCCGCGCTGCGGCCAAGTGTCAAATCCGACCCTTGCGCCTCGGATTCCGACTTGCCGCGCCGCCAACCCTGCCGTAAGTGCGTCCGTGGGACACCCCTCCCCAACGAGGGGCATCTATCTGGAAGGTTAGCAGATATGACGACTGATACTCCGGCCACGCGGCCGGCAAATCCGCGTTTTTCCTCGGGCCCTTGCGCCAAGATCCCCACATTCACGCTCGACAAGCTGTCCGATGCCGCATTGGGCCGGTCTCACCGTGCCAAGATCGGCAAGGACAAGCTGAAAGCGGCCATCGAAGGCACGCGTGAACTCCTGAACATTCCGGCAGACTACAAGATCGGCATCGTGCCCGCGTCCGACACAGGCGCGATGGAGATGGCGATGTGGTCGCTGCTGGGGGCGCGCAAGGCGACAATGGTGGCCTGGGAAAGCTTTGGCGCGGGCTGGGTGACGGATGTCGTCAAGCAGCTGAAGATCGAGGCCGAGGTCAAGACTGCCGATTATGGCGAGATCGTCGATATGGCGGCGCTGGATTACGATAGTGATGTCGTCTTTACCTGGAACGGCACCACCTCGGGTGTGCGGATGCCATCGGGCGAGGCGATCCCGGCGGACCGCGACGGCCTGACGATCTGCGACGCGACCTCGGCGGCCTTTGCGATGGACCTGCCCTGGGACAAACTGGATGTGACGACCTTCTCCTGGCAGAAGGTGCTGGGCGGTGAGGCGGCCCACGGGATGTTGATCCTGTCGCCCCGTGCGGTGGAGCGTCTGGAAAGCTACACGCCCGCATGGCCCCTGCCCAAGATCTTCCGCCTGACCAAGGGCGGCAAGCTGAACGAGGGGATTTTCGTCGGCGAGACGATCAACACACCCTCGATGCTGGCGGTCGAAGATTACCTTGTGGCGCTGGACTGGGCGCGCTCTGTCGGCGGCCTGAAGGGGCTGATCGCGCGGGCCGATGCCAATGCGCAGGCGATCTGGGATTTCTGCGACAGCCGCGACTGGATCGACAACCTTGCTGTGAACCCGGCGACGCGGTCGAACACCAGCGTTTGCCTGAAATTCGCCGATGACCGGATCACCGATGGTGGCGCCTTTGCCAAGGCTGTGGCCAAGCGGATGGAGTCCGAATGGGCCGCCTTGGACGTAGGCGCCTATCGCGATGCACCAGCCGGTCTTCGGATCTGGTGCGGCGGCACGGTCGAGACCTCGGACATCGAGGCGATGCTGCCCTGGCTCGATTGGGCATTCTACGCCGAAATCGAGGCGCAGGCCAAAGCCGCGTAAGCGCGTTTGCATGACCCTGTCCCGGGCTTGACCCGGGACCTCTTCCCCTTCTTCGAACAGGAGGCTCCGGATCAGGTCCGGGGCGCGTATCACATGACCGCACCCAAAGTACTCATCTCCGACAAACTGTCTGATGCCGCCGTCCAGATATTCCGCGACCGTGGAATCGACGTGGATTTCATGCCCGATCTGGGCAAGGACAAGGAAAAGCTGGCCGAGATCATCGGCCAGTATGACGGCCTTGCCATCCGCTCCGCCACCAAGGTGACGCCGACGATCCTTGAGGCGGCGACCAATCTCAAGGTTGTCGGTCGCGCCGGGATCGGCACCGACAACGTCGACAAGGAAGCGGCCTCGAAGAAAGGCGTGATCGTGATGAACACGCCCTTCGGCAACATGATCACCACTGCCGAGCACGCCATCGCCATGATGTTCGCTTGCGCCCGCCAGATCCCCGAGGCCAGCGCCAGCACCCATGCGGGCAAGTGGGAAAAGTCCAGGTTCATGGGTGTCGAACTGACCGGCAAGACGCTGGGCGTGATCGGCGCGGGCAATATCGGGGGGATCGTCTGTGATCGCGCCCGTGGCCTGAAGATGAAGGTTGTCGCTTTTGATCCCTTCCTGTCGCAAGAGAAGGCCGACAAGATGCAGGTCGAAAAGGTCGAGGATCTGGACGACCTGCTGAAACGTGCCGATTTCATCACCCTGCACGTGCCGCTGACCGACGGCACCCGCAACATCCTGTCGCGTGAGAACCTTGCCAAGACCAAAAAGGGCGTGCGGATCATCAACTGCGCCCGTGGCGGTCTGGTGGACGAAGAGGCACTGGCGGAGCTGCTGAAGTCCGGCCATGTCGCGGGCGCGGCCTTTGACGTCTTTGCCGAGGAACCGGCCAAGGAAAACCCTCTGTTCGGCCTGCCCAACGTCGTCTGCACCCCGCACCTGGGCGCGGCGACCACCGAGGCGCAGGAAAACGTTGCCCTGCAGGTGGCCGATCAGATGGCCGATTACCTGCTGACCGGCGCCGTGCAGAACGCGCTGAACATGCCGTCGGTGACCGCCGAGGAGGCAAAGGTCATGGGTCCCTGGATCAAGCTGTCCGACCACCTGGGCAGCTTTATCGGCCAGATGACCGATGAGCCGATCAAGGCGATCAACATCCTCTACGACGGCGAGGCCGCAACGATGAACCTCGAGGCGCTGAACTGTGCGCTGATCGCGGGCATCATGAAAAGCGTGAACCCCGAGGTGAACATGGTCTCTGCCCCGATGATCGCAAAAGAACGCGGCATCAAGATCTCGACCACCAACCAGAGCCAGTCGGGCGCCTTCGAGGGCTACATCAAGGTGACCGTGGTGACCGACAAGCGCGAGCGGTCAATCGCCGGAACGGTGTTCAGCGACGGCAAGCCGCGTTTTATCCAGATCAAGGGCATCAACATCGACGCCGAGGTCGGTGCGCACATGCTCTACACCACCAACAAGGACGAACCGGGCATCATCGGGGCCCTGGGTCAGACCATGGGGTCGATGGGGGTCAACATCGCGAACTTTACCCTTGGCCGTTCGGCGCAGGGCGGCGAGGCCATTGCGCTGCTCTACGTGGACGCGCCGGTGCCCGCCGAAGCCCGCGCCAAGCTGGCGGAAACCGGTCTGTTCAACCAGATCAAGCCGCTGGTCTTTGACGTCGCCTGAACGCGTGTTTGAGGCCTGACGGATAGGCCCTCTTCCGGTGTCCCCGGAAGAGGGCCTTTTTCATGGCTGAGCCGCATATTCCGCCATCAGCGCCTCGTAGTCCTCCATCGGCGGCCATGTGTCGAAACTGTGCCGGGCGGGTGTCATGGCCCAGGGCAGTTTCGTGCTTGTCATCGTTTCGATGAAGGGCGTGAACCACGACGTGTCGTCGAACATGGTGGGCCTGACGTTGACGAAGGCGTCCACGCCGGTGATGCGGGTGAACATCCAGGTCATGCAGTCCGGGCAGGCCATGTGATCCTGATCGGGGCCGTGAGTGCCGCATTCCACTGGCTCTCCCTTGGTGATTTCAAGGCCGCCCTGCGGGACCATCGCGGTCAGGGAAAAGGCGCTGGAGGACATCTTCTGACAGCCCCGGCAATGGCAGGCGGCGGTCATCAGCGGCGACAAGGTGATGCGGATCTGGACCTTGCCGCAGCGGCAGGATCCGTCGAGGGGCAGGGCAGGTGCGGTCATGATGGTTCCTCCGAAGGGTTGCGACCGAAGGTAACCCTTGTCCGGCAAGGTGCAACGCCTGATCGGGCGTGATCCAGCGGTGCGCTGCCGCGCGCTTTTATTCAGCAAGTGGCGAGGCGATGTTTTTTCTGGCGCGACCTGCTCTGGCTGCCCTGTGGCAATCGTGCTAACCGGCGGGCATGACGGATCGCATTTACGCCATTGGCGACATTCACGGCCAGAAAGCCATGCTGGACGACATTCTGGAGCGCGTGGAGCGCGACGGCGGCGGGCGCGTGATCTTTCTGGGCGATTACGTTGACCGTGGACCGGACTCCAAAGGGGTGATCGAGACCTTTGTGCAGGGCCAGGCCGAGGGGCGGGACTGGATCTTTGTCAAAGGCAATCACGACCGGATGTTCGAACGATTTCTGGACAACGGTGAGACGGCAGACGCGCAGATCAAATCCGACAAAGGCTGGCTTCATCCCCGCTTGGGAGGCGATACCACGGTGGGGTCCTACATGGATCTGCCGGGCTTTCTGCGTGCCAGGGGCGGCGGTATGAGCACGCTCGAACCCTATGGATTTGCCCCGGTGGCCGATGCCTTCATGGCGGAACTCATGGCCCAGGCACGGGCTGCGGTCCCGGCCTCCCATCTTGCGTTCCTGAACGGGCTGAAGCTCTACCATGAGGAGCCGGGCCTGTTATTCGTTCATGCGGGAGTTCGTCCGGGTCTGCCGCTGGGGTTTCAGCAGGAGGATGACCTGCTCTGGATTCGCGACGAATTCCTGAACGACAGGCGCGGCCATGGCGCTCTGGTGGTTCATGGCCATACTCCGGTGCCCGAGCCGGACCTGCGGATCAACCGGCTGAACCTCGATACCGGAGCGGGCTACGGTGACCCGCTCTCGGTTGCTGTGTTCGAAAGCGACGAGATTTCGGTGCTGACGGGCTCAGGCCGCGTTCGGCTCAACTGAGCCCGGGGTGCCGCTGAGCGCGGTCCATGCATCGTACTGCGCGAGAAAGACCTTGCCACTCAGATCATCGAGGAAGTGCGAGCGGTGGAGGCGGTCCATCACCGGGCCCTTGACCTCGGACAGGTGCATCTGGATGCCCATTTCCAACAGGCGCCGGTTCATTTCTTCCAGCGTTTCCAGCGCGCTGAGATCAACCTCGTTCACGGCCGTGAACTGCAGGACGATATGTTTGATCGGCTCCTCGCAGGTGACCCGTTTCAGGATGTAATCCTCCAGAAAGCGCGCATTGGCGAAGTAGAGGCTTTCGTCGACGCGCAGGGTGACAAGGTGCGGGCGGGTGTCGACCTTGTGGCGCAGGATATTGCGGAAATGCTGGGTGCCGGGGACAAGCCCCACTTCGGCCACGTGGGGGCGCGAGGTCTTGTAGAGGTGCAGCCCGATCGAGATCAGCACACCCGCTGAGACACCGATTTCCACGCCGAAGCCAAGCGTCAGCACGATGGTGGCAAAGACGGCGGCGAAGTCGATCTTTGAGTAACCCCATGCCTTCTTGAGGATCGAAAAATCGACAAGGCTGAGAACGGCAACGATGATCGTGGCGGCCAGCGTGGCCTTGGGGAGGAAGAATAGCAGCGGCGTCAGCAGCAGCGTCGCAATGCCGATGCCCACGGCGGTAAAGGCGCCTGCGGCGGGGGTGGCCGCGCCTGCGTCAAAATTCACGACCGAACGCGCAAAACCTCCGGTCACAGGGTAGCCCCCCGACACCGCAGCGGCGATGTTGGAGGTGCCGAGGCCGATCAACTCCTGATCGGGCTCGATCCGCTGGCGTTTCTTGGCCGCCAGCGTCTGCGCGACAGAGACGGATTCGACAAAGCCGATGATCGAGATCAAGAACGCCGACAGGAACAACTGGCTCCACAAGTCGGGAGAGAAGGACGGCGCGGTGAGCGGCGGCAGGCCGGTCGGGACCTCGCCCACGATCTTGACGCCGACATCTTGCAGGCCGAAGGCCCATGTGACCAGCGTGGTCACGGCAACGGCGGCCACTGGCCCGGCCTTGGCAAGGATATCGGCCAAACGTGGCGGCAGACCAGCCTGCAACAGGCGCGGTTTCAGCCCCTTGCGGACCCAGAACAGAAAGGCCGTGGCGCTGACGCCGATGATGAGGGTGACAATGCTGGTCGACGGCAGACTTGACAGCAGCGAGTAGATGACCTGAACCAGGGTATGGCCATGCGCGTCAATGCCGAGGATATGCCGGAGCTGCGAGGCGGCAATCAGCACGCCCGAAGCGGTGATAAAGCCTGCAATCACCGGGTGGGACAGGAAATTGGCGACAAAGCCAAGGCGCAGAACCCCCAGAACGGTCAGCATCACGCCAGAAATGAAGGCCAGCGTTCCGGCGGCAATGGCGATCTGCGCCGGGTCCGACAGGCCGAGGTTGCCGATGGCGGCGGCGGTCATCAGAGAAACGACGGCCACAGGGCCAACGGCCAGCGCGCGACTGGTGCCGAAGATGGCATAGGCGAACAGCGGCAGGATCGAGGCGTAAAGGCCCATCTCTGCGGGCAGACCGGCCAGCAGGGCATAGGCCAGCGACTGCGGGATCAGCATGATCGTGACAATCACGGCAGCCACAAGGTCCGAGGTGGCGGTGTCCCGGTCATAGGTCCGCGCCCAGGAAAGAATCGGCAAGTATCGCGTGACGGACTGGGGGAGTTTCATCGGATGTCCTGAGCTTTGGGTGGTGGGGTGATCCACCGGGTTCGCGTGATTTTGCAATATATATTCAAATAACAGAATTTGAAAAGGGACAGAAGGACGCGGGTGCGGAAAGTGTCGGAACACCACCGGAGGACCATGTGCCCCCGGCGCCTCTGATTGTTCTGGCTGGCCGAAACGGATTCCGACCTGGCCATCCGGGCGATTGCAGAGGAAGGCGCGATAGCCTGCGTCGGCAAACACTTTCAAGTTGTCGGGCGTGATATTTGGTGAGACCGCGAAGTCATCTGTGATCTTGCCGAAATCCAGGGCGCGCTTTTCCGGCGGGATAGACTCAAGTGCACGTCTGGATGCATTCGAGTGTGGGAATGCGTAGTGGCCAGAGGTCGACAGGCGCAGCGCAGACTGGCCATGCAATTGATGCCTATTTGGGACACTTTTCGACCTGAGACCCGCAAAAAGGGAAAATTCGGGCCAATTGACAACTGGAACATCAAAAAACGCGAGATTTGCCCGTCACATAACCGTTACCGTTGTCGCAGCCGCAGGGCTTAAGACGAAGAACAGGGAACAGTGAAAATGACAGACAAGTTTGTCGTCGGATACGACGGCAGCGAAGCGGCGCAGCGTGCGCTGGACTTTGCCGTGAACCGGGCTCAGGCTCAGGGGGCCATGGTGGTGATCGCCCATGTGATGGAATGGTCGCCCTATTCGTTCCTGACCCCCAACGAAATCGAAGAACGCCACCAGCGCCGCAAGGAAGAGATGGAGCGTGCCGAGAAGGTCATTCTTGAGCCTGTTCGGCAAAAGCTTGCTGACCAGGGCATCCCGGTCGAGACGCTGGTCCGCTACGGCCATATTGCCGACACGCTGTGCAGCATCGCCGAAAAACAGGGGGCCAAGCAGATGTTCGTCGGGCGTGATGGTCATTCCGGGCTGAGCAGCCGGGTCTTCGGGTCGGTGGCCGGTTCGCTGGTCCAGACCTCTCCGGTGCCCTGCACCATCGTCCCGTAAAAACGCTTCGAGAACAGGACAGACAATATGCAGACAATTTTCAACCGCGCGGCCTTGGCCGTCACCGGGCTCATGCTATCCGCCGCTGCGGCCGGGGCGCAGGAAAAGACGATCGACCAGACCGTCAATGACGCCTTTGCCGGGGCCACCGGCTGGTTCGTGAACTTCATCTTCAGCCCGTTTCCGGGCACCTCCTTTCCATGGATCGTCGCCTGGCTGGTGGTTGCGGCGACCGTGTTCACCATCTACTTCGGTTTCATCCAGTTCCGCGCCTTTCCGCATTCCATCGCGCTGGTGAAGGGGGACTATTCTGATCCGGACGACGCCGGTGAGGTCAGTCACTTTCAGGCGCTGGCAACCGCGCTTTCAGGCACGGTCGGCTTGGGCAACATCGCGGGTGTCGCCGTGGCCATTGGCATAGGCGGACCGGGGGCCACGTTCTGGATGATCCTGGCGGGTCTGATGGGCATGGCATCGAAATTCACCGAATGTACGCTGGGGGTGAAGTACCGCAACGAATTTGCAGACGGCCACGTCTCGGGCGGGCCGATGTACTACCTGACCAAGGGGTTTGCAGAGCGCGGCCTGCCGGGCGGCGGTATCCTTGCGATTCTGTTCTCGATCTTCTGTATCCTTGGCGCGCTGGGTGGCGGCAACATGTTCCAGGCCAACCAGGCGCATCAGGCGCTGACCGGGGTTCTGGGCGACTATCCGGGTTTCATCACCGGGCTGATCTTTGCGGCGATCGTCTTTGTGGTCATTGTCGGCGGTCTGAAATCGATCGCCTCGGTGACCGAAAAGGTCGTTCCCTTGATGGCTGTGATCTATGTCGGCACGGCAATCATCATCCTGATCATGAACGCCAACATGATCGGCTGGGCCTTTGGCCAGATCTTCACCGGGGCCTTTACCGGGCTGGGCGTTGCGGGCGGCATGGTCGGCGCGCTGATCCAGGGCTTCAAGCGGGCGGCCTTCTCGAACGAGGCAGGCGTCGGTTCGGCGGCCATCGCTCACTCTGCCGTGCGGACGAAAGAGCCGATCACCGAGGGCTTCGTGTCGCTGCTGGAACCCTTCATCGACACGGTCGTGATCTGCACCATGACGGCGCTGGTCATCATCATCACGCAGCAACTGGTGGTGGATGAGGCGACCGGTCTCTACATGCTGAACGAAGCCGGGACCGCGATCAAGACGGTCGGCGACACCTCGGGCGTGGGTCTGACGGCAGCCGCCTTTGGCAGCACCTTCAGCTGGTTCCCGACGATTCTGGCCATCGCCGTGATCCTGTTTGCCTTCTCGACCATGATCAGCTGGTCCTACTACGGCCTGAAGGCATGGACCTACCTGTTCGGCGAAGGCAAGACCAAGGAGATCGTGTTCAAGGTGATCTTCTGCGTCTTCGTGGTGATCGGCGCTTCGGCCAGCCTTGGCCCGGTGATCGACTTCTCGGATGCCATGATCTTTGCCATGGCGGTCGTGAACGTCTTTGGCCTGTACTTCCTGATGCCGATCGTGCGCCGGGAGATGAACAGCTATCTCGAACGGCTGAAGACCGGCGAGATCAAGAAGTTCAAGCACTGAAACTGACACTAAAAGACTTGGGAAAGGGGCTGCCGTTGGGCGGCCCCTTTTTCCTTTTGCCGTGAAAAACATGGTAGGGGTTCAGCATGGGATTTTCAGCACGGATCGGGATCATGCGCATCACTGGGATTATCGTCATTCTGGGGGCGGTTTTGACCGGGCCGCTTTGGGCAGAGCCGCAACCGCTGTCGATTGCAGGAGAGGTTGCCCCCAAACTTTCGACCATCGACCAGTCCGCCCTGCGCGGATTCGAGCATGACCGCATCACCCACATAACCTTTCACCACGAAGGCTTTGCCGGGGCGGATGCCGATCTGTTCCGCCGCGCCTCGGCCGCGCGTGAGCGCCAGACGATCAGCGAGCGCGTGCGCAACATCAACCATTACCACGCAACCGGTGCGGGGCTGGGCATGTTCGCCTATCACTATGCGGTCGACAAGGCAGGCAATATCGCCAAGGGGCGGCCCGTGCGCCTGAAGCCGGGGACACGATCCACCGCATACGGTTCACGCAAGCTGGCGGATTTCGACGGGCATTTCGCGGTGGTGGCGCTGGGCGACTTCAACCACGAAAGCCTGACATCGGCCGGACGGCTGGCCTATGTTCGCGTCATGTCAGAGGCGCAGCGCGCCTATCGGGTGCCGACGTCTCATATCCAGCCGCACAAAGAGCATGCGTCGACCTCGTGCCCGGGCGAGACCATTCTGGCCGAAGCGGTGACATTGCAACGCCGGGTACTGGCCTACAGCCTGCAAGCGGAACTGGCGGCGCGGGGCTGTCTGGCGGATCAGCCGGACGGGATCTGGGGGGGCAAGTCGAAACGGGCCTTGACCAAACTGCGCCAGAGCGCGGGTGCCGTGACAGCGCGCGATCCTTCGGATGCGGCCCTGTTCCAGATGCAGGATGCGCCGGCCGCGCGTTGTCGTTAGGAGGTCAAACGAAAAACGCCGCCCCGGGGGACGGCGTTCAACCTTACGCGATAGCGTGGGATCAGAAGCCCAGGCCTTCGTATTTCTTCTTGAACTTCGACACGCGGCCACCCTGATCGAGGATGCGGCCAGAGCCGCCGGTCCACGCCGGGTGCACGGTCGGGTCGATGTCGAGGACGAGCGTATCGCCTTCCTTGCCCCACGTGGTGCGGGTCTGGAACTCGGTCCCATCGGTCATCTTGACGGTGACGATGTGATATTCGGGATGCAGGTTCTTTTTCATCTCGGGGATCCTTACGCCTTGGCGCCTGCGCTCTGGGACTTGAGCGGCTTGTAGGTGGTGTCCTCGGCGATACGGGCGGACTTGCCGCGGCGCGAGCGGAGGTAATACATCTTGGCGCGACGGACACGGCCGCGGCGCACGACGGTGATCGACTCGATATTGGTCGAGAACAGCGGGAACACACGTTCCACACCTTCACCGAAGGAAATCTTGCGAACAGTGAACGAACCCGCGATGCCCTTGCCGTTCTTGCGGCTGATGCAGACGCCTTCGTACATCTGCACACGGGTGCGCGTGCCTTCGGTCACCTTGTAGCCGACGCGAATGGTGTCGCCGGGCTTGAAGTCGGGAATCTCTTTCCCGAGCGAGGCAATCTGTTCTGCCTCGAGCTGTGCGATCAGATCCATCTGACCTTACTCCTATGTTCGTCGCGGTTTGCCCGCGGAGATGTCTGGCAAGCCCTTGGTCCCGATCGGGAACATCACCGGCCAGCTGTTGTTTGTTCTGCTGCTTGCCCGCGATCGGACGCACAACACCATCCGGCACCGAGTCGCCCCGGCGCCGGAAGATGTGTGTGTATAAGCAAAGACAGAACGGCAAACAAGTCGGATTTGCCGCTCTCCCGACGTGGGGACTTGACACTCGTACCGGAATAGCGTGTCCCCTGAAACACAGCAGTCTCGGAGCACGTGATGATCGATCTAGCCATTACCCGCAAGTCCACGCTGAAGAAGCTCAAGAGGAACTACGAAAAACAGGTTCAAAACGATACGGGCGCCCATGACATTGCCTTCCTCAAGGCAATTCGTCCAGAGGTGCGCAGCCGGTGTATTGACCTGCTGGATTTGTCCAGGGCCCAGCTCCGTCAGGATCTCTTTGCCTTGACTGAACTGGATTTCAAGAGCGGCGGGTTCTTTGTCGAGTTTGGCGCCACCAATGGGGTCGACCTGTCGAACACACATCTATTGGAGAAAGAATTCCAGTGGAAAGGTATATTGGCCGAGCCGGCGCAGTGTTGGCACAAGAAACTCAAGCGGAACCGGTCAGCCATTATTGAAACCAAGTGTGTATGGACCAAGACCGGAGAGACCCTGGTGTTCAATGAAACACCCATGGCTGAACTCTCGACCATCGAAGCCTTTTCGGACAGCGACAAACACGCCCCTGCCCGCTCGGACGGCAAGAAATACAATGTGGATACCATATCCCTGATAGACCTGCTGGATCAGCACAAAGCCCCGCAGCGTATCGACTATTTGTCCATCGACACGGAAGGCAGCGAATATGACATTCTGGCCGCCTTTGACTTTGACCGTTACGATGTGCGGGTGATTACGGCTGAACACAACAAGAATGAAAACAGGCAGAAGGTGATTGACCTGCTGCATAAGCACGGTTTTCAGAGAAAGTTCGAGAGTGTTTCGAAATTTGACGATTGGTTCGTCAAAACGACCTGACAATCGCGGGTGAGCGAACCGTCATCGAGACGAACACTGCGCCAGCGTCACGCCATTCAATGTCTGCGCGTTCAGATTGGCCGTCAAAACCATGATGACGTGGGGATTGCCCTTGGCAAAACCCAGCATCTCGACACAGTCACCGACGCCATTGTCGGCCTCGATCATCAGGGTCGTCATGGCACCGTTGTCGGACAGCAGCATGACTTCCAGCACCTCCGGATCCTCGTCAAAATCCGGCACGCTGAGTTTGAACGACTGGATTTCGGTCCCGACAAAGCGCCATTCCTGAGTCTGTTCCCAAGCAAGCGCGGATGTGGCGGTCATCAGGACTATGGCGAGAGGTCTGAACAGGGTCATGCGGGCTCCGATCCGGGTCAGGGCTGAGGGTGGCACGCGCCGTGACGGCTGTAAACCTCTCTCACAGTTGCAGTTTAAAGCCGATATGACTGCCGGTGAAACCAAGGGTTTCGTAAAAGCGGTGTGCCTCGGGTCGGGTGCTGTCAGTGGTCAGCTGGACAAGGCTGCAACCGCGTGAACGGGCCATGTCGATGGCCCAGTCGAACATCTGCCGTCCCAGTCCCGTCCTGCGCGCGCTGCGCGCCACGCGGACGGATTCGATCTGGGCGCGCCATGCGCCGCGGCGCGACAGGCCGGGGATGAACGTCAGTTGCAGACAGCCGACAATCTCGTCACCGTGCGCGGCGACGGCAAGAAACTGGTTGGGGTCGGCGTCGATGGCTCGGAACGCCTTCAGATAGGCCGAGTTCAACGGCTCAGAGACATCCTCGCGCGTCGCGCCAAGAGCATCATCGGCCAGCATGGCGACGATTTCGGGCAGATCATCGCGCTCTGCCCGGCGGATTGTGGTGTCGCTCATGTCTCTTTCGACCGGAACGCCTGCCACAGATCCGGGCGGCGTTCCTGCGTCAGTTTTTCGGCCTGTTCGCGGCGCCAACCGGCCACGGCGCCGTGATTGCCGGACAACAGGACATCCGGGATCGGGCGCCCCTGCCACTCGGCGGGCCTTGTGTATTGGGGATGTTCCAGCAGCCCTTCGGAAAAGCTTTCTTCCTCGGTCGAGGCGGCATTGCCCAACACGCCGGGCAGCAGGCGGACGGTGGTGTCCAGCATCACCTGTGCTGCCAGTTCACCGCCGGTCAGGACATAATCGCCGATCGAGACCTCGGCGATCTGGAAATGGTCGATCACCCGCTGGTCCAGCCCCTCGAACCGTCCGCAGATCAGCGTGACACCGGGCCGGGTGGCCAGATCGCGCGCCATGCCCTGCGTAAAGGGGCGGCCGCGTGGGGACAGGTAGATCAGCGGCGCGCCAGCGTGCTGTTTGACGCGCGCGGTTTCGATGGCCGCCCCCATCACGTCCGGGCGCAGAACCATGCCTGCGCCGCCCCCGGCCGGGGTGTCGTCGACATTGCGGTGCTTGCCTTCGCCAAAGGTCCGCAGCGGCACGGTGTTCAACTGCCACCGCCCGTCCTTCAGCGCCTTGCCGGTCAGCGACAGCCCAAGTGTGCCTGGAAATGCCTCTGGGAACAGGGTGATGACCTGCGCACGCCAGGCCCGCGCCAGTTCCGGTTCCGGCTCCATCAGGTCGCGCGGTTTCAACGTGGGCCGAATGGTCTTGCGCCCGTGGGAACGGGTTGGGGGCGTATTTATTGACATTTGCGATCCTGCTTTGCCGCGCCCTGTTAGCGCGGCACAGGGGCAGGGGGCAAGCGGGCAGGGATCAAAGGTAATCGGCGCGATGCGGCGGTTCTGTCAGGCGACCGGTGGCAAGGTCCCAGGACCGGCGCGGGCGCGGGGCGCGGCCTTCCAGCGACATCAGCACACATTGTGGGTCGGGCCAGCGCGGCTGACCGGTCAGGGTGGCCAGCGCGTCGAGCTCCTGCGTCAGGCGCTCGATGGCGTCCGGCGGCGGCGTATAGGCGATTTCCTGCACCGTGTAGTAAGAGGCGTTGCAGCGCGCGATCAGGTGTTTGATCCGTTTCAGAAAGGCCTGATCCCCGGCCCGCGCGGCAGCCTGCAGTTGCGCGCCCTCCGGCAGGCGCGCGAAATAGGCGGCAAGGCTGGCGCGGTCGCAACTCGGCCGGGTGACGCACCACAGCGCGGCCTCGCGCTGGGCCGGGTCGGCGGGATCGTGTTCCTGAACGATCCAGTGCCAAAGATCCGTGTCCGGCGCGTCGAGGCGTTCCAGGGCCTCACCCAGATCGCGGGGCGGTGGATCGGCGGCTTGCAAGAGCCGGGTCGCCTCATAGGCGGCAAAGGCCCGGTCATAGCGCGCGCGGGTCCGGTCGATCCGGTCGATCTCGTCGCGCAGGCCCAGCACAAGGTCGGGCCGCTGGAAAAACTGGGCCAACCGTCCCGCCTCGCCCGGTTCAGCATTCAGCAGGCGTTCCAGCAAGGAAAGCGCTGCGGTCAGGTCCGGGGGCAGGTCGTTCAAGTCGGTCATTTTCCAACCTGTCAGCATCCGGGACAGGATGCGGGCAATCGCGGTGGCGCGGGTCGGCGGGGCCTCGGGCTCGGCGCGGACTTCGACCGCAGCAGAGAGCGCATCGGCCAGTGCCGCTCGCTGATCATCTGGCGGAGGAAGTTCTTTTTGGCTGCGTCGCAGGCTGCCCCTGCGCATCAGGGCGGGCCCGGCCCGGTGGACCGATTTCCTGCGTCCGCGCATCGAGGCGAGAACGGCATACCCGCTGCCCGTCGCGCTCATCAAGATCCCGACAGAAATGCCGATGGCGCTGACGGGCATCAGCGCAATGATCAGGGCGGGGCCGATGGCCACCCCTGCCAGCAATATCCTGTAGAGAATCGCGTCCACGGGGAACTCCTCGTTTTCGTCTGGAATGAGGTTAAAATTGGACGAAAATTGAGGCTTGATCGTGGCGGATGATGATCTGTTTGGGGGGCTTCTGTTTCGGATTCCCGCACATTGGCCGGTCGTCCCGGTGTTTGTATGCGAGAAGGTTGCTGTCGTCCGGGGGGTGGCTTGGGAAGGGGACAACGGCCAGGAGATCTTGATTGCCGACCTGGTCACGGTCGAACGAGGGACGGTGGACGATCAGGGGGCCGGATCCCGTGGGGGCGCCCAGATCCCGTAGGGGCAGGGTATCAGTCGAACAGGCCCTCGGGCGGATCGGCGACGATGCGACGGGCCGTAATGTCCACGGTGGGAACAGCGGCCAGCGTGAATGGCAGCAAGACCGTGCGGGACTGCCCCGGCACCTGAAGTTCCAGCAAATCCGTCGCGCCGTGATTGTGAACTGCCTGCACCTTGCCCAATGCCGCGCCGCCCGTGTCGAACACGTCCAGCCCGATCAGGTCGGTGTGGTAGTATTCGTCATCCGGCAGGTTCGGCAGCCGGTCGCGCGGCGCGAACAGGCGTGTTCCCTTCAGGGCGTCGGCCTCTTCCTTGGTCGCAACACCGGTGAGCCGCGCAGCAAAGCCGTTCTTGATGTCGCGGATGATCTCCACTTCGAAGGCGCGGCTGCCGTCCTCGGATTTGAGCGGGGCGTAATCTTCGATGGCCAACGGATCGGAGGTGAAACTCTTCAGCCTCACCTCGCCATGTACCCCGAAGGCGCCCGCAATGGCGCCGACGCAGATCTGGTCGTCCATATCGTTCTCCCTCATGGTCCGGCGCAATAGCCCGCGCGCACCCACTGGCCCCCTGACGCCCCGCACAGGTCTTTCTGGTTGCCACGTTCAAAGAAGATGCCCGCGACAAACGCGATGAGCAACAGGACACTGAGGCGGACAAGGCGGAACATGGCGGCGGGTCTGGCATGGCAGGGGGCAGAGCGCCAGCCCCTTTAGCGGGCATTGCTGAAACCATGGTCCCGCGGGGCGGATCATCGGTCGGTCACGAGCAAACTGCACGGGTCATAGGCGAAATACTCGCAGCATGTTTCCGTCACCATGATCAGGCCATTTGCGACAGGTCATGTCGCTGCGGAGGCCATGAAAAAGCCCCGGCCGCACAGGGCGGTCCGGGGCGAATTCCGCCGACGGCGAAAAGGGGGCGGGGACAGAGGCCGCCGCCCCGGTCGCGGTGCGCTTATTCTGCGTCCGCGGGGGCTTCGGCTGCTGCTGCCGCCTTGGCGGCCTTCTGTTCGGCACGATCCTGGGCTTTCTTGCCCGGTGCGCCCTTCTTGAGGTTGGAACGCTCTTTCTTCTCGATCACGCCAGCCGCTTCGAGGAAGCGCGACACGCGGTCGGTGACCTGTGCGCCCTGACCGATCCAGTGCTGGATGCGCTCGACGTCCATCTTGACGCGGTCTTCGCTGTCCTTGGGCAGCAGCGGGTTGTAGGTGCCGACCTTCTCGATGAATCGGCCGTCGCGCGGCATGCGGCTGTCGGCAACGACGATGCGGTAGAAGGGGCGCTTTTTGGAACCGCCACGGGCGAGGCGAACTTTGACTGCCATTTGTTTTCTCCTTTGATCGAATGGCTTAACTGACGGATCTGTCCGTCAGGATTGGTGCTGTTTGTGGTGATGGATAACTTCCTGAATCACGAAGTTCAGGAATTTCTTGGCAAATTCCGGGTCGAGGTCGGCCTGGAGCGCCAGATCCTGGAGCCGCGCGATCTGTTTTTCCTCGCGCGCGGGGTCGGATGGGGGAAGGTCGTGTTGCGCCTTCAGGACGCCCACGGCCTGCGTGTGCTTGAACCGCTCGGCCAGCGTAAAGACAAGGATCGCGTCCAGCCGGTCGATGGAGGCGCGGTGTTCTTTGAGCAATTCGGCGGCCCGGGTAACGGCGTCAGTCAATGGCCCAGCCTTTCGGTTTGAAGAGGGGATTCTGGTAGTGTGCGATTTCCATATCGACGCCGTGGCCGACCTGTCCCTGCAATTGTGACAATGTCGGATGGCGGTACACGGCGTCCGAACCGTCGATCGACGGTGCGTTGGGGTCCTTTTTACAGCCCATGCGTTCGGCCAGCCGGATGCTGTCGAGGTTCTTGGGGTCGATGTAACTGACCGCCGTTTCCCAGCCGAGATCGTGGTAAAAATACCGGCGCACGCGATCGGCGGCCTCCAGCGCAAACCCCTTTCCGGACTTGTCCGGCCAGATGATCCAGGCGATCTCGCGCTCGGGCCATTTGGCCGGGAACCAGCCGCCCGCCATGCCAACGGTTTCCTCGGTGTCGCGCAGGTGGACCATCCACATGCCGAACCCCCTGATTTCCCAATGCCCGATCTCGGCGGCATAGAGCATCCATGTCTCGTAGGCATTCAGCGGCCCACCCATGAAACGGGAGCGGTATGAGGCGAAGGTCGCCTTGAAATCGGGATAGTCCCTGGGGTCCGGTCCGCGCAGGATCAGCCGCTTTGTTTCCAGGACGGGAATGTCGCGATGGCCCATCAGGCGACCTCCTTCTTGTGACGGAACACGAGGGTGTCGTCGCCCAAAAGGGCCTCTGCCACGGTGTCCCGAACCGCGCCCAACCCGGTCATCAGCGCGATGCAACGGTCATTTGCGGGTGCGACGTAGGAGACAAGGCTGTCGAGCCCGAAGTCTTCGAAGGCATGGGTGCGAACGGCGGTCAGCGCCTCTGTCGCAATTCCCGCGCCTTCGGCCTCTTCGGACAGGAAGATGCCCAGTTCCGGCTCCGGATCCGGGTCTTCGTATTCAAAACCGACGAGCGCGAAGCCTGCGGTCGGTTGGGTGGCAGCGTCGATGGTCCAGAGGCCAAAGCCGTGCAAAAGCCAGCAAGCGCTGTAATTGGTGAAATCACCCCAGGCCTCGGCCCGACTGAAGGGGCCGCCCATATGTTCGGCACGGGCCGAACACAGGATCTTGGCATAGGCGTCAAAGTCGTAGATGCGCGGTCCGCGCAATTGCAGACGCCGGGTATCCAGGACCGGGATCCGCCCGCCAAGCCGCGCTGCGGCACGCGCAGCGGGGCCGGGGCGGTGCTGTTCGCAGGGGGCCGTCATGCGGAGGTCCCCCCGATGTGACGCCAGACCTGTGCCGGATGGCCAAGGAGCGTGGTGTCACTTTCATGCGTTGCGCCAAGGCGTTCGGCGACACGGCGCGAGGCCGCATTGTCCGGATGGATGTAAGAGATCAGCGGCCCAAGCCCGCGTTCCTCCGCCGCCCAGTGGCGGACCCGGACTGCCGCCTCTGTCGCGAAGCCCCGGCCTTCGTACCCGTCAAACAATTGCCAGCCCAGTTCCGGTTCGTCCCACATGACGTGGTTGACCAGCCCGACACGGCCGACCATCTGGCTGTCGTGCAGAACGGCGAAGAATCCGTAGCCGCGCAGGCACCAATGGCCGATGCTGGACAAAAAGCCCCGCCACTGGTCGAATTCCTCAGCGACAGGACCGCCGACAAAGCGGGACCGCGCTGTTGCCATGAAGGCGGCGACCGCGGCGAAATCCTCTTCCAGCGGCGTGCGCAGGGTCAGGCGGTCGGTGGTCAGCGTGATGGGCGAGATCATGTCAGCGCCTCCGGACCGGGATGCCGCCAGAGTTCGTCCTCGCCCATGTTCTCGTTGTGGTAAGTCCGTTCGTAAGTTGCGCCCAGACGCGTGGCCAGCGCTGCAGACCGGGTGTTGCCGGGCACGATATTCGAGGTCAGCGTGGTCAGGCCCAGTTCCTGATAGGCCCAGCGGCGCGCACGTTCGGCGGCCTCGCGGGCGATGCCCTTGCCCTCGAACCCGTCAAAGACCACCCAGCCCAGTTCCGGCTCTGGCCAGGATTCGGGAAACCATATGCCGCTGATCCCGGCGGGCTCTCCGGTCTCTTTCATCTCGATGGTGAAATAGCCAAAGCCGTGCCAGTGCCAGTGCCCGACATTCATCGTGAACCAGCGCCAGGCGTCGCCGCGTTGCGGGATATGGCCAAAGCCCTGAGAACGCGCGGGATCTCGCAGAAAGGCGATCACCGCTTCGGCGTCGCGCTTTTCCGGTCCGCGCAGGATCAGGCGGTCTGTTTCCAGACGGGGCGCATTGGTGAGGCTCATGCGTAAGCCTCCGCGCTGCCGTCTGTATCGGGACTGTGGCGATAGACGAGGGTGTCGTCAGTGGTTTCCCCGTCGGGCAGCGGCGCGTCGGGATCGTGGACCGCGCCAAGCCGTGCTGCCAGAGCGATGGAGCGGGTGTTGTCTGGCGAGATATAGGACACCAACGTCTGCCAGCCCTGCGCCCAGGCCCAGTTCAGAACCGCAACGGCGGCCTCTTGCGCAAAGCCCTTGCCTTCGCCCGCTTCCAACAGGGTCCAGCCGATTTCACGCTCGGGGTAATGCGGCGGGCGCATCAGGCCGATCTGGCCGACGAAACTGCCGTCGCGGGTTTCGATGCCCCATGCGCCATGCCCCATGAGGTCCCACATCGCCACCTCGGAGGCCAGCCAGCGCCACGCATCAGCGCGCGGCACCGGGCCGCCCATGAAACGCGCACGATCCGTCCCGAACAGGTCACAAAGCTGTTCGAGATCCCCCATCGTGTGGGCGCGCAGCGTCAGGCGCGGGGTATGCAGGGTCGGGGCGGGCATGGCTTTGTCAGGTCGGGCGGTGGGTCTTGCGGCTCTGTCTGATGCCTCCGGCAGGAGATATTTTCAGAGAGAAGAAACACCGGGTCGCGATTTTCCTTATATTACTTCTTCTTGCCGAAACCGGAGAGACCGGGGGGCAGCGCGCCGCCACCCATGCCGGGCAGACCGCCTTTGGCGCCCATCTGCTTGGCCGCGGCCTCCAGCGCCTTGGGGTCCATGCCCTGCGCCATTTCGGGGGGCAGGCCGCCCTTGCCGCCGAACATGCCGCGCATGGCCTGTTTCAGCATGCCGCCTTTGCCCATCTTGCCCATCTTCTTCATCATGTCGGACATCTGGCGCTGCATCTTGAGCAGCTTGTTCAGGTCGGCGACCTCCATCCCGGACCCCTTGGCGATGCGCTTCTTGCGGCTGGCCTGCAGGATCTGCGGGTTGGCGCGTTCGGTCTTGGTCATCGACTGGATCAGGGCGATCTGCTGTTTCAGTACCTTGTCGTCGATGCCGGCGCCGTCCATCTGCTTGGCCATCTTGCCCATGCCGGGCATCATCGACATCATGCCCTCCATGCCGCCCATCTTGATCATCTGTTCCAGCTGCATCTTGAGGTCGTTCATGTTGAACTGACCCTTCTGGAAACGCTTCATCATGCGCTCGGCCTGTTCGGCCTCCAGCGTCTGCTGCGCCTTTTCCACCAGTGCGACGATGTCGCCCATGCCGAGGATGCGACCGGCGACGCGCTCGGGTTCGAAGGTTTCCAGCGCGTCCATTTTTTCGCCCAAGCCGACGAACTTGATCGGCTTGCCGGTGACGGCGCGCATAGAGAGCGCCGCACCGCCGCGCCCGTCACCGTCCATCCGGGTCAGGACAACGCCGGAGATGCCGATACGGCTGTCGAAGTTTTCCGCTGTATGCACGGCGTCCTGACCGGTCAGGCCGTCAACCACGAGGATGGTCTCACGCGGGTTGGCGACGTCGCGGACCGCCTCGACCTGGGCCATCAGCTCTTCGTCGATCGAGAGGCGCCCGGCGGTGTCGAGCATGTAGACATCGTAGCCGCCAAGGCCCGCCTGGGTCTTGGCGCGCTTGGCGATGGCGACCGGATCTTCACCCTTGACGATGGGCAGGGTGTCGACGCCGATCTGCTTGCCGAGGATCTGCAGCTGTTCCATGGCGGCGGGGCGGTTGACGTCCAGAGAGGCCATCAGGACCTTCTTGCCGTCACGTTCCTTCAGCCGCTTGGCCAGCTTGGCAGTGGTCGTCGTCTTGCCGCCGCCCTGCAGGCCGACCATCAGGATCGGCGCGGGCGGGTTGTCGATCTTCAGGCGGCCGGGCTCGCCTTCGCCCGCCAGCACGGCGATGAGCTCGTCATGGACAATCTTGACGACCTGCTGGCCGGGGGTGACGGATTTGGTGACGGCGGCGCCGGTGGCCTTTTTCTCGACGGCCTTGATGAACTGGCGTGCCACGGGCAGCGAGACGTCGGCCTCCAACAGGGCGACGCGCACTTCGCGCAGGGCGGTGCGGACATCATCCTCGGACAGCGCGCCCTGCTTGGTCAGCCGGTCGAAAACGCCGCCAAGGCGTTCAGAGAGATTTTCGAACATGGGGCGCCTGGCCTCCTCTACTCTTCTTCCGTTGGTCTGCCCCCAAGGTAAGGGCACAGGACCGGCATCACAATCGCTGGGCCGTGTCGGGGCAGACCCGAACCCGGCGGGACAAAGCACGAGCGCCCCCGTGGGCGCAACGCGCTGACGGAGGGCGATCCCGGGCAATACCCAAGGGACCGGAAGACTCAGAGGCTTCCGGAAGTGTGGGACCGCATAGGCGAAGCGGCTGCGCGAGTCAAGGCGCGCCTCTTTCGGTGGTGTGACGCGGTGACAGGCGTCAGTCCGCCACGTTGCGCAAACGGCCCGGCTCGTGGCACTGGGCGTCAACGTCTGTGAACGAGTGCCCTGTTTGTCATGCCCGCCAGTTATCAAGTCCTGCCCCATCTGAACATCGTGCTTGTCCTGTTCCGGGGTAACATCACGGTCGACCAGAATATCGAAACGCTCCTGCGGTATCGCGCGGACCCGTTGTTCGACGGCGGGCAGCACATCCTGCTGGACGTGATGGACTGTAAATTTCCGGACAACTTCTTTGCCGAGACGGCAAGGCTGGCGCATCGGCTGACCGCTTATCACGAGGCGCGCGACCCGCGTGCGCGCACCTCGATCTTCGCGCCGGGCAAGGTGAACTTTGGCATCTGCAAGCTGTATCGAGACTCTGTGCGGGCCAGGATGCCCTATCCGCTGGATGTATTCCGCGATCCGCAGTCGGCGCTGCTCTATGCCGAGCTTGATCTCATGGACCCAGAGGTTCGGGTGTTATTGGGCGGATATCCAGCGGGGTTCGCGTCCAGCTGATCCGGCTTGTCAGGCGTCCGGGACACCGAGCCAGGCATTGATTGCGCGTGCCATGCGCCCCTTTGACCAGCCACCGGAACTGTAACCGCCGGTCAGCGAATAGGTCCCGGCCTGCGCACCCTCGGGCACATGCAGCACCAGCTTGTAAAGGCGTGTTCCGGAATTGCGCGTCTTGAGCACGCTTGCTTGCGAGATCGCATCCAGCGGCACGTCGATCTGCCGTTTGCCCAGCAGGTTGAAAAAAGTGATGCACGCGCTGTTATCTGCCCGGTCGAGCCGCAGGCGGGTGCCGCGCGACAGCAGCCAGACGGCAAGGCCGGTCAGGCCGAGACCGATGGCGGCGAATATCGCGCCCTGCGCCTCTCCTCCGCCCAAAGCGGCAAAGCCGATGGCGGCGAAGATCGGCCCAAGAACCAGCAGGATGATCCCGGCAAGGCGCGCGCGGATGCTGGCCTCAAATACCGTTTCGGAGTTCTGTATGACGCCCATGTCGTCAGGCTAAGACCGGGGCGCCGCGGCGTCAAATGCCGGGGCCGCGCAGGGCGGCCCCGGATGTGTGGCAGCTCAGGCCGCGAGCTTTTCGAGGTCTTCCCTGGCACGCTCTTTCGACGCCGCGGCATCCACCATCTGGCGGTCGGACCGCACCATCTGGACGTCGGTGATGCCGACAAAGCCCATGACGTGGCGCAGCCAGGGCGTGGCGAAATCGATCGGGCCGTCAACCTCTGTCCCGCCCGAGGCGATTGTAAAGATCACCCGCTTGCCTTCGAGCAGGCCAACCGGCCCCTGTTCGGTGTATTTGAAGGTGATGCCGGCCCGGGCGATCATGTCGACCCATGCCTTGAGGCTGGAGGGGACGCCGAAATTGTAGATCGGCAGGGCGATGACGATGGTATCGGCGGCCTGCACTTCCTCGATCAGCGCGTCCGACAGCGCCAGCTTGGCGCGCTGGGCCGGTGTGCGGTCCTCTGCGGGTGTCATGTTGGCGGCCAGCCATGCGCCGTCGATCTGGGGCACGGTGTCGACAAGGTCGCGTGCGATCAGCTTGGCCGGGGTCAACCGCGAGATCACCTCGTCGGCCAGTTGGCGGCTGACAGAGCCTTCGGTGCGGGCGGATGCGTCGACGCGCAGAACAGTCTGGGTCATGGTCGGGGTCCTTTGACGGGTGTTTGCTTGTGACAGAGATTTGGTCATTGCGTTTCCGAACGCAATTGCGCAGAAATCACAGCAAGCGTTACTCAGCGCACACACTCGGAGTCTGGCATGGATAATTGGGATGAGATCCGGACCGCCTATCAGGTGGCCAGATTGGGCACGGTCAGCGGCGCCGCAGAGGTTCTGGGCGTGCATCATGCCACCGTGATCCGCCATATCGACGCCCTCGAAGGCCGGATGGGCGTCAAGCTGTTCCAGCGTCACGCCCGGGGCTATACCGCGACCGAGGCGGGGCAGGACCTGATGCGCGTGGCGCAGACCACCGACGACCAGTTCCAGCAGCTGGAGGGTCGGATCAGGGGACGTGGCAATGACGTCGCCGGCGATCTGATGGTGACCTCGCTGGTGTCCTTCGCGCCGCTGATGGTGCCCGCGCTCAAGAGTTTCCGCGAAAAGTACCCCGAGGTGATCGTGCGGTTCCTGACCGATGACCGGGTGTTCCGGCTTGAATACGGCGAGGCGCATGTGGCCCTGCGTGCAGGGGCCTCTCCGCAAGAGCCGGACAACGTTGTGCAACCGTTCAACCGGCAGGACATCGCGATGTACGCGCATCGGGACTATGTCGAGGCAATGGGCTTTCCCGAAAACGAGGACGCCCTGAAAAGCCATCTGTTCGTGGCGCATGACGATCCCGACAGCCGCGCGCCATTCCAGCGGTGGTTGAAAGCGAATGTGCCGTTCGAGCAAGTGGTGTTCCGCAGCACCGACGCGCGGGTGATCCAGTCGGCGATTGTCGAGGGCGCGGGGATCGGGTTCCTCGGCACGCGGGAGGCGGCGCAATATCCTGAACTGGTGCAGATCATGCCGCCGCGCGACGAATGGGCCTCTCCGCTCTGGCTTGTGACGCATGTGGACCTGCACAGGACCGCCAAGGTGCAGGCCTTTCTGACCCACCTGAAGGCCTTTGCCGGAGAAGACTCAGCCCGATGAGCGAGGCCGGCAAAGGCCATCTGGCCATGTTTTGTTTTGCCCTGCTGGTGTCGGGGTCGTTTTCTCTGGGCGGACTGGCGGCGAACCATATTGACCCGGCGGTGCTGAACGCGGTGCGCTTTGTGATCGCGGGGACAGTGCTCTGGGTCTGGGCGCTGGCCACGGGCAAGGTGAACCGGGCGCTTTTTGCCGCCCCCTGGCGGTATTTTGTGCTGGCCGGGCTGTTCGTCATCTATTTCGTGGCCATGTTCGAGGGGCTGAAAACCGCGGAACCGGTCAGCATGGCGGCGGTTTTTACCCTCAATCCGGCGCTGACGGCGGTGTTTGGCTACATCGTGGTGCGGCAGGTGACGACGCCGCGCATGGCGCTGGCCATCGTTGTGGGCGGCATCGGGGCGCTTTGGGTGATTTTCGATGCCGAGATTGCCGCGCTCATGCGGTTCGAAATCGGTCAGGGTGAGACAGTCTTCTTCTGGGGCTGTATCGCCCATGCGCTCTATGCGCCGATGCTGCGCAAGCTCAGCCGGGGCGAATCCGGCATCGCCTTCAACGCGGGGATCCTGACGGCGGGGTCCATGATCCTGTGCGTCTGGGCCGGGCGTGACCTGCTGGCGATGGATTGGGCCGCGCTGCCCGCGATTGTCTGGTGGACGATCCTGTATGTCGCGCTGGCGGCGACCGGCGTGACCTTTGTCATCCTGCGTTACGCCGCTCTGCGCCTGCCTTCAGCCAAGGTCATGGCCTATTCCTACATCGTGCCCAGCTGCGTGATCCTTTGGGAACTGGCGTTGGGGCAGGGGGTGCCGACCCTGCTGGTCCTGCCCGGTGTCGCGCTGACCGCGGCCTCATTGTTGTTGTTGCTGAAGGACGAGGAAAAGCCCAACCATTCTACAGCGTGATGCAATAGTGGCGATTTCCTGCAGGCGCAGGGGAACACGAATATTGCAGCTTCGGCATGAATCTCTAGGTTGTCGGGCATGATCCGACAGTTATTTCCCGTCAGCGCCCTTCTTTTTGGCTCCGCCCTCCTTCTCTTTGCCGGCGGAATGCACGGGCTGGTCCTGCCCGTTCGTGGCGCGGCAGAGGGGTTTTCAGCCACCTCGCTTGGCCTGCTCGGCACGGGCTGGGCTGTCGGCTATGTCCTTGGCTGCATGTACGTGCCGCGCATGGTCGGCTCTGTCGGGCACATCCGGACCTTTGGCGTCATGTGCGCCTTTGCCGCCGTCGCCATCCTGTTGCAGGCGCTGGTGGTCCGGACCGAGGCATGGATTCCGGTGCGCGCGGTGTCGGGGTTCTGCTTTGCCGGGGCGGCGATGATCGTGGAAAGCTGGCTGTCGGACAAGGCCAGCCCAAAGACCCGCGGTACGATCTTTGGCGTCTACACGATGGTCAACCTTGGCGCGATGACGGCAGGGCAGATGGCGGTGGCATTGGGCGATGCCAGCGGGTTCCTGTTCTTCGCCGTGGCCGCGATCGTCTATTGCATGGCCTTGGTGCCAACGGCGCTGTCGACCTCGGAATCGCCTGCGCCGCTGACTTCGGTCAAGCTGAACCTGGCCTTGCTCTGGCGCAACTCGCCGGTGGCGGTCGCGGCGGTCTTTCTTGTTGGCATTTCAAACGGATCGTTCGGGACGCTGGCAGCGGTCTACGCCGGGGGCGTTGGTCTGCCGCTCTCTGCCATTGCGCTTTTTGCCTCGATTCCGGTGCTGGCGGGGGCGCTGGCGCAAATCCCCATCGGATATGCCAGCGACCGGATGGACCGGCGCAAGGTTCTGATTTTTGTGGCGACTGTCGCGCTGGTGGCGGATCTGGGGTTCATCCTGCTGGCGCCCCAGGACCAGTTCATGAACCTTGTGCTGGTCGCAGGTTTTGGCGCGGCGATCTTTGCGATGTATCCGATCATCGTGGCCCATGCCAACGATCACGCGCCCGAGGGCACGGCAATCCAGGTCTCCGGCGGTCTGCTGATGGTCTTTGGCCTCGGCAATATCGGCGGACCGTTGATTGCAGGTGTCGCCATGACTGTCACCGGGGCGCAGGGCCTGTTCCTGACCACGGTCGTGGCCCATGTGGTGATGATCCTCTACACGCTGTGGCGCATCGTGCAGCGCGCCGCCGTGCCGGATGCGGAAAAGGGCGCGTTCCAGATGTCGGCCCCGGCCAAGGGCATCACACCGGAAACCGCCGTCCTTGCCGGGGGCGAGGGCGAGGCCGAAGGACTGCGAGAGGCGATGGAGGCGGAAGAGGCCGATCAGGCCCGTTCGATCAGAACCGACCCCACGGAATAACCGGCGCCAAAAGAGCAGATCACGCCCCGGTCGCCGGTCTGCATATCGTTCGAGTGTTTGGAAAAGGCGATGATCGACCCGGCCGAAGAGGTGTTGGCGTAGTCCTGCAGGATATTGGGTTGTTCACCTTCCTCCGGCACGCGGCCCAGAACCTTTTTCCCGATGAAATCGTTCATCGTCTTGTTGGCCTGATGCAGCCAGAGGCGCTTCAACTGATCCGCGTTCCAGCCTTCCTCTTCCAGATGGCCGAGGATATGCGCCGATACCAACGGCAACACTTCCTTGAAGACCTTGCGCCCGTTCTGCATGAACTGCATGTCGCGCCGGTCGTCCATCTGGTCGTGGGCGCGGCGCAGAAATCCGTTGTTGTTGCGGATGTTGTTGGAAAACTGCGTGGCGCAGCGGGTGGAATGGATGTTCCAATGCCCGCTCTTCGCGTTGTCAGCGGCCTCCAGCAGGACCGCGGTGCAGACGTCGCCAAAGATGAAATGGCAATCCCGGTCGCGCCATTCCAGATGGCCTGAACAGATCTCGGGGTTGACCACCAGCGCCCGGCGCACGCTGCCCGAGCGGATCATGTCAGCGGCGGCCTGAATGCCGAAAGTGGCCGACGAACAGGCCACGTTCATGTCAAAGGCAAAGCCGCCACAGCCCAGCAGGGTCTGGATTTCGATGGCGATGGCCGGATAGGCGCGTTCGTGGTTCGACGCGGCGCAGATCACAAGATCCACGTCCTCACCCGTGCGGCCCGCCATCTCCATCGCCTTGCGGCAGGCGTCGACGCCCATTTCCGCCATCACCCCCGGCGCTTCATCCGGGCGCGGCTGCAATCGGGGATACATGCGCCCGGGGTCCAGCACACCCTCCTTGTCCAACACGTAACGGCGCTCGATACCGGAAGCGGACAAGATGAAATCCGGGCTGGACGGCCCAATCTCCTGCACCTCGCCCGCGGCGATCTCGGCCGCGTGCTCGGTATTCCATCGGTCCGCGTAGGCGTTGAAAGCTACCGCCAGTTCCTCGTTCGAGATGCTGAGGTCGGGTGTGAAAACCCCGTGGCCGGTAATCGCGGGCAAGGTCATGGGCGCGTCCTCCTGTCCTGCGAGCGAACCGCAACCACGGGCCAAGGTCAAGGGAACCCCTGCGAAAGGCCATGCGTTCTTCTCCTGAAAGGAGTAAAGTCATGGACCGTTTATCTTGGTATATCAGCCTGCTGGTCTTCACCGTCCTGTCAGGCGTTCTTATCATCACCTTTCTGACGGTGGAGTGGTACAGTTGGATGGCGATTGCCGTGTCGGTGTTCTTTGGCCTGGTGGCGGCGCGGCCCCTTGGCCTGCTGATCTCTCGCAAGATCAAGCGCGACGATGCGCTATTCAAACCGCCAAAGATCAGGCCGGGACTGATCCCCGATCCGCAGGCACCGGAAGTGTGACCTTGCAGCGGAGGCGGTCGCTTCGAAAAGGGGCGGCCGTTTTCCGGTCAGTGCATCCGTGTACCGTTCGGTGCGGGATGGTCCGGGCCGATCAGCACGATTGAGCCGTTCTCATCCGACACACCCAGCACCAATACCTCTGACCGCATCGGTCCGATCTGGCGGGGCGGGAAATTGACCACGGCCATGACCTGCTTGCCGACGAGGCTATCCGGCGCGTAATGCACGGTGATCTGGGCCGAGCTTTTCTTCTCGCCCAACTCGGGACCGAAATCTATCCACAGCTTGATTGCCGGTTTGCGGGCTTCGGGGAAAGGTTCCGCACGGATCACGGTGCCAAGGCGGATGTCCACCTTCAGGAAATCGTCGAATGTGATCTCAGCCATCGGCCAGTTCCCTTGACCGGCGCGCGGCGGCAGCCACGGTGGCGCGGATCAGGGGCGGCAGGCCCTTGTCGTCATCCATCAACACCTCCAGCCCGGCCTGCGTGGTGCCGTTGGGAGAAGTCACGTTGCGCCGCAGTTGCGCCGGGTCATCACCGGTCTCCTTGGCCAAGGCCCCCGCGCCCGCCACGGTGGCCCGCGCCAGCGCAAGAGCAAGGTCGGGGGACAGCCCCTCTGCCTCTCCTGCGGCGGCCAGACATTCAATCATGTGAAAGACATAGGCCGGACCCGACCCGCTGACGCCGGTGACGGCATCCATTTGCGTCTCACTCTCCAGCCGGACAACCTCGCCCACGGCGGACAGCAGTTCTTCGGCCAGTGCCAGATGGGCGTCACGCGTCTGCGCATTGCCGACGATCGCGGTGATCCCCTTGCCCACGGCGGCGGGGGTGTTGGGCATGGCGCGCACGATGGGCACCGCACCCAGATGCGCCTCATAGGTGGCCATCGGGATCCCGGCGGCGACCGAGATGAACAGCGTGTCGCCCTTGGGCAATGCCTGCAGCGCAGGCAGCGCCTCTGCCATGACCTGCGGTTTGACGGCGATCAGCACGACGGCGGGGCTGTCGCCGAATCCTGCATTGATATGGACGCCCTGATCCTTCAGCCAGTCCGAGGGGTGGGGATCCTGCACCCGGACCGAAGTCGCGGGTAAACCGCGCGCCAGCCAACCGGCCAGCATCGCCGACCCCATCTTGCCGCATCCCAACAGCGCCAGACCGCGCCGCGCCAATTCCGTATCCTGCATTGCGTCCCCCTATGGTGTTTCGCGGCGGACACTAGGCCCGCCGCGAATGAGGGACAAGGTCACTCGGCCATGATCGAGGTCGGGGCCGTCCCTTCGTTCATCCAGGCCTCAAGCGGGGTCATCGGGTCAAGGCTGGCGTCGTTGATGCCGTCGGGACCGGGCAGGATGCCGCAATGGTCCAACCCGGGGACCATGAACAGCGCCACGTTTTCCTTCAGCACGTCATCACCGCCGGCCATCTCCGCCGCCTTTTCATACCAGTCCACGGTCTTGTAAGGCGTCACGATGGCGTCGGCCCAGCCATGCCAGACGATCATCTTGCCGCCCGCCTCGCGGAACTTGGACAGGTCCAGACTGTCGCCGTTGTAAACCGCCGACATGGTTGCCAGCCGCGACGGGTCTTCTTCGAAGTCAAAGTCCATCGGCGTCCACTCCGGGCCGGGATCGACCGGGAAGGCCATGTAGCGGCCAAAGTTGACGGCAAAGGCCGGGACCAGATTGCCGCCGCCCGTGCCGTTGCCGGTCAGCCAGAGCCACCAGAACGGTTCTGACCCTTCCGGAATGCCGCCGGGATAAAGCTGTTCTCCAGCCGCATTGCGCGGGCCTTCGCGCCATTTCATCAGCGTGTCCATCTGTTGATTGCTCAGGCCAAGGTCGCTGTAATCCACATCGCAGGCGCGCGGGTCGGCAATCGATCCGTCCTCGGCCCCGTCCACGGCATCACATTGCGCATAGACCGCATCGCCGATCAGCCTGGCCTCTTCGGGGCCAAGGATCTGGCTGCCGTCGTCGGCGGTATTGGCCTGCACCACCCAGGCCATCTTGGTCGCGACCAGACCGGGATAATCCATCGCCGGGGCGCCCGAAATGATACCGTCGAACATCTCCGGATACCGCTGCGCGGCGACATGGGCCATGCGCCCGCCGGTGGAACACCCTTGAAAAACAGACTGTTCCGACCCGCTGCCGTAAAACGCCTCTATCATCACCTGCGCCACGCGGTTTGTCTCCCCGATCGAGCGCCAGCCCCAGTCGCGCTCGGCGTGCGGATTGTCATGCGCCCAACCTGCGTCGACGACGCTCAGCGCATGGTGCCCGCTGTCCGAGGTCGCCGTGGCATAGCCACGCTCCAGCCCCGGACGCATGGCATTGACCCAGCTTGACCCGGCATCGGCTCGGCCCAGAATGCCGCAAAACCCGCCGCAGCCTGCCTGATAATACTTGCCGTTCCAGCCCTCCAACGGCAGGCGCACCTCGATGGAGATGGCGGGCAGCGCTGTTGCGCGCACTTCGCAATAGGCGGGCAACCCCTCGGACTCCATCACCCGCGCAGAGGTCACAAATCCCCCGGAAAACACGGTGTCGCGCAGTGCGGTGCAGGCACTTTCGCCCTCTTGGGCGTAAAGCGGGCTGGCCCCGGCCAATAGAAGTGCCAGCGCCGAAAGGCGGGTTCTCATGATCACTCTCCCTGGATTGTTCTTGTAATGGCAGAATTGCCGCCCGCATGATTCAACTCAAGGGAAATTCGCCGCCAAAGCGAAAAGGGCGCCGCCTCCGCGCCGCCCTTGTTTCTTCTCTCTGAAAATATCTCCGGGGGAGTCGTCACGCATGTGACGGCGGGGGCAGCGCCCCCTCTCTCTATGCCCGACCGTAAGCTTCGGCGATGGCCACCTGCATGGCCTGCTTGGGGGTCTTGTCAGTCCAGACCATCAGTTGGAAGGCCGGGTAATACCGCTCGGCGCTCATCACGGCGGCGGTGATCATGGTGTCGATCTGTTCGGCACTTGCGACATTGCCACCCGCCAGAACCAGCCCGTATTTGTAGACCATCAGCTTTTGCTCGGCCCAAAAGCTGAAAGACCCGGCCCAGCATTGATCGTTGATCAGGTTCAACCCTTCGTAAAGCTCCGAAAGCTGCGCCTCCGGCGGCTCCATCTCGAAGGTGCAGATCATCCGCAGGGTTTCGTCATAGGCGGACCAGGCCAGCGTGATCGAATAGGTGCGCCATTGACCTTCAACCGCCATGGCGATCTGGTCATCCGCGATGCGGTCGAAATCCCAATCGTTGAACTCGGCGATGTGCTCGACAAGGTCGATGGGGTGCAAATCGTCGGTGAGATACTGCTCGGACAGGGCCATGCTGCCACCTCTTTGATTATGGCGCTGTTGGCGAAGTCTGCCCCCAGCGCTTGCTGCCTGCTCAAGGGTCTGCGGGGCTTTCCCGCGCCCTTACCACATATGGTGCCTGTCCAAAGAGGGGTGTGTAAAGCGATATTTTGGTGAATACCGCATTAAGTTGTGGACGATTGCGATTCGTGCTCAGGATATAGGTAAAGTCCCTGCTTCGTGACGGATGGCGCGCTCGAACAATTGCCGGCTGCGCGACGGCGCGCTCTCGGGGCGGGTCATCAGGCCGACTGGCCCCGCCGTCAAGGTCAGGTCAAGCGGCAGAGCCTCCAGCGTGCCATCGTCGATTTCCGGGGCGACCACACCTTCGGAAATGAACCAAAGCGCGTCCGAGATCCGCAGGAACCGCCGCCCGAAAGCGCCAGAGACACAGTCGATCCGGTCGCGGAACGGGCCCAATCCCTGCGACAGACACCAACGATCGACCAGCGGCCTGATCGCGGCTCCTTCGGGCGGGTAGAGCAAAGGCCACTCCGCCAGGTCGCGCGGCCCAAGACCATCGCGCGAGGTCAGCGGATGCCCGCGCCGCGCCACGCAGACCACCCGTTCTTGATAAAGCTGGGTGAAGGACACACCCACCATGGTCTCCGGCGCACTCATGCGCCCGATCACAAGGTCCAACGACCCCGACAGCAGATCCCGGGTCAGGGCCTCATGCGCGCCATCGCGCAGGACCAACTGCGTGGTTGGCGACAATTGCCGGAAATGCGCCACCACCCGCGGCATCAGCCGCACTGCCACACTGGGCAGAGCACCGACGCGCAACACCTCCGCGCCGCCTAGCCGGACGTCCGCAACGCCGGAAATGCCCCGCCGCAAGGCCGCAAGGCTCTGACTCGCGAATTCAAGGAACACCTCACCCTCAGGTGTCAGCCGAACCCCGGCCCGGTCCCGCGTCATCAGCACCGCGCCAAGGATCTCTTCCAGTTCCTTCAGCGTCTTCGACAAGGCGGGCTGCGTCAGGTTCAGCTCTGCACAGGCGCTTTTCAGGCTGCCGTGCCGCGCAATCGTCGTGACCGCCTCCAGATGGCGCAGCTTGATTCGACGGTCCAGCATGAAGGTTTCCTTTTTCGACAAGTATAACGGCCAAAATGCCATTTTACTTTACCGATATGCCCATGTTTAAGATGCGGCAACAGGAATTGGTTGATCCTTACGCAGGGTGCGGGGGATCAACAAAGTCGGAGGACACCCATGACAAGCCGATTTGATGCCGGAATGCAGGTGCGCCGCAGCGTGCTGGGTGATGCCCATGTGGACCGAGCCGAAGCCGCCAAAACACCCATGGATGAAGCGTTTCAGACTCTCATCACCGAAAGCGCCTGGGGCACTGTCTGGGCCTCGGACGGGATCACGCCGCGCGAACGCTCGATGCTGACGCTGGCGATCCTGGCGGCCTTGGGCAATTTCGAGGAAATCCCCATGCACATCCGCGCGACCGAGCGGACCGGGGCAAGCCGCACAGATGTTCTTGAAGCCTTTCAGCATGTGGCGATCTACGCCGGCGTGCCGCGCGCCAACCATGCGTTGAAACTGGCGAAACAGACCTATGCGGAAATGGACGCAGCATCAGACACCCGGGACACTGCGCTACCCGGGGACAAGTGAGGAGAGACCGACATGCCAAGCCAGGGCGAATTCTACCAGCGGGACCGGAACCGGCACCCGCCTGCCTATGCCAAGGAATACAAGACCAGCGTTGCGCGCTCGCCGCGGTATGCGCTGATCAGCCTGCAAAACTCGGTGTCCGAAACCACCGGCCCGGTTTTTGGTCACAACGACATCGACCCGATGGATCGCGACCTTATCTTCAATTACGCCCAGCCCGGCGAAAGCGCGATTGGTGAGCGGATCATCCTGCACGGTCGCGTTCTGGACGAAAACGCGCGCCCCGTGCCGAACACGCTGGTGGAAATCTGGCAGGCCAACGCGGGCGGACGGTATCGCCACAAGAAAGACACCTATCTTGCCCCCATCGACCCCAACTTTGGCGGTTGCGGGCGCACGATCACGGACGAGAACGGCTATTACTTCTTCCGCACGGTCAAGCCGGGGGCCTATCCGTGGCGGAACTACGTGAACTCGTGGCGGCCTGCGCATATTCACGTGTCCGTCTTCGGCACCGCCTTTGCGCAGCGGCTCATCAGCCAGATCTATTTCGAGGGCGATCCGCTGATCTCCAAATGCCCGATTGTGCAGACGATCCCCGGTCAGGATGCCATCGACAGCGTGATCGCGGCGTTGGACATGAACGCGACAATCCCGCTCGATTCCATCGCTTACAAGTTCGACATCGTTTTGCGCGGTCGCCGCTCGACCCTGTTCGAAAATCGACTGGAGGGGAACTGATGCATTTTCAGGAAAAGTGGAAACCGGTTTTCCGCCCGAAAGATGCACAAGGAGAATGACCATGGCGCAGAAACTCGACTATCTCAAGGAAACGCCCTCTCAGACCGCCGGTCCTTATGTCCACATCGGGCTGGCCCCGGGGGCTGCGGGCTTTGACATCTACGAACAGGAGCTTGGCTGGGACATCGCCGGGCCCAATGCCGAGGGAGAGCGCATCCGCGTCGAAGGTCTGGTGATTGACGGCACCGGCTCGCCGGTCAAGGACGTGCTGCTGGAGGCGTGGCAGGCGAACGCAAAAGGCGTCTACGCGCATCCCGAAAGCGACGGCGACGTCGAAGAGGGCTTTCGCGGCTGGGGCCGGGTGATTACCGATTTCGCCAGCGGCGAATGGGGGTTCGACACCATCAAGCCAGGCAGGACGCAGGGCCGCAACGTTGGCACTCAGGCGCCGCACATCAACCTCTGGATCGTTGCGCGGGGCATCAACGTGGGCCTCAACACGCGGATGTATTTCGAAGACGAGACCGAGGCCAATGCCGCCGATCCGGTCATGAACCTGATCGAATGGGAACGCCGCCGCGCCACGCTGCTGGCAAAACGGACCGAAAGGGACGGCAAGGTGGTCTACCGTTTCGACATCTGCCTGCAAGGCGAGGATGAGACCGTCTTCTTCGACCTCTGAACTGATCCGGAAGGGCCGGGAGGGCTAACCCTCCCGGCGTCTTCCTGTTTGAAATACCTATGACCCTGTCCGTCACCAAGACCGACAAACGCGAGGGGAGCGCCTGTCATGACCAAGCCCTGCATCATCTGCGTCGCCATCACCGGTTCTGTGCCCAGGAAAAAGGACAATCCTGCCGTGCCCATCGCCATCGAGGAGCAGGTGGAGTCCACGCAGGCGGCCTTTGAGGCCGGCGCGAGCATCGCCCATTGCCACGTCCGTCTGGAGGATGAGACGCCGACCTCGGACCCCGAGCGGTTCGGGCGGTTGATGGAGGGGTTGCAGAAACATTGCCCCGGCATGATTGTCCAGCTGTCGACCGGCGGGCGGTCGGGCGCGGGGCAGGCGCGGGGCGGGATGCTGTCGCTGGGGCCTGACATGGCCTCGCTCTCTGTGGGGTCGAACAACTTTCCGACCCGGGTCTATGAGAACCCACCGGATCTGGTGGACTGGCTGGCCTCGGAAATGCGCACCTATAAGGTCAAGCCCGAGATCGAGGCCTTTGACCTCAGCCATATCTTCAAGGCCGCCGAGATGAACCGGGACGGGCGTATCCCGGGCAAGCTCTACGTGCAATTCGTGATGGGCGTGAAGAATGCGATGCCCTGTGACCGCGAGGTCTTCGACTATTACATCAAGACGGTGCAGCGTCTGGCCCCTGACGCGGAATGGTGCGCGGCGGGGATCGGACGGCATCAGGTCGAGGTGAATGAATGGTGCATCGCGGCGGGCGGGCATACCCGGACCGGGCTGGAAGACAACGTTCGCTGGGACAGGGAGAGCCTGGCACCGTCGAATGCGGCGCTGGTCGAGCGGGCGGTGAAGCTCTGCGAGAAATATGAGCGGCCCGTGGCGACGGCGCGCCAGGCTCGTGAAATCCTGGAGCTGAAGGCGGCCTGAGCACGGCGCGCGCAGGGCATCCCGGTGGGGGTGTCCGCGCGTGAACAGCCAATCAAGGGACAACAGCAGCGGGTTTACCTTTCGTCAGCAAAGGTCTCCTTTGCTCGCCGCGGGGTCAGTCCTCGCGCAGGCCCAGCGTCCTGTCGCGCAGCCATGCCACGAACTCTCTCTGGCCGCCCTTGAAGGCCTTGACCTCTTCGGGACTGATGACCTCACCCACCACCGGCTTTTGCGGGCGGCGGCAGGCATGCACGACCTCATGGATCAGCAGGCCCTGACGGATCGTCGCCGAGACGCGATTGGCGATCTGGTAGATCCGGCTGTTCTGGCCGGGAAAGAAGATCGGCACCACGGTCGCGCCCGACCGCTGAACCATCTTGGCTGTGAACGGATTCCAGACCGCCTCCTGCGCCTCTCCCCACCAGGTCTCTGACGAGGCCACAACGCCGGAGGGGAACAGCACGATCACGCCGCCAGCCTTGAGATGGTCCATGGCGCGGGCGCGCATTTCAAGGCTCTGTTCGCGCGCGTCCTCTTCGTGCGGGAAGGGCACCGGGATCAGGAAAGGCTCGACCTCTTTCACGCCGGTCAGCAGCGAGCGGGTCAGGATCTTGTAGTCCGTTCGCACCCGGCCAATCAGTTCGGCCAGCACCATGCCGTCCACCAGCCCGTGCGGATGGTTTGCGACAATGATCACCGGCCCTTCGGCAGGAATGCGGGCGATCTGTTCCGGCGGGGTCTGCAAAGGAATCCCCATGATGCCGAGCGCCTGGCTCCAGAAAGCCTGCCCCTCGACCGGGCCCATGCGTTCGAACCGGCGCACCATGCGCAGCAGGGGGATCTTGCCCGTCAGCCATTCCAGCGTGCGGATGGCGGTCGACTTCCACGGATTCGTGAACGTGTTGGCATAGCTGACCTGGCGCTTGTCGTAGGGCGCTGCGGTCCTCGACGCGCTCTGTCGTTTCACAGAGGTGGCTTGGGTGCTTTCGACCATGCGCCTGCCGTCAATCCGTCTTGCTGGGTGGCCCGGTCAAGCAGGCCTAACAGTCTTCGCCGAACCGGTCAGCGACAAGGGCCTCGACCGCATCGGCCAGCGCCTCGGCGTCCGGGCCGGAGGTTTGGACTTCAATAGTGGTTCCTTTGGCGGCTGCCAACATCAAAAGCCCCATGATACTGTCGCCACCGGCGGACATCCCGTCGCGGCTGACCTCTGCCGTTGCGTCAAATCCTTCGACCACTTCCACCAGCTTTGCGGACGCGCGGGCATGAAGGCCCTTTACATTGACGATTTTCAGCGCGCGGTGAACAGAGGTGGTCATGGCAACAGGTCTTTCTTTCGGCAGGTCGGCCCGGTCACGGGGAGTCGGGCTTTATGTTCTGGCTGTCAATATATTTCCGTCCGGCCTCTAACGCATTGCGGACGGCTTCGGGCACCGAAAGATGACGGCTCTTGGTCAATTTGATCAGCATCGGCAGGTTTGCGCCATAGAGGATGCGGCGATTGTCCGGACGACAGGCGTTGAGAGAGAGGTTGGAGGGCGATCCGCCGAACATGTCGGTGACGATCACCACGCCGCCGCCCATGTCCACGGCATCGGCGGCGTCGCAGATTTCGATCTGCTTGGCATCGCGGTTTGCGTCGGCCTCGATCGAGATGGCCTGCATCGAGGGTTGTTCCCCGACCACGTGTTCGACCGCGGCAAGGTATTCCCGGGCAAGTCCGCCATGCGCGACGATGACAATCCCGATCACCCGGCTACCTTTCCAATCTGGCTGAGTTCCCTTTCGCGCGCAAAGACCGCGCCACTGCGCTCCAGCTCGCGGTGCCTAATTGACACCCGCCAGCCTTCGCGCGCAAGGGCCGCCGCGAGGTTTTCCGTCACGGCAACAGAGCGGTGCTTGCCCCCGGTACAGCCAAAGCCGATGGCGAAATGGGCCTTGCCCTCTTCGACGCAGGCGGGAAGCATCATCAGGATCAGCCCGGACACCCGGTCGATGAAGTCCTCATAGCGGGGATCCTCGCCGACGTAGTGCGCGACCTCCGGATCCAGTCCGGTATAGGGGCGCAGGTCCGGGTTCCAATGCGGGTTGCGCAGGAACCGGCAGTCCATGACCACGTCCAGCCCCTGCGGCAGGCCGCGCTTGTAGGAAAAGCTCTGGACAGAGATCGCCATGCCCTGATCGGTGACCTCACCGAACCAGCCTTCCATTTCGGCGCGCAGGTCGTGGACCGTCAGGTCCGAGGTGTCGAGCAGGATGTCGGCGCGGGCGCGGACGTCGGTCAGCAGCGCCTTTTCCCGCGACACCCCGTCCACCGGCGACTCATCGCGGGCCAACGGATGGCGGCGGCGGGTTTCGGAAAAGCGGCGCACCAGGACCTCATCCGAACAGTCCAGATACAGCAGGTCGACTGGCCGTTCGATCCGCTCCCGCAGGATGTCGCAAAGTTGCAGCAAACCCTCGGCGCTGAAATCGCGGTTGCGCACGTCGATGCCAAGCGCAAGCGGGCGCTGTGCGGGCAGGTCGCCCTCTACCAGCCGGAGAATCAGGTTCAGCGGGATATTGTCGATCGCCTCGAACCCCAGATCCTCCAGCACGTTGATCGCACTGGATCGCCCGGCGCCCGCGGGGCCGGTGACAAAGATGATGCGTGCCTTTCCTGGGTCCGTGTGATTCATTGCTGTTCTCGTTTTCCCGCCTTTAGATATTGCAAAAGCCCGGCGGCAAAATACGGGGACGCGGAATTGTGAAGCAAGGGAACGTCGATCCCCATCACCCGGGTCATCCGGACAGGGGGCAAGCGGTCCGTTTCGATTGCATCCAGGTCCAGAACAGCGGTCAGCGGGATGTCAGTGTCGGTTTCTGCGTTCAGCAGGCCGAGGAACCGTGCCTCTATCAGTCCGGCGATGCCGGGCGGGCAGGACAGTTGCAGGTACTCGCCCCGCAGGGTCACGGTGGTGCGGTCGTCTGCGACCAGGCGCGCACCCCGGCTCATCAGGTCCAGCGCAAGGCCGGATTTGCCACTTCCCGACGCGCCGCGGATCAGCAGGCCCCGGCCCGCCACGGCGATAGATGTGGCGTGCAGGACCTGTTGCATGTCCGCAGCGTCAGACCGGCAGGCCGACGACAAAACGCGCGCCCAGCGGTTCCGAAGTCACATCGGCCTCTGTCGGGCGGATGTTCTCGGCCCAGATGACGCCGCCATGGGCCTCGACGATCTGTTTCGAGATCGCAAGGCCAAGGCCCGAGTTGTTGCCAAAGTCCTGCTGCGGGCGCGAGGTGTAGAAGCGTTTGAAAATCTTCTGCAGCGCCTCTTCGGGAATGCCGGGGCCGGTATCCTCGACCACCACAAGCACGCGGTTGTCGCGGCGGCGGGCCCAGACACGGATCGCGTCGCCGTCTTCGCAAAACGAGATGGCATTGGTGATCAAGTTGACAAAGACCTGCGCCAGTCGCGGCTCCAACCCGGTGAGTTCGACCGGTTTCTTGGGCAGATCCGTGATGAATTCGATGCCTTTCTTGCGGGCGTCATGGCCAAGAAAATCGGCGATGTTGCCCAACATTTCCAGCAGGTTGAATTCCTGTTCCTCTTCCTTGACCAACTCGCTGTCGAGGCGCGAGGCGTTGGAGATGTCGCTGACCAGACGGTCGAGGCGCCGGACGTCATGTTCGATCACGTCCAGCAGTTTGACGCGGTGATCCTCTTTCTTGACCATGCGCAGGCTGCCCACAGCAGAGCGCAGCGAGGCCAGCGGGTTCTTGATCTCATGCGCGACATCGGCGGCGAACTGTTCGTTGGCGTCGATCCGGTCATAAAGCGCGCCGACCATGCCGCGCAACGCGCCGGACAGGCGGCCGATTTCGTCGGGACGGGCTGTCAGGTCGGGGATGCGGATGCGGCCCGGGGTGCGCGCCTTGCGGTTGCGGTCGCGCCCGATTTCGGCGGCATCGGCAAGGTCGGATATCGGGTTGGCGATGGTCGAGGCCAGCACGAGGCTGAGCCCGATGGAGACCAGCGTGGCGATCACGAACATCTGCAATACGCGCTCGCGTTCGGCGGATACGGCGGCGTCGATCTCTGTCGCGGGGGACACAAGGGCGATGGTGCCGACGATCTGCGCGCCTTGCCGGATTGGCGTGAAGGCAAAGAAAAGGGTTGCACCGTCACCGCCGCCGGATTCGACGCGGGTGGTGGCCGGATCGCCGGATTCGATGGCGCGGCGCAAACGGTCCTCAAGCACAAGGTCCGGTTCGGTCGAGAAATAGGAAAAGGCGCCCGCGACCCCATCCCAGATGGTATTGAGGAAATCCGAAATCAGCGTCGGCTTTTCCTCTTTGGCGGGCGGAATGATGGGGGGGACGGTGCCGTTGGTCTCTCCGACAAGAAAGCTGGCGCCGTCGAAAACCAGTAGCTGCACGCCTCTGCGCAGGTCCAGCCCGTCAAGCGTGTCCTGCAGGTCGATCCCGTCGCCGGTGCCAAGGTTGACCGGCGCGCCGCGCGGGATCTGCGCCTCGAACACATCGGCGATCAACTCGACCTCGGCCTGCAGCGCGTTGACCCGTTGCACAGCCAGCGTGTCGCGCGAGGAATTCAACCAGAGCACCCCGGCAACCAGCACGTTCAGGGCGATCAGATTGAAGGTGATGATCTTGCGCGTCAGCGGCGACCGGTTGAGCGTGAACATCCCCCTCCGCTCACGCGAATCGCGCAGCTCTTTTTCGACCGTGCTGTCCGGCGCAACCCAGTCGTCTCCAAGGACGACGTCCGCGTCACGCCGGTCGGTGTCACGCCCGTCCGTCATGGGGATCTGTTCGGCAAGGGCCATCCCTTACTCTTCGTTGTAGCGGTATCCGATACCGTAGAGCGTTTCGATTGCAGAGAATTCATCATCGACGGTGCGCATCTTCTTGCGCAGACGCTTGATGTGGCTGTCGATGGTACGGTCGTCGACATAGACCTGATCGTCATAGGCCACGTCCATCAGCTGATCCCGCGATTTGACAAAGCCGGGACGCTGGGCCAGCGCCTGCAGCAGCAGGAATTCGGTCACGGTCAGGGACACGTCCCGCCCTTTCCAGCTGACCGCATGGCGCAGCGGATCCATGGACAGGGAACCGCGGGTCATCAGCTTGGTCTCTTCGGTGTCGCCGACGGCATCCCCGGCGACGGCCTCCTGCCGGCGCAGCAGCGCGCGGATGCGTTCGACCAGCAGGCGTTGCGAAAACGGTTTTTTCACGTAGTCGTCCGCGCCCATGCGCAGGCCCAGAACCTCGTCGATCTCATCGTCCTTGGAGGTCAGGAAGATCACTGGCATCTTGGATTTCTGGCGGACACGCTGCAGCAGGTCCATGCCGTCCATACGCGGCATCTTGATGTCGAAGACGGCCATATCGGGCATCTTCTTGTTGAAGGCGTCAAGCGCGGCCTGACCGTCATTGAAAGTCTCGACCTCGAAACCCTCTGCCTCAAGCGTCATGGACACCGATGTCAGGATATTCCTGTCATCGTCCACAAGGGCGATTTTAGACATGTTGCTGTCCTTGTTACTGCTCTGGTTGCCTGTTTTTTTTCAAAGTATCGGCGAAAATCCGCTTTACAGCAACGCCAATCTGCGAATCAGACGACCCTCCAGCCTCAGGGGACGCGAATTTTGCAAAGGAATGGCTAAAAAGCCTCACCTTGATCCTTCGTATTGCAAAGGTCCGGGCGGGTGTCTGCCGTGGTATCGCTAAACGTGCGCTTGATAGCGCAAACTGCGCAAATGCGTCCTGTTCATGCCAAAAAGCGGCGTGCTAGAAGAGAGACCTGCGGTGCGATGATGCACTGTCACGACCTAAGTTAAGCGCTGCTACAGGAGCGATGCAGATGACATTTGGACGGGTAAACCCGCAGTTCACGCTTGAAGATCAGGGGATCGAAGGGCTGGGCAATGTCTATTATAACCTCATGGAGCCCGCGCTGATCGAAGCCGCGCTCAAACGCGGCGAAGGCACGTTGGGCAAGGGCGGAGCATTCCTTGTGACCACCGGCAAATACACCGGCCGCTCTCCAAAGGATAAATTCATCGTACGCACCCCCGCGGTCGAAGACTCGATCTGGTGGGAAAACAACGCGCCGATGCAGCCGGACGCCTTTGACAGGCTTCATGCCGACATGCTGGAGCACATGAAGGGCGGCGATTACTACGTGCAGGATCTGACTGGCGGGGCCGATCCGGCCAATGCCATCGACGTGCGGGTGATCTCGGAACTGGCCTGGCACAACCTGTTCATCCGCCACATGCTGCGCCGCCCGGACCGCGAGGATCTGGACAGCTTTACCGCCGATTTCACCATCATCAACTGCCCGACCTTCAAGGCGGACCCGGAACGGCACGGCTGCAGGACCGAAACGGTGATCGCGCTGAATTTCGACAAGAAGCTGATCCTGATCGGCAACACCGAATACGCCGGTGAGAACAAGAAATCGGTCTTTACCCTGCTGAACTACATCCTGCCCGGCAAGGGAATCATGGCGATGCATTGTTCGGCCAACCACGCGCCGAACAACCCGATCGACACGGCTGTCTTCTTTGGCCTGTCGGGCACCGGCAAGACGACGCTTTCGGCCGATCCCGACCGCGTGCTGATCGGCGACGACGAACATGGCTGGTCGGAACGCGGCACCTTCAACTTCGAAGGCGGCTGCTACGCCAAGACGATCAACCTCTCCCGCGAGGCCGAGCCGGAAATCTACGCCACGACAGAGATGTTCGGCACCGTCATCGAGAACATGGTCTTTGACGATGAGACCTTTGATCTGGATTTCGAGGATGACAGCCTGACCGCCAACATGCGCTGCGCCTATCCGCTGCACTATATCTCGAACGCGTCCAAGACCGCGCTGGGCGGCCACCCCAAGAACATCATCATGCTGACCTGCGACGCCTTCGGCGTTCTGCCGCCGATCGCGCGGCTGACCCCGGCGCAGGCGATGTACCACTTCCTGTCGGGCTTCACCTCCAAGGTCGCCGGAACCGAACGTGGTGTGACCGAGCCGGAACCGACCTTCAGCACCTGCTTTGGCGCGCCTTTCATGCCGCGCCGCCCCGAGGCCTACGGCAACCTGCTGCGCGACAAGATCGCCAAGCATGGCGCGACTTGCTGGCTGGTGAACACCGGCTGGACCGGCGGGGCCTATGGCACCGGCAGCCGGATGCCGATCAAAGCGACCCGGGGGCTGCTGCACGCGGCGCTGGAGGGCAAACTGGCCAAGGCCGATTTCCGCAAGGACCCGAACTTCGGGTTCGAGGTTCCGGTCTCGGTCGAAGGCGTGCCGGAACTGCTGCTGGATCCGCGCAAGACATGGGAGGACAAGGCCGCCTATGATGCTCAGGCACAGAAGCTGGTACAGATGTTCGCTGACAATTTCGAACAATACGTGCCCTACATCGACGAGGACGTGAAGGCCGTCGCCATCGGCTGATCCCCGCACACCATTCGGCGAAAGCCCTCCCGGACGGGAGGGCTTTTTGCGTTTTGAGGAAATCAAAGGTAGGCAAATCCCGCCCCTGCGGGCACATTTCATCCATGATAGACTGACGGCTCAGCCCGAGGAGAGGTGTTGATATGTACGCGAAACCGGTGACAACCCTGATCACAGCCCTGACCCTTGGTTCCGCCGCGTTTGCGGATGGCGGGGCTTTTGTGGAACCGCCCTTGAAGCTCGAGGCGCATGGCGTGATCTGCGAGGTCGAGATGCAGGGCAGCCGCCCGGCCCCCGAGACGCTGTCAGGCTTGTTGAACCTGATCGATCAGGACCGCCCGATTGATATCGAGACGCTGCAGGTGCCCGCCGAGATGGGCCTCAGCTTTGGCATCCGCGCAACCCTGTCTCCCGGTGCGGCGATGCCCGAAGTGATGGTTGTCGTCACGCATCCGCCGATGGGGGCAAAGGGGGTGACGGTTGAACGCTGGTCGGCGGCCATGAATTTTGGCGAGCCTTCGCTGAACCTGTTCACCTTTGAAAGGGACTATGAACTGGTCGAGGGCAACTGGATGTTCCAACTGGAGGCTGATGGCCAGGTGTTGCTGCAACAGCCGTTTCAAGTGACCGCGCCGGGGACGGTGCCTGCGGTGCAGAAGGCCTGTTTCGCCGCTGAGGTCGTGTCCTGATTCATCTTTCCGCGCATGTCCGAGGGGCAAGAAACCGGTTTCCCCCTGGTCGCGAAAGGCTTTACCGGGTCGGGACCGGCACCTCGCCCCGGTAGTCATAAAACCCGCGCTTGGTCTTGCGGCCCAGCCAGCCAGCCTCGACGTATTTGGTCAGCAGCGGGCAGGGGCGGTACTTGGTATCGGCCAGCCCGTCATGCAGCACGTTCATGATCGCAAGGCAGGTGTCCAGGCCGATGAAATCGGCCAGTTCCAACGGCCCCATCGGATGGTTTGCGCCCAGCTTCAGCGCCATGTCGATCGAGTTCACGTTGCCGACGCCCTCGTACAGCGTATAGCAGGCCTCGTTGATCATCGGGATCAGGATGCGGTTGACGATGAAGGCGGGGAAATCCTCGGCGCTGGCGGCGGTCTTGTCGAGGCGATTGACCACCGCAAGACAGCTGTCATAGGTCTCCTTGTCCGTGGCGATACCGCGGATCAGTTCCACCAGTTTCATCAGCGGCACCGGGTTCATGAAGTGGAACCCCATGAATTTTTCCGGCCTGTCGGTGCGCGAGGCCAGCCGCGTGATCGAGATCGACGAGGTGTTCGACGTCAGGATCGTGTGCGGCGCCAGTTCCGGCATCAGCCCGGCAAAGATCTTGTTCTTGATCGTTTCGTTCTCGGTCGCCGCCTCGATCACCAGATCGGTCTGGGCCACCTCTGGCAGGGCCAGTGTCGTGCGAATTCGCCGCACCGCGGCATCGCGGTCTTCGGCGCTGATCGTGTCGCGGCTGACCTGCCGGTCGAGGTTCTTTGTGATCGTTGAGAGCGCGGCATCCAGCGCATCCTGATCGATGTCGTTCAGGCACACTTCGTAGCCTGCCAATGCCATGACATGGGCGATCCCGTTGCCCATCTGACCCGCGCCAATCACGCCGACCGACTTGATGTCCATCCTGAACCCCTCTTTAGCCGGGCATACCATGGACCGGCTGACGACCCGCTGCAAGACCGGGCGGACCAGAGCAGGTCCTGCGCATTCGACTCACATTGCTGCATTAGCGAAATGGCAAGACCTTTGCCTGATTCTGCGCAGTGGGTGAAGAAAAGGTGGCAATTATGTCCGTACATGGTGGGGGCCGTGGCGCCCTTGAATATTATCCCTGTCGTTATGGCGGGTCCCGGGTGCTGTTCCGGGGACCGAGACGGCAGCTGGATGGCCATTTCATCGCGTTCCTTGGTGGGACCGAAACCTATGGCCGTTTCATTGAAACACCGTTTCCGGTGTTGGTCGAACAGCGGATCAACGTTTCCTGCGTCAACTTTGGCGTCGCGAATGCCGGGGTGGATCTCTACCTGAACGATCCGGCGCTCTTGGACATGCTGTCCGGGGCGGCTGGCAAGGTCGTGCAGGTGATGGGTGCGCAAAACCTGTCGAACCGTTTCTACTCGGTGCATCCACGGCGCAATGATCGGTTCCTGCGCGCCTCTGACCGGTTGCAGGGGCTCTACCCGGAGGTCGATTTTACCGAGTTCCACTTTGTACGTCATATGCTGGGCCGGCTGTCCGAGGTGTCGGGGAACCGGTTTCACGAGGTGGTGGAAGAGTTGCGCATGGCCTGGACGGCGCGGATGAAACACCTGCTGACCCAGATCCGCGGCAAGGTGGTCCTGCTGTGGTTCGCCGATCACGCCGTCCCGATAGAGATGCCCGCCACGCTGGAAGGTGACCCGCTGTTCGTGAACCGCGAGATGATCGAGACTTTGCGCCCCCGCGTCAGCGAGGTGGTCGAGATCGCGGCCTCCGACTCGGCGCTGATCGAAGGCACCAAAGGCATGATCTTTTCCGATTTCGAGTCCTGCGCGGCCTCGGAATTGCTGGGCCCGCTCGCCCATGAGGAAGCGGCACAGGAGTTGGAAACGACCCTGCGCGCCCTGGTGCCGCTGCCCGGGTCGGATACGTAAAAGGCCCGCCGGACGGGCGGGCCTTTCAGGAGGTATGGGATGGGCGCCTGGCGCCCATCGCCTCTTACAGTTTTTCGGTCAGTTCCGGCACGGCCGTGAACAGGTCGGCGACAAGACCGTAATCGGCAACCTGAAAGATCGGCGCCTCTTCGTCCTTGTTGATCGCGACGATGACCTTGCTGTCCTTCATGCCGGCGAGGTGCTGAATCGCGCCCGAGATGCCGACGGCGACATAGAGGTCCGGCGCCACGACCTTGCCGGTCTGGCCGACCTGCCAATCGTTCGGGGCAAACCCCGAATCGACTGCCGCGCGCGACGCGCCAACTGCGGCGCCCAGCTTGTCGGCCAGCGCCTCGATGATGGCAAAGTCCTCTTGCGAACCAACGCCACGGCCGCCGGAGACGACGACACCGGCCGAGGTCAGCTCGGGACGGTCGCTCGCTGCGACCTTGTCTTCGACCCACTCGGACAGCGCCGGGTTGTCCCCTGCGGCAATGTCTTCGACCGCGGCAGAGCCACCGGCACCGGCGGCGTCAAAGGTCGAGGTGCGGAAGGTGATGACCTTCTTGGCGTCCTTCGATTTCACCGTCTGGATCGCGTTGCCGGCGTAGATCGGACGCTCGAAAGTATCGGCGTCGACCACGGCGGACACATCGGTCAGTACCATCACGTCCAGCAGCGCGGCGACGCGCGGCAGGATGTTCTTGGCGTCGGTCGTGGCGGGGGCGACGATGTGCGAATAGTCACCCGCCAGCGAGGCGATCAGTGCCGCCACCGGCTCGGCCAGGCGGTGACCGTAAAGCGCGTCCTCGGCGACCAGCACCTTGGACACGCCCTCGATGGTGGCGGCCTCGGCGGCGGCGGCCTTGGCCGACGCGCCGGCGGCCAGCACGGTCACCTCGCCCAGTGCCTTGGCGGCGGTGACGGTCTTGGCGGTGGCGTCCATCGACAGCGCGCCATCGGTAATTTCGGCAATCAGCAGAACAGCCATCACACGATCCCCTTTTCTTTCAGCTTGGCGACCAGTTCGTCGACCGAACCGACAATCTCACCAGCCGCCCGCGAGGCGGGCTCGGTGGTCGAGACGATTTCGAGACGCGGGCTGACGTCGACGCCGTAATCCTCGGGCGTCTTTTCATCCATCGGCTTTTTCTTGGCCTTCATGATGTTCGGCAGCGAGGCATAGCGCGGCTCGTTCAGGCGCAGGTCGGTCGAGATGATGGTCGGCATCTTGACCTTGACGGTCTGCAAGCCGCCGTCGACCTCACGCGTGACGATGGCATGATCACCCTCGACATCGACCTTGTTGGCATACATCGCCTGCGACCAGCCCAGCAGGGCGGACAGCATCTGACCGGTGGCGCCCAGATCGTTGTCGATGGCCTGCTTGCCGCACAGGACGAGCCCCGGCTCTTCTTCCTTGACGATTGCGGCCAGGATCTTGGCCACGGCCAGCGGCTCGATATCGGTGTGCACGTCATCGGCGGCCACCACGAGGATGGCGCGGTCAGCGCCCATCGCCAGCGCGGTGCGCAGGGTTTCCTGGCTCTGCTTGACGCCGATCGAGACGGCGACGATTTCGGTCGCCTTGCCGGCTTCCTTCAGGCGGATCGCCTCTTCGACGGCAATCTCGTCGAAGGGGTTCATCGACATCTTGACGTTCGCCAGATCGACACCGCTGCCGTCCGCCTTCACGCGGACCTTCACGTTGTAGTCGATCACGCGCTTGACGGGTACCAGGACCTTCATATGCGTGTCTCTCCTCAGGTCAAAACGAACGCGGGGGTGTGGCCCCCCGCGCAATTTGCTTGCTGCGTGGTGTAGCCTGCGCAGACAGGCGGAAACAGCGAAAAATCGTCGCGTTAACGACTGTCAGCGTCGCCGTGACGGGACGTTTTCCGTTCTTTGGTGGAATCGCGGCATCTTCGATCACCTGCTGCGTCCCGGGCGACCTGGGTCAGTCGCAGATGGACTTCAGCGCCTGCCATTCGGCATCCGTCAGGATCGGCGCGGTCCCGGTCTGGCCCTGCGCAAAACCGCGCGCCTGTTCCGCACGTTCCGAGGTGACCGGGTGGGTGGCAAGATAGGCGGGCAGTTCGAAAGCGCCCATATCGGCCAGCCCGTCAAAGAAATGGCCAAAGCCCTCGGCGCTGACATCCGCATTGTCCAGCATGCTCAGCGCAAAGAGATCCGCCTCCGCCTCGGCCTCTCGGGTGTAGGAGGCGGAAAGCATGTGCTCGCCCACAAAGGCCAGCGCCGCGCCGCCGGTGAAATCGCCCAGAACCATGGTCAGCAGACCGGCAGAGCCCGCCGCCCGCAAGGCATTGCGCGTGGCGTCGCGGTTTTCGACATGGGCGATTTCATGTGACAGGACGCCCGCCACCTCATCCGGCCCGTTCGCCTTGTCCAGCAGACCGCGCAGGATGACGACCTGCCCGCCCGGTGCCGCGAAGGCATTGACCATGCCGTGGTCAAACACCTGCAGGGCGATCTGGTATTCCATCTCTTGCGGGCCGGTCAGCCGGGCCAGCATCTTTTTCAGCGCGGCCTCTCCGGCCGGGGCGTCACAGCGCAGCGTGCCGATGCCGGAGCCGCCCAGAAACCGCTCCATCTGCGCGGTTATGGTCTTGCCAAAGGCGACCTCACGCTCGACCGGGATGATCCGGGCCAGTGTGTCGGCCATGGCGGGCAGAATCACGAACAGCATCAGCCCGGCGGCCACCACCGCGCCGCCGGTATAGGTGAAGATCTTGCGCCACGTGCCCGGATGCAGCTCTGTCTTGAACAGACCGGGCCGGGTCCGGTGCATCCAGTCGATCAGGTCCGGGTCCGAAACGATCAGCCGCGCGGGATCGCGCGGGGCTTCGTCATCGGTGGGCGCCAGCCGGGTCAGGGTCAGCCGCGTCCCGTCTGATGTGTCGGCCAGCGCGCGCAGGTCCATCAGCTTCCAGACCAGCGGTGCGTCCAGCGTCTCCCCGGTGATGGTCAGGGCCATCCGGTCGTCGGAAAGGGCGACATGAACATCATGCCGCCCTGCCGTGAGGCCATCGAAGAATTGCGCCTCTGTGCGTTGCATCAGATTGCGCCACCCACGTCCAGCGCATCGGCAAAGCCTTCGGCGTCGACGCCGGTTTCGGCCTCACGCTGGGCGATGCGGTTCAGCGCTCCGGCATTGGTGACGCCGAGGCTGGTGATGTAATGCGCAAGGATCGGCTGGGTGATGAACACAAGGCTCAGCGCCTGCATGAAGACCAGCGCGATGATATAGCCGATGCCCATCACCACCCCGAAGGCGATCATTCCGCCCTGCGTCGGACCCATGGTCTGGATGAACACACCGGCAATCGCACCGACGATCCCGAAAGCGACAGAGGCCAGCAGACCAACCAGCAGACCGCCGAGGATGAAGGTCTTGATGACAAACCCGGTGCGCGGGACAGAGGTAAAGCGGACTTCGCCGTTCAGCACCTTGTGGCTGGTCAGGTAGGCAAAGGACTGCACCCCGTAGTGGATGGAACCGATAATGATCCAGAAATAGGCGACGACAAGAACGATACCGCCCAGAACCACCAGCGCATCAACACCCGTGATCCCGCCGACCATCAGGGCACCGCCCAGAACCAGCAGGCCGATACCGATCAGCACGTGCTTCATCGCGGCATACAGGTCGGTCCACTTGCCCTGCTGTTCAAAGCGCGCCGAGCCGTAATAGCTGCGGTCGGCCATGTATTTTTCCAGCTTGAAGGTCTGCAGCGGCGTCAGGATGCCCAGTGTCAGCATCGCCAGCAGGCCATAGCCCAGCGCGCGCAGAACATAGCCCCATGCGCCCTTTTCCATGCCAAAGCGGATGCCCCGCCAGCGGGTGCGCGCCATCTTGTAGCGCCGCGCGCGATAGATCGCGAACAGCAGGAAGGGCAGCACCGCGAAGAAGGTGATGTAGATCGCCAGGGTCTGCATCAGGATTTCCTCGGGCGAGGCGTTGTCGGGGTTCACCATGACGTTGATGCCCGCGTAGAACAGCGCCATCTGGATGATGCCGACGTAGATCGCCAGAAAGACGATGGCGACAAGGAAGCCGAGGAACTTTTCGACACCGGTGCCGGTGTATTCGAACGTGTCGCCACCGGCATTGACCGAGGACCAGATGTATTTTCGGATGCGGGTCTTTTGCCAGAATCGGTAGATGCCCAGCGTCAGCACGGTCAGCAGGCCGGTTTTCAGCGACAGGCCGAACAGCGGTCCCTTGTCGCCCGTGTATGAGATTTCCATAATGTCCTGATCAATATCCATTTTACCCGTCTTTCTCATGGCTTCGAGTGCGCGTGTGAGGGGCGCGTGATGTGTGGTGGCCCTAGGATGCGCAAGCAGCATGGCCCCGTAAAGTCTGGAATGCCTGTCCCTGCCGCCGCCCAGACTCCGCGGCCTTGCCAGATCAAAACAGCGAATCTCCTTGGCAGATGTTCTTGAGCGCGGTCCAGTCCGAGCCTTCCAGCAGGGGCCGGGGCTGAAACCGGGCGGGAACGGCAAGACGGGCCTGTTCGATGCGGTCGCCCAGGTCCGGGTGCGAGGCGAAATGGGCCAGGAACCCCTCGGCATCGCCGTCGCCACCATCACGGAACCGCTCGAACATCAGTGCCAGCGCGGCGGGCGACAGGCCCGCGCGCAGCATCATGTCGTGGGCAAAGATGTCGGCCTCTGCCTCGGCCTCCTGGCTGTATTGCGCCTCGATCAGCCGTTCAGTCAGGAACAGAACGATCGCGCCGCCCGCGAAATCGCCGAAAATCAACCCAAGCACACCGATCGACCCGGCAGAGCGCATGGCGTGCCGGGTGGGATCGCGGCTGACGACGTGCCCGATTTCATGGGCAAAGATGGAGGCGATTTCATCCGGGTTTTCGGCCTTGTCGATGAGCCCGCGAAAGAACACGATATGGCCGCCGGGCAGGGCAAAGGCGTTGACCAGATCGTGGTTCAGCACGTGCACCGTCAGGTCCGGGGGCGGGTCCATATGGGCGGTCAGGCGATCGCGGATCTCGCGCAGCGCCGCCTCGCCCTTGGGTTCTGTGCAAAAGGCGATGGGGCCGAGGCCGCTTTCGTCCAGTGCCTCGCGCACCTGCAGCAGGGTGACCTCTCCCAGCGCCTTTTCACCTTCGGGCGGAATGTACTCGGACAACTGATCGGCCATCGTCGGCACCAGCACAAACAGGATCAGCGCCACAGAGACAAGTGCCGCAACGGCCCAGGCCGCCAGCCTGCCGCGCCTGGCAAAAGGCGCGCTGCGGGTGCGGTTTGGCAGACGGGGGCGGATGCTGGCGTCCGTCAGGATCAGCCGCGCGACCGGGTCCTGCTTGCGGCGCAGGATGATCAGGTCGCGCCCGGCGGTGTCCTCGACCTCGCGGATGTCATCCAGTGGCCAGTCGATGCCTGCGCCCGTCAGCGTGCGCCGGTCCTCGTCGATGCGCAGCGCCACGGGGCGGGCGACGGCGGTTTCGCCGTCCAGAAAGGTGCCCTCGGTTTCAAAGGCCAGCGGTTTCGAACCCACGCGCAGGACGGTCATAGCGAGGCCCCCACATCCAGCGCCTCGGCAAAGCCTTCGGCCTCCATGTGCTCATCGCGCGGGCGCTGGTGGATGGCGGGCAATTCCTCGGCCCCGTCAACCCGCAGCCCGCGCGCATAGATCCGCGTCAATGGCATTGTCACCCAGGCCTGTGTCAGCGCCGACCAGATCAGAAAGATCGAGAAATAGCACATGATCGACACGGCGATCAGCACCCAGCGGTTCGCCTCTCCCAGAATACCCGGCAGTTGCGCCTCCACTTCGGCCAGCGTGTCGAGCGACTGCAACTGCGCAAAGGCCAGCGCCAGAACGCCGGTCGGGACGGCAGAAACGAGCAAGGCAAAAGTGTAGCCGGACAGCACGATCCAGAACACACGCAGCGGATTGACCGTCAGGCTCAGGCGCATCTCGCCGAGGTGTTTCTCATTGGTCAGGCGTTTCAGCGTCTCGACCCGGTAATAGACCATGCCGAACAGGAGCAGCGCACCCGCCAGCGCGTAGCCCGTCACGGCCGCCGGTCCCAGCCCCGCGCCCAGCAGGACGGTCGACACCACCAGCACCCCGACGGCGATCAGGTGCCACTTGATGGCCCAGAACAGCATGGTCCACTTGCCGCCCTGTTCCATCTTGCGATCCCCGAACCAGGTGCGGTCGGTGCGGTATTTTTCCAGTTTGAAGGTCATCCGCGGCCAGAGCAGGCCAAGGGTGATCAGCGTCAGGAAACTGTGCCCCAGCGCGCGAAAGGCAAAGCCCCATGCGCCCGGCTCAAGGCCGAATCGCAGCCCCATCCAGCGCGTCCTGGCCAGCACGTACCGCCGCGCGCGGTAGCGGGCGTAGAACCAGATCGGAAAGACGCCCAACAGGCTGAGCGCATAGGCGGTGACATTGCCCTGAAAGACGGCGAAACTGGCAAACATCAGCAGCAGGTTCACGACGCCGATGTAAAAGGCGAGGATGACGACCGCGATCAGAAAACCCAGCAGTTTTTCATAGGGGTCGCCCACGTATTCCATCGGCTGCCCGCCGGGCCGGACCGCCGACCAGTACCAGCGCCGGATGCGGGTCTTTTGCCAGAACCGGTAAAGGCCCAGCGTCAGAACGGTTATTATCCCGGTGCCCAGAGTCAGCAGGAAAATGCGCCAGCGGGTGCCGGAAAACAGCGTCGACAGCCGCGAGCCACGTGTTTCCAGCGCGGCGGTTTCCGCCGCGGCCAGTTGAGCCGGAGAGATTTGGTTGTCGTTCACCGCGCGGCCTGATCCCTGCCCATTTGACGGGCAGATTGGCGATTTGTGGCTGTGCGCGCAACTCCGGCGTGGCGCCGCGCCATGCAGGTCAGGGGAAACCGGTGCCCATATGTCGCCACGGTCCCGGGCCTGACCCGGGATCTTGGGGCGTGCCACCGGAAGGTGCCCTGGCAGGGGCGTGTCGTTAACCACTTGTTAACGCTGAGTGTTTCGCGCGCGAAACACTCAGTTGAACTTGTTGTCCCTCGGGAACCCGCGCGGCGCCATGCGGCCTGTTCCGGCACGCTTGCCGATCCATTCCTCGAGCTCAGCGGCATCCACCGTGCGGGTGCGTCCCGCCGGATCCTGCCATGACAGCCCCGCCTCCAGCAGAAAGCTGCGGGCGTCCGACAGACCGCCGTCCTTGTACTTTTGCAGACGCACACCCTTGCCGCGACCCATCTCGGGCAGCTCTTCCAGCGGGAAGACCAGCAGCTTGCGGTTCTCACCCACCACGGCCACGTGATCGGCGCTCACCGGTTTGCAGACCAGCGCCCTGGCCGGCGCGCGCACGTTCAGCACCTGTTTGCCGGAACGGGTCTGGGCGATGATCTCGTCCTCCGGCACCACAAACCCGTCCCCGGCCGAGGAGGCCAGCAACAGCTTGCGTCCCGGCTGGTGGATAAAGATGTCGACGATCTCTGCCTCGTTCGGCAGATCCACCATCAGCCGCAGCGGCTCACCCATGCCACGCCCGCCGGGCAGGTTGGCGGCAGACAAGGTGTAGAACCGGCCCGTCGAGGCAAGGACCAGCAGCTTGTCGGTGGTCTCGGCGTGGAAGATGAAGCGCGGCCCGTCGCCGTCCTTGAACTTCAGTTCGCGGTCCAGCGCGATATGCCCGGTCATGGCGCGGATCCAACCCATCTGAGAACAGACCACGGTGATCGGTTCGCGCTCGATCATCGCCTCGATCGGCACGTCCTCGGCCTCGGCGGCCTCGGCAAAGGCGGTCAGGCGCGCGCCACGGTCCAGCCCCTTGCCGAACTTCTTTTTCACCTCGCGCAACTCTTCGCCGATGCGCGTCCATTGCATGTCATCGCTGTCCAGCAGATCCTCAAGGCCCGCGCGTTCCTCCATCAGGGCGTCGCGTTCCTTGACCAGCTCCAGCTCTTCCAGACGCCGCAAGGACCGCAGGCGCATGTTGAGGATCGCCTCGGCCTGCACATCCGACAGTCCCTCGGACCGGCCCACAAAACGCGCGGGCACCTTGCTATCGGTGCCGTCATCGGCCAGCACGCCGCGCGCAATCGCCTCGGCATCCTCACGCAGTTCCAGCGATTTGACGTCGATCCCTGTCAGCGGCGAAACATAGTCGCTTTCATCGGTCGCCCGCACGATGGTGGCCTGATGCGGGCGCGACCAGTCCTCGTACATCAGCGCGGCCTTGGGATCGTCATCGTAGCGGATGATGTCGATCACCCGGTCGAGGTTCAGGAAGGCGACAATCAGCCCCTCCAGCACCTCCAGCCGGTTGTCGATCTTGGCCATCCGGTGTTTCGAACGGCGGATCAGCACCTCGCGCCGGAAGTCAAGGAAGGCGCGCAGCACCTCCTTGAGCGAGCAGACCTTGGGTGTGACACCGTCAATCAGTACGTTCATGTTCAGCGAGAACCGGATTTCAAGGTCCGAGTTCTTGAACAGCATGTTCATCAACACGTCGGGGTCGACGTTCTTGGACCGCGGTTCAAGGATCATCCGCACGTCTTCGGCGGACTCGTCCCGCACATCGGCGAGGATCGGCACCTTCTTGGTCTGGATCAACTCGGCGATGCGCTCGACCAGCTTGGACTTCTGCACCTGGTAGGGGATCTCGGTCACGACCAACTGCCATGTGCCGCGCCCGAGGTCCTCGACGTTCCATTTCGCGCGCAGGCGGATGCTGCCGCGTCCGGTGCGATAGGCCTGCGCGATGTTGTCCGCCGGTTCGACAATCACGCCGCCGGTCGGGAAATCCGGCCCCGGCACATATTGCATCAGCGTGTCATCCACCGCGTTCGGCGATTTGATGAGATGCAGGCAGGCGTTGATCAGTTCGACGATGTTATGCGGCGGGATGTTGGTGGCCATGCCGACGGCGATCCCGCTGGAGCCGTTGGCCAGCAGGTTTGGATAGGAGGCCGGCAGAACCGACGGCTCCATCAGGCGGCCATCGTAGTTGGGGCGGAAATCGACCGAATTTTCGTCCAGCCCCTCCAGCAGGGCCTCGGACATGATGGTCATTCGCGCCTCGGTGTAGCGAGAGGCGGCGGGGTTATCGCCGTCGATGTTGCCGAAATTGCCCTGACCGTCGACCAGCGGGTAACGAATGGTGAAATCCTGCGCCAGACGCGCCATGGCGTCATAGATCGCCACATCGCCGTGCGGGTGGAAATCGCCCATGGTGTCGCCGCTGATCTTGGCCGATTTAAGAAAGCCGCCACTGGAACTAAGTCGCAACCTGCGCATTGCATACAGGATACGTCGGTGAACCGGCTTCAATCCATCACGCGCATCCGGCAGGGCGCGGTGCATGATCGTGCTGAGCGCATAGGTCAGATAGCGCTCTCCGATGGCGCGGCGCAGGGGCTCGGCCAAGTTCCGCGGGGTGATGTTGGGGGTGTCGCCGTCGTCATCCATAGATGTTGTGATAGCCGCGCGTTGCAGTTGCAGCAAGCGGGCGCGCGGGAAATAATCGGGTAAATTCCCTTAGGAATGGCCGCAGATTCGGTTAAGACCGGGCGTCGTCGCGAAACAGCGATCCGCGCAGGGGGTGGCGGCAGGAACTTGTGTCGCGTGTGAGACGGTAGGGGGATCCGATGATCCGGGTCAATATCATCATTGTTACGTTTCTGGCGCTTGGTTTCGCCTGGTGGGAGCTGTCCGGCGGTGGGGATTTCCAGCCGGGTGAGCACGGCGTGAAGATCATGGCCGATTTCGACCCCTACAGGACCGCGCAACCGCCCAAACCGGACACCCCGACGCTGAAGCTGCAATTCCCCGACCCGACCCTCAGTGCCAGGAACGCGCCCCGGGTGAGTTCCCTGCAAGCGCGTGATCCCGCTGGAGCCAAGACCGTTTCGGTCCGTGTTCCGGACCCGACCCCCGCCGCAGAGCCGTCGGACCCCGATCCGGCGTCGTTCGACGGCGTCGATGTGACCGAGCCAGAGGTCACGGACCCGGATCCAACGGCGGCGCTGAACGATCAGGACCTTGCCGCCCTGCTGGCGGAATCGATCCAGAACGCGCCGACACCTGAGCCAGACGCCACCGCCGGTGCCGCGCCGCTTGTGGAAAGCTTTGATCCGGACCAGGCGCAGCCACAGCCGCAGATTTCCGGCCTTGGTGGCGCCTTGCCGCTTGGCACGCCGCTGGGCGGATCCGTCGCGCCCGCACCCGCCGCCGGGCCGGAGGCGGACATGCGTGTGGTGTCTGGGACGCGGGTGAACCTGCGCGGCGGCCCCGCGACCTCCTATGACGTGGTCACGCAACTGCTCGAAGGGGACGAGGTCGAGGTGCTGGACGACACCGGCGATGGCTGGGTCCGGCTGCGCACGATCGAGGGCAACGAGGTGGGCTGGATGTCGGACGATTTCCTTGAGGCAGAAGCGCGCTGACAGGTCGGCTGACTGACGCACCTTCCGGGGCGGTGTGCACGGTGTCTGAGCCCGTCGTGCAGGGCGGCCATCGGCTTTCCATCCGGGGACGACTGGCCTAAAGCGCGGCCATGACACAGCGATCCATCCTCATCACCGGCTGTTCCTCCGGCATCGGGTACGACGCCGCCTTTGGCCTGAAGGCGCGTGGCTGGCGGGTTTTTGCCGCCTGCCGACAAGAGGCAGACTGCGCCCGGATGCGCGCGGCCGGTTTCGAAAGCCCAAAACTGGATTACAGCGATCCGGCCTCGATTCACGCTGCGCTGCATGAGGTGCTGGAGGCCACGGGCGGCACTTTGGACGCGCTGTTCAACAATGGCGCCTATGCCATGCCCGGCGCGGTGGAGGACCTGCCGACAGCGGCCTTGCGCGCGATTTTCGAGGCGAATCTCTTTGGCTGGCATGACCTGACACGGGCTGTGATCCCGGTGATGCGGGCGCAGGGACACGGGCGGATCGTCAATCACGGCTCTGTGCTTGGCCTTGTCGTGGCACCGTGGCGCGCGGCCTATAACGCCACGAAATTTGCGGTGGAAGGCCTGACCGACACCCTGCGGATCGAGATGCGCGACACGCCGATCCATATCATGACCCTGAACACCGGGCCGGTCACTTCCAAGATCCGCGTCAATTCCATCCCGCATTTCGAACGCTGGATCGACTGGAAAAACAGCCCGCGTGCGGCGCAATACGAAACCGGCCTGTTGAAACGCCTGTACGCAGATCGCGGTCCGGACAGGTTCGAACTGCCGCCCTCCGCCGTGACGGCCAAGCTGATCCTTGCGCTGGAAAGCCCGCGTCCGAAACCGCGCTATTACGTGACGCGGGTGACATGGCTGATGGGGTTTGCGCGGCGGGTCCTGTCGACCAGGGGGATGGACTGGCTGACCTCGAAGGGGTGACTCTAAGTCCTGTCGCTTTTCCGAATGCGTCCGCTATGTGAAGCTAAAAGGCGGAGATTTAACATGGCCAAGGATCCATTGCTCATCGTTGTCGGCATCGCCATGCTGGTGGTGCTGGGGATTCTGCTGTTTGGCATCGGGACCTTTGCCAAGGGCGGGGCATTCAACAAGAAATACGCCAACCGGGCGATGCGCTGGCGGATCGCGGCGCAGTTCATTGCCGTGGTTCTGATTCTGGCGTTCGTCTGGATACGGGGGAAGTGACATGGTCGTTCTGAGCAAGATCTACACCAAGACCGGCGATGCCGGGGAAACCGCGCTGGGCAATGGCGTGCGTGTGGCCAAGTTTTCCACGCGGGTCACGGCCTATGGCACCGTGGATGAGCTGAATTCGGTTGTCGGGCTGGCGCGTCTGCAGGCCGAGGGGGAACTGGACGGGCAGTTGAGCCGCATCCAGAACGACCTGTTCGACCTGGGCGCGGACCTCTGTACGCCGGACATGGAAAAGGACGCCGAACGGGAATATCCGCCGCTGCGGATGGACGCGTCGCAGGTGGTGCGACTCGAATCCGAGATCGACGCCATGAACAAGCGTCTGGAGCCGCTGCGCAGCTTCATCCTGCCCGGCGGGTCGGCGCTTGCCGCACATCTGCATCAGTGCCGGACAGTGGCCCGTCGGGCGGAACGCTTCGTCGTGGAACTGGCGACGATGGAAGCGGTGAACCCGGAGGCGGTGAAATACCTCAACCGCCTGTCGGACTGGTTCTTTGTCGCCGCCCGCATCGCCAATGACGACGGCAAGGCGGATGTCTTGTGGGTTCCGGGCGCGAATCGCGCGTAGCGCGGCGAAACCTCCGGCAGAGGGTTCGGCGACCGGAAGGGCGGAGCCCCGACCCGTAAGGCGGGCGCATACTACAGGCTGGCCATTGGTCACAGGCATTGGCGCGCCGTTGTGGGCGTCTAGCGGGAATGCAGTCTCTCCGCCTCCAGCCACACGCCGCCTTCGGGGCGCAGGGTGAGGATCATGACAGGGTTCGGTGCACGTCCTTTCACGGCCGTGAACCGGAACTCCGAGAGCAGGGTCGCCAGCACGATCACTGCCTCCTGAATGGCAAAGCTGGCGCCGATGCAGATGCGGGGACCATCGCCGAAGGGCAGGTAAGCGTAGCGATCGGGCGGCCTGTTCTCCCAGCGCTCGGGCCGAAAAGCGTGCGGGTTGTCCCACAGCTTGAAATGCCGGTGCAGCGCGTAGATCGGCAGGATCACCGTATCGCCGGGGGCGATCCGGGTGCCGCAGAGTTGATCCGCCGCCTGGGCGCTGCGTGACACCATCCCGCCCGGCGGATAAAGCCGCAGCGCCTCATCCACCACCGCCCTGACAAAGGGCAGGCGCGCCACGTCCTCGGCCGTGGGCGGACCGGAGAGCACGGCGCGCACCTCGTCCCGCGCGCGCTCCTGCGCCTCGGGATCGAAAGCCAGCAGGTACAGCGACCAAGACAGCGCCAGCGCCGTCGTTTCATGCCCGGCGACGATGAAGGTCAGGAGGTTGTCGCGCAGTTCCGCCACGGTCATGCGGCGTCCGGTCTCGGGGTCTGCCCCGGCCAGCAGCAGGTCCAGCAGGTCGGGCACCTCGCGCGGGCCGCTGCGGGTGCGGGCCTCAATCGCGGCATCGGCGACGGCGCGCATCTCGGGGACACCGTCCGCGCCGAAACTGCGCCCCGGACGCGGCACCCAATCGGGAAATCCCAGGAGGTCGAAAAGCGAGATCTTGCCCGCCTCGGCGATGTAGGCATCGACCGCGTGATGGACGGTGTCCCGGTCAAAGCCCTCGCCTGACGAAAACGTGACCCCCGAGATCACGTCGAAGGTGACGGTGACCATTTCCTGCATCAGGTCCACGGCGCGCGGCCCGGCCCCTGCGATGCGTTCGACCGCGCGCCCTGCGGCGGCCGCCATGATGGGGGCAAGGCCGGCCACGTTGCGATGCGCAAAAGCGGGGGCGGCTGTGCGGCGCTGCCACCGCCAATGCGCGCCTTCGGCGATGAACAGGCTGTCCCCCACGGCGGGTCTCAGCAGGTTCTTGGTGACCAGGGATTTCGGGTAATTATCAAGGTTTTCCAGAAGGATGCGGCGGATCGCGTCGGGCTGCATCACCATGTGCCAGCGTTTGCCGGTGCGGCCCGAAACGATGGGCAGGTGCAAGGCGCTTTCCGGGATGATGGACAGGACATTCCGGCGCGAGGCACGCAGGCTGCCCAGCAGGCCAAGTGGCCGCGTGGTCAGTGGCACTTGTACCGGCAGGGCCGGGGCCTGCGCCTGGGCGATAAGCGGGGTCATCTGTGGCTCCTCGGTCGCTGTTTCCAAGATAGGGCCCCTTGAGGACTCGACAAAGCCCCGGCACGCTTGCAGGCAGGGGACCGCCGCGCTATCCGGCGCGCAATCAGGAGGGATGTCCATGATCCGTTTTGCTGCCGCTTTGCTGCTCTGTGCCGGGCTTGTTGCCTGCACCGACGCCACCAAGGACCTGAGCCGCCCAACCGAACCGATGGGAGACTTCAGCCTGGTCACGGCTGTCGTGCTGGCGGAAACTCCGGAGCCGCAAAAACTTCTGGTGTCGCAGGATGCGACGTCCGAGGAATGGATCGAAACCGTGCGGGGGGCCTTTCATGAAAGGTTCAAACGGTTCGAGGGTGACAGCGAATACTATTTCGGAATCAAGGTTCTGGCCTACTCCCTGCCGCCGCCGGTCGTGCCCGGAAAATCGGCGCTTCAGCTGACCTTTTTTGTCTACGATTCGAAATGCAACAAGATGCACGCCGATGTGCGTGACGTGAGGATCATTCAGGTCTTCGAATCGCGGCTTGCCCTGACCCGCGAACAGCGGATGCAGAGTCTGGCCGAGACGGCGGCCAAGGACGTCGAAGACTGGCTGCGCGAAATGCAGGCGACCGAAGGCTGGTTCACCGATGACTTCAAGCCGAGCAGGAACGCCCCGAGTGTAGCGAACCGGTGCTGACCTTCGCCCGGGGCGCCCGGGGGCGGGCAAGCGTCAACTGATGCTTGATTTTCGCCGCCCGACTCAATAAACGGCGCGCCATGAAACGTCCGGCTGTGTCGCCGGGTCCAACAACCGCGAGGCGTCTATCAAGATGGGTAAGGAAAAGTTTGAACGCGGCAAGCCGCACTGCAACATCGGCACCATTGGTCACGTTGACCACGGCAAGACGACGCTGACGGCTGCGATCACCAAGTATTTCGGTGACTTCCAGGCCTACGACAAGATCGACGGCGCGCCGGAAGAGAAGGCGCGTGGCATCACCATCTCGACCGCGCACGTGGAATACGAGACCGAGGCGCGTCACTACGCCCACGTCGACTGCCCCGGTCACGCCGACTACGTCAAGAACATGATCACCGGTGCCGCCCAGATGGACGGCGCGATCCTGGTCGTGAACGCCGCTGACGGCCCGATGCCGCAGACCCGCGAGCACATCCTGCTCGGCCGCCAGGTGGGCATCCCCGCCATGGTCGTCTTCCTCAACAAGGTTGACCAGGTCGACGACGAGGAGCTGCTCGAGCTGGTGGAAATGGAAGTCCGCGAACTGCTGTCGGCCTATGACTTTCCGGGCGACGACATTCCGATCATCGCGGGCTCCGCGCTGCACGCCATGAACGGCACCCAGCCGGAAATCGGCGAGAACAAGATCCGCGAACTGATGCA